>NZ_FYEY01000001.1:614012-1228025 GCF_900187385.1 Streptomyces sp. 2114.4
GAGACGTCGTAGACCGTGCCGAAGGCGGAGCCCAGATACTCGTGGGCCAGGTAGGCCAGGGCGCGTCCGTTGGCGGGCCCGCCGGGCCGGAACGCCGGCTCGGGGATGAGCAGGGTCGTGAGGAAGCTGGTGATGATGAGGAAGACGCTCATGATCACGGCGGCGGTGGTGAGCAGCTTCTTCGCGCCCCGGATGCGCCCGGTGGGACGCTCCTCGGTGTCGTCGGGGTCTCCCTCGATATGGGGCATGACGGCCACGCCGGTCTCGAACCCGGACAGGCCCAGGGCCAGCTTCGGGAAGACCAGCAGGGCCACGCCGACCATCGCCAGGGCGCTGCCGTGCTCGGTGGTCAGGGCATGGGACCAGTCGGTGACGACATGGGGCGCGGTGGCCACATGCCAGACTCCGGCGAGGACCACCACCACATTGAGCCCCAGGTAGAGGCCCACGAGGACGAGGGCCACCCCGATGGCCTCCAGGAAGCCCTTGAGGAACACCGCGCCCAGCAGCGCGATCAGGACCAGCGTGATGACCAGCCGGCCGTTCTGCAGGGCGCTGGTGAGGTGCGGGTTCTCCACCAGGTGGGTGGCGGCGTCGGCGGCCGACAGGGTGATGGTGATCAGGAAGTCGGTGGCCGCGAACCCCAGCAGGGTCAGCACGAACAGCTTGCCCTTCCAGAAGGACAGCAGCCGCTCCAGCATGGCGATCGAGCCCTGGCCGTGCGGGCTCTCCCGGGCCACCCGCCGGTACACCGGCAGCGCGCCGGCCAGCGTCACCAGGACCAGGACGAGGGTGGCGACCGGCGACAGCACGCCCGCGGCCAGGGCGGCGATGCCCGGCTGATAGCCGAGTGTCGAGAAGTAGTCGACTCCGGTCAGGCACATGACCCGCCACCACCGCTGTCCACGGTGGGCGCTCTGGGCACCCGCGTGCGGCCCGGGGTGGTGCTTGGCCATGTCGGCCAGGCCCTCCAGCATCCATGCGCGCAGGCGATGCCGTGCTGCGGCCCGGGGAGGAGAACCGGCGGAGGCGGCCATCGTGTGCTCCTGTCGTACCGCGAAGGGGGCCGGCCATTGACGGGACGGCCACGTCAGCGTACGGAGGCGGGGCGTCGTCGCCGTGGTGTTCGGCGGTGTGGCGCGTTCGTGTCCCCGGGGACCGGGACGGCGGGCGGGCGTTCAGGCGGGAAGCGCGGCTCCCTGACGGGACGGCTTTCCGGTGAGGTGGTGCACGTACTCGCGCGCCAGACGGAATCCCGCGGTCCAGGCGAGGAGCCGGCTGGGACGGTGGTCGCGGGAGCAGGTCCAGCTCGGGACGTGGCCGCGGGTGGCGACGTCCCGGCACAGGGCGGCCACACAGGCCAGGGCCAGGCGCTGACGGCGGTGGCCGGGCGCGGTGAAACAGGCGAGGTCTTCGTACCGGGTGCCCTGGAAGTACGTACAGGCAACGGCGAGGACGTCCCCCTCCCGGAAGGCGGCCCAGCCGAACCCGGAAGCGGCGAGAGGCGCCGGGCCGCCCCAGCTCGCATGGAGCCACGCCGCATCCGGGGTGAGGGCGGCCAGCGCCGGGGCATCCTCCGCCGTCAGCCGACGCACCGTCACCCTGTCCGGGACGCGCGGCACCGGTACGGGCACCCGGTGCAGATACAGCATTCGCTCCCAGGGCACGACCAGGTCGAAGGCGATGCCCAGCGCGGGCAGGAAGCGGGCGGGGGCCTGCACATAGTGCGCGCCGAAGACGGCGAGGGCATCGGGGGCCAGCGCGCCCGGGTCGCCGCGGAGCAGGACGTGGTCCGCGCAGGCCACGGCCAGGGCGCGCGGAGCGGTGGCCCGGTCGGCCCACCAGCGGCCGGTGCCGAAGGCCCGTACGTGTTCGGGCAGCGCGGCCGCCCCGGGGGAGCCGGCCGGGAACCAGCCGGTGAGCGGGGGAAGTTGGTCCGGGGCGAGTTCGATCACTGGGTTCCATCCCGTCGGCGGAGGCGGGAGCGGCCACCGGCCGAGGCCGGACCGGCCCTCAGGACACTAGGAGAGGTGGGGGCGAAGGGGGCGCAGCCTCTCTCGGGAAGGGCGCTGCGTACTCCGAACGGACGCACCGGGGCCCGAGGCGTACGGCACGGCAGGAGACACGACAGGGAGGACGACAGGAGGACGACGAGGAGTGCAGCGTGTCGCCGAGGGGATCCGCTCGGTGACCCCTTCGGCGGCGGCTGGATTCCTGGGAGTGGTGTGCCAGAGTGGAGGTGGACGGGCGCCGCGGTCGATGGGTGGGAGAGAGGGCGGCCTGTCATGTCCCTACAGCCGGATCGCCTCGGCGCGGTCACCACTCATCCCCGGTCCCCGTCCCGGCGGACCGAGGAATATGAGGACCTGTTCGCTCAGGCTCCGGTGATCTTCGTTGCGCTGGGCGGCCCCTCCCATCTGCTGGAGGCGGCGAATCCGGCGTTCTTCGAGGCGTTCGGCGGCGGCCGTACGCAGAGCGGCGCACCGATCGGCGAGGTGATTCCGGAGCTGGGCCCGCAGGGCGTGCTGGACCGGCTCGATGCGGTGTACCGCACCGGCACCACGTTCCGGGCCCGTGGCGCGCGGCTGGTGCTCGGTGCGCCGGGGAAGGAGCGGGAGGGCTTCTTCGACTTCACCTACGAGCCCCGCCGGGACGCGGTGGGCGAGGTCGACGGGGTGATCGTGATCGCGGTGGAGACCACCGTCCACCACCATGCCCAGCTCCTCGCGTCCGAGCAGCGCCTCCTGCTGGAGCAGATCGCCCGCGAAGCCCCGCTGGGCAGCATTCTGACCGGTATGGCCCGGGCGATCGAGGAGCTGTCGCCGGACTTGATCGTCTCGGTGCTGCTGGCCGATCGCGACGGCCGGCAGCTGCGGCACGGCACCGGTCCGAGCCTGCCCGCCTTCTACAACGAGGCGATCGACGGGATCGCCATCGGTGCGGACGTGGGCTCGTGCGGCACGGCCGCGTATCTGCGGGTGCCGGTGACCGTCACCGATATCGCCACCGATCACCGGTGGAAGGGCTATCGGGAGCTGGCGGAGCGGGCCGGGCTCGCGGCGTGCTGGTCCACCCCGATCCTGGGGACGGACGACCGGCTGCTGGGAACCTTTGCGATGTACCACCGTGCCCCCAAGGCCCCCGAGGAGACGGACCTGGCCCTCAGTGCCGCGTTCGCCCGGATCGCCGCACTGGCCATCGAGCGCCACCACGCCCTGGAGGCGGAACGCGCCGCCCAGGAGCGGGAGCGGGAGGCCCGAGAGGACCTGGCCTTCGTGCTGGACGCCAGCACGGCCATCACCCGCGAGCCGCACTACGCGGACTGCCTGCAGCGCCTGGCCCGGCTGACCGTACCGACCCTGGCCCCGCTGTGCAGCGTCCATGTGCTGGAGGACGGCCGGACCCGGCGGATCGCGGTGGCCGCCGCCACCCCGGCCGAGGAAGACCTCCTCGCCTCCCCGGTGCTCACCGGACAGGTCGACCGGGCGGTGGCCCGCGTCCTGGCCTCGGGCGCCACGGAGACCAGTCGCCCGGCGGCCTCGCCCGGCGACCCTCCCGGGCCGCCCGGCGTCACCGGTTACGTCAGCGTCCCGCTGGCGACCCGCGGCCGCACCTTCGGCGTACTGACCCTCCTGGCCACCGACCGGCCGCTGGACGGCCATGCCGTCGCCCTCGCCGAGGAGCTGGCCCGCCGGGCCGCCTCCAGTGCCGACAACGCCCACCAGTTCAGCGACCGCGTCCAGCTGGCCCGCGATCTGCAGGCCGGGCTGCTGCCTCCCGAGCTGCCCAGGATTCCCGGTGCCGATCTGGCGGCGTACTACCATCCCGCCGGCGAAGGGCCGGAGGTCGGCGGCGACTTCTACGATGTCTTCCCGCTCCCCGACGACCGCTGGGCGTTCATGATCGGCGATGTCTGCGGGCGCGGCGCACTGGCCGCCACCACCACCGGCATGGTCCGCCACACCGCACGCGCCGCCGCGCGTCTGCTGCACGATCCGGCGGACGTGGTCGCCGCCATCAACGACGCGCTCACCGGGAGCCCGCTCGACGAGGACCACTTCGTCTCCCTCGTCTACGGCGAACTGCGGCACACCCCGTCGCACCTCGCACTGGAGCTGATCCGGGCCGGTCATGTACCGCCGCTCGTGCGCCGCACCGACGGCACCGTCGAGCATGTGGTCCAGTCGGGCCTGCTCCTGGGGATCAGCCCGGAATTCCACGGCGCCTGCTGCCGGCTCGACCTCGCGCCGGGCGACAGCCTGGTGCTGGTCACCGACGGCATCACCGAGGCCCGCTCCGCCACCGGCGAGTTCTTCGACGAACACCGCCTGGCCGATGCCCTTCTCGCCCTCCCCGGCACGGCGTCCGGTGCCGCCGGTCTCATCGAGGCCGTCCATGCCGCGGTGACCGCCTTCGCGGGCCGGTCCACCCCCGATGACCAGGCCGCTCTGGTGCTCACCGCCACCTGAGGCCCGGCCCGGCGCCGGCCGGCCGGCGCGGACGGGGCCCGGCCCCACCGGCCCCCGGGGCCACAAAGGCCCGTTCTCCCTCTGCCCTTCGCCGCGCACCGTGCCTATTTTGGCTCCATGGATCCCGTGCCGCGTACCTCCCCCGACGACCCCAACCCGCTGCGCCGGCTCTCCCTGGACGCACTGCGGCGGCGTACGAGTATGAAGTGGCGTACCTACCCGGACGATGTGCTGCCGCTGTGGGTGGCGGAGATGGATGTGCCGCTCGCCGAACCGGTCGCCGCGGCGATCACGGAGGCGGTCGCGCTCGGCGACACCGGCTACCCGACGGGCACCGCGTACGCCCGGGCGCTGGCCGGTTTCGCACGGACGCGGTGGGGCTGGGACGGGCTCGTGGTGGACCGTACGGCGATCGTGCCCGATGTGATGCTGGGCATCGTCGAAGTGCTGAAGCTGCTCACCGGGCCGGGAGACCCGGTGGTCGTCAACTGCCCCGTCTATCCGCCGTTCTACCAGTTCGTGACGCATATGGACCGGCGCGTGGTGGAAGCGCCGCTGGGAGCGGACCTGCGGATCGATTTCACGGCGCTGGAGGGAGCCTTCCGGCACGCCGTCGCGGACGGGGGCCGCGCCGCGTACCTGTTGTGCAGCCCGCACAATCCCACCGGCACCGTGCACGGCGCCGAGGAACTGTCCGCGGTCGCGGCGCTCGCGGACAGGTACGGCGTACGGGTCGTCGCCGACGAGATCCACGCCCCGGTGGTGGCCCCGGACGCCGGGTTCGTGCCCTACCTGAGCGTGCCGGGGGCGGAGTCGGGGCTGTCGCTGATGTCGGCGTCCAAGGCATGGAACCTCGCCGGTCTCAAGGCCGCACTCGCCCTCGCCGGACCCGGCGCTGCCGACGATCTGGCCCGTCTCCCGGAGGAGGTCAGCCACGGCCCCAGCCACCTCGGCATCATCGCCCACACGGCCGCCCTGCGGGACGGCGGCGACTGGCTCGACGCGGTGCTCCGCGGCCTCGACGACAACCGCCGGCTGCTCGACGGCCTGCTGGCCGAACGGCTCCCCGCGGTCCGCTACCGCCCTGCCGCCGGGACCTATCTCGCCTGGCTCGACTGCCGTCCGCTCGGCCTCGGTGACGATCCCGCCGCGGTCTTCCTCGCCCGCGGCCGGGTCGCGCTCAGTCCCGGTGCCGGCTTCGGCACCGGCGGCGCGGGGCACGTCCGGCTCAACCTGGCGACCTCACCCGAGCTGCTGACCGAGGCCGTACGGCGGATGGCCGTCGCACTGGCCTGACCACGGCACGGGCGGCGACTCCCGACGCCCCTCCCCCGCCGCCGTACGGAGCACGGACGCCGGTCCGCGCGGCCGGCCGCTGCGCCACCGCCCCTTCCCTGCACCGCATGTGAGGGGCCGTTTTTGGAATGCGGGGACTTTCTCCATACGATCCGGCGATGATCACAAGAAAACGGCTGGCGGCCGGGGTGTGCGGCCTGCTGGCCGCGATGACCCTCGCGCTCGCCCCCACACCCGCCGGCGCCGATGAACCGGACGCCAAGCCTTCCCCCAAAGTCGAGTTGACGCTCGATGTCAGCGGCTCGATGCGGGCGCGCGACATCGACGGCCAGAGCCGGATGGCCGCGGCGAAACAGGCGTTCAACGAGGTGCTGGATGCCGTGCCGGACGAGGTCCAGCTCGGCATACGTACCCTCGGCGCCAACTACCGCGGCGAGGACCGGAAAGTCGGCTGCAAAGACACCCGGCAGCTCTACCCGGTCGGGCCGCTGAACCGGACCGAGGCGAAGACCGCGGTGGCCACGCTCAGCCCCACCGGCTGGACGCCCATCGGACCGGCTCTGCTGGGCGCGGCCGACGACCTCAAGGGCGGCGACGGCTCCCGCCGGATCGTCCTCATCACGGACGGCGAGGACACCTGCGCCCCGCTCGACCCCTGCCAGGTGGCGCGGGACATCGCCGCCAAGGGCATCCACCTCACCGTCGACACCCTCGGTCTGCTGCCGGACGCCAAGACCCGCAACCAGCTGAGCTGCATCGCCGAGGCGACCGGCGGAACCTACACCTCGGTACAGCACACCAAGGAACTCCGGGACCGGGTACACCAGTTGGTGGACCGCGCGGCCCGTCCGGTGGTCACTCCGGTGGCGACCGAAGGGGCCCAGCAGTGCGCCGGTGCCCCGAAGCTCAAGCCCGGTCTCTACACCGACCGTGAGAAGTTCGCCGAGCACCGCTGGTACCGGGTGGACGTGCGGCCCGGCCAGGAATTGCGGGCCTCGGTGAGCATCGGCGCCGACCGTGCGGTCAACAACGACTACGGGGTCCTGCTGCGGGCCTCGACCGTGCACGGCAGGGAGATCGTCCGCGGTGCGGAGGCCGGCGACGGCCGGACGGATGTGATCTCCTCCGGGCTGCGCTACCCGAAGGCGCCGTCCGCCTCCTCGGATGACGACACATCCGCGGCGGAGACCGTCTGTCTGCAGGTCAGCAACTCCTTCTCGGCACCCGCCTCGGTCAAGACCGACCCGGGCCTGCCCGTCGAGCTGACCGTCGACCTGGTGGACGGGCCCGATGACGCCTCCGACGCGGCCTTCTTCGGCCTCGGACACGGCTGGTGGCTGCTGGTCTCACTGGCCCTCGCCGGCCTGATCGCCGGCCTGTTGTGGGGCTGGATCTCCCGTTGGCGCGTGACCGTCTGGAGGACCCGCTGATGCGCACCCTACGCACCCTGACGACCGCTGTGCTGGCGGGCGCCGCCTTCTTCGGCACGGTGGGAACGGTCTTCGCCGACAGCCCGTCCCCCAGTCCGAGCACCAGCACGGACGGGGAGGCGCCGGCCCCGACGGAGGCCGGTACCTCGTTCCGTACGGCGACCGCCATCAGACCGGACCAGCGGGCCACGGCCGATGCGTCCACCGGCGACTACCTGTACTGGGTGCTGCCCGTGGACGCGGGGCAGCGCGCCACCGTCAAGGCCAAGGTCTCCCTCCCGCGGAGCGCCCGGCACGGCACGGCCACCTGGCAGCTCGATGTCTATGACGGGCTGCGCCGCCGTCAGGCGTGCCAGTACGGCGCCCAGACCAGGGCGGCGGCCCGGGATGCCGATTCCGTCGAACTCTCCTGCACGCTGCGCACGGTCCGCGCCTGGGCAGAGCCGTGGGCGAACGATCCGCTGCCGGGCAGCTACTACGTACGCCTGACGGTGGTGGACCTGCCCAAGGACGACCTCGGTCTGCCGGTACACGCCGAGGTCGACGCCGCCCTCGCCGACCAGGGCGGCGCCCACGACGTGGACGGCACGCTCGCGGCTCCCCTGGTACCGGGCGCCTCCACCGCCTCACCCGAGGCCCAGGAGAGCGCCGCGCCCGGGAAGCCCGCCGCCCTGGGCGAACCGGACGGCGGGTGGTCGTCCGGCGGGTGGTCCGACCGCTGGCTCTGGACCGCGGCGGGCGGGCTGCTCGCCGCCTTCGGTGGCATCGCGGGCTACCGCTTCACTGCGGGCTCAGGACGCCCGTCGCGGGTGCCGCCGGGCGCCTGACCGGCCCGGGGGCGGCCATGGCACGTGCCGTGGCCGCCCCCGGCCGGCTTCCGGACGTCAGCGATTCAGCAGTCACAGCAGCTGCAGCCGTCACAGCAATCGCAGCAGTCGCAGCAGCTGCAGTCGTCACAGCAATCGCAGTCCTGGCAGCACCCCTCGCGCTTCTTGCGCGACCACGGTCCCTCGTACTCCTCCGCGCAGCAGAGCTTGCAGGTGCAGCAGAGCCCGATGGCGACCGCACAGCCGGCGAAGAAGCCGCGGGGCTTCTTCGGCTGCTGCGGGAAGTGCGGCATCCCGCCCTCGCCCCCGCCGGAGCCGCCACCGTGACCGCCGTGGCCGCCGCTCGGACCGCCAGGCCCGACCGGGCCGCCGCTGTACGGGTTCTGAGGCCCATTCAGGTGCTGCTGCCCGTGAGCGTACGGGCTGCCGCCGGCCGGTGCCTGGCCGTAGTGGGGAGGCTGCCCGTACGGGGAGGGCCCGCCGTTTCGGTACGGGTTCCGGCCCTGGCCGTCGTAGGGCCCCGGCGCTCCGTGCCCCTGGTGGGAGCAGGAAGCCGTGCCGAAGGCGCGGTCCACCGAGCGGCGCAGTTCGTGGACCAGCAGCACATGCACCAGCGCGGAGTCGGCGAACTCCACGTCGCGCAGGGCGAGACGGATGCCGTGCAGCGCGTCATCACACAGCCGGCGGGCCTGGGCGAGGGTGGCACCCGTGGCGGCGAGCGGGTTCCAGGCGCCCTCGGCGGCGTCCGAAGCACGGTCCTCCACGGCGTCGAGGAGATGAGCCAGCCGCCCGAAGAACCGGCCGGCCTCGGCCAGCGGCGCCGCGTTGCCCGGCCGGCCCGCGAGCACCGCGGTGTGCGCGAAGGCCGCGGCGGTCGCCGTCTCGGTCGGCTCGGTGATGAACGTCAGTGGTGTGCCGGGCCCGGCCAGCTCCTCGATGCCCAGCTGCCGGTCGACCGCGTCGACGAGTACGGCGGTGTCGAAGCCGAGGGTGGCACCGGTGCGCGCCCCGGCCCGGTCCCATCCCGCGGCGACCTTGCGCGCGGCGGCGGCCACCGGCCGGCGGCGCAACGCTCCGTTCCCGTCGGCGACATGGTCGCGTATCTTCGCCGAGGCGAGCACGAGGGACACCGATGCCGCGAGGCGCGCGCCCTCTCCCTGCGCCACCGATGCGGTCCGCATACCCCGCAGCGGACAGGGCCCCGCGGTACGGCGGCGGGCCTGCGCGGGGCCGGACTGCGCATCCGTCAGCACGGAGATGATCAGCCCGTCGTAGTTCGTGACGACCCGGGCGAACTGCCCGTGGTCGCCGCGCAGCGCGAGACAGAGACCGCACAGATGGGCCATCCACTCCGCCTTGAGTCCTTGCGACAGGCGATGGGTGCAGGGCCGGACGATTCCGAACATGTGGAACAAACCCCCGTAAGACATCGGCATGGACCGGCCTCGGTCGGTGCGGGCCGGCAGCGGCAGGAATCGTACCGAGCGGGCCGTTGACCTGGACACACGCCCCATGCCGGGCGCCATGGAGGCCGGGCGACACCTGATGGGCCGTCATATCGGCGGTGACGGTGGCGCGGTCGCCGGACCCGTCCGGTCCGGCCCGCGCGGCGGTAACGGCGGCCGCTCCGCGGTGCCAGGGGAAACACCGGCGGAGCGGCCGCGGGGCCCGGGTCCACAGGAAGGCCGGGCCGGGCCGGGAATCGGGGAAAATCCCGCGGCACATCCCTTTGTACGGACTGCGCCCCGGGAGTGTTCAACCGGATTGGGGATACCTCGGCCGGGACGGTCCCCGCGGCAGGTCCCACGCGGGCCCACAGCGGGCCCCGCTGCGGTCGTCAGGAAAGGACGCCCATGCCCAGCAGGCCGAAGAGGAGGGCGCCGACGAGGATCCGGTAGATCACGAAGGAGTTGAAGGAGTGCTTGGCCACGAACTTCAGCAGCCAGGAGATGGAGGCGTAGGCGACGCCGAAGGAGACGACGGTGCCGATGGCCAGGGGCGCAACGGCGGCACCGGTTCCGATGGCGTCCTTCAGCTCGTAGATGCCGGCTCCGGTGAGGGCCGGGATGCCCAGGAAGAAGGAGAGGCGGGTGGCCGCGACGCGCTCCAGGTCGAGGATGAGGGCGGTGGACATCGTCGCGCCGGAGCGGGAGAAGCCCGGGAAGAGGAGGGCGAGGATCTGGGAGCAGCCGACCCACATGGCGTCCTTGAGCGAGGTGTCGTCCTCACCGCGCTTGTGGCGGCCCATCTGGTCCGCCGCCCACATCACCCCGCTGCCGATGATCAGCGACCCGGCAACCACCCACAGGGAGGCGAGCGGGCCCTCGATCAGGGGCTTGGCGGCCAGGCCGACGACCACGATCGGGATGGTGGCGTAGATCACCCACCAGGCGAACTTGTAGTCGTGGTGGTAGCGCTCCTCGCGATTGCGCAGCCCGCGGAACCACGCACCCACGATGCGCACGATGTCCTTGAAGAAGTAGACGAGCGCCGCGGCGATCGCGCCGACCTGGATGACCGCGGAGAAGGCGACGACGGTCTTGTCGTTGACGGGGATGCCCATCAGACCTTCAGCGATCTTGAGGTGGCCGGTGGAGGAGACCGGAAGGAATTCCGTCACCCCCTCGACGGCTCCGAGGACGACGGCTTGGCCGATGCTGATCGCGCTCATGGGATCCATTTCCGGTGATGGGGTGAACGTGCGGCGCGGGTGCGCCGTGGTGCGGTGGGCGTGGGGTCCTGCGGCCGGGCGTGCGGCGGGGACGAGGGGGCATCGGCACCCTCGTCGGTGCTCTCGGCTCGGCCGGGGCGGGTCCCGCGGATGCCTCCGGCGTCACCGGGATCCACGTATGCCGCGGCGCACCGGTCGGTGAGGCGACTGTACTGGTGGTCGTGCCGTCGGCCGAAGCGAAGGGCGCGGCGGGCGGGCGCGGCGGGCGGGCGCGGCAGCGGCCCGATGGGCGGACGGGGCGGTGGGGACGGCCGGCGAACTGTGCCGGTACGAACGGGGCACGTGCGAACAGGGCCGGTGCCGGCAGGGCCGGCGGGACGGGGCGACCCGGCCCGGGAGCGGGAGAGCGCCGGGCAGGGTGACGGGGCCGGGTGGCGGACGGCCGCCGGGATTCGGTACGGATGAACGGTGCCCATGACCGGCGACGTACAGAAGGACGGACACCCGGGCACCGCGCCATGTCGTCAGCCCCTCCCGTGCTGGGTCGGGATGCGTCGCGCGCGCCCCGGTGTCTAGAGTGCCAGATGGTCTACAACACTGTAGACGACCAGGAGGGGGAACCGTCCCATGGCCGAGGCGCAGGCGCAGGCACACCCTCGGTCTGCGGAGACGCCTCCCGGCCGGAGAGCGCACTTCCCGGACAGGCGCAGCTCCCGATCCGTGGGTGCGCCTCCCGATCCGCGGGCGCCCCAGGAGGCGCAGGCCCCCACAGCATTGTGGGGCACCGGGTCCCGCCGGCTCACACCAGGCACGTCACCCAGCGCCGGTAGGGTCCTCCACCCGTCCCGCACCAGCACATATGAGGAGTCAGGATGCCGCTTGCCACGATCGCCGCAGTGATCGCCCCCACCACCACGGCAAGAAGGGCCCGACGGCCGACCGACCACTGGGAGGCCGTGTCGTGACCCCTCTCTCCCACTCCGCCGCCGCTCCCGCCTCCGCCCTGCAGGACGATGATCAGCCGGCCTCCGCCGAGCGGACCGCCGCCGGCCCCGGCCACTCCCCCGCCCGTCCTCCGGCCGGCGCCCCTGGCGGCAGCCAGGGCGAATCGGCGCCGCCCCCGGCAAAGCACCGCGACGCATTCTTCGACAACGCCAAATACCTGGCGATCGTGCTGGTGGCTCTGGGCCACGCCTGGGAACCGCTCTACGCCGGCAGCCGGAGCGCGGCCGCGCTCTACATCTTCGTCTATGCGTTCCACATGCCCGCATTCACCGTCATATCCGGGTACTTCTCCCGTAGTTTCGAAATGCGGCGGAACCAGCTGCAGCGGCTGGTCACGGGCGTCGCCGTCCCGTACATCGTCTTCCAGACGGCCTACGCGGCGTTCCGGTACTGGGCCGGCGACCTGCCGGACTTCTCGGTCGACCTGACGGACCCGTGGTTCCTCACCTGGTTCCTGGTCGCCCTGTTCCTCTGGCGGCTCACCGCCCCGCTGTGGCGGATCGTCCGGTGGCCGGTGCCGCTGGCCCTGGCGATCGCCCTGGCGGCCTCGGTTTCCCCGGATCTCGGCAGCGGCCTGGACCTGCAGCGGGTCCTGCAATTCCTGCCGTTCTTCGTCCTGGGCATGTGCCTGAAACCGGAGCACTTCCAGCTCGTGCGCCGCCGGGCGGCACGGGTCGCCGCGGTGCCCGTGCTCGTGGCCGCGCTGACCTTCGCCTACTGGGCCGTGCCGCGCATGAACGACGCGTGGTTCTACCACACCGACAGCGCACAGCATCTGGGGGTGCCGTGGTGGTGCGGCGTCCTGATGCAACTGGCCATGTTCGGCTGCTCCTTGGTCCTCACGGCCTGCTTCCTGGCCTGGGTGCCCGGCCGCCGGAGGTGGTGCACCGTACTGGGCGCCGGCACGCTCTACGGCTACCTGCTGCACGGGTTCCTGGCCAAGGCCTCCCGGTGGTGGGACTGGTACGACGCCGACTGGATCCACACCCCATGGGGCGCCCTCGCCATCACACTCCTCGCCGGGGTGATCGTGACGCTGCTGTGCACCCCACCGGTCCAGCGCGCCCTGCGCTTCGTCATGGAGCCGAAGATGACGTGGGCCTTCAGGAAAGAGCCGTCGCCCCCGCCCGGCGCTCCACAGGGCCGTACGGTCTGACCCCTGGCACACCTGCGTGAGGGTGACCGGGGGGCTGGGGCGGGGCAGTGGCCGGGGGGCGGGGCAGTGCCGGGGCACCGGCACTGCCCCGCCCCCTCTGCGCCCTCTGCCCCCGATGGCCCGCACGGCCCCGGCGGATAGCATCAGTACTGTTGGCGTAGCTCATACGTGCGGTGGTGGCTCACCTCGGGGCCGACCGAATGCTTGATGTGACGTGATCGGAAGTGCCTGCAAGATGGCCAGCAGCCCCATGAGCCCAGGCCCCCCGGATCCAGCAGAGGCGCCGGCCATGGAACCATCCTCGGCGGCGTCGTCACCCCCGACCGGGATCAGCCTGCGTCAGCTGCTGATGTCGCTGGGTGAGCCCCTGGTGGAGCTGCAGGCCGCGCCCGCCGGGCTGGACGTCGAAATCCGCAGCGTCGCACTGCTGGACCCCGAGGATCCGCCGATCACCCACCCCGGCGAGCTGGTGCTCGCCATAGGCGCCCGCGGCCGCGCCGCATTCCCCGCGCTGCGGGCCGGCGGGCGCGACGGCGCCACCGCCGTCGCGGTCAAGCTGGACACTCCCGGGCAGGCCGCGGCGCTCAGCGCGACCGCCGTCGAGGCAGGCATCGCGCTGCTGTCCGTCCGGAGTGAGGCGCGCTGGGAGCAGGTGGACGCACTGGTCCGCGCGGCGTTGGAGAGTGTGCCGCAGGGGCGCCCCGGCGAGGGGCCCGAGGAAGGCGACCTCTTCTCGCTCGCCCAGACCACCGCCGTCCTCACCGGCGGCATCGTCAGCATCGAGGACACCGCCAACCGCGTGCTGGCCTACTCCCGCTCCACCGACTCCGACGAGGTCGACGACCTGCGGAGGCTGTCCATCCTGGGCTGGCAGGGTCCGGAGGCGTATCTGGCGCGGCTGCGGAAGTGGGGCGTCTTCCAGCGGCTGCGCGCCTCCGACGAGGTGATCTGTATCGACAGCCACCCCGAACTGGGCATCCGCCGGCGGCTCGCGGTGGCCATCCGGTCCGGGGAGCGGCAGCTGGGCACCATCTGGGTACAGGAGGGCTCGGTGCCGCTGACCGAGCACTCGGACCAGGCGTTGCTGGGTGCGGCCCGGGTCGCCGCGCTCCACCTCGTACGCCGCCGCCGTGAGCTCTCCGCGGACCTGACGCTGACCCGGACACTGGCGGCCGGACTGCTGGAGGGCAGCACCGGACCCCAGCCGCTGGCGAACCACCTGGCCCTGGACGCGGCCCGGCCGGCCGCCGTCCTGGGCTTCTCGTACGGGACCGCCGAGGCCACCCCGCCGGAGCTGGCCCGCTCCGAGGTCAGCAACCTGATCTCGGTGCACACCGCGGCCCGGCACCGAAGCGCCCTGGTCACCCAGGTCGACGCGCGGATCTACGTACTGCTGCCGCAGCTGCCGCGCAGCATCGACACCGGCACTCTGCGCGGCTGGGGACAGGCGATCACCGAGGCCGCGGGCCGGCATCTGGGCATGTCGTTGCGCGGTTCCATCGGCTGCATCGTGCCGGGGCTCGGGGAGGTTCCCGAATCGCGGCGGGAGGCGGACCGGATCCTCGACGCGATGGTGAGCGCCGGGGTCGCCACCACGGTCGCCGCGCTGCCGGACATCCAGGCCGAGGTGCTGGTCAGCGAGGTGCTGACGCTGCTCTCCGCGCACCCTGAGATGCGCGACCCCCGGCTGACCGCCCTGGTCACCCACGACAGCCGGAGCCAGGGGCAGTTGGCCGAGACGGTCCTCGCTTACCTGAACGCCTTCGGCGACGTACGGGCCGCCGCCACCGAGCTGCATGTGCACCCCAACACGCTGCGCTACCGGATCCGCCGTGCCGAGGAGTTGACCGGCCTCGACCTCAGCCGCCCGGATCAGCGACTGCTGGCGATGCTCCAGCTGCGACTGCCGCCCGCTCCCTGAGCGCGGGCAGATACGGCGGGGCACGCCAGGCGAGCAGACACCGGACCACCACGCGCCTGACCACCACGCGCGTGACCACCACGCCTGACCACCACGCCTGACCACCACGTCCGGGCACCACGTCCGGGCACCACGCCCGAGGCACGACGGCCGGGCCGCGCTCACCCGTCCCCCGGATCACACGGACCACCGCTAGTCCACAATTCTCCTAAACTGGGCGATATTGCTCCATTGAGCTGACAGGCTGGCGATGATGACCTCGGAGAATGCGGTGCCGGGCGGGTCGGGCCGCGCATGGGACATGGCGAAGGCGGCCACCGCCGAACTGGACGCACAGGGGCGGGTCGCCGCGTGGACCAGGGCGGCGGAGCGGCTGCTCGGCTATCCCGCCGAGGAGGTCCTGCACCGTCCCGCGGCGGAGCTGCTGGCGATACCCGGCGACGAGGCGCGGGTGGCCGCCGTGGCCCGGTGGTGCCGCTCGGGGGACGGCTGGGGCGGCTCGGTCGCGGCCCGTCACCGGGACGGCCGGGATCTGCAGCTGGCGGTGCAGGTCACGCCGCTTCTCGACCGCACCGGCCAGGAACGGTGGTCCGTCCTCGCACTGGAGGAGTGGCGGATGCCGGGCGGCGGAGTGAACCAGCTGATGCTGGAACCGTTCCTGGCGCGTGCACCGGTCGGTATGGCGGTGCTGGACACCGATCTGCGGTACGTCTGGGTCAACGAGGTACTGGAGCGCCTGATCCCGCTCGACCGGCGGCTGGGAAGACGGGTGGCGGAGGTCTTGCCGAAGCTGGAGGCCGAGGCGTTCGAGGAACGGATGCGGCGAGTGCTGGGGACCGGGGCGCCGGTGATGGACTACGAATTCCGCAGTCCCACGTACGCGGACCCCAGCCAGGAGCGCGCCTACTCGGCGTCGTTCTTCGGGCTGGAGGATCCCCAGGGCCGGCGCATCGGCCTGTGGTACATGGTCATCGACGTCACCGAACGCTGGCGGGCGCAGGAACGCCTGGCGCTGCTGAACGACGCCAGCGTGCGGATCGGCAGCACGCTGGATGTCGCCCGGACCGCACAGGAACTGG
Source organism: Streptomyces sp. 2114.4 (assembly GCF_900187385.1). Classification (NCBI taxonomy): domain Bacteria; kingdom Bacillati; phylum Actinomycetota; class Actinomycetes; order Kitasatosporales; family Streptomycetaceae; genus Streptomyces; species Streptomyces sp. 2114.4. Next base: position 629,867 of record NZ_FYEY01000001.1, read on the forward strand.
CCGATGTCGCCGTGCCGGCGCTCGCCGACTTCGTCGCCGTCGACCTGCTGGATTCGGTCCTGCGGGGCGCCGAGCCGGTTCCCGGGCCGGTCGACAGCACCCCCACCATGCGCCGTTCCGGCCAGCAGTCGGTGCACGAGGGCTGCCCGGAGGCCGGGCTGGCCGTGGGGGAAGCCGTCCAGCGTTCCCCCTCGTCGCCCATCGCCCGCTGTCTGCTCAAGGGCGAATCCCTCGTGGAGCCGGTACTGGACTTCGCCACCAGCTCCTGGGTCACCGAGGACCCGGTCCGGGCCGATGTGATCCGCGCCTTCGGTTTCCGCTCGGTGATGGTGGCGCCGGTCAAGGCCCGGGGCATCACCCTGGGCGCGGCGACGTTCTTCCGCTCCCGCCGTCTGGGGCCCTTCGTGGCGGATGACGTCCGGCTCGCCGAGGAGCTGGTGGCCAGGGCGGCGGTCTGTGTCGACAATGCGCGCCGCTTCACCCGCGAGCGCGCCGCGGCCCGGGTGATGCAGCAGAACCTGCTGCCGCACGAACTGACCGGCGGATCCGCCCTGGAGGTGGCGTCCTGGTACTTCCCCGCGGACGCGCCGAGCGGTGTGGGCGGCGACTGGTTCGATGTGATCCCGCTGTCCGGGGCGCGGGTCGCCCTGGTCGTGGGGGATGTGGTGGGGCACGGCATCAACGCGGCGGCCACGATGGGGCGGCTGCGTACCGCCGTACGCACCCTGGCCAACCTGGATCTGCCGCCCGATGAACTGCTGGCCCGGCTGGACGACCTGGTCATCGGCCTGGTGAAGACGCAGGGCGCCGACCCGGCGGCGGACGTCGACCCGGCGGCGGACGCCGGGAACCCGAGCGTGGCCTCGACGTTCATGGGGGCCACCTGCCTGTACGCCGTGTACGACCCGGTCAGCAGGCGGTGCAGCATGGCGCGGGCCAGCCATCTGCCGCCGTTGATCGTCGGCCCCGACGGCGCCGTGGACTGCCCCGATCTGCCCGCGGGACCGCCGCTCGGCCTCGGGACGCTGCCCTTCGAGTCCGTCGAACTGGAGCTGGCCGAGGGCAGTCTGATCGCGCTCTACACCAACGGACTGATCGAGACCTGCGACCGCGACATCGGTGTCGGGCTGTCCCGGCTGAGCAACGCCCTCGCGGTGCCCGGGCAGACGCTGAAGGACATCGGCGGAAATGTGGTCAAGGCGCTGATGACCGGGCCGCCGTCGGATGACGCCGCGCTGCTGCTCGCCAGGACCCGCGCCCTGGGCGCGCACCAGGTCGCCTCCTGGGATCTGCCCACCGATCCGGCCGTGGTCGGCAGCGCCCGCGCTCTCGCCGGCCGGCAGCTGTCCGAGTGGGGCATGGACGAGCTGCAGTTCACCACGGAGCTGGTCGTCAGCGAACTGGTCACCAACGCCATCCGCCACGGCACCGGGCCGATCACGCTGCGCCTGATCCGGCAGGACACCCTGATCTGCGAGGTCTCCGATGCCAGCAGCACCTCGCCGCGGCTGCGCCATGCCCGGACCACCGACGAGGGCGGGCGCGGGCTGTTCATCGTCGCGCAGGTCACCCGGCGCTGGGGCACCCGCTACACCCCCACCGGCAAGATCATCTGGACCGAACTGAGCATGCCGTCCGAGGCCGGATCCGCCGTCGAGGAAGGCTGAGCCGGCCCGAAGCGCCGGAGGGCCGGGCCGGGCTCATCCTCAGGGGCGGGAGCGGGGGCACACCAGGAACGCGATCGGACCGGGGGCCTCAGGACACGACCGGGCGGAGCGCGGCCGGGGTGCCACGCCTCACGCCGGCCCGGAAACGCTGCGGGCCGGGGCCTGTTCGCCCTCGCCGGAGACATGGCCGCAGTCGTCCCCGGCGGCGACGGGCCGGCCGACGAGGCCGCGTCCCGGCAGGTCGACATAGTCGCAGTCGGCATCGGCCACGACGCGCCGGGGCGCGGCGCCGGACGGGCAGGCCGTGAGATGGGCGGTCACGAAGGCCGCGCTGGTCCTGGTGATGTCGCGGGTCAGCCCGAGGGGCAGCAGCGAGCGGGTCTCCGCGATCGCGTCGTCCTCCCCGGCCCGCAGCACCACCCGGATCTCCGGTGCCACACCGTGGGCGGCGACCGCGACGGCGATGTTGTCCAGTTCGTGGGAGCCGACGGCGGCGAGCGCCCGTGCCCGCGCCAGCCCCAGCCGCGCCAGCACCGCCCGGTCCTCGCCGTGCGCCAGCACCACGGGTATCCCCATCGACCGGGCGAGGCGCAGATTCGGGGCGGTGGGCTCGCGCTCGACACCGATGACGGGCACCCCCAGCCGGCGCAGCGTCTGGCACAGCCGCAGCCCCACCTGCCCCAGCCCCACCACGATGACGTGACCGGCCCGGGGCAGCACCCGTGGCCCCAGGACACCGACCAGCCGGGGGCCGAACAGCCGGTCGACGATGCCCGCGGTCAGCAGCGCGGTGAATCCCACCGTCACCAGCATCGCCACGGCGGAGACCACCTCGTACACGGGATGCCCGGGATGCGGCGCGGCAGGTCCCACTCCGGCAACGACCCGGGCGGCTTCCAGGAAGGCGGTGCTGACGGGCCGGTGGAACACGGCGACCAGCCACATCCAGTCCGCGGCCAGTACGGCGACGATCCCCAGCAGCCCGATGAGCAGCAGGCGGGCGTCCGCGTCATGCGGCTGCAACTGCCCCCGCAGCCGCCCGAGCAGCGCGCGCCGCCGGGCGCCCGTGCTCGCCCGCCACGCCGTCTCCACCAGGTGGCCCCCGGGGCGCCGGACCGCCACCGCGCCGTTCCCGTCGTCCCATACGGCCAGCGCGTCGGGGTCCACACACAGTCCGGCCAGCGTCGGCGCCAGGAGGTCGGCGGGCGAGACCGGCACGCAGTGGCGCAGCAGCAACCGGAGCTGCTGCGCCACGGTGCGGTCGAAGACGGTGACCACGATCCGGACGGTGTCGCAGACGTGGCGCACCGCGAGCGCATAGCGCAGTGCGGACAGGTCGTCGCCCACGAGGACGGCCACCGCGGCCGGCCGGGCGGCGAGCGCCCGTCGCAGGTCCTGGTCGTCCGGTGCGGCCAGGTGGTCGACCGGGTGTCCGCTCTCCTCCAGGGAGGCGCAGACCCGGCGCGCCAGGGTCGTCGCCCCGATCACCACGGTCCCGGGGGCCTGTCCCGCCGGCCCCGTGGCCGGATTCGTCCCGGGCGCTTCGGCCTCGCCTTCGGGCTCGGACCTCACACGCTCCGGTCCCGCCCGATGCTCCGGCGACTCCCCCGCAGGAGCGTCACCGCGGGGTTCACCTGGCGTTACGTCCCGCGCCCCGCCGCCGTCGCCCGCCACTGATGGGGTGGCGGGCACAGCGTGCGGCGGGGCGGTACGGGTCTGTCGGGCGGAGGGAAGGGTGGCCATGGAGTCCCCTTGCTCGTCGGCCGTCGGAAGGGCCGAACTCACGCTAGGGCGCCCGCGGCCGGAGGCATCTGTCCCGCTGGCCAAGGGTTCGCCGGGGGCGTTGTCCGGCCGCACCAGCGGGCGTCGCGGCGCCCGGCGCCAGGGGCGAGGAGAGCGGCCGACGAAGACCGCTCACCACCCATAGCCCCGGAGCACGAGCCCCTTTTCCGCCAATCTTCATTGGCCTGGCGTACAGCTCTCGCAAGGGAATTTGTCCCCTCTCACAAATACGCCGCCGCGCACCGCCACATACGCTTACGCAAATCCCAATCCAGACGTGATGCGGCTCACCTCCCACAAGGAGGGAGCCCCAGCGCGGAGGTGCGATCAGCGCTCCCCCACCCGCGCAGGGCATCCGAAGGCCACGGCCCGCTCGTCGCGCCTTCGCACTACGTCAGGGCCACGATCGCCGCCTGAGGGCGCCCGGCCCTGTCGTGCGTCCGGCCACCGAGGCGATCCCAGCAGTCACCACGTGCATGACCCCTCCAACCCTCAATGGATGTCGAAGATGACTACATCTCCCCCCAACCCCGTGGCCGCTCCGCCCACTCCCCCGGGGCATGGGCAGGCCCCGCAGCAGTCAGGCCTGCAGTCGGGCCTCAAGAACCGCCATCTGTCCATGATCGCCGTGGGTGGAGTCATCGGCGCCGGTCTCTTCGTGGGCTCCGCCTCCGGCATCGCCGCCGCCGGCCCCGGCATCCTGCTGTCGTACGCCCTGGTCGGCGCGCTGGTCGTGTTCGTGATGCGGATGCTCGGCGAGATGGCGGCCGCCAACCCGACCTCCGGTTCCTTCTCCGCCTACGCGGACCGGGCGCTCGGCCGCTGGGCCGGCTTCTCCATCGGCTGGCTGTACTGGTTCTTCTGGGTCGTGGTGCTCGCCGTGGAGGCGACCGCCGGCGCGGCCATCCTCACCAGCTGGGTCCCGGCCGTCCCGCAGTGGGCCTGGGCGCTGATCGTGATGGTCGTCCTCACCGCCACCAACCTCGCCTCGGTCGCCTCCTTCGGTGAGTTCGAGTTCTGGTTCGCCGGCATCAAGGTCGTCGCCATCGCGGCCTTCATCGTCCTCGGCGGCCTGGCGATATTCGGCGTGCTGCCCGGGTCCGACAACGCGGCGACCGGCTTCAGCAACCTCACCTCGCACGGCGGATTCCTTCCGAACGGGCCCACCGCGATCCTCACCGGCGTCCTGATGGTCGTCTTCTCCTTCATGGGCAGCGAGATCGTCACCCTTGCCGCCGGTGAGTCCGAGGACCCGGAGCGCGCGGTCACCAAGGCCACCAAGAGCGTGATCTGGCGGGTCGGCATCTTCTACCTCGGCTCGATCCTCGTGGTCGTCTCCCTGCTGCCGTGGAACGACCCCTCGATCGCCAAGAAGGGCTCCTACGTCGCGGCGCTCGACTCGATCGGCATCCCGCACGCCGGCCAGATCATGAACGTCATCGTGCTGACGGCCGTGCTCTCCTGTCTCAACTCCGGCCTCTACACCGCCTCCCGGATGGCCTTCTCGCTCGGCCAGCGCGGCGACGCCCCGAAGGCCTTCGCCCGGACGAACACGCGGGGCGTGCCGCAGGCCGCGATCCTCGCCTCCGTCCTCTTCGGCTTCATCGCGGTCGGCTTCAACTACCTGTGGCCGGACACCGTCTTCCAGTTCCTGCTGAACTCCTCGGGCGCGGTCGCGCTCTTCGTCTGGCTGGTCATCTGCTTCTCGCAGCTGCGGATGCGCGGGATCATCCTGCGCGAGAACCCCGAGAAGCTGGTCGTCCGGATGTGGCTGTTCCCGTACCTGACCTGGGCGACGATCGCGATGATCTCTTTCGTGCTGGTCTACATGCTCACCGATGACAGCGAGGGCGGCGGCCGGATCCAGGTGCTGCTGTCGGTGCTCCTCGCCGCGGTCGTGGTCGGGGTTTCCCTGGTCCGCGACCGGCTCGGCGCCCGTACCGCCGAGAAGGCGGCCGTCACCTCCCGTTAGCCGAGGGTGGCCGGACGGCCACCGAACGCTGTGCCGTACGGTCGGCGGTGTGCCCCGCACCCGCCGCCCGTACGGCACAGCGATGCCACTAGCCTGCTAGCCACGCTTCCCGCCTACGAGCCCACAACCGGAAGGCCGCCGAAAGAGATGCCCGCGTTCAGACGCCGCAAAGGCAGCCTTCCCCGCCTCGTCCCCGAGCTCGACGATGTGACGCTGGGGCGGGTCCGGCGACGCGTCGAGACCTGCTGGTCCCGCGGTTCGCTGGACACCGCCGTCATGGCGCTGATGGCGGATGCGATCGACGACGCCGGCGAGGACTGGGACCGCAAGGCCCACCGCCTGGGGGTGCTCGCCGGTTCCGCGGGCCGGTCGCTGCCCGGCATCTGGCGCCAGCACAGCCCGAACGACCATGGCGCGCTGCTGCTCCACGCCTGGTCGGACCTGCTCCACGCCCGGCAGCAGGGCTCCTCCGTCGACCTGCACGCCACCCGCGAGACCTGCCGGCTCGCCGCCGAGCTGCAGCCCGCCGACCCCACCCCGTGGACGGTGCACCTGGCTACTCTGCGCGTGGAAGCGCGCCCCTCCACGGAGCTGGCGGCGATCTGGCGCGAGATCAAGGCCCGCGATCCCTGGAACCGCGAGGCGCATCTGCAGGCCCTGGGCTATCTCTCGCCGGACGAGTGCGGCTCCAGCGCCCTGGTGCTGGACCTGCTCGACGGTGTCCGCTCCCTGATGCCGCCCGATGCCCCCGCCGCCGGTCTGGAACTCACCTCTCTCGTCCTCAGCCACCAGCGAGCGGTCGCCGAGGGCGGCATGACGGCTCTGGGCGCCGGGGAGATCTGGCGGCGCCCCGATGCCGCCCGGGTCCTCGACCAGGCCGCGCACTACTGGCCGAGCCCGGGATTCCTCCGGCACGCGACGGCCCTGGCCGACCTCAACCTGCTGGCCTACGCCCTGATCAAAGCCGGCCGGACGACCGAGGCGGGGACCGCGCTGCGCGCCACCGGAGGGGTGGCGACCGTCTGGCCGTGGAGCATGGACGGCGACCCGCTGGAGCGGTACGCGCACTTCCACGGCCGCTACGCGAGCGGTGACCCCGACGACGGTTCCGGGGGGCGCGCCCCGTCCTGGCGTCGGTGACGCTCAGGACTGCCGGCGCCCGGACGGTCGGGTCCCTGACCGCGCACCGGGCGTGGCCCTGCCGCCCCTGACCCGGCACGCCGCCCCCGGCCGAAGAACGCCATCAGCCGCTGCACCATCCTGCGGAGCAGACTCTTCCGGGCTGCGGGCGGGGCCACGGTGACAGCGGCCGGCGCCTCGGCGGGCGCCTCAGCCGACGGTTCGGCGGACGGTTCGGCTGAGGGCTCGGCGGGCGGTGCGGTGGGCGGTGCGGCCGAGGGCTCGGCGGGCGGTTCGGCCGGCGGAGGCGCCGGGGTGCCCGGCTGTTGTGTCGCGGCACGGTCGGCGGGCGTGGGCGCGGGTACCGGCTTGGTGCGTCGGGCCTCGGCGCGGACGAGCGCGCCGAGAGCGGCATAGACATCGAGGGGCATGCCACATCTCCTGCGGTGGAAGTGCTGAGAACGGAGGGCGGCAGACCGCGATCGCCCCATGACCCCGTGACGGGGTGGGGTGGGTGATGCGGTCGGGCCGGCTCAGCAGCGCAGGACGAGCGCGCGTGGTGGCGATGCGGGGGCAGCGGCCGTGACGGCGGCCCCGGAAGAGGCGTCCTTCGACGCGGTGAGGGTCTGCGCGACGGGAGAGTCCCCGAGCGCCTTGCCGCCGGCCCCGGTGGGGACCTGATGGCGCAGATGACAGGCCGAGGCGTCGCACAGGCGGCGGATACCGCTGCCGGGGTGCTTTCCGCCGCCGGTGGAGGCCGGCAGCGGCCCGGCCGTGACGCAGGTCCGCTCGGCCGGGCCCGGCACGGCGGGGGCGCCGGCGTGCGGAGGGCAGCCGTGGGCATCGGAGGCCGGTCCATGGGAGCAGCCGGTGGTGAGTGCGGCGTGCAGTAACGCCAGCAGCGCGACGAACATCAGCACACGCCAGCCACCGGTTGCCGCACAGCGGCCGGTGCCGACGGTGTCGCGCATGCGCCTCTCCCACCCTCTCTTCGGAGAGGGGATCCCCGGGAAGCGGGAGGGACACTCGCGATACGCCGCAAGAGGCCACAAAACCACTCGATCCGGCTATCTCATCGCACACGCGGACTTCGCACACCTGCCTCCGGGCCGGCTCCGGGCTGCCTCTGGGCCGAGCGGCCCGCAGATCCGGCAGCTTCCGGACCCGCCCCGGGGCCACCGCACTGCGCGGACCGCGGGCCCCGGCGGCGCACCGTTTGTCCGTCTCTCCGGCGGGCGCCATTCTGGGGACATGGCCCCCACAGCAGGCCCGGACACGGTGTCCGGCTGGGCCGTCCGGCGTCCCGGCCCGATGGCCTCCGGGCCGCTGACCGCCGTGCGCCGTCCGGTCCCCGAACCGGGCCCGGGGGACCTGCTGCTCAGCATGGAGGCCTGCGGGGTGTGCCGTACGGATCTGCATCTGGCGGAGGGCGATCTGACCCCGCACCGCCCGTTGACCGTCCCGGGCCATGAGATCGTCGGCCGCGTGATCGCCGCCGGGGAGGCGGTGACGGCGTTCCGTGCCGGTGACCGGGCCGGCGGCGCCTGGCTGCGCGGCACCTGCGGTGTCTGCCGGTACTGCCGCGCGGGCCACGAAAACCTCTGTCCGGCCTCCCGGTACACCGGCTGGGACGCGGACGGCGGTTTCGCCGATACCGCTCTCGTCCCCGCGGACTTCGCCTATCCGCTCCCGGACGGCGAGGACGCCGCACACCTGGCACCGCTGCTGTGCGCCGGGATCATCGGGTACCGCGCGCTGCGCCGCAGCGCACTGCCCTCCGGCGGCAGGCTCGGCATCTACGGTTTCGGCGCCTCGGCGCATCTGGCCGCCCAGGTCGCCCTGGCCGAAGGTGCGACCGTCCATGTGCTGACGCGGTCCGCCCGGGCCCGTGAACTCGCCCTCGATCTGGGCGCGTCCTCGGCCGGAGAGGCCTACGACCGCCCGCCCGAACCGCTGGATTCGGCGATCCTCTTCGCGCCGGTGGGCGATCTGGTGCCGGTGGCGCTGGCGGCACTCGACCGTGCGGGCACGCTCGCCGTGGCCGGCATCCACCTCACCGACATCCCTCCGCTCCACTATCAGCGGCATCTGTTCAACGAGCGGAATCTGCGCAGCGTGACCGCCAACACCCGGCAGGACGGCCGGGAGTTCCTGGCGACCGCGGCGAGGATCGGCATCCGGGTCACCGTCAGCCCTTACCCGCTGAGCCGTGCCCCGCAGGCTCTCACGGACCTGGCCGCCGACCGGGTACAGGGGGCCGCCGTGCTGACGCCCTGAATCCCTGACGCCACGCACCGTGCCCCCCGCTCCGACTAGCTGCGCCCTCCCTGCGTGCCGCACCATGGAGAGGAGGCCGTGAATGACGACATATCCGGTGAAGCGGTGGCGGGGTGGAAGCTCCGGCTCCGGAGGGCGGATACGGCGACCGTGGCTTACGACGACGGCTTCCGGCATACGGAGGCGGTACAGGAAGTGACCGCACGGGTCCTCGGGGCTACCGGGGCTGAGCTGACCGCCGTCTATGTGCCCGCCGAAGGGAGCGGCGCTCTTCAGCTGGCCGAGATGGTCGGCGGCACCGGTGCCCCCTACGGACTGCCGGCGAGCTTCCCGCTGTCCGGCAACTCACCGGTCGCGGCAGCCTTCCGCACCGGCCTCCCCCTGTGGCTGAGCCCGGCCGAGCTCGCGCACGGCGTCACCGCTCCGCCGGGCAGCCCCGGTGCGCAGCCCTGGGACGGCGCCGCGGCACTGCCGTCCGATGTCTCCCTGGGCGTGCTGCCGCTGGGCGGGGACGCCAAACGGCTGGGGTGCCTGGTCGTCATGGACAAGGCCCCGGATGCCTTCGACGCCGACCGCCGCCATCTGCTGGAACTCCATGCCGACCAGGTGTCCGCGGGGCTGGAGGCCGTCGCGGCCCGGGTGATGGCCCGCACGGAGCGCCGGTCGCTGCTGGGGCCGGGGCTGGACACCCTCCGGGGCGGCGCCTTCACGCTGGTGCTGAGCACCGGGCGGATCGACGCGGACGGCCAGGTCCTGGAGCTGTTCGGGATCGCTCCGGAGCGGTTCGACCGGCGGGTGGAGACGCTGTTGGAGTGCACCGCGCCGGATGACATTCCCGCGCTGATGTCGATGGTGGAGCCGGGCGGGCTGCCCTCGCCCGCCCAGCAGCTCTCGATCCGTATCCGAAGGCCCAACGGCGAGCTCCGCTGGCTGAGTCTGCGCTGCCGGGTGCTGGTCGACGCGGCCGGCGCCCCGGAGCGCATGCTGGGTGTGGTCGCCGACGCCTCCTATCTGCGCCCCAGCGCGGACGAGGTCTCCATCGTGCAGCGGCTGTCCGCCGCGCTGGCCGGCGCCACGACCATCCGCGACGTCAGCCGGGTGGTGGTCGCGACCCTGCGGACGCCGCTGGGGGCCGACCGGGTGGCGGTGGCCGAGCTGGAGGCGGACCGTTTTGTGGTGTCCGTCCTCGATCCGCCGGAGCCCGACGCCTGGCCCGCGGTGTGGCGGTCGGAGTGGAGATCCGAGTGGCCCGATGCGTCGTGCCACTCGATGCCCTCGCTGGAGAGCGTGATCCGGGGCGGCCATGTGGCCCTGTGGCCTCCGGGGGCCGCTCTCGAACCCGACCTGGCAGGCATCGGGCCCGGCGGTCTCGCCGTCCTGCCGCTGCCGGCCGGCGGCCGGATCGTCGGGGTGTGCCTGGTCGGCTGGGAGGAGGAGCACCCGTTCGGGCCGGAGGAACGGTCCCTGCTGACCGCGACCGCGGGTCTGGTGGGACAGGCCCTCGTCCGCGCCCATGCGCTGGACGCCGGGCATGAGCTGGCCACGATGCTCCAGCGCAGTCTGCTGCCCCGCAAACTGCCGTCGCTGCCCGGCGGGGTGGCCGTCGCCCGCTATCTGCCCGCCACGATGGGCCTCGAAGTGGGCGGCGACTGGTACGACGTCATCCCACTGTCCGACGGCCGGATCGCGCTCGTCATCGGTGATGTGGAGGGCCACAGCGCCGGCGCCGCCACGATCATGGGCCAGATGCGCACCGCTATACGGGCCTACGCGGTCGAGGGGCACCCGCCCGATGTGGTGGTCTCCCACGCCAACCGGCTGCTCCTCGGCATGGAGACCGACCTCTTCGCGACCTGCTGTTACGTGGACCTGGACATGGAGGAGGGGATCGCCTGGTTCGTCCGGGCCGGGCATCTGCCGCCGTTGCTGCGGTACCCCGACGGCAGCACCGAGGAGTTGTCGGTCGAGGGCGGTCCCCCGCTGGGGGTGGCCGCCGAGGGGGAGTTCCCGCTGACCGAGGTGGGCCTGGCCCCCGGCACCGTGCTCGTCCTGCTCACCGACGGCCTGGCCGAATCGGCCACGCTCCACCTGGACGACGGCATCCGCCGGGTGCGCGAGCTGCTTGCCACGGCCGACCCGGCCGATGCCGGGGAACTCGCCGACCGGCTGCTCGGCGAGGCGAAGCGGCGCGACGACGATGTGGCGGTGCTGGTGCTGCGCTACGACGGGATGCGCGTCCGCCCGACCCGGGTGCACTGGACGGTGTGGCGGCTCCCCGACGCGGTCATGCACGCTCGCCGCTTCGCCGCCCGCACCCTGCGCTCCTGGGAGGTGAGCGAGGAGCTGGACGTGGCCCTGCTGGTGGTGTCGGAGCTGGTCACCAACGCCATTGCCCATACGCAGGGGGAGGTGCGGCTGGATCTGACCCTGGCCGGGGACCGGCTGCGGGTCGCGGTGAACGATGCGTCGCCCCGCGCGCCCGTCAAGCCGGCGAGCGTGGACTGGGAGTCGACCGGCGGCCGCGGGCTGCTGCTGGTCGAGGCGATGTCGGCGTCCTGGGGCTCGGTGCCGCTGAGCGGCGGCAAGCAGGTGTGGAGCGAGATCACCCTGCAGCCGGGCGAACAGCTCGACACCGAGGGGGCGCCGGCCGGCGCGGACGGCCGGCGGGAGGGGAAGGAGGTTCCCTGAAGTGCGTGCTCGTCTGCGGGGAGTTGCCGCCGTCCTGGCCGGGCTGTGCCTGCTGGCCGGTCCTGCCGCCTGCGGCAAGGCCGGCGGCGTGCACGAGCCCGGCGGGCCCGCCTCCGGCGGCGCCCTGAAGATCGGTGTGCTGCTGCCGGACAACACCTCGCGCCTCTACCACTTCGACAAGCCGCTGATCGAGAAGAAGATCCATCAGCTCTGCCCCGAATGCACGGTGGAGGTCGTCAGCGCGGAGCACGATGTGGCCACCCAGCAGCAGCAGATGGACGCGATGATCACCAAGCGCGTCCGGGTGCTGATCCTGGACGCCGTCGACTCCAAGTCGCTGCGCTCGCCGGTCGAGAGCGCGCGGGCGGCGGGGATCCCGGTGGTCGCCTACGACCGCCTCGTGGAGGGGCCGGTCTCGGCGTATGTCTCCTTCAACGGCAAGAGGGTCGGGGAACTGCAGGGCGAGGCGCTTCTGCAGGCACTCGGCGACAAGGCGCGCGGCGCCCAGATCGTCATGATGAACGGCGATTCGACGGACCCCAACTCCGCCTGGTTCCAGCAGGGCGCGCTCGACGTGCTCCGGGGCAAGGTGAAGATCGGGAAGAGCTACGAGACCGCCGGGTGGCGGCCGGAGAACGCCAACAGCAATATGTCCGCCGCCATCTCGGCCCTCGGCGCCGGGCACATCGACGGTGTCTACTCCGCCAATGACGGGCTGGCGGCCGGCATCATCTCCGCCCTGAAGGCCGCGAAGATCTCTCCGTTGCCGCCCGTCACCGGCCAGGACGCCGAACTCGCCGCCATCCAGCGCATCGTCACCGGCGATCAGTACATGACCGTCTACAAACCCTTCACGCCCGAGGCCGGCACCGCCGCCGCCATGGCCGTCGCCCTGGGCCGCGGCAAGAAGCTCGACGACATCACGACGCACACGGTCAACAGCCCCACCACCCGGGGCATTCCGGCGGTGCTGCTCACTCCGGTCTCCGTGACCGTGCACCGCATCAAGGACACCGTGGTCAAGGACCACATGTACACGATCGAGCAGATCTGCACCCCCAAGTTCGCATCCGCCTGCCAGAAGGCGGGACTGACCAGGTAAGGCAGGTGTCCCCATGGAGCCCGGCCCGGCCCTCCGGCGACCGACACCGGCGCCGCCCCTGCTGGCGCTGCGCGGTATCTCCAAGCGGTACGGCGCCGTGCAGGCCCTGGCGGATGTCGAACTGGAGGTCCGCGCCGGCCAGGTCGTGGCGCTCGTAGGCGACAACGGCGCCGGCAAGTCCACGCTGATCAGGGTGGTCGCCGGGGTCGACGCCGCCGATGCGGGCGTGATCGAGTGGGACGGCCGTCCCGTCCAGATCACCCGGCCCCACGAGGCCCAGGACCTGGGCATCGCCACCGTCTACCAGGACCTCGCGCTGTGCGACAACCTCGATGTGGTCGGCAATCTCTTCCTGGGCCGCGAGATCCACCGGGCCGGGGTACTGGACGAGGTGGAGATGGAGCGCCTCACCCTGGACCTGCTCGACATGCTGGCCATCCGGATGCCCGACGTCCGCCTCCCGGTCGCCTCGCTCTCCGGCGGCCAGCGCCAGACCGTCGCGATCTCCCGCTCACTGCTCGGCGAGCCCCGGCTCGTGCTCCTCGACGAACCCACCGCGGCCCTGGGCATCGAACAGACCGCCCAGGTCCTCGACCTCGTCGACCAGCTCCGCGAACGCGGGCTCGGGGTGCTCCTCATCAGCCACAACATGGGGGACATCAAGGCGGTCGCGGACTGGGTCGCCGTCCTGCGGCTCGGCCGCAACAACGGCTTCTTCGACGTGACGACCACGTCCCACGAACAGATCATCTCCTCGATCACCGGGGCCACGGACAACGCCGTGACCCGCCGCAGGACACCGGGGTGGGAGGTGCAGCCATGAGCAGGACCTGGGCTCTGCGCAAGCAGCGGCCGTCCGGCGGGCAGGACACCACCGGCGGGGCGGTGCCCCCTGCCGACCGGCGCCGCCTCGCGCCCGAATTCGGGGCGCAGAACCCCCTCGACATGCTCCGGCGGAGGTTCCACAGCGGCGAGCTCGGCTCGGTGCCGGTGGCCCTCGGCCTGATCGTGGTGTGGATCATCTTCGAGAGCCTGAACGAGAACTTCCTGTCGCCGCGCAACCTGTCCAATCTGACCGTGGACATCGTCGGCACCGGCATGATCGCGGTCGGTGTGGTCTTCGTGCTGCTGCTCGGCGAGATCGACCTCTCGGTGGGGTCGGTGAGCGGCCTCGCGGCGGCCGCCTTCGCGGTGCTGACCGTGAACCGTGGCGTACCGGAGGGGCTTGCGTTGCTGGTCGCGGTGCTCGGGGGCACGGTGATCGGGGCCGTTCAGGGGTTCTTCTTCGCCAAGGTCGGGGTGCCGGCGTTCGTGGTCACCCTTGCGGGCCTGCTGGGCTGGAACGGCCTGATGCTCTACATCCTGGGCTCCAACGGCACGATCAACATCGACGACAAGGGCCTGCTCGCGATGCTGACCAGCTATTACTTCAACAATGTGGCCGCGGCATACGGCCTGGCGGTGCTCGGCACCGCCGGCTACTTCCTGGTGTCGTACCGTGACGTGCGGCGGCGCAGGGCCGCCGGGGTGCCCGCCCGGCCGCTGAGCGAGATCCTGCTGCGCACCGGAGTGCTGGCGGTGATCGCCCTGGCCGCGGCCGTGGTCCTCAACCAGTTCCTGGGGCTTCCGCTGGCACTGCTGATCTTCCTCGTCGTGCTCGTCGGCCTCGACGGCGTGCTGCGCCGCACGCGCTACGGACGCATGATCTTCGCCCTCGGCGGCAGCGTCGAGGCCGCCCGCCGCACCGGCCTCAATGTGGACCTGGTCCGTATCTCGGTCTTCATGGTGTCCGGCACGATGGCCGCGATCGGCGGTCTGTTCCTGGCGTCGCGCGTCACCTCGGCCAGTCAGACGTCGGGGGCGGGCCTGCTGCTGATGGACGCCATCGCCGCCGCGGTCATCGGCGGCACCAGCCTGTTCGGCGGACGGGGCCGGACCTGGTCCGCCCTGCTCGGTGTCCTGGTCATCCAGTCGATCGCCTCCGGGGTGGCCCTCATGGGCATCCGGACCGCCGTGCAGTTCATGATCACGGGCGGGGTGCTGCTGATCGCCGTGGTCATCGACTCGCTGTCGCGGCGGGCACAGAAGGCGCACGGGCGGGTCTGACGCGCCCGTGGACCGGGCCGTGGGCCCAAGAACGCCACCGGGCGAGCGGGCGTTTGCGCCGCGGCAGGCCAAGGAACACCTCAGCCGATGCATCCGATCCTGCACGCACTGTCCATCGCCGGATCCATGACCTGGGAGATCACCTGGGCGCTGATCCTGGGCTTTGCGCTGTCCGCGGTCGTCCAGGCCGTGGTGCGCACCTCCACCGTGGTCGGTCTGCTCGGCGACGACCGTCCCCGGACCCTGACGCTGGCCGCCGCGCTGGGTGCGGCGTCCTCCTCCTGCTCGTACGCCGCGGTCGCGCTGGCCCGGTCGCTGTTCCGCAAAGGCGCGCACTTCACGGCCGCGATGGCGTTCGAGATCGCCTCCACGAACCTGGTGGTCGAACTCGGCGTCATCCTGGCCCTGTTGATGGGCTGGCAGTTCACTCTCGCCGAGTTCACCGGCGGACCGGTCATGATCGTCGTGCTGGCCGTGCTGTTCCGCCTCTTCCTGCGCGACACGCTGCTGCGGCGCGCCCGTGCGCAGGCCGAACGGGGGCTGGCCGGCTCCATGGAGGGACATGCCGCGATGGACATGTCCGTCCACCGCGAGGGGTCCTTCGCACGGCGGCTGTTCTCCGCCGAGGGCTGGACCGCGACCTCGCACGTCTTCGTCATGGAGTGGGCCGCGATCATCAAGGATCTGGTGCTCGGCCTGCTGATCGCCGGGGCCATCGCCGCCTGGGTCCCCGACAGCTTCTGGCGCGCGTTCTTCTTCGACGGACACCCGCTGGCCGCGAAGGTGTGGGGGCCGCTGATCGGACCGCTGGTGGCGATCGCCTCGTTCGTCTGCTCCATCGGCAATGTGCCGCTGGCGGTGGTCCTGTGGAAGGGCGGGATCAGTTTCGGCGGGGTGGTCGCCTTTCTCTTCGCCGACCTGCTGATCCTGCCGATCCTGCACATCTACCGGAAGTACTACGGGGCCAGGATGGCCCTGTTCCTGCTGACCACGTTCTATGCGTCCGTCGTGGTCGCGGGCTATGCGGTGGAAGCCGTCTTCGGCGGACTGGGGCTGATCCCCCGCCAGGCCGACGCGACGATCCCGATGTCCGGGGTCTCCTGGAACTACACCACCTGGCTCAACCTGGCCTTTCTCCTCCTCGCCGCCGCGCTGGTCCACCGCTTCCTGCGCACCGGGGGCCGGGCCATGCTGCGCGTGATGGGCGGCGCGCCGCCGGACGGTCCCGGGGCTCATCCCGCGCACGCCGGCACCGGACACGGCAGCACGGGGCAGGACGGCACCGGGCTTGGCGGCACCGGATAGGAGGGCACCGGACACGGCCCGCGCTGACCGGCGGCGGGTGGGGGCGAGCGCGTGCCGGGCGGGGGCCGAATGGCCCGTGCCGGAGCGGGCGAGGTCGAGCACCCTGGAGGTGTGGGCGCGAATGCGCCGAGCGCGCCAGGAACGGAGCGAGACCATGAACGACGTCATCACCGCCGGTGTGGACGGTACGCCCGAGTCCCTGTCCGCGATCCTGTGGGCGGCACACGAAGCACGGCTGCGCCACGCGCGCCTGCGGCTGCTGCATGCCTGGGTGCTGCTCGCGCCGGAGCCGGTGGACCGTCCCCTGGAGGAGCTGGAGGAGGGGGACCAGAACTACTGGCCCCACCGGATGATGGAGGAAGCCGTCGCCGCGGTGCGCACCCGCTTCCCTGACCTTCCGGTGGACCCGGTCCTGGTGCCCGCGGACCCTCTGGACGCCCTGCAAAAGGCCGCGGGAGAGTCGGATCTGCTGGTCCTCGGCTCACGGGACCTGGGCCCGGTGTCCCGCTTCGCCCTCGGTGAGCTCGGACTGAAGCTGGTGGCGCACACCGAGTGCCCCACGGTGCTGGTACGCGCCCGGCCGGGCATCGCGGCGACCGGGCAGGACGGAGAGGTGGTGGTGGGGCTGGGCCTGCACGGGCCGTGCGAGGCGCTGCTCGCCTTCGCCTTCGACGCCGCCGCCCGCCGGGGTGCCGCGCTGCGCGCCGTGCACGGCAGGCACCTGCCCTCGTACGTCTACAACCGGGGCGGCGGCGTGGAACCGGTCCTCGCCGAGCAGGCGGCACGCGACGCGCGGCAGGAGCTGGCCGCGGCGCTGCATCCGTGGCGGGAGAAGTACCCGGACCTGCGGGTGAACGAGCGGGTGGTGATGGAGAGTCCGGCGCCGGCCCTGTTGCACAGCGCCGCGGACACCCGGCTGCTGATCGTCGGCCGGCGGCACCGGCGCCGGCTGCCGGCACCGCGGATCGGCCATGTCGTCCAGGCGGCCGTCCACCACGCTCCGTGTCCGGTGGCCGTGGTGCCGCACGAGTGACCCGCGGCGGGCGTCCACGGTCTGAGACGGCCGGTGGCCCGCGCCATGACGCCCTGCGGCAGAAGGCGGATGATGACGGTGAGAGGTCATACCGGCGGGACCGGCTGCCGAGGGCGTGGACGGCTCGGCCCGCGGCCGGAGGCGGCAGTCCCCGGTAGCCGCAGCCCCGGTGGAAGGCAGAGGTGAGCCATGGCAACGACAGTCGAGTGGCCCGTCCGTCTCTACCTCTTCGAGGAGGACGGGACGACCAAGGCACGCGTGGTGCTCCGGACCGGAACCACCACCCTCACCGGGCACGGCACGGCCCGCTGCAGCCCCGAGGACCGGGACGTACCGGAGATCGGGGACGAGATCGCGGCCGGGCGCGCGATGAGGGACCTCGCGGGGCAACTGCAGCGCGTGGCGGATCTTGATCTTGAAGGGGTCGGTGCCGCGCCGCCCCGGCACGAGCACCGCGCCGCGTACGGCTGGGCCGACGCGATGGCGTGAGTCCGGTGCGGGCGCCGTCCCCGGCCGGCCGGTGCCGCGGCGCTCTGGGGAAGGAGCCGGCCATGTCGGATGCGACGCTCACCGACCTGTACGAAGTGACCATGGCCCTCTCGTACCTCCACGAGGGCATGACCAAGCCGGCGACCTTCAGCTGCTTCGTGCGGGCCCTGCCGCCGGAGCGGGGGTTCCTGATCGCCGCCGGGGCCGAGACGGTCCTCGACTTCCTCTCCGGCTTCGCTGTCGGACACGACGATGCCGAGGTGTTCGCCGAGGCGCTGCGGCGGCCGGCGAGGGAGCTCGCTCCGCTGGTGGGGATGCGCTTCACCGGGGAGGTCCGGGCCGTGCCGGAGGGCCGGGTCGTCCTGGCGGGTGAACCGCTGCTGGAGATCACCGCTCCGCTGCCGCAGGCGCAGCTCGTGGAGTCGTATGTGCTCAACCACCTCACCCATCAGACGACCATCGCGTCCAAGTGCGTCAGATGCGTGCTCGCCGCACGGGGGCGCTCCGTCGTGGACTTCTCGCTGCGGCGCACCCAGGGAACGGCCGCCGCCTGCCAGGTGGCCCGGCTGGGTGCCATGACCGGATTCAGCGGTACCAGCAATGTGGCGGCGGCCCACGCCGAGGATCTGACGGCGGTGGGCACGATGGCGCACTCGTACATCGAGGCGTTCGGGGACGAGGAGGCGGCGTTCACCGCGTTCGCGCTTTGCCACCCCGGACCGGTGACTTTTCTGGTGGACACCTACGCCACCGAATCCGGCGTCGCGGCAGCGGCCAGGGTACTGAACGCACTGGGCCGCGGTGACGGGTCGGCCATCCGGCTGGACAGCGGTGACCTGGCCGAACTGTCCTTCCGCGCCCGCACGATCCTGGACAACGCGGGACTTCCGCAGGTCCGCATCGTCGCCAGCGGCGGGCTGGACGAATTCGCGGTGCACGATCTGGCACGGGCGGGAGCGCCGATCGACGTCTTTGCCGTGGGCACCCGGATCGGGGTGAGCGCCGACGCCCCCACGCTGGATTCGGCGTACAAGCTCGTCGCCTATGACGGCCGCCCGCTGATGAAGCTGTCGGCGGCGAAGGCGACCGCACCGGGCCGCAAACAGGTCTTCCGCCGGCCCGGGTGCCACGATGTGATCGGCCTGGCCGAGGAGCCGGTTCCCCCGGGCAGTACGCCGCTGCTGGAGACGCTGATGCGCGGGGGCGTGCGCACGACGCCGCGCGGCCGCCTCGAGGACGCCCGGCGGCGGGTCGCGGCCGATATCGCGGAGCTGCCCGCGACCGCCCGGTACATCCGGTCGCCGCACGCCGTTCGGGCGAAGGTCTCGAAGCGGCTCGCCCACCTGACCGAGCAGGTCCAGCGGCGGATCGAGCGCGAGGCCCTGGCCCCGTTCGGCTCGCACGCCTGAGACGCCGGGGGCTTTTCTCCGTACCGTCGTCGTATGGCGGACAAGCAGGGCGGCACCGGCGCCGGAAAGCTGTCGCGGCCGCGGTACGAGTCGGAGCTGTACCGGCTGCAGACGGAGCTGGTGAAGCTCCAGGAGTGGGTGCGCACCGAGGGTGCCCGGCTCGTCGTGGTCTTCGAGGGGCGTGACGCGGCCGGCAAAGGAAGCACCATCAAACGGGTCACCCAGTACCTCAATCCCCGGGTGGCACGGATCGTGGCGCTGCCGCGGCCCACCGAGCGGGAGCGCACGCAGTGGTACTTCCAGCGCTATGCGGAGCACCTTCCCGCGGCGGGCGAGATCGTGCTGTTCGACCGCAGTTGGTACAACCGGGCCGGTGTCGAACGGGTCATGGGCTTTTGCACCCCGGCCGAACACCAGCGGTTTCTGCGGCAGTGCCCGGTCTTCGAGCGGATGCTGGTGGAGGACGGGATCCTGCTGCGCAAATACTGGTTCTCGGTGAGCGACGAGGTGCAGGAGCGGCGGTTCCGGCGCCGGCTGGAGGACCCCACCCGGCGCTGGAAGCTCTCCCCCATGGATCTGGAGTCGCTGACCCGCTGGGAGGAGTATTCGCGGGCCAAGGACGAGATGTTCGTGCACACGGACATCGCGGAGTCGCCGTGGTACGTCGTCGAGAGCGACGACAAGCGCCGGGCCCGCCTGAACATGATCGCCCACCTGCTGTCGACGGTGCCCTATCACGCCGTCACCCCGCCACAGCTGACCCTGCCGCCACGGCCGCCGGCCACCGGCTACCAGCGGCCGCCCCGGGACCTGCAGACCTACGTCCCGGATCATGCGGCCGGGCTGACGAGGTAGCGCCGGGCCCCGGTGCCGGCTCAGGCGGTCCGGGGCACGACCGCCACGGGGCAGGCGGCATGGCAGAGAGCGGTGTGCGCCACCCGGCCGGGCTGCAGACCGAAGTGTCCCTGGCGGCACTGCGCCCCGACCACCAGCAGATCGGCCGCGGCGGCGCGGTGCACCAGGACCTTGTGCGCCGGCCCCTCGACCACGGCGCGCTCCACCCGCACCGCCGGATGGGCGCCGGCCGCCTCGGCCAGGGCATCGTCCAGCAGCGCCGTGGCCTGCTCCTCGTCGGAGCGATGGGCCTCCCCTGGGGACTCCTCGGCCGTCCCGGGTGCCGGGCGGCGCCAGGCGCAGACCGCCTCCAGCGTGCAGCCGCGGGCCTCGGCCTCGCGGAAGGCGAAGCGGACGGCCGCCATTTCACCGGCCGGGTCGGCGACGCCGAGGAGGACACGCTCGTGGGTGCCCGCGAGTCCGGCCGGGTCACCGCGGACCACGATCACCGGGCACCGGGCGCGGGCGGCCACCGTCAGGCTGACCGACCCGAGCAGCAGACCGGCGATCTCCCCGTGCCCCCGCGACCCCAGGACCAGCGCCGAGGCGTGCAGGCCCTCGTTCAGCAGGACGGTGACCGCGTCGTCGGCCAGCACCTCCGCCGAGACCCTGACGTCGGCATGACGGCGGCGGACGTGGTCGGCGGCGGACGCCACGATGTCCTCCGCGAGCACCTGCTCGACGGGGCGTTCCGGGACCGGCGCCGACGAGGTGCCCTCGTAGCGCTCCCACCGGGAGGCATGGACGATCCGCAGCGGGAGGGTGTGGCGTGCCGCCTCGTCCACCGCCCAGTCCAGCGACCGGAACGCGGCATCCGATCCATCGGTCCCGACGGTCAGCGGATGCTCCATCACCCCACTCCTTCCGGTCACCTCGGCGAAGGGGCCTACTGCCACCGTCGCACCGTGGTCGGGTGCGCGCAGGGGGGCGGCCGGGCCGTCCCGATGTCGTCCGGCCGGGGCGCAACGGGGCCGCCGGGCCCACCGGGCCGAGGGTGACGGAGCGCGGCGCGCCCATGGCCCGCAGTCGTGGTGCCATGGAAGGGACACACCGACGAACGGAACCGTCACCATGAGCGGCGTCCCTTTGGCCGCTTGTCTGCATTCGCTGCGGGCCGTGGTCTTCGACACCGACGGGGTCATCACCGACTCCGCGCGGATGCATGCCGCGGCCTGGAAGGGCGCCTTCGACGCGTGTCTGACGGCCGCGGGCGGACAACGCCCCTTCGACCCGGTGGACGACTATCTGCGCTATGTCGACGGCCGGTCCCGGCAGGACGGGGCGGCCGCCTTCCTGCGCGCACGCGGCCTCGATCTGCCGCCCGGCACACCACAGGACGCGCCGGGCACGGACACCGTCGCCGCCGTCGCGGCCCGCAAGGACGAGCTGTTCACCGCGCGCCTGCGGACCGAGGCCGTCGCCACCTGGCCCGGCACCGTGCGCCTGCTGCGGGTGCTGTGGGACCTCGGGGTGCCGTGCGCCGCCGTCTCGGCGTCCCGCCATGCCACCGAGCTGCTGGCCGCTGCCGACGTGCTCGGGCTCTTCCGGGCCGTGGTGGACGGCAACGAGGCGCGCCGGCTGAACCTGCCCGGCAAACCGGACCCCGCGCTCTTCCTCGAAGCGGTCCGGCGGCTCGGTGTCCCGGCCGCGGACACCGCCGTGGTGGAGGACGCCCTCGCCGGTGTCGAGGCCGGCCGCCGGGGCGGATTCGGCCTGGTGGTGGGCGTGGACCGGACGGCAGGACCATACAGTGCCACCGCCCTGCGCCGCCGTGGCGCCGATGTGGTCGTGGCCGACCCGGGCGAGCTGCTGACGGCCGGGGAGGGGGGATGACGAGCACCTGGACCTGGTCGTACGGCAGCCGGGGCGGGCAGATGACACGCCCCTGGACCTGGTCGTACGAGGGGTACGACCCGGAGACGGAACGGCTGCGCGAAACGCTCTGTGCCCTCGGCAACGGCTACTTCGCCACCCGCGGCGCGGCGTCCGAGGTGCCGGCCGGGCCCGCGCACTACCCCGGCACCTACGCCGCCGGCTGCTACAACCGGCTCACCTCGCTGGTGGCGGGGCGCCCGGTCGAGAACGAGGACATGGTCAACCTGCCCAACTGGCTCCCGCTGCGCTACCGGATCTGCCCCGCCGACGCGGCTCCCGGCCCCTGGCTCTCCCCCGACCACCCGCAGCTGACGGAGCACCGGCAGACCCTGGACCTGCGGCACGGCACGCTGACCCGCTGGTCGGTCTACGAGGACGAGGCCGGCCGGCGGCTGACCGTGGAGCAGTGCCGCCTGGTGCACATGGGAGAACCCCATCTGGCCGCGCTGCGCACCTGCTTCCGGTCCCATGGCTGGGCGGGCACGGTGGAGGTGGAGTCCGGGATCGACGGTGCGGTGCGCAACGCCGGCGTCGCGCGCTACCACGAGCTGGCGGACCAGCATCTGACGGGGTGGGAGACCGGCAGCGAGCTGCCGGACACCGTGTGGCTGAGCTGCCGCACCCTGGACTCGGACATCCGTATCGCGCTGGCCGCCCGGACCCGCACCTCCTCCGGCCGGGGCGGGGCGCCCATGCCTCAGCTCACCGCGCTGGGTGCGTCCCACACGCTGGTCCTGCCCCTCCCCCCGGACTCCTCCGCGGTCGTCGAGAAGACCGTGGCGCTGTTCACCTCCCGCGACCCGGCGATCGAGAGCCCGCGGCATGCGGCCGTGGACTGTGTGGCCCTGGCCCCGCACTTCCGGCAGTTGCGGGCATCGCACCGCCGCGCCTGGGAGAACCTGTGGCGGCAGGCCAAGCTGGAGGTCCCCGGAGAGGCGGGCGGGATCCTGCGGCTGCACCTCTTCCACCTCCTGCAGACCCTCTCGCCGCACACCGCCGAGCTGGATACCGGAGTGCCGGCGAGGGGTCTGCACGGCGAGGCGTACCGCGGACATGTCTTCTGGGACGAGCTGTTCGTGCTGCCGTTCTTGAATCTGCACCTGCCGCAGGTCTCCCGCGCGCTGCTCGACTACCGCTACCGGCGGCTGCCCGCCGCCTGCCATGCCGCGCGGGAAGCGGGCCGCACCGGCGCGATGTACCCGTGGCAGAGCGCCGGCGACGGTCGTGAGGAGACCCAGCAGATCCACCTCAACCCGCGCTCGGGGCGCTGGCTGCCCGACTACTCCCGGCTCCAGCACCACGTCGGCTCGGCGATCGCCTACAACGTGTGGCAGTACGGAGAGGCCAGCGGCGACACGGAGTTCCTGCACACCAGGGGCGCGGAGATGCTGCTGCAGATCGCCCGCTTCTGGGCCGCCTGTGCGGTCTGGGACGCCGCGCTGGGCCGGTACCGCATCCGCGGGGTCGTCGGTCCCGACGAGTACCACGACGGCTATCCGGACGCCGCCGCACCGGGAGTGGACGACAACGCCTACACCAATGTCACGGCGGCCTGGGTGCTGATGCGTGCCCTCGACCTCTGCCGCACGCTCCCCGAGGCCCATCAGCGGCAGCTGTACGAACGTCTCCAGCTCTGTCCGGAGGAGCCCGAGCGCTGGGAGGACATCGCCCACCGGCTCCATGTGCCCTACCACCGCGGGGTGATCAGCCAGTTCGCCGGATACGGGGACCTCGCCGAGCTGGACTGGCACGCATACCGGCAGCGCTACGGTGACATCCGCCGGCTGGACCGGATCCTGGAGGCGGAGGGCGACACGGTGAACCGCTACCAGGCCTCCAAACAAGCCGATGTGCTGATGCTGGGCTATCTCTTCTCACCGTCGGAGCTCGCTTCGGTGTTCCGCCGGCTCGGCCATCCCCTGGACGACGACATCTGGCACGCCACCGTCGACTACTACCTCCACCGCACCAGCCACGGCTCCACCCTCAGCGCCCTGGTCCACGCCTGGGTCCTGGCCCGCGTCCACCGTCCCGACGCGTGGACGTTCTGTGAGGAGGCGCTGGCCGGGGATGTGGCGGACGTCCAGGGCGGCACCACCGCGGAGGGCATCCACCTGGGGGCGATGGCCGGCACCCTGGATTTCGTGCAGCGCGGGATGACCGGCCTGGAGACCCGCGACCAGGCGCTGTGGCTCGATCCGGCGCCGCTGCCGGAGCTCTCGAAGTTCGGGGTCCGCATCCGCTTCCGGCGCCACTGGGACGTCGATCTGCGCATCCGCGCCGAGCAGGTACGGATCACGGTTCCGGCCTCCGAGAACCCCGCGATGCGGGTCAGGCTGCGCGACCGCTCGTTCTCGCTGGCGCCCGGTACGTCCCGCCGGCTCGATCTGCCCGGCGACTGACGGAGACCGAAGGACTCCGCCCAACACGGCCCGTCCGCCGGTCACTGCTCAGCGGCCGGGCACGGCCCGCCAGTCGCACGACGGGCCGTGCCGCCGCCGGGGACGGCGGGGCGCTCAGCGCCGCAGCGGGCCCTCGCAGCGGAAGTCCGAGGTGCCGGCCCGGCCCGTGGACCAGATCTCGGTGGGGCCGAAGGAGCAGTTCATATCGGCGAAGTTGTTCGCGGCGGGCTTGGTGCGGTCGAGGATGAAGTAGTCGACGGTTTCGGTCATGTCCTTGAAGACCTGGCCAGGGTCGCCGGAGTTGGCGAGATTGGCGGTGATCCGGCCGGTGCAGGTGAACCGGCCGATGCCCGGGTCGCCGTCGTCCTTGCAGACGGGCGTGTTGGCGGTGGCGGCGGCGAAGGCGCTCTGTACCTCTGCGGTGGTGGCGAACTTCAGGGAGCCGTTGGGCGTGAACGTCGTCTTCGGTACGAAGAGGTCGTCGACGATGGCGATCTGCGCGTCGAGGAAGGCGTCGTACTGCTGCTGCAGCCCCGCGTCGGCTCCCATCCGGTTGCGCCAGGAGTCGAAGGCCGCCGGGTCGTCCGCCCGCAGATACCGGTACATCTCCTGGAGCATCGCGGGGTGGTCGCGCCACAGGAACTCGAAGAACGTGCCGGCGTAGGAGTAGAAGCGGAAGCCGTCGCGGTCGTACGTCGCGTGCAGGAACTCGTTGATGCTCATACGGGCCTTGCCGTCCGCGGTGTCCGCGATGATGTCGCGGACGAGTGACCGGCGCACGGCGATGCCGTTGTCACGGGTCGAGCCGTCGAAGAACTCGGCACTGCCCTCGTCCATGGCCGTGGTGCGGTCGCCCTCGTACCAGGGGCCCTCGCCGAAGAAGCCGGGGACGGCGAAGCGGCCGTTGAGGTAGTGGACGTACTCGTGCCGGAAGAGCTCTTCGAGGGTGAGGCTGGAGTCCTGGGGGACACGCCGCTGGTAGGTGTAGAAGGTCGCGCCCTGCTCGATGTAGACGCCGCCGTTGTTGGTGCCCATGCCGGTGAGCAGCGGGTGGTAGACCTCGTAGTCGGCGCGGGAGGCGTACAGGACGATGGTGAGCGTGGTGTTGGGGTCGCCCGCCAGCGGCTGGGTGGTGCCGAGCACCCGGTGGAACTGGGCCCTGACCTGCTTGGACGCGTAGTAGAGCTGGTCGACGACGGCGCGGTCGAGGGCGGTGCGGACCTTGATGGCGCCGTTGTCGTAGGAGTAGGTGCGCGGGAAGATCCGCTTTTCGATGTCGTCCTTGCACACCGCGTACGGTTTGCAGGCGTCGAAGAAGATGAGCCACCCGGCGACCTTGGCCCAGGGTTCGCTGCCGTCGCCGAAGTTGCGCACCGTGGTGGGGAGGAGGGCGCCGAGGTCGGTGACGATGGCTTTCTTGAGGGAACCGATCTGGCCGAAGCGGCCGTACTCCCCGAGCGCATCGCGTACGGCCCAGGCGTTGGGCGTCCCCTTGAGGTGGGTGTATCCGGCGAACGCCTTGAAGGCGGCGCGGTAGGCGGGGTCGGCGGCGGCCGCGTACTGGAAGGCGGTGTCCTTGTTGCCGGGGTAGACGCCCAGGTAGTTGACGGAGAGCGCGGCGAGGGCCGCGTTGCCCCAGGCCGGGTCCTTGTGGGTGGCGGGATGGGCCGCGTCCAGAGTGACCAGGACCCGCTGGATCAGGTCGAGTTGGTGCTGCCGCAGGCCCGGGGCGCTGGCGGCGTACAGGGCTTCACGCAGGGTGTCGGCGTTGGCCCGGGTGACGTCGAAGGTGCGGGCCGCGGTACCGAAGGCCTCGACGGCGCGGCGCACGGCATCGACGGTGGGCGCGTCGGTGGTGTCGATCTCGTCGTGCGAGAAGTCCTGGTAGGCCACCGCGTGCAAGTACGTGAACATCTCGTACAGATGGCTGGTGTTCTTGCCGTCATGGGAGGCGGCGAGACCGGTGATGCGACGGGCCACCGCCTGGACGTGGGCGTCGGACATGACGGGGATGAGCCGGGGGTCCCAGGTCCACACGAGGGTGCGCAGACAGCCGTCGGCCGTGACGGCCGGGTCGGCGAGGAAGTCCGCGAACTGTTCGGGGTTCAGGCCGGTGATGCCGTCGAGGGTGCAGGGGGCGACCTCGGGTCTCGGACCCTGCGGCGTGCCCGCGGGCTTGGTCTGGGGTCCCGGTATGCGGCCTCTCTCGACGAGGGCGCGGGGGGCCGGCGCCGGGCCGGCGTCGGACTTCGGGGCGGCGGCGAGGCGTTGGGCGTGGTCGAAGGGGTTGGCGGTGGGGGCGGCGGGCCGGTGTCCGGGCTGCGCCGCCCGGGCCCGCTGCGAGGAGGTGGCCGACGGGTGGGGTGCCGCCTGGGCGGCCTGGACGGCCGGCAGGACGAGGGTGGTGGCGAGGGTCGCGGTCAGCAGGACGCCGCGCGGCAGACGCGAAGGGGACACCTGAACCTCCGGGAGGGGGTGGGGGGTTGTGTGGGGATGGAGGCGGTGGCCTTCACTCCACGAGGTGTGACCCATAACATAGTAATGTGAAATTGCACTGACAAGGCTTCAGGTAGCTTTCTTTACCGGAGGTGTACTTTGACCTCGCACACCCCCCAACTCCACACCGGCAGCCATGACTTGCCGGTGTCGGACGCCCTCGCCGCCTTCATGACCGGCCGGTGGGCCGCCACCCCGCCCCCCGACGGGCCCCGCGTCCCGGGCTTCGCCCGGTTCGCCGGCCGCCGGGCCCGGCTCGCCGCCCGCTTCCCCGGCGAGCGACTGACCATTCCGGCAGGAGAGTTGAAGGTCCGCTCCCACGACTGCGATCACCGCTTCCGCCCGCACAGCGCCTACGCCTGGCTGACCGGGCTGACGGGCGAGGACCAGCCGGGGCACGTCCTGGTGCTGGAACCGGACGGCGAGGCGGTGCTGTACCTGCGGCCGAGGCCGCCGCGGGACGGCGGTGGCGCGTTCTACCGCGACCGCCGTTACGGCGAGTTCTGGGTGGGCCGCCGCCCCGATCTCGCCGAGGCCGAACGCCGCACCGGCCTCCGGTGTGCGCACCTGGACGACTTCGCACCCCACCGGCCCGGACGGGACGCCGCGCACGACGCCGAACTCGCCTCCGTGCTCAGCGAGTTGCGGCTGGTGAAGGACGACTGGGAGGTGGCTCAGCTTCAGGAGGCCGTCGGGCACACCACCACCGGCTTCGAGGATGTCGTACGGTCCCTGCCCGCCGCACTGCGCCACCCGCGCGGCGAACGCTGGATCGAGGGGGTCTTCCAGCTGCGCGCCCGCGCCGAGGGCAACGGCACCGGGTACGAGACCATCGCCGCCGCCGGCGCCCATGCCTGTGTGCTCCACTGGACCCGCAACGACGGGCCGCTCGACCCCGGCCAGTTGCTGCTGCTGGACGCGGGCGTGGAGACCGACACGCTGTACACCGCCGACCTCACCCGCACCCTGCCGCTCTCCGGACGCTTCTCCCCCGTCCAGCGCCGGGTGTACGAGCTGGTGCTCGCCGCGCAGGAGGCGGGCATCGCTGCTCTCAAGCCGGGCGCGAGCTTCCGGGACTTCCACCGGGCCTGTACGGGTGTCCTGGCCGAGGGGCTGGCCGACTGGGGCGTCCTGCGCATCCCGGCACGGGAGGCGCTGGCCGCCGACAGCGGCCTGTACCGGCGCTACACGCTGTGCAGTTCGGGCCATATGCTCGGCCTCGATGTGCACGACTGCGCACGGGCCCGCGCGGAGCAGTACCTGGACGGCGTCCTGGCGGAGGGGCAGGTCCTGACCGTCGAGCCGGGTCTGTATCTCCAGCCCGACGACGAGACCCTGCCACGCGAGCTGCGCGGTATCGGGGTCCGGATCGAGGACGATCTGGTGATCACGTCGGACGGTGCCCGGCTGATGTCGTCGGCGCTGCCGCGCACCGCCGACGGGGTGGAGGAGTGGATGGACGGGCTCCTCACCGGGCGGGCCTGAGCGGGCCGACCGGGGCTGACCGGGCTGACCGTCGTCCGGTCAGCCCCGGCGGGCGGCCTGCGGCCGCTGCGGTCGAGGCACCAGCGGTTCCTCGCGGCCCTGGGCCCACAGCGAGCGGACATGACCGAGGTGGCGGGCCATACAGGCCTCGGCCGCCTCGGCGTCGCCCGTCAGCATCACATCGAGCAGTTCGACGTGCTCCTCGGCGGAGGGCAGCAGTTGGTTGCGCTCGTCGAGGCGGGTGAGGCCGTACAGCCGGGAGCGCTTGCGCAGGTCCCCGACGGTCTCGACCAGGCGGTCGTTGCCGCTGAGGCCGAGCAGTTCGAGGTGGAAGCGGCGGTCGGCCTCCAGGTAGCCGATGAGGTCGTGCGCGCGGGCGGCGGCGACGATCTCCAGGGCGGCAGGGCGCAGGGCCTCCAGCTGTGCCCGGTCGGCGGTACGGGTGACCTGGCCGACGACCGGGACCTCGATCAGGGCGCGGATCTCGGTGTACTGGTCGAGGTCGCGCTCGCTCACCTCGGTGATCCGGAAGCCCTTGTTGCGTACCGGCTCGACCAGCCCCTCGCGGGCGAGGTCGAGCATCGCCTCGCGCACGGGGGTGGCGGAGACCCCGAAGTCCGCGGCGAGGCCCGGGGCCGAGTAGACCGACCCCGGGCACAGCTCCCCCGCGATCAGGGCCGCGCGCAGTTGATGGGCGACCTGGTCGCGAAGCCGCTCCTGCGCGGTGATCAGGCTGCGGTGCTTGAGTTCACCCATCGTGGTCCTCCGAATTGGCGCGGAGTGCCAGCGTACAATGTCACGTTGCGCGAACTTCCTGGTGGCGGGCGGCCGTCGGCCTCACGGCCGTGTGTCACAGCACGAACCCCGCGGGGAACGGGTCGGACGGGTCGAGGAAGTACTGCGCGGTGCCGGTCACCCAGGCCCGGCCGGTGACGGTGGGGACGACGGCCGGGAACGGGCCGGCCGTGGTGGTGGAGACGAGGCGGCCGGTGAACTCCGTTCCGATGAACGACTCGTTGACGAAGTCCTGGTGGAGCGGGAGTTCGCCGCGTGCGTGCAGCTGCGCCATCCGTGCGGAGGTGCCCGTACCGCACGGCGAGCGGTCGAACCATCCGGGGTGGATGGCCATCGCGTGCCGGGAGCGGGAGGCGTTTGACCCCGGCGCGGCGAAGTAGACGTGCTTGAGGCCGCCGATCCGCTCGTCCTCGGGATGGACCGGTCGGTCGGTGGCGTTCACGGCTTCCATGAGGGCGAGTCCGGCGGCGAGGATGTCGTCCTTGCGGGCCCGGTCGAAGGGCAGGCCGACGCTGTCCAGCGGCAGGATCGCGTAGAAGTTGCCACCGAAAGCGAGGTCATAGCTCAGCGTGCCGTAGCCCGGGACGGCGATTTTGCGGTCCAGTCCGGCGCAGAAGGCGGGCACATTGGTGAGGGTGACGGCCGTGGCCGCCCCGTCCCGCACCTGCACCTCCGCGGTGACCAGTCCGGCGGGGGTGTCGAGCCGCACCGTGGTCACGGGTTCCACGGCCTCCACCATGCCGGTCTCGACGAGAACGGTGGCCACCCCGATCGTGCCGTGCCCGCACATGGGCAGGTAGCCGGAGACCTCGATGAACAGGACGCCGTAGTCGGCGTCGGGCCGGGTCGGCGGCTGGAGGATCGCACCGCTCATGGCGGCATGGCCGCGCGGCTCGTTCATCAACAGCGTGCGGAGGGCGTCGCGGTGCTCGGCGAAGTGCAGCCGGCGCTCGGCCATGGTGGCGCCGGGGACGGTGCCGATGCCGCCGGTGATGACGCGGGTGGGCATGCCCTCGGTGTGGGAGTCGACGGCGTGGAAGACATGGCGGGTGCGCATGGCGAGCCCCTTCTCAGTGGTGGCCGTCGGCGAGGAGCTTTCCGGTGGCGGCACGGAGCGCGGCCGCGTGCTCGGTGGTGAGCGGGGAGCGTGGCGGGCGGGTCGGGCCGCCGCGGTGTCCGGCGAGGTCCATGGCGAGCTTGATCGCCTGCACGAACTCGGGCCGGGAGTCCCAGCGCAACAGCGGGTGCAGGGCGCGGTAGAGCGGCCGCGCGGTGTCGAGGTCACCGGCGAGCGCGGCACGGTAGAGGGTGCCGCACGCCTCGGGCAGTGCGTTGGGGAAGCCCGCGATCCAGCCGACGGCACCGGCGAGGGCGAGTTCGAGCAGGACGTCGTCGGCGCCGATCAACAGGTCCAGTTCCGGGGCGACTTCGGCGATCTCGTAGGCCCTGCGGACATCGCCGCTGAATTCCTTGACGGCGACGATGCTGCCGTCGGCGTACAGGTCGGCGAGGAGGCCGGGGGTGAGGTCGACCTTGGTGTCGAAGGGGTTGTTGTAGGCGACGACGGGCAGGCCGGCCGCGGCCACCTCGGCGAAGTGGGCACGGACCGCGGCCGGTTCGGCGCGGTAGCCGTTGGGCGGCAGCAGCAGGACGGATCCGGCGCCCGCCTCGGCGGCCTGCTCGGCCCACCGGCGCGAGGCGGCACTGCCGTAGGCGGAGACCCCGGGCATCACCCGGTCGCCGTCACCGGCGGCCGCCACGGCGGTGCGGACGACCCGGGCGCGCTCGTCGTCGGTGAGCGTCTGGTACTCGCCGAGGGAGCCGTTGGGGACGACGCCGTCGCAGCCGGCGGCGAGCAGCCGGGCCACCTGGTCGGCGTAGGCGTCGTGGTCGACGGAGAGATCGTCACGGAAGGGGAGGGTGGTGGCAACCATGATGCCGTGCCAGGGACGGGTGCGGGTGCGGGTGCGGGTGACCATGGGAAGTCTCCTTCTATGAGGTGTGACATTTTACTGAGCGCCCCAGAGGCTTGCCAAGGACGCCCGGAATCGAACTAACCCTGCTCGTCCGCGAGTTCCCCCAGGACCACGGGACAGGCGAGGGGTCTGCGATCGGCCGCGGGTCCGGCCTGACCCGCGAGGCGGGCCACCGCGGGGCCGCACATCCGCCCCTGGCACCAGCCCATTCCGGCCCGGGTGAGCAGTTTGACGGTACGGGTGTCGCGGGCGCCGAGACCGGATACGGCGTCCTGGACCCGGCCGGCCGTGACCTCCTCGCAGCGGCAGACCTCGGTGTCCGCACGGAGCCAACCGGTCCAGCCGGGGCCCGGCGCATGCGCGGCGGCCATGGTCCGGGCGAACCTCCGCAACCGGTCCCGGCGACGGCGCAGCGAGCCGTGGACACCCCGGCCCGCAATGCTGTACGCCGCCAACTCACCCTCCACAAAAGCAAGTTCCGCACCCCCGACACCCCCGGCCTCACCGGCCGCCCAGACGCCGTCGACCGTCGTCCGCTGCTGGTCGTCGAGCACCAGCGCCCAGGTGCCGTCCGGAGTACGACGGGTGGCGCAGCCCAGTGCCGTGGCCGGCTCCAGTTGCGGTACGAGCCCGTGTCCGACGGCGAGCGCATCGCAGGGGATGCGCAGCCCGGTTCCGGGCAGCGGCCGCCAGTCCCGGTCGAGCCGGGACAGGGTGACGGCCTCGACCCGGTCGGTGCCGTGCACGGCGGTGACCGCGCTGCGGGAGCGGAGGCGTACGCCGTGACGGAGCAGGGTCACCGCGTGACCGGCCCCTTCGGCGAGCTTGCGGGGGTTGGCGGCAAGCGTGCGCGGGGCGCGGGCGTATCCCGCGTAGCCGCTCGCCTCGGCGACCACCGGCACGGTGGCGCCGGCCGCGGCGAGCGAGCCCGCGACGGCGAGCAGCAGCGGCCCGCTGCCGGCGACCACGATCCGCCGCCCCGGCAGCACCAGCCCCGCCTTGAGCATGGCCTGCGCGCCTCCCGCCCCCACGACACCGGGCACCGTCCAGCCGGGGAAGGGCAGTTGACGCTCGTACGCGCCGGTGGCGAGGAGCACGTGCCGCGCCCGCACCTCGGCCCGGCCCTGCCCGCCGTCGGGCCCGGTGACCGCGTGCACGGTCCAGTGCGCCGGGTCCCGGGTGACGGCCCAGACGTGGTGTGCCGCGAAGTGTCTCACCCGGCCTGCGGCGACTTGCG
Source organism: Streptomyces sp. 2114.4 (assembly GCF_900187385.1). Taxonomy (NCBI): domain Bacteria; kingdom Bacillati; phylum Actinomycetota; class Actinomycetes; order Kitasatosporales; family Streptomycetaceae; genus Streptomyces; species Streptomyces sp. 2114.4. Next base: position 661,976 of record NZ_FYEY01000001.1, read on the forward strand.
CGTCCAGCCGTGCGGTGCGCCGCGCGAAGGCGCGCCAGGAGTGGTGCAGTGCCTCGGGGCGGGCGGCGCCCAGCCCGGGAGCCGGCTGCCGGTAGAACTGTCCGCCGGGCCGCGCGGCCGCGTCGACGAGTGCCACCCGCAGCCCGGAGCCGGCGGCGGTGACGGCGGCGGCGAGCCCGGCCGGCCCCGCGCCGATGACCACGAGGTCGTGGGTGTCAGACGGTGAGATCGGCATGCCCGTCTCCCTCCTGGGTGGTGATCGTGTCCCCGGGCCGGGCGGGCACCAGGCAGGCCCGCTGATTGGGTTGGCCGTTGACGGTGGCCAGACAGTCGAAGCAGGCGCCGATCCCGCAGAAGGCCCCGCGCGGCCGCCCGTCGCGGCGTGTGGTCCGCCAGGAGAGCACACCGGCCGCCCAGAGCGCGGCGGCGATGCTCTGACCGGGCAGCGCGGGCAGCGGCCGCCCGTCGAACCGGATCTCGAACGCCGGTCCCGGCGCGGCCCGTACGACATCGGCGGGGGTGCGGCGACGGGTCATCCCCAAGCTCCTCTCGGTGGTGGTGTGCGGGCGGGCGGACGAAGGCACCGGCAGGGCGGGCAGCGTCATACCTCCCCCGCCCCTTCCTCCCCTGCCTCTTCCTCCCCCGCGCCTTCGCCGAACCGGTCCGGGCGGAACGGCCGCGCGTCCAGCGGACCGGGCGTCCCCGTCAGCGCGTGGGCGATCAGCCGGCCGGTGGCCGGGGCGAGTCCGATGCCCGCGCCCTCGTGGCCGCAGGCGTGCAGCAGGCCCGGCAGGCGCGGGTCGGGGCCGATCGCCGGGAGGTGGTCGGGGAGGTAGGGGCGGAACCCCTGATAGGTGCGCATCACCCGGACGCCTGCCAATACGGGGAACAGGGCTGCGGCTTGGGCGGCGAGCCGGCGCAGCACCCCGACCGAGAGCGTGCGGTCGAAGCCGATCCGTTCCCGGCTGGCACCGATCAGGACCGGTCCGGCCGGGGTGCCCTCGACGACGGCGGAGGTCTGCAGCGCCGCCGATCCGCTGGCCACATCGGCGACATAGTCCGCGGCGTAGACCTTGCGGCGTACGACACGCGGCAGCGGCTCGGTCACCAGCACACATCCCCGGCGGGGCAGGACGGGGACCCGCACCCCCGCGAGCGAGGCCAGCCGGCCGGCCCAGGTGCCGGTGGCGTTCACCACCGCGGGGGCCAGGATGTCGCCCCGCGGGGTACGGACGCCCCGTACCGTCCCGCCGGGCCCCCGCAGGACGGTCGTGACCTCCGTGCCCAGGTGCAGCCGCGCCCCGGAGGCACGCAGCAGATATGCAGCGGCCAGGGCGGGCTGGACCTGGGCGTCCTGCGGGTAGAGGACGCCTCCGGCGAGGCCGGGCGCCAGATGCGGTTCCGCGTCCCGCAGCCGGTCGGCAACAAGGCAGTCGCTCCGCACACCTGCCCTGCCCTGCGCCGCGCGGAAGGCGCGCAGCGCCGCCATGCCGGGTTCGTCGGAGGCGACGACCAACCCGCCCTTCGCCTCGTACTCGATCTCCGGCGGCAGCTCGGCGGCGAGTTCCCGCCACAACCGGAGGGAGAGCAGCGCGAGTTCGAGTTCGGGTCCCGGCTCCTTGTCGGAGACGAGCAGATTCCCCTCGCCGGCGCCGGTGGTACCGCCCGCGACGGATCCGCGGTCGACGACGGCGACATCAAGGCCGGACCGGCCGGCGTAGTAGGCACAGGCGGCGCCGACCACTCCGGCCCCGACGATGACCACATCCGGAGCATCCAAAGACTGTCTGTGTCTCGTGGGCACTTCAGTAATATGTCACACAACACAGGCTCCGGAAAGAGGACTTGGCGGACTGCCGTCCTCATGGCTTCGCCATCAGCCCTGACGGCCCCGGGGCGCCGGAGGGGTACGGGCAATGCCGACGGCGGTGGTCACCGGCTCCGGGTCCGCTCCGCGATCCAGCCCGCCATGGCCCGTACGCCGATGCCGATGGCGCGCTCGTCCGGGGCGAAGTCGGGGTAGTGCGGGTAGCTGGTGGTGAGGGGTGCGCCGGGGGCACGGACACCGAGGAAGGTGAACGTGCCGGGGAGGCGGTCCAGGTAGAGGGCGAAGTCCTCGCCGCTGAAGGGCGGAAAGGCGGCATGGAACTCGGTCACCGCGTCTCGGCCGAGGGTGTGCCGGAGGTGCTGGGCGAGCACGCGGGCGTCGTGTTCCGGGCAGACCATGGCAGGGAACGGCTCGGCGGGGAAGCTCACCCCGGCCCCCGCGTACACCGCGGCCAGGTGACGGATGTCCTCACGTACCTCTACGTACCACTCCTGAGGCCAGCAGCGGTAGGACACACTCACCTTGGCCTCCTCCGCCCGTGCCCGCAGGGCCACGAACCGGGCCAACGGCCCGTCGGGCAGCTGGGCGTCGGCGACGATGCGCTCGAGGTCCGCGGGGGTCTGCGGCAGCGCCACCGTGGCGAGCGCACCGATCTCGCCGGCCAGCCGTCGCGCGGCATCGGGCGCGTCCGGCCCGGAGACGGTCACCTCCGCCGTGTCCTGGCCCGGCATCCCGAACCCCGGGGTCACGGCGAACCGGCCGACGGGGAACGGCCCGCAGTGCAGGGCGTGGATCTCCTCCACGCAGGTGCGCTCCAGCACGCCCGAGTCGATCAGCGCACGGGCCCCCGACAGGGTCTCCTCGGCGGGCTGGAAGAGGAACACCACCGTTCCGTCCAGGTGCCGCCGCAGCCGCGCCAGGACCTGGGCGACACCGAGCGCCACAACGGTGTGGATGTCGTGCCCGCAGAGGTGGGCCACCGCCTGGCCGCCCCCGACGATGTCCTTGGGCGGCACCGCGTCCAGGTCCGCCCGGTACGCAACGGTCCGGCCCGGACGCGTCCCCCGCAGGACGCCTACGACGCCGTGGCCGCCCACCCCGGTGGTGACGGTCAGCCCGGCTTCCCGCAGCTCCCGGGCCACCACAGCGGCGGTACGCTGCTCCTGACCCGGCGCCTCGGGGTGCCGGTGGATGTCCCCCCGTAGCTCGATCAGCCCCTGCTCCAGCCGCGCCACCTCGGCGTCCACCACCCCTTGCCCCCTCGCCTGCCCCCGCCCGTCGGCAACGGCCCTGCCCGCAGCTCCCCACATGGCTCCCGCACCGGCTGCCGCCGTGCCGGCCAGCAACGTACGACGCGCGAGAGCGCGCTCCCCGGGACTGTCCACTGGACCCCCTTCGATCTCTCAACTGGCATTCAGCTGAAAGTTCGTTGGTCTTCTGATTTCAGTTGGCCTTCACCGGGCCGCCGGGAATTGCCCGCTCGGCAGCCGGTTCCGGCACCGCATCCCGCATGACCGGTCCCTCGCTGTCAGATGAGCGGAAGCCCGGATACGACACGATGGCCGTACGCAGGGGCCGTTGCCCATCCGGCGCGCCCCCCGTGTGGAGGTGGGGACAACCCCATGGGGAACGCTGTCCACGCGTCCGGTGGGGTTGAGTTCCGGCCCGGTCCAGGCCGGTGGCGGCCCGGACGGCAACCGGGCGGCGCGTCACGACAGCGCGTACGTTGCCCGATGCGCCACTAGGGGTGTCTCCCCGTAGCGTGGAGGGATGAACGACACCGGGGCGCCGGGGGCACCGCCCGGCAGGGACGAGGCGGCCTTCCCCCTCCATCACGCCGGGCGCTGCGGCGACCTCGCGGAGCTCGACGCGCAGCTGGTCCGCTGCCGGGCCTGTCCCCGGCTGGTGGAGTGGCGTGAGGAGGTCGCGGCGCATCCGCGGGCGGCGTTCCGGGACCAGGAGTACTGGGCGCGGCCCGTCCCGGGATTCGGGCCGTCCGACGCGGCGTTGGCCATCGTGGGGCTCGCTCCTGCCGCGCACGGCGGCAATCGCACCGGCCGGATGTTCACCGGGGACGCCTCCGGTGACTTCCTGTTCGCCGCCCTCCATGCGGTGGGTCTCGCTTCCCGGCCCACCGCGACGCACCGGGGCGACGGGCTGGAGCTGTACGGAGTGCGGGTCACCGCGCCGGTCCACTGCGCTCCGCCGGACAACCGGCCCACGCCCGCCGAGCGGCGTACCTGCCGTCCGTGGCTGTCGGCGGAGCTCGAACTCCTCAGCCCCGGCCTGCGTACGGTCGTGGTGCTCGGTGCATTCGGCTGGCAGGCGCTGCTGCCCGTACTGGGCGACGCGGGGTGGCCGCTCCCCCGGCCCCGCCCCGCGTTCGGTCACGGCGTACAGCTGACCCTGCCCGCCACCGGGCGGCGGCGGGAACTCCAGGTGCTCGGCAGCTACCACCCCAGCCAGCGCAATACGTTCACCGGTCGGCTCACCTTCGACATGCTCGTCGGTCTGCTCTCCCGCGCCGCCGCACTCGCGGGGCTGGCGCCGCCGGGAGGCTGACGAACGGGACGGGCGACCGGGAGAGAAGAGACGTCCGGGATGCTGGTACGCGGTGGTCAGGCGTCAGCGCGCGCCGTACACCGGCCGTGGTTCCTCGGCCACGGCCAGCAGTTCGCGCGCGGCCGCGCCCGCCTCGGCCGGTGTCCAGCGGCTCTTTCTGTCCACGGTGGGGCCGGGGCGCCAGCCCTCCATCACGGTGATCCGGCCGGCCTCGGCCTCGAAGACCCGGCCGGTGACCCCGGCGCTGTCGGCGGAGGACAGCCAGACCACCAGCGGGGAGACATTCTCCGGGGCCATCGCGTCGAACTCCCCCTCGGCGGGCGCCGCCATCCTCGCGGCGAAGGCACGCTCGGTCATACGGGTGCGGGCCGCCGGTGCGAGGGCGTTGATCCGCACGCCGTAGGGGGCGAGTTCGGCGGCGGCGACGAGGGTGAGGCCGAGGATGCCGGCCTTGGCGGCGGAGTAGTTGCCCTGGCCGACGCTGCCGAGCAGTCCGGCGCCCGAACTGGTGTTGACGATGCGGGCGTCGGGGGTGCGACCGGCCTTGGCCTCCGCCCGCCAGTGCGCCGCGGCGTGCCGCAGGGGCAGGAAGTGGCCCTTCAGGTGGACCCGGATGACCGCGTCCCAGTCGTCCTCACCGAGGTTGACCAGCATCCGGTCGCGCAGGAATCCGGCGTTGTTGACGAGGGCGTCGAGGCGGCCGAAGGCCTCCAGGGCGGTGGTGACGAGCGAGGCGGCGCCGTCGGTGGTGGTGATGTCGCCGGTGTGGGCGACGGCTTGGCCGCCGCGGGCCCGGATCTCGTCGGCGACCTGCTGGGCCGGTCCGGCCGAGGCGCCGGCCCCGTCGGGGGCCACCCCGAGGTCGTTCACCACGACCCGGGCGCCTTCGGCGGCGAGGGCCAGTGCGTGGGCCCGGCCGAGTCCACGGCCCGCCCCGGTGACGGCGGCCACGCGTCCCGTGCAGATTCCGGTGCCGGTCATGTCCGTACTCCTTTGCCGGTCATGTCAGTTGCCCTTCATGGCGTCGGGCGCGGTGGGGTGGTTCACGGTGGCGGCGTGGGGCGTCGCGGAGTGGTTGACCGTGGCGGCGTCGAGGAAGGCGGGGCGTTCTCCGCCGCCGTGGACGAGCAGGCTCGCCCCGGTCAGGTAGGCGGCCCGGTCGGAGGCGAGGAACACGCAGGTGTCGCCGATCTCGGCGGGTTCGGCGAGCCGGCCGAGCGGGACGGTGGCGCCGACGGCCGCGATGCCCGCCTCGTCGCCGTAGTGCAGGGCGGCGAGTTCGGTGCGCACCATGCCGAGGACGAGGGTGTTGACCCGTACGTCGGGGGCCCATTCGACGGCCATGGAGCGGGCGAGGTGGTCCAGGCCCGCCTTGGCCGCGCCGTAGGCGGCGGTGCCGGGCGAGGGGCGGGTGCCGCTGACGCTGCCGATCATGAGGACCGAACCGCCGGCCGGCCCGCCCCGCAACGCCTCGTAGGCGGCGAGCGAGGCGGTCAGCGGCGCGAGGAGGTTGAGCGCGACCACCCGGGCGTGCCGCTCGGCTGCCCCCTCCCCCAGCAGCCGGTACGGCGTGCCGCCGGCGTTGTTGACCAGGCAGTCCAACCGGCCGTAGTCGTCCGCGAGCCGGGCGAAGAAGGCGTGGACGGCGGCCTGGTCGCGCAGGTCAAGGGGGCGGAAGTGCGCGGTGCGGCCGGCCGCGGCGACGGGGGCGTCCGGCGGCCTGCGCGCGCAGATGACGACCTCCGCACCGGCCCGCAGGAAGGCGCGGGCGATACCCGCGCCGACGCCGCGGGTGCCGCCGGTCACGACGGCCAGCCGCCCGGACAGATCGAGAGCCAGGCTCACGGAGCACCCCTCCCGCAGCGCACCATCCGCTGCTAACTTCGCTACCTAACAAACGCTTGGTGGAAAGGTAGCTGATCTGCTCATGGGTGTCTCCACCTCCAAGCCTGATCAGGGTGTCGCCGTCGTCACCGTGGACTTCCCGCCGGTCAACGCCCTTCCCGTACAGGGCTGGTACGACCTCGCCGAGGCCGTGCGCGCGGCCGGCCGCGACTCCGGCGTGCGCTGCGTCGTCCTCACCGCGCACGGGCGCGGCTTCAACGCGGGGGTCGACATCAAGGAGATGCAACGGGACACCGCGTCCGGCGGGTACGGTGCCCTGCTCGGCGCCAACCGCGGCTGTGCCGAGGCGTTTTCGGCGGTCTACGCCTGCGAGGTGCCCGTCGTCGCGGCGGTGCACGGCTTCTGCCTGGGCGGTGGCATCGGCCTCGTCGGGAACGCGGACGCGATCGTGGCCAGCGACGACGCCACCTTCGGCCTCCCGGAGCTGGACCGCGGCGCGCTCGGCGCGGCCACCCATCTGGCCCGGCTGGTACCGCAGCACCTGATGCGCGCGCTCTACTACACCTCCCGCACCGTCACCGCCGCCGAACTGCAGGCGCACGGTTCCGTCTGGCAGGTCGTCCCCCGTGCGCAACTGCCGGGCGCCGCACGGGACCTGGCCCGGGAGATCGCCCGGAAGGACGGCTTTCTGCTCCGTCTGGCCAAGGCCGCCCTCAACGGCATCGACCCCGTCGACGTGGGGCGCAGCTACCGCTTCGAGCAGGGCTTCACCTTCGAGGCGAACCTCAGCGGTGTCGCCGACCGCGTCCGCGACACCTTCGGTGCGCCGGGCACCACCCCGACGAAGGAAGGCTGACCGTGACCGACAAGACCATGACGCCCGAGGACGTCGTCTCCCGGCTGCGCAGCGGGATGACCCTCGGCATCGGCGGCTGGGGTTCGCGCCGCAAGCCGATGGCGCTGGTGCGGGCGCTGCTGCGCTCCGACATCACCGATCTGACCGTGATCTCCTACGGCGGTCCCGATGTCGGCCTGCTCGCCGCCGCGGGCAGGATCCGCACCCTGGTCGCCGCGTTCGCGACCCTCGACTCGATCCCCCTCGAACCGCACTTCCGCGCGGCCCGCCAGCGCGGTGCGTTCGAGCTGCGGGAGATCGACGAGGCGATGTTCATGTGGGGCCTGCAGGCCGCCGCCAACCGGCTGCCGTTCCTGCCCGTGCGGTCCGGCCTCGGCTCGGACGTGATGCGCGTCAACCCCGGCCTGAAGACCGTCACCTCACCCTATGAGGACGGTGAGACGTTCGTCGCGGTGCCGGCCCTGCGCATGGACGCGGCGCTGGTCCATCTCCACCGCGCCGACCGGCTCGGAAACGGCCAGTACCTGGGCCCCGACCCGTACTTCGACGATCTGTTCTGCGAGGCCGCGGACAGTGCGTATGTCTCGTGCGAACGGCTGGTGGACGACTTCGCCACCGCCGCCCCGCAGACCCTCCTGGTCACCCGCCATGCGGTCACCGGAGTCGTCGAGGCCCCGAACGGCGCGCACTTCACCTCCTGCGTCCCCGACTACGGACGTGACGAGCCCTTCCAGAAGCTGTACGCCACCACGCCCTGGGCCGAGTTCGCCGAGCGGTTCCTGTCCGGGGACGAGAAGGCGTACCGGTCCGCGGTCGAATCCTGGCACGAGGAGCAGCAGTGAGCGCCACCCCCACGACGACGGCCCGCGCCGAGTACTGCGTCATCGCCTGCGCCGAGGCCTGGCGCGGCAACGGCGAGGTGCTGGCCAGCCCGATGGGCCTGATCCCGTCGATCGGCGCCCGGCTCGCCCGGCGCACCTTCTCCCCCGATCTGCTCCTCACCGACGGCGAAGCCATGATCGTCGGCCCGGACGGCTCGGCCGAGGGCTGGCTGCCCTACCGCCGGCACCTCGCCATGGTCACCGGCGGCCGGCGTCATGTGATGATGGGCGCGAGCCAGCTCGACCGCTTCGGCAACCAGAACATCTCCTGCATCGGCGCGTGGGAGCAGCCCGCCCACCAGCTCCTCGGGGTCCGCGGCGCGCCGGTCAACACCCTTAACCATCCGGTCAGTTACTGGGTGCCGAAGCACTCGAAGCGGGTCTTCGTCGAGAAGGTCGACATGATCTGCGGGGTCGGGTACGACAGCGCGGCCGCCGCCGGGCCGTCCGCGACCCGCTACCACCGTATTCCGCGCGTCGTCTCCGACCTCGGGGTCTTCGACTTCGAGACCGCGGACCGCGCGATGCGGCTGGCCAGTGTGCATCCCGGCGTGACGGTCGAGGAGGTGCGGGAAGCCACCGGGTTCCCGCTCGCGCTGCCCGACGCCGTGCCCTGCACCCGGGAGCCCACCGCCACCGAACTCCGGCTGATCCGTACCGTCCTCGACCCGGAGGGGCGGCGCGAGCGCGAGGTGCCGGCGGCATGACGGACGCCCGGATCGAGACGCCGCTGACCCGGCTCGTCGGGGTGCGCCACCCCGTCGTGCAGACCGGCATGGGGTGGGTGGCGGGGCCCCGGCTGGTCTCGGCCGCGGCGGAGGCGGGCGCCCTGGGGATTCTCGCCTCGGCCACCATGACCGTCGAGCAGCTGCGTGCGGCGATCCGTGAGGTGGCGTCCCGTACGGACGCGCCCTTCGGGGTCAACCTCCGCGCGGACGCGGCGGACGCGGACGAGCGGGTGCGCCTGATCGTGGCGGAGGGTGTCCGGGTCGCCTCGTTCGCGCTGGCGCCCTCCCGTGAGCTGATCGCCCGGCTGAAGGACGCGGGGGTCGTCGTCATCCCGTCCGTGGGCGCCCGCCGCCATGCCGAGAAGGTTGCCGCCTGGGGCGCGGACGCGGTCATCGTCCAGGGCGGGGAGGGCGGCGGCCACACCGGGAAGGTCGCCACGAGTGTGCTGCTTCCGCAGGTCGTGGACGCGGTCGGTATCCCGGTGATCGCCGCGGGCGGCTTCTTCGACGGCCGGGGCCTGGTCGCGGCGCTCGCCTACGGCGCGGCCGGTATCGCCATGGGTACCCGCTTCCTGCTGACGTCGGACAGCACCGTGCCGCGGGCCGTGCAGGACCGCTATCTGGCGGCGGGCGCCTCGGACATCACCGTCACCACCAAGGTGGACGGTCTGCCGCACCGGATGCTGCGCAGTGAGCTGGTCGAGGCGCTGGAGCGGTCCGGGCGCGCCACCGCGCTGTTCGGAGCAGTCCGGCGGGCCGCGTCGTTCCGGAAGCTGTCCGGCCTGAGCTGGGCGCGGATGGTCCGTGACGGCCTGGCGATGAAGCACGGCCGGGACCTCTCCTGGAGCCAGGTCCTGCTGGCCGCGAACACCCCGATGCTGCTCAAGGCCTCGATGGTCGAGGGCCGTACCGATCTGGGGGTGATGGCGTCCGGTCAGGTCGCCGGGGCGATCGAGGATCTGCCGTCCTGCGCGGAGCTCGTCGACCGGATCATGGCCGAGGCGCGGGCGGTGCTGGGCGCGCTGCCGCGCTGAGCGGAACGCCGTGGCCCGGCCGGGGACGGTGGTTTCCCCGGGGCCGGGCCACGGCGGTGCGCGGCAGGCCCGTCGCCCGTACGGAGGGCGGTACAGGAGCCGGCGGACCGGGCGTCAGAGACGTTCGATGATCGTGACGTTGGCCTGGCCGCCGCCCTCGCACATGGTCTGCAGGCCGAACCGGCCTTTGGTGCGCTCCAGTTCGTGCAGCAGGGTCGTCATCAGCCGGACGCCGGTCGCGCCGAGCGGATGGCCCAGCGCGATGGCGCCGCCGTTGACATTGACCCGCTCCGGGTCGGCGCCGGTCTCCTCGATCCAGGCCAGTACCACGGGCGCGAACGCCTCGTTGATCTCGATCAGGTCGATGTCGCCGAGGGACATCCCGGTCTTCCGCAGCGCATACGCCGTCGCCGGGATCGGCGCGGACAGCATCCGTATCGGGTCCTCACCGCGTACCGACAGGTGGTGGATGCGGGCGCGCGGGGTGAGGCCGTGCTCGGCCACCGCCCGTTCGGAGGCGAGCAGCAGGGCGGCCGCGCCGTCGGAGACCTGCGAGGAGACCGCCGCGGTCAGCCGGCCGCCCTCGACGACCGGCGCCAGTGCGGCCATCTTCTCCGGCGAGGTGTGGCGGCGCGGTCCTTCGTCGGCGGTGAGGCCCCCGTAGGGGACGATCTCCCGGTCGAAGCGGCCCTCGTCGATGGCGCGGACGGCCCGGCGATGGGAGCGGAGCGCGAACTCCTCCATGTCCGCACGGGAGATTCCCCACTCGTCGGCGATGAGTTCGGCGCCGTGGAACTGGTTGACGGGTGCCTCGCCGTAGCGGGTCCGCCAGCCCTCCGAGCCGGCGAACGGGCCGTCGGTCAGCCCCAGCGGGGCGGCGGCCTGCCGGCTGGCGAAGGCGATCGGGATCTGCGACATGTTCTGCACACCGCCCGCGACCACCAGGTCCTGGGTGCCGGAGAGCACGCCCTGCGCCGCGAAGTGCACGGCCTGCTGCGAGGAGCCGCACTGGCGGTCCACGGTGACCCCGGGCACCTCCTGGGGCAGTCCGGCGGCCAGCCAGCACGTCCGGGCGATGTCCCCGGCCTGGGGGCCCACCGTGTCCAGGCAGCCGAAGACGACGTCCTCGACGGCGGCCGGGTCCGCGCCGCTGCGCGCCATCAGCGCCGTCAGGACGTGGGCGCCCAGGTCGGCGGGGTGGACGGCCGACAGACCGCCGCCCTTCTTGCCCACCGGGGTACGGACCGCGTCGACGATATAGGCCTCGGGCATGGGGTCTCCTCGCTTCGGATTCTGCGGCGGTGGCGGCCGGATCCGCAAGGTGGTGCCGGCCGTCGCCGACGGGTACCGGCGGGCGGTCCGCCCGGGATGGCACGGCGCCCGGCCCACCGCGCCTCACGCATGCTGGGAGCTGACCGACACCGTTTCCCCGGTCATGTACGAGGCGTAGTCGCCGGCCAGGAAGACGATGACATTGGCGACCTCCCAGGGTTCGGCCCAGCGGCCGAACGCCTCCCGCTCGGTGAGCTCCGCCAGCAGCTCGGGCGTGGTCACCTTCGCCAGGTGCGGGTGCATCGCGAGGCTGGGCGAGACCGCGTTGACCCGTACGCCGTACTCGGCGGCCTCCATGGCGGCGCACCGGGTCAGCGCCATCACCCCGGCCTTGGCCGCGGCGTAGTGGGCCTGGCCGCGCTGGGCGCGCCAGCCGACGACCGAGGCATTGTTGACGATCACGCCGCCGCGGCCGGCGGCCTTCATCCGGCGCAGGGCGGCCCGGGTGCAGCGGAAGGTGCCGTTCAGCGTCACGTCGAGGACCGCGCCCCACTGGGTGTCGGTCATCTCGACGAGGTCGGCGGTGCCGCCGAGCCCCGCGTTGTTGACCACGATGTCGAGGCGGCCATGGCGCTCCTCGGCCGTGTCCAGCAGGGCGCCCACCTGGTCCTCGTCGGTGACGTCGCAGGGCAGTGACGCCACCTGGCCGGAGCCGAACTCCTCGGCCAGCGCCTCGGCGGTGGCCCGCAGCCGGCGCGCATGGGCGTCACCGAGCACCACCCGGGCGCCTTCCTCCAGGAATCTGCGGGCGGTGGCCCCGCCGATGCCGGCTCCGGCGGCCGCGGTGATGACGGCGGTCCGGCCGTCGAGCAGGTGGTGGCCGGGCACATAGGGCGGCGGTGTCATCCGTGAGCCTCCTCTTCCCGCAGCCTGCTGCGGACTCCGGGGCCGGGGCTCCCGACGCTGACGGGGCCTCGACGCCGCTCTGCCGGTACGTTAATCTACCAAACACTTGTTAGGGAAGCGCTTGTCAGGGCTTGCCAGGGAAGGAGGGCGGATGCCCGCTGCCCGCCACGACGCACTCCCGAGTGGTGTTCCGCGGGGGCCTCATGGGGCCGTCGCCCGGGAGGCGGGGGCCTGATGGACCTCGACCTCACCGCCGCTGACGAGGCGTTCCGGACCGAGGCCCGCGCCTGGCTCACCGCGCAGGTGCCCGCCGTTCCCCTGCCGTCCCTGGAGACCGCGGAGGGGTTCGCCGCCCACCGGGAGTGGGAGCGCCGGCTCGCCGCGGACCGCTGGTCGGTGGTCTCCTGGCCCGAGGAGTACGGCGGCCGGGGCGCTTCGCTCCTGCAGTGGCTGCTCTTCGAGGAGGAGTACTACGCCGCGGGCGCCCCCGGGCGGGTCGGCCAGAACGGCATCAGCCTTCTCGCGCCCACCCTCTTCGAGCACGGCACCGACGAGCAACGCGCCCGCCTCCTTCGCCCCATGGCACGCGGCGAGGTCATCTGGGCACAGGCCTGGTCGGAGCCGGAGTCGGGCTCGGACCTGGCGTCGCTGCGCTCGACCGCCGTACGGACCGACGGCGGCTGGCTGCTGAACGGGCAGAAGACCTGGTCGTCCCGGGCCGCCTTCGCCGACCGCGCCTTCGGGCTGTTCCGCAGCGACCCGGACGCCGCCCGCCCGCACCAGGGGCTCAGCTACCTGATGTTCCCGCTGGACGCGCCGGGCGTGACGGTGCGCCCCCTCGGCCGGCTGGACGGCAAGCCGGCCTTCGCCGAACTCTTCCTCGATGAGGTCTTCGTGCCGGACGCGGACGTCATCGGCGAGCAGGGCCGGGGATGGCAGGTCGCCATGAGCACCGCCGGCAACGAACGCGGCCTGACGCTCCGCAGTCCGGGCCGCTTCACCGCGGCCGCCGGACGGCTGGCCGCGCTGTGGCGCGAGGCCCCGGAGACGGCAGGCCCGGCGCTCGGCGAGCGGGTCGCCGACGCGCTGATCGGCGCCAGGGCGTATCAGCTGTTCACCTACGCCCACGCCTCCCGGCTCGCCGCCGGCGAGTCGATCGGCGCCGAGTCGAGCCTGAACAAGGTCTTCTGGTCCGAGCTCGACATCGCCCTGCACGAGACCGCCCTGGATCTGCTCGGACCGTCCGGCATGCTCGCCGATGACGCCGACGAGGCGCCCGCGCACGGGAGTTGGGCCGAGGGGTACACCTTCTCCCTGGCCGGGCCGATCTATGCCGGCACCAACGAGATCCAGCGCGACATCATCGCCGAGCGGCTGCTCGGTCTGCCGAAGGGACGCCGCTGATGCGCTTCCTTGCGACCGCCGAGCAGCGGGAGTTCGCCCGTACGCTGGACGCCCTGCTGGGGACGTGTGGCACCCCGGCCGTGGCGCGGGCCTGGGCGGCCGGCGAGCACAAACAGGGCCGTGAGCTGTGGGCGCGGATCGCGGCCGCGGGCGTGTTCGCGCTGGCCGTGACGGAGCGGCACGGCGGGCTGGGACCGCTTCCGGTCGAACTGGCACTTTCCTTCGTGGAGTTGGGGCGGCACGCCGTGCCGGGGCCGCTGGCGGAGACGGTGGCGGCGGCCGCGTTCCTGGAACGTCTCGGCGAGGGCGGCGCGGCAAAGGACCTGCTGCCGCGGATCGCCGCGGGCGATGCCGTCGTGAGCCTGTGCGCCCGGGGCCCGTACGCCGTGGACGCGGATGCCGCCGACGCCGTCCTCGTCATCGAGGGCGACACGGTGCGCCGTACGGACACCCACGGACCCGTGCAGGCCTCCCTCGATCCCGCCCGGCGGCCGGCCCGCCCGCTCGGCGGCGGCGTGCTGGCGACGGGCCCCGCGGTGGCCGCGGCCGCCGCACACGCCGTCGATGTCGCACGGCTCGTCACCGCCGCGCAGTCCCTCGGCGTCGGCCGGGCCCTGCTGGCGGAAACGGTGTCCTACGCCAAGCAGCGCACCCAGTTCCACCGGCCCATCGGCTCGTTCCAGGCGGTCAAACACCGGCTGGCCGACACCCTGATCGGGCTGGAGTTCGCGCAGCCGCTGGTGTACGCGGCGGCCCTGGCGGTGGCGGCGGGTGCCCCGTCGGCCGGCCGGGAGGTGGCGGCGGCGAAGGTCGCGGCGGGGGAGGCCGCCTACGCCGCGGCGCGTACGGCACTCCAACTGCACGGCGCCGTCGGTTACACCGCGGAACTGGACCTCTCGCTGTGGATCCGCAAGGCCCGCCCGCTGCGGGACGCGTGGGGAACCCCGGCCGAGTGCCGTGCGCGCGTCCTGGCCGCCTGCTGACGCGGCGGAGCGAGGCCGCTGACCGACGCCGCGAAGGGCTTCGCCCTCCTGCACTCGCCGGTCTGCCGCATGTCCCGCGGGTTCGTCCCTACGGGAGCCTGCGGTCCCGCTCGTCCAGGTCGGCCAGCATGGCGTCGGCCAGATCCCGCTCGGCGGTGTAGTACCGCTCCGACCACTTCAGCACCAGTGAGGGGGAGGACCAGGCCTCTTCGGCGCGGGTATCCGCCCCGTCCGCCTCGGCGCGCCGGCGCATCGTCTCCGCGTACTCCCGGTGACGGCCCAGCACTTCACGCATCCGGTCGCCCTCCAGCAGGTGGCCGAGCCACAGCCGCAGCATCACCCCGTGCTTGAGGACGGGAGGTTCCACCGGCGCCTCACGCACCCAGTGGCGGACCGCCGCCATCCCCTCGTCGGTGATCACATAGACCCGCTTGTCGCGGTTGCCGGTCTCCTGGGCGACCAGCCGGGAACTGGCGTAACCGGCCTTCTCCAGGCGCTTCAGCTCGCCGTAGATCTGGCTGAAGGACGGGCTCCAGTAGAAGAAGTGCAGCGACCGGTCCGACCGCTTCTTCAGGTCGTAGCCGGACAGTTCCTCACCGAAGGAGAGCAGGCCCAGCACCGCCCAACCGGTGGCCGGCAGTGCAGGTCGCTCCGCATCGCCGGCGCTCACGGCGCCCGCCCTCTTCTCCGTCACGTCCCGCAGTCTACGGTCCGCGTCCACGCCTGCCCGCCCGGGACTGCGTCAACTCCCCTCCCCCGCACCCGCGTTCTTGGCACCCGTGTGCTCCCCGCAAGGGGGCTTCCCCCAGGCCACCTGGCATGCCCGGCGTCTTCTCCCCATCCGGTCCGACGGGTACCGCGAGGGCTCCCCCCGGCTGCCCCGGCGCGCGGCCGCCGCGGACCGTACGCCCGCGGCGGCCGGCCGCGCGGTGCGGACCGCGTGCCGCCGGCCAATAGTGGAAAGGTGAGCCGGCTACCGGGAGCTTCCCCGCGGTCCGGGCCGCGGCCGTCGGACGGCGGGCCCGCCGGGATGGTGCGGCGCAGACTGCGCTACCTGCTGGAGCACGGACGACACGCCCTGCGCGCACACCGCTCCGTGGTCGGCAACGCGCTCCGGGTGACGGTGGCTTCATGTGTGGCCTTCTACGTCTGCCGCTACGCCCTCGGGCTGACCGTGATGTCCGTCTACGCCATGTTCACCGTGGTGTCGCTGGGCGTGCTCGCCCGGATCCCGGGGTCCGGACGCCAGCGCGCCACGACCGTGCTCACGGCGATCCCCGCCGGGCTGGCGCTCGTCACCCTGGGCACGCTGCTCGCCGTACAGACCTGGTCCGCCGTCCTCGGCATGCTCGTCATCGGATTCCTGGTGGCGTACGCGGGCACCACCGGACCACGGATCGCCGGGGCCGCCCCCGGGATGCAACTGCTCTACATCCTGCCGTGTTTCCCGCCCTACGCCCCGGACGCGCTCGGCCAGCGGCTGTCCGGCTTCCTGCTGGGCGCGGTCCTGCTCGCGCTGGCCCAGCGCTTTCTGGTGCCCGAACCGGACACCCCGCCGTTCCGCCGGCTGCTGGCCGACGCCGCGGACGCCGCCGCGCGCCTGGCCGACCATCACGGCGGCACGCTCCCCGTACAGGCGCTCACCCGGGCGCACGAGACCGGGGACGCGCTGCGTCCGTCCCGGGTGCCGCCGGCCGATCTGCCCGCCTCCCCCACCCTCGCCCACAAGGCCATGGCACACGCCACCGAGGCGGTGCGCACCCTGCTGGCCCGGCTGGAAGCCCTGCACGCCTCGGTCGGGCCGCGGTACGTCTACCACACGGAGACCGTGGTGCTGCTGGAGAGCATCGGCGACGCGGCGCGCGAGGCGGCGCAGGCACTGCGGCGGGGCAAGCGACTGCGGCCCGGCGAGGGGCCGTCCGCCGCCGTCCTGCAGAGCGAGCTGGCGCCCGCACGGGCCCACCGGGCCGTGGACACCCTGGAGCGGCTGAGCGGCGACGACCGGCTGGTCTACCTGCGCCGCCGGTCCCAGGTGGTGCAGGCCGCCGACAGCACCGTCGTCCTCGCGCTGGCCACCCGGCTGCTGCTGGGCGACCGGTCCGTCGGACTAAGCCCCGCGGCGCACGGCTTCTCCTATGCGCGGGCGCGCTTGCACGAGCTGTGGTGGCAACGGCTGACCACCCACCTCACCCCCCGCTCGGTGATCTTCCAGAACGCCTGCCGGTTCGCGCTCGGCCTGGCCGCCGCGCGGGCCGTCGCCGGGCTCCTCGACCTGCAGCACGGCTTCTGGGTGCTGCTGGCCACGCTCACCCTCACCCGTACCACCAGCCTGGAGACCTGGTCCGCGGTCCGCCAGGCGCTGGCCGGCACGCTGGTCGGCGCGGTGCTGGCCGGGGGGCTGCTGGCGCTGGTCCACGACCGGGACATGGTGTACGCGGTCGTGCTGCCGGTGGTGATGCTGGTGGCGTTCATCGCGGGGCCGCTGCGCGGGCTGGCCTGGGCGCAGGGCGGATTCACGCTGGTCGTGGCCACGCTGTTCGCACAGGTCTCCCCCGTCACCTGGCAGCTGGCCCCGGTCCGGCTGGTGGACGTGGTGGTCGGCAGCCTCATCGGGCTGGGCTGCGGGCTGGTGGCCTGGCCGCGGGGCGCGGGCCGCGAGGTGCGCCGCAGCATGGCGGGACTGTGCTCGGCCATCGCCGACGCCATCGGGTACACCACCGCACGGGTCGTCGACCACTCCGGCAGCGCGGACTGCCTCGAGATCAACCGTGCCCTCGTTCTCGCGCAGGAGAGCCTGGCCCAGTACCACTGCGAACTGCGGGACGAGAGCGTCGGACCGCCGGACTGGCCGTCGGTGCTGGTCGCCGGGGCGGAGGCGCGGCGCGGCGAACGCCTGCTGCCCGGCAGGCCGGGGCGGATCGCCTCGCGGGAGGTCCGCGCCTGGCTGCGCCGCGCGGCCGACCGGACGGCAGCCGACTACCGGTCCCTCGCCCGGCAGCTGCACGCGGACGGCGAGGTGCCCCCGGTGGCCGTCCGGCCGCTCGACATCCGCGCGCTGCTGGCGGTGGCCCCGGCCGTCCCGCGCCACTCCCCGGACCGGGAGGCCCGCGCGCTCTCGGCCGCGCTGCTCCTCGATTCGGTGATCTGGCTCGATGCGCTCACCGCCGATCTGGACCGGATCCGCCAGGAGATGTGACGCCGCGCCGTCGGCCGCCGGCCGCCCGGCTCACCGCGTCCCGGGCGGCTGCCACTCCAGGAGCAGGATCGTGGCGTCGTCGTGCAGCCCGCCGTGCCGGCCCTCCAGAATGACGTGGATCAGCTGACGGAGCGCTTCCGAGGCGAGCTCGCCGACCGCGGTGGCCCGGATGATGGAGTCGGTGAACCCCGACAGGCCGAAGCGGCCGCCACCGGCCGTGCGGGCCTCGGTCACACCGTCGGTGTACAGCAGCACCCGGTCCCCGGGCTCCAGGGCCTCCCGGTGGACCGTGCGCGGGGCGTCGGCGAGCGCGGCAGGCATGCCCATCGGAGGTTCGCTCGGGCGCTCCAGCGCCTTGTGGACCTGGTGGTCGCGGATCAGCAGGGGCGGCGGATGGCCGCAGTTGCACCAGGTCAGCACCCCGCTGGCCAGGTCCAGCCGGGCGGCGATGCCGGTGCAGTACTGCTCGGGCAGCCACTCGGCGAGCACCGCGTCCACGGTCTTGACGAGTTCCGGCAGCGCGGCGCCCATCCGGCGCGCGCTGCGGCAGCCGGCCATCGCGATCGACGTGGTCAGCCCCGAGGCGAGGTTGTGGCCCATCGCGTCGAGGATCACCGCATGCAGCGTCGATTCGGTCAGCGCATGGTCGAAGGCGTCTCCGCCCAGCCCGTAGGCCGGTTCCAGGACGCCGGTGGACACGGCCCGTGCGCTGCCGACGGTCCGCGGGGGCAGCAGGGAGCGCACCAGCTCGGCGGGCAGCGTCATGGTGTCCGTGCGGGTCTTGCGCACCACGTGGTCGCTGATGCCGCGCTGGGAGGTGATCGCCATGGACAGGACCGCCACCAGGGTGCGGCAGCGGCGCAGCACGGCGCTGTCCAGCGCGTCGACGTGCATGCCCACCACGCCCAGCCGGTCCGCACCGTTGACCAGCGGCAGCCAGGCGATGAGGGAGCCGGCGGGGCTCTCCTCGACGCGCAGCGCCAGCGTGCGGTAGGCCCAGCCGGCCAGCGACTCGTCCACCAGGAGCGGTTCCCCGCCGGAGAGGGGCGTCAGCTGCCGCTGCTGGAGGTCCACGAGGTAGACGGCCACCCGGCGCAGACCGATCCGGGCGGCGTAGCGGTCGACCAGGGCGAGGAAGCGTGAGGGCGGCGCGGTGTGGACGGCGGTCAGGAACTCCTGCAGCAGCTGCTCGCCGTCACCGGCCGGAACACTCTCCACGGCCATCCGCGCGTCCCTCCGAGCACCGTGCATCGCCCTGAACACTGCGAGCCAAGTGTGTTCCGGGCCCCTGCGCCATCCGGAAGCGCCATACGGCCCAACGGCCGCGCCCGCGCGGCAAGCGCCGCCGGACGCGGGAGCCGGCTCCGTTCCGCCCGGGTGCGGATGGGGTGGCGGGACCTGATCCTGAAGCAGTGGAGCCATGTGCGTGGTGTGGCGTCGCCGCTCGCGGGCACCCGCCGGGCAGGAGCACGCAGCAACAGCACAAGGAACCCGACAAGGCAGCATGTCGCGGTACCGCCGTGGCAGCGGAACGGACACGCATGAGCAATGGATTCATGGGTCCGGAGGGCTACGGCCCGGACTCGTTCGGTGACTTCCTCGCCCGCTTCTTCGGTGCCGCGCAGTCCGCGAGCGGTGAGCCGGGGCAGCCCGCGCCCCGGCAGGCGGACATCGCGCGCATGATGAGCGGGCCCGCCCGGGACCTGGTGACCTCCGCAGCCGCTTACGCCGCCGAGCACGGCAGTCCGGAACTCGGCACCGAGCACCTGCTGCGGGCCGCCCTCGCCGCCGAACCGACCCGCACCCTGCTGCGACAGGCGGGGACGGACCCCGACGCGCTGGCAGCCGAGATCGACAGCAGCGCCGGTTCGGGGCCGAAGCAGTCCAGCGTCGCCGTGACCCCCGCGGTCAAGCGGGCCCTGCTGGGCGCGCACGACCTGGCGCGGGACAACGGCGCCTCGTACATCGGCCCGGAGCACGTCCTGGACGCGCTGGCGGCCAACATGGACTCGGCGGCGGGGCGCATTCTGAACCTCGCCCACTTCGATCCGCAGGCCGCGCCGCAGAGCGGCCACGGGGTCCCGCACGTGGCCCCCGAGCACGGCACCCCGCCGAAGCACGACACCCCGACCCTGGACAAGTTCAGCCGCGATCTCACCGACCTGGCCCGGGCGGGCCGGATCGACCCGGTCATCGGCCGCGAGGACCAGATCGAGCAGACCATCGAGGTGCTGTCGCGACGGGGGAAGAACAACCCGGTGCTGGTCGGTGACGCGGGAGTGGGCAAGACGGCAATCGTCGAGGGCCTGGCCCAGCGCCTCGCCGACGGCGACGTCCCCGAGAACCTGTCGGGCCGGCGCGTCGTCGCCCTGGACCTGACGTCCGTGCTCGCCGGCACCCGCTACCGCGGTGACTTCGAGGAGCGGATGAACGCCATCATCGAGGAGGTCCGCGCGCACCCGGACTCGCTGATCGTCTTCATCGACGAACTGCACACGGTCGTCGGCGCCGGCGGCGGCAGCGGGGACGGCGGCTCCCTGGAAGCGAGCAATATGCTCAAGCCGGCCCTGGCCCGCGGCGAAATGCATGTCATCGGCGCCACCACGCTGGAGGAGTACCGGCGCAACATCGAGAAGGACGCCGCGCTCGCCCGCCGCTTCCAGCCCATCCTCGTGCCCGAGCCGGATGTCGCCGACACGGTGGAGATCCTGCGCGGGCTGCAGGACCGCTACGAAGCGCATCACCAGGTCCGCTACACGAACGAGGCGCTGCTCGCCGCGGTCGAACTCTCGGACCGCTACATCGCCCACCGCTTCCTGCCCGACAAGGCGATCGACCTGCTCGACCAGGCGGGCGCACGGGTCCGGCTCCGCTCGGGAGCCAAGGCCACCGACGTCCGCGATCTGGAACGCGAGCGGGAGCAGGCGGTGCGGGACAAGGACCAGGCGGTCGCCGCCGAGCAGTACGAGCGGGCCACCGAGCTGCGTGACCGGGTCGCCGCCCTCACCGCGCGGATCGAGGCCGGCCGGGGCGAGCCGCCGACCGACCGCCGGATCGTGCAGGTCACCGCCGAGGACATCGCCGAGATCGTGTCGCGGCAGACCGGTGTGCCGGTGAGCAGTCTGACCCAGGAGGAGAAGGAGCTGCTGCTCGGCCTGGAGGAACGGCTGCACACCCGGGTGATCGGTCAGGACGACGCGGTCACGGCCGTCTCCGAGGCGATCCTGCGGTCCCGGGCCGGCCTCGCCGACCCCGACCGCCCGATCGGCAGCTTCCTCTTCCTCGGCCCGACGGGTGTGGGCAAGACCGAGCTGGCCCGTGCGCTCGCCGA
Organism: Streptomyces sp. 2114.4; assembly: GCF_900187385.1. Classification (NCBI taxonomy): domain Bacteria; kingdom Bacillati; phylum Actinomycetota; class Actinomycetes; order Kitasatosporales; family Streptomycetaceae; genus Streptomyces; species Streptomyces sp. 2114.4. The sequence goes on from NZ_FYEY01000001.1 coordinate 682,802, forward strand.
GGCGCTGTTCGGCAGCGAGGAGCGGATGGTGCGCCTGGACATGAGCGAGTATCAGGAGCGGCACACGGTCAGCCGGCTGGTCGGTGCTCCCCCGGGATACGTCGGCCACGAGGACGCGGGCCAGCTGACCGAGGCGGTGCGCCACCACCCGTATGCGCTGCTGCTGCTCGACGAGGTCGAAAAGGCGCACCCCGATGTCTTCAACATCCTGCTCCAGGTCCTCGACGACGGGCATCTGACCGACTCCCAGGGCCGCCGGGTCGACTTCAAGAACACCGTCATCGTGATGACGAGCAACCTCGGCTCCGAGGCGCTGAGCGGCGGCCGCGGGGTGCTCGGTTTCGGCCCGGACGTCACGGGGGCGGAGGCGGGCGACGGCGCGCGGGAGCGGGCGCTGGGTTCCCTGCGCGAACACTTCCGCCCGGAATTCCTCAACCGGCTCGACGAGATCATCGTCTTCCGGCGGCTCACCGACGACCAGCTGCGGCAGATCACCGGCCTGTTGCTCGACGGGACCACCCGCAGGCTGCGCGCCCAGGACATCTCCATCGAGTTCACCCCCGGTGCCGTGGACTGGCTCACGCACCGCGGCCACCAGCCCGAATACGGGGCGCGGCCGCTGCGGCGCACCATCCAGCGCGAGGTCGACAACACGCTCTCGCGGCTGCTGCTGGACGGCGCGCTGTCGGAGGGCGGCGCGGTGCGTGTGGAGGTGAAGGACAGCGAGCTGGTGTTCCGCACCGAGGAGAAGCAGGAGGGGGGCCCGGATGGCACCGCTGGGCCCGCGTGACACCTCCCAGGGCCGCCATGAGTCGCCGGAAGAGCGGGCCGACCGGCGGTGGAACGAACTTCTGCAGGAGGTCCGGGTCATCCAGACCGGTGTGCAGATCCTCTTCGCGTTCCTGCTCACCGTCGCCTTCACCCCGCGCTTCGCCACGCTGGAGCCGACGGACAAAATCATCTACGTGGTGACGGTCCTGCTGGGGGCGGCCACGACCGGCGCACTGATCGGTACGGTGACCTTTCACCGGCTGGTCACCGGGCACCGGCTGAAGCCGGAAACGGTCCTGTGGGCCTCCCGCCTGGCCTTGCTGGGCATCGTTCTCCTGCTGGCGACGGTCGCCTCCGCGCTGCTGCTGATCCTGCGCATCGCGCTGCACAACTCCGCCGTCCCCTGGATCGTCACCGGGCTGGTCGCCTGGTTCGTGATCTGCTGGTTCGTGCTGCCCGCGGGGGTCCTGCGCCACTATTCGTCCCAGGACTGAACCGGTATCGGTCCGAGGGCCGAACAGGGCTCACGCCCGCCGGCCGGCCTGCGCCGGAGGAGGGCGGGCCCGCACACCGACGGCCCCGCACGTCAACGGCCGCCAAGGGCGCGGGCCGAGACCCAGGTCAGGGTCTCGGCCCGCGCCCTTGGCGGCCGTTGACGGCCGTTGCGCCGTCGCCCGTCAGGCGCGCGCGGAGGCCGGACCCACCCGGCGCGGGCGGTAGAGCAGCGCCGCGCCCGCGAGTGCGGCGCTGACGACCGCCAGCCCCACGGCCAGCAGCTCGGGCCACATGCCCGCCTCGCCCAGGCCGCTGCCCAGGGGAGAGAGCACGCCGGCCCGGGACAGCGCATGCAGGGCGATGATGACCATGGCCGCGGCGGCGCTCACCGTCCAGACCAGGGCGGTGTCACGCATCGCCAGCCAGCCGGCCAGCAGCAGGTACACGACGGCGATGGCCATCGAGAGCCCGGCGGCCGCCTGGGCGCCGTGCAGGTGCGACGAGTGCACCGGCAGATGGCTCAGACCGCACAGCGCCAGGGCCGCGGCCGCGGGCCAGCGCAGTACGGACCGCAGCACGCCGGGGACCGCGTAACCCGGCTGCGGAGCCGCCTCGGCCGGCGAGGCCCACGGCGGGGCGCCGTGCCGCATGGTGTCGGCGGGCTGCCGGGACCATGGGGGGTGCTGGGGCGGCCGGCCCATCGCGGATTCACGCTGCGCGCTGGACAGCGGCTGACCGTTGTGGTCCAGGGGGCGGACATCGGGGTCGAGCACGTGCAGGGACGCGGTCGGCTCGGGTTCGCCGTGGCCGCCGTGACTACCGGGGCCGGGCGGGAAGGGGTCCGGCGGGAAAGGGTCGGACACCCCGTGGCGACCGTCGCTGCCGCCCTTCGTACGGTCGAACAGCTCGATCAGCTGCGCCACCTCCTCGACGGACCGGTCGACGGCCACCGCGCGCAGCGCTTCCTGGCTCGATTCCGCGGTGTGGGGGGTGGCCCGCAGCATGTCGAAGAGCGCGGCGACCTCGCTCACCGGCCGGGAAACCACCGCCATCCGCAGGGCTTCATCGCCGGGGTTGGGAACGTCGCCGCTGCGCTTGAGCAGTTCCACCAGGGCGGCGACTTCCTCCAAGGGCCGATGGGTGACTGCCTCCCACAGAAGGGTGTGGGACGAGTTGTGCTCAGGGGGCATGGGCGGAAAGTGCTCGCCGGGTCCTGTCGATGACAGTTCGGCGTCGCCCCCACAGAGTGCTGGTTCGGATGTCATGGAGGGACTCCACTGAACGAGGGGAGCGTCAAACACCAGGAGCGCTGACACTCGGCGGACGTTGAGAGTGCTGTGCCTCAGCCAACGTCCCTTCGGTGTGCCCCCGCCATTCAGGAAGGCCATCCGGTGGAGACACGCCGGTACGCCCGGGCGCGCCGCCCCCGGCGGCCCCTGTGACGGCGGACGTATCCGCCCCACCACGAGACGTGACGCTTCGACGTGCCGAGGCCCGCCGGGCCTGATTCGCTGGTAGGTGGAGCTCCATACACCACACCGGTGAAGGACAGATCATGAGCGCAACAGGAGAATCCCACGGACGCATCCAGCAGATGCGCGACAAGGCCCAGGAACTGCAGGCGGCCGCGGAACGCGCCGGCGACCCGGAGGAGCGGAAGCGGCTCCAGGAGAAGGCCCGCAGGCTCCTGTCCCAGAGTGAGCAGGAAAGCGGTATGGCCAGCGGAGACATCTACCCCTCCGAGTGAGGCCGGACCGGCCGGGCCGCGCCGTTCCGCGTAGGGCTTCGCCGTCCCACTTGAGGCCTCGTGCGGGGCGTCGCCGAGCGTCCGGCTGTTCGAGTGGCTTCGCGGCGGGCACCGGTCAGCGGTCGGTGCGGCCGGGAAGCGGTGACCGCATGATTCCCTCCGAGCCCCCACGGGCCGCCGGGGCCGTGGCCCGGACGGTGTCCGGGCCGTCCACGGCCGGCCGTGCGGGCTACGACGAGCACTTCCTCGGGGTACCGGTACCGCTGCCGGTGCCCGCCGGTCCCGCCGTGGAGACGGTGGTGCTGCCCTACACCCACTTCACCGTGGTGCTGCGACCGGACCGGCGGATGGCGGCGGCCACCGCGGTCTGCATCGACGGTGAGCGGCTGCCGCCGCAGGTGCCGCCGGAGCGCGACTGGCAGCTCGATCCGCGGCTGGACAAGGACCGGCAGACCGGCGAGGAGGTCTACCGGAACAACTCCCTGGACAAGGGGCATCTGGTGGGCCGGCTCGATCCCGTGTGGGGCGAGGCCGCCGAGGCCCACCAGGCGCATGCGGACACCTTTCACTACCCGAATGCCGCCCCGCAGGCGGATGTGTGCAATCGGAGCAGGCAGGTCTGGGAGGGGCTGGCGGGCTATCTGCTCGACCACGCCGCCCGGCCCGGCCGCAGGCTGGCCGTCCTCACCGGACCCGTACTGCACGACTCGGACCCGCCGTACCGGGGCGTCCAGGTACCGCTGCGCTTCTGGAAGGTGGCGGCGTTCCTCCGGGACGGCTCGCTGGCGGCGACGGCGTACGCACTCGACCAGAGCCCGGACCTGATCTGGGACGCCGAGCGTGCCCTGGCCGGGGCAACACCCGGGGCGCCCCCGGTGCTGGGCGCCTTCCGGACGTTCCAGGTGCCGGTGACGGATGTCGCCGAGCTCACCTCGCTGAACCTGGGCCCCCTTCCTGCCGCCGATCTGATGCCCGTCGCACGCACCCCGGAGGACCGCTGGAAACGGCTCGCCTCACACGACGACATCGTGCTGCAGCGCCGCTGAGGGGCCAGAGCCGCGAGCCGTACGACCCGAGGGTTGGGGGCTCCCCCTTGTACGGCACCGTGTGGGCGGGCCGCCCCTGCCTATTTGACGAATTCGGTGGTGTAGGTCTTCTTCAAGTCCACCGTGGCGTTCTTGAGGTTGGGGTTGAAGGCCTTCAGGACGCGTTCGACGGTCGCGGGGCCGTCGGCCGGCATCACCCCGTCCTTGGTGAACATCGGCAGGGTGTCCTTGATCGACCGGGCGTACAGTTCCTTGCCGCCCTGCGCGTAGTCGGACGGCATCTTCGCGGCGATCTGTTCGGCGGTGTGCGTGGACATCCACTTGAGGGTCTTCACGAAGGCGCGGGCCAGCTTCCGCACGGTCTCCTTGTGGCTGTTCACCCAGTCGGTGTTCATGTAGAGGCTGGACGAGGGGTAGGCGCCGCCGAGCGCCTTCTTCGAGCCCTCGGGGGTGCGCATGTCGATGAGGATTTTGCCGAGCTTCTTGTCCAGGATCTGCGCGACCGTGGGGTCCGTGGTCATCCCGCCCTGGATCGAGCCCTGCCGCAGAGCTGAGATGAAGGTCTGGCCGGCGCCGACCGCCACCGGGGTGAACTCGTTGGTCTGCACCCCGTTCTTCACCGCGAGGTACTTGGTCAGGAAGTCGGTGGAGGAGCCGAGGCCGGTGACGCCGAGCTTCTTGCCCGCGAAGTCCTTGGCCGAGGTGAGGTCACCGGCCGCCTTGTCGGAGACGACCTCGACCTCGCCGGGGGCGTGCGCGAGCTGGACCACCGATTCCACCTGCTTGCCCTTGACCTGCAGATCGAGGGTGTGGTCGTAGAAGCCGACGACGCCCTCTACGTCGCCGGAGACCAGCGAGGTGGTGGCCTGCACACCGGCCGGTTCGGTCAGCAGCGTGACGTGGACGCCTTCGTCCTCGAAGTAGCCGAGTTGCTGGGTGAGTCTCGCGGGCAGATAGATGACCTTGTCCAGGCCGCCCACCATGATCTTGATCTTGCCGTTCTTGTCATCGGAGCCGGCGGCCGGGGAGCCACCGCAGGCGGTGAGGGTGGTCAGGGCGAGGGCGGTGGCGGCCACGGCGGCCGAGATCTTCCGTGCGGTGGGCATGGTCACGTCCTTGTGAGGTGGAAAGGAGAAGGAGGGAAGGGGGCTGCGAGGGGCGCGAGGCTCAGCGGCCGTCGCCGGCGTCGGCCGGCTTCCAGCGGAAGAGCCGCCTTTCGAGGAAGGCGAGCAGCCCCTCGGCGAGCAGGGCGACGACGGCGAGGATCACCATCGCGGCGTAAACACCGGCCGCGTTGAAGGTGCCCTGGGACGCCGAGACCAGCAGACCCAGGCCCTTGGTCGCCCCGATGTACTCGCCGACGATCGCGCCGATCAGCGCGAAGCCGAAGCTGACATGCAGGCTGGTGAAGATCCATGAAGTGGCGGAGGGGATCACCACCTGCAGGGTGACCTGGCGGTTGCTCGCCCCCAGGATCCGGGAGTTGGCGACCAGGTTGCGGTCGACCTCCCGGGCGCCCTGAAAGGCGTTGAAGAAGACCGGGAAGAAGACGAGGACCACGGCGGAGGCGACCTTGGAGGCCGGCCCCAGACCGAACCAGATGAGGAAGATGGGGGCCAGGACGATGCGCGGCAGTGCGTTGAGCACCTTGATGTACGGGCCGAGCACATCCGCCAGGAAGCGGATGCGGCCGAGCGCGATCCCCAGCACCACACCCCCGATGACGCCGATCACCCAGCCGAGGAGCGCTTCGTAGAGCGTGTACCAGATCTGCTCCCACAGCGAGCCCTGCGGGGTGCCGTGCAGCGCCCACTGGCTCATCTGGTTCCAGATCCTGGAGGGCATGGAGAAGTTGAACGGGTCGATGACGGCGGCGCGGGCCAGCCACTCCCACAGTCCGGTCAGCGCGACGAGCAGCAGCACCCGGGTGCCGTGGACCAGGAGCTTGTGGTGGCGCGCGGCCCGGGCCCTGGCCTGTGAACGGTCCGTACGGCCCGCTCGGGGCTTGGCCGGAAGCGCGGTCTCGGTCTCAGGCGACATCCGCGGCACCCCTCTCGCGGGTGATACGGACCTCTTCGCCGAGCGAGGACCAGATCTCCCGGTAGATCTCCAGGAACCGCGGCTCCAGCCGGACCGATTCGACCTTGCGGGGGCGCGGCAGATCGATCGCGAAGACCTCCTTGACGGTTGCCGGGCCCGCGGTCATGACGACCACCTTGTCGGCGAGGGCGATGGATTCCTCCAGGTCGTGGGTGACGAAGACGACGGAGGCGCCGGTCCCCGACCACAGCTCCAGCAGTTCGTCCGACATCAGCGCCCGGGTCTGCACATCGAGGGCGGAGAACGGCTCGTCCATGAGCAGGATTTCGGGGTCGTTGACGAAGGTCGCGGCGAGGGCGACTCGTTTGCGCTGCCCACCGGAGAGCTGGTGCGGATAGCGGTCCTCGAACGCCGCAAGACCGACCCGGGCGAGCCATTCCCGTGCCCGCTCTCTGGCCTCGGGCTTCGGTACGCCGCGGAACCGGGGGCCGGCCATCACATTCGACAGCACGGTGCGCCAGGGGAAGACCGCGTCCTGCTGGAAGACGAACCCGATCTTGTCCCCGATGCCGCGCACCGGCTCCCCGGCGACCAGTACGTCGCCTTCCGTGGGCTCTTCCAGGCCGCTGACCAGGGTCAGCGTGGTGGATTTACCGCACCCGGTGGGGCCGACGACCGCGACGAACTCACCGCGTTCGACGACCAGATCCAGGTCCCGGACGGCCGTGTGCAGCGCCCCCGAGGGCGTCCGGAAGGCCTTGCTCGTACCCCGCAGTTCGATCGCGGGGCTCGTGTGGCTGTTCATGGGTCGGGAGGCTAGGAGTGATCCGGGCCACAGCGGCAGCCTTGTGGGCGCAAGCGACCTTTCTGCGCGCAAACCCTGTTGTGCTCATTTTGCTCACGCTAGAACGGCTAAGTCGTCACCAGGGGGTGTGCGGGCGCTCACGCACGGCTTACGGTGCGGTGATCGCGAAGTAAAAGGTGCGGGCCCTCGCGAGGTGAAAGACGCAGGCATCGCGCAGCGAAAAAGGACGATTCGGTTCCGCAAGGGTGCGGAGGGCGGAGACAAGGGAGACCCGATGCGGATCCGCTGGCCCCGACGGGTCTTTGCACAGGTGCTCACCGCGCAAGTCGCCCTGACCACCGGTGTCATGGTGCTCGCCACCGGCCTGTTCCTCGCCCCGCTCAGCTCCGAGCTGGACGACCAGGCGATGCGCCGGGCGCTGTCCATCGCCCAGACCACCGCCGCCGCACCGGACCTCGCCCGGGAGCTGGTCACCACCGAACCGGCGGCGCACGGGCCGGTGCAGGCCGAAGCGGAACGGATCCGTACCGCGACCGGGGCGCTGTACGTCGTCGTGATGGACACCCACGGGGTGCGCTGGTCGCACACCCACACCGACGAGATCGGCCGGCATGTCTCCACGGACCCGAGCCGGACCCTCGCCGGGCGGCAGGTGCGGCAGATCGACACCGGGACGCTGGGGCGGTCGGCCCGCGCCAAGGTGCCGCTGCGCGACGACCGGGGCCGGATCGTCGGCGCGGTGTCGGTCGGTATCGCCTACGACAGTGTCCGGGGGCGGCTGTTCGGCACCATCCCCGCGCTGCTGCGGTACGCGGGCGCGGCGCTGGCCGTCGGGGTGCTGGCCGCGGTCGCGCTCTCCCGGAGGCTGCGGCGTCGTACGCACGGGGTGGCGTTCGCCGATATCTCCGCCCTGCTCGACGAGCGGGAGGCGATGCTGCACGGCATCCGGGAGGGCGTCGTCGCCTTCGACCGGCGCGGCCGCATCCGGCTGGTGAACGACGAGGCCGCGCGGCTGCTGGGCCTGGACGCGCGGGCCGCGGGCCGGGCCCTGGACGAGGTGCTGCCGCCGGGGCGGACGACGGATGTGCTGGCCGGGCGGGTGGACGGCACGGATCTGCTGGCCGTCAGCGGCGGGCGGGTGCTGGTCGCCAACCGGATGCCGACCCAGGACGGCGGGGCGGTGGTGACCCTGCGGGACCGCACCGAGCTGGAGCTGCTGGGCCGCGAACTGGACGGCACCCAGGGGCTGCTGGACGCGCTCCGGGCCCAGGATCACGAACACGCCAATCAACTGCACACCCTGCGCGGGCTGCTGGAGCTGGGCCGGTACGAAAGGGCGGTGGAGTTCGTCAGCGAAGTGGCCAGCGCCCAGCGGGCCTCCGCGGAACAGATCGCGGAGCGGGTGCACGACCCGCTGCTGTCCGCACTGCTCGTCGGCAAGGCCGCCGTCGCCGCCGAACGCGGGGTGTCGCTGCGGGTGTCGTCCACGACGCTGCTGCCCGATGCGGTGGTCGACCCGCGCGACCTGGTGACCGTGCTGGGCAACCTCATCGACAATGCGCTGGACGCCACCGGGGAGCGCCGCCGCGACGAGCCGTTCGTCGAGGTGGAGTTGCGGGCCGAGCACACCACCGCCGTGCTGCGGGTCTCGGACACGGGGCCGGGGGTGCCGCCGGAGCTACGGGAGCGGATCTTCGCCGAGGGCTGGTCCACCAAGGCCGCCGCGCGCGCCCCCGGAACCGCGCCGTCCGCCCGCCCGGTGGCTTTCCACCGCGGCCGGGGCATCGGCCTCGCGCTGGTGCGCCGGCTCGCCGAGCGCTACGGCGGGATGGCCCGGGTGACCGCCCGCGCGGGCGGCGGTGCGGTCTTCACCGTCGTCCTCCCCGAAGCACTCGCCCGGCACGACGACGCGCCCGTGCGCCGGCTCACCACCGCGGGAGAGCCACGGTGAAGCGGGCGAATCACGACGAAAGGAGTACCACGGTGACCGGAGTGCCACGACGGCCGGAGCGCCGCGACGGAATGGGGCACCGCAAGGCAACGGGGCATCGCAAGGGAACAGGGCGCCGCGAGCGAACTGGGCTCCGTGTGGGAACGGAGCCGCCGGCGCGAAGACCCCTGCCGAGCGGAGCATCACGATGATCGATGTCCTGGTCGTGGACGATGACTTCCACGTCGCCGAGATCAATGCCGCGTATGTGTCCCAGGTATCCGGCTTCCGGGTCACCGGCCGTGCCCACACCGCCGCCCAGGCGCTGGCCTCCCTGGAGCGCACCCCCGCCGATCTGGTACTGCTCGACCACTACCTGCCCGACGAAACGGGCCTGTCACTGGTGCGACGGCTCCGCCAACTCGGCCACCGCACCGACGTGATCATGGTGACCGCCGCCCGTGACGTCACCACGGTCCAGGACGCGATGCGCTGCGGCGCGCTGCAATACCTCGTCAAACCGTTCGGCTTCTCCGGGCTGCGCGCCAAACTTGAGGGCTATGCGGCGCTGCGCCGCACCGTGGAGGGGGTGGGGGGACGCGGCGAGGCGGGCCAGGAGCAGGTGGACCGGATCTTCGGCGCCTTCCGGACCACCGACTCCCCGCACACCGAACTCCCCAAAGGCCACTCGGCGGCGACCGTCGACCTGATCCGCCGGGTCCTGGACACCGCCGGGCACCCGCTGTCCGCCCACGAGGTGGCCGAACGCGCCGGCGTCAGCCGCTCCACGGCCCAGCGCTACCTCAAACACCTCGAACGCAGCGGCCACATCACCCTCACCCTCAAATACGGCGACACCGGCCGCCCCGAACACCGCTACCGCTGGGCGAGCAGCCACTGAACGGCCGAAACCGGTGGCGAACGCCCCTATGCCGCCGTGCTCGCGCCGGCGGCACGGACCGAACTCGCCACGGAAGAGATACGCCAACTCGGCGCTCTGCGCGGAGCCTCCGCCCGCCTGCGCAGCCATCTCGGCCGGCGCCTCGGTCTTCGCGCTTGACTCACCGTCCAACGACTGGGGGCGGACGCAGGCAGGCCTTTGACCGGCTGCCGGGGCCGGCCATCAGGCAAGGAAGGGCGCAACTGCCCCCACGCATCCGACTCGGCCGCCTCAAGCGTCGTGATGTGCCGTACAGTTCACGCATTCACAAGCCAGGGACCGCTGAAGTACCGGAGGGGAACACCATGCGCCCGTACAGCCGAAGCGCTGCATTATTCATCGCCGCTCTGACCGCCACCGGAGCCGTGGCCGGCTGCTCATCGGCTTCCGGCGACGCCTCCAAAAAGCCTTCGGCGTCTTCCACCGCTGCCGGGCCGGAGAAATCCGCGGACGCACCCAAGGGAGCGACCGAGCCTCCCGCCCTCTCCATCGGGAAAACCCGCACCTACACCGCGAGGGACAATTCCGGCAACGCCACAACGATGTCTGTCACCTTCCACGCCGCGAAGTACGTCACCCCATCGGAAATCGGCGAAGCAAAACCCAAGGGCTCCTACGCCATCATCACCGTCGAAGTAACGAATACAGGCCACCAGGACGGCACCTTCACCCCGTACCGGAACATGAAATGGAAGGACAAGGCCACGACAGAGCAAGAGGTGTCGACGCTGATATCAACCGGCACCCAGGACGTCGGCACCACATACCATCCTGGCCAGGGGGTGACCGGAGATATCGTCCTCGACGTGCCACAGAAGGGCGGCAGCGTCACCTACTACGACACACGGGGAACCGCCTCGCTCCGCTTCGAGATGCCGTCCCGGTAGACCTCACGGAGGCACCTCAGCGCCGCCCGCCCGCGCCCTGGCCCAACTGGCCGTCCACCGTAGGTCACTTACGGGACGGCCTTTAGGCTGCCTGTCATGAATGCCGCGACTCCTGGTGGGACCAGCCCCGAGCTTGACCTTCTCGACGCGGGGCAGCTGTCCGGCGATCCGGAGCTGGCGGCCGGGTTCGCCGTGGCGGCGCACCGGATCCTGGCGGAGCTGGTCCGGGGCGGTGCCCCGCTCGGCTGGACCGATCCGCCCCCGGCGGACGAGGTGGCGGAGCTCGTCGGGCGGGTGCTGCGCGCCGCGCGGGCCGGGGACGGCGCGCTGCGGGCGGCGTACGCCGGGCGCCGGCTGGTCGGGCTGGGGTACTGGCTGCGCTATGCCCGTCCGACCAATCGGCAGCACGCGGACCTGGAGAAGCTTGCGGTGGCGCACGGGGCGCACGGGCGGGGTGTGGGCCGGTCGCTGACCGCCGCGCTGGTCGGGGACGCCCGGGAGGCCGGGATCGAGGTCCTCACCCTGGACGCGCGGGCCGATAACACCCGGGCGCTGGCCCTCTACCGGTCGCTCGGCTTTCGTGAGTACGGCCGTCTCCCCGACTTCGTCGCCATGGGCGGACGCCGCTACGACAAGGTCTTCTACATGCTGGACTTCCGCGGAAGCGGGCAGCCGGGACGGCCGCAGCAGCCGGAGCAGCCGGAGCGGCCGGAGCGGCCGGAGCGGCAAGCCCCGCACCGGCAGTAGCGGCTTCGTCACGAAGAGGCGCGGGATCCGCCTCCGGGAGACCCCCTGCGTCCCACCCCTTGACAGCTCCCCCGGCCGGGCCTGACGATCCCGGGGTGAACCTGTCAGACAGCCAGACAGCTGGCGAGGCCCCCCGTCGGATCAGCGCCATGGAAGCGGTCCTGCACCATCTGCGCGACGCCATCGAGCGGGGTGACTACGCGGTCGGGGACAAGCTCCCCTCGGAGGCGGAGCTCTGCCGTCGGCTGGAAGTGAGCAGACCCGTGCTCCGGGAGGCGCTGCGCGCGCTCCAGACCATGGGGCTGACCGTCTCGCGTACCGGCAAGGGCACCTTCGTCGTCTCCGACGGCGCGGTGGCGGACCCCACCTTCGGCGACTACGCGGCGAGCGACCTCCTGGAAGTGCGCCGGCATGTCGAGATCCCGGTGGCCGGTTACGCGGCGCTGCGCCGTACGCCGGAGGACCTCGACCAGCTGAACCGTCTGCTGGAGCGGATGGAGCAGGAGACCGACACCACCGCATGGGTGGCGATGGACTCCCTCTTCCACCTCGCCGTCGCGCAGGCGGCCCGCAATCCGGTCTTCCGCCGGGTCATCGAGGAGATCCGCGATGCGCTGGCCCGCCAGTCGGCCTTCCTCAATGAGCTCGGCGGGCGGCGCGAGCAGTCGAACCGCGAGCACCGGGCGATCGTCGAGGCGCTTGTCGACAGCAGTGAGCACGACGCGGTGGAAGCCATGGCGCACCACCTCGCCCGCGTCGAGACGACGCTGACCACCATCGTGCGGCCACCACACCGTGCGGGCCCCTCCACGGAAGACGAGGATCACGCGTGAGCGAGCAATCCCTCCGGCAGGCGGAACGGCAGCAACGACAAGCAGTGGGGCAGGACGGCGCGCAGCGGTCGTCCGGCGAGCACATGGACGCCGGTGACGCCGGGTACCAGAAGTCCCTCACGTCCCGGCACATCAACATGATCGCGATCGGCGGGGCCATCGGCACCGGGCTCTTCCTCGGCGCGGGCGGCCGGCTCGCCGGCGCCGGGCCGTCGCTGGCGGTGGCGTACGCGGTCTGCGGCCTGTTCGCCTTCCTGGTGGTGCGTGCGCTGGGTGAGCTGGTGCTGCACCGGCCGTCCTCGGGTGCGTTCGTGTCGTACGCCCGCGAATTCCTCGGTGAGAAGGGGGCGTTCGTCGCGGGCTGGATGTACTTCCTGAACTGGGCGACCACCGGGATCGCCGACATCACGGCGGTGGCGACCTATACGCACTACTGGGGCATGTTCTCCCACGTCCCGCAGTGGGTGATCGCGCTGATCGCGCTCGCGGTCGTGCTGACCGTGAACCTCATCTCCGTGAAGTTCTTCGGTGAGCTGGAATTCTGGTTCTCGCTCGTCAAGGTCGGTGCGCTGGTCGTCTTCATGCTGATCGGCATCTTCCTGCTCGTCACCCGGCACCCGGTCGGCGGCACCACCCCCGGCCCCTCGCTGATCGCCGACCACGGCGGGCTCTTCCCGACCGGGGCCCTGGCGATGCTGCTGGTCATCCAGGGTGTGGTGTTCGCCTACGCGTCGGTCGAGCTGGTCGGTGTCACGGCGGGCGAGACCGCGGATCCGGCGAAGGTCATGCCGAAGGCGATCAACTCCATCATGTGGCGGGTGGCGCTGTTCTACGTCGGCTCGGTGGTGCTGCTGGCGATGCTGCTGCCCTGGACCTCGTACTCGGCCGCCGAGAGCCCCTTCGTGACCGTGCTGTCCCGTGTCGGGATACCGGCCGCGGGCGGCGTGATGAACCTCGTCGTGCTCACCGCCGCGATGTCCAGCCTCAACTCCGGCCTCTACTCCACCGGGCGCATTCTGCGCTCGATGGCGATGTCCGGCTCCGCGCCGCGGTTCACCGGGGTGATGAGCCGCAGCCAGGTCCCCTACGGCGGCATTCTGCTCACGTCGGGGATCTGCGTCCTGGGCGTGGGGCTCAACTACGTCGTGCCGAGTGAGGCGTTCGAGATCGTGCTGAACTTCGCGGCGATCGGCATCCTCAGCACCTGGGCCATGATCATGATCTGTCATCTGCTCTTCTGGCGGAAGGCCAGGGCCGGGATGCTCGTCCGCCCCGGCTACCGGCTCCCCGGCTCGCCCTGGACCGAGAGCGTGACGCTGGCCTTCCTCGCCCTCGTCCTGGTGCTGATGTGGGCCGACGGCGGAGCCGGCCGCACCACCGTGCTGGCCCTGCCCGCGATCGTGGCCTTGCTGGTCGGCGGCTGGTTCCTGGTACGGGGCCGGGTGGGCGCCCTCCGGGACGCGGCGGCAGGCGAGAGCGGCGGGCCGGCGACCACCGGCGGCACCGACAGCACCGGCGATACGGCCGGACCCGGCAGCGTGGCCGGACCCGGCAGCACCGCACCCACCCCGCACCCCGGGGACGACCCCGGCACCGACAGCCCCGGCGGCCCGAGCAGCACAAGCAGTACCGGCAGCACCGGCAGTACCGGCAGTACCGGCAGCACAAGCAGTACCGGCAACACCAATAGCTCCAACCGCTCCAACAGCACGGAAAGCACCGAGAACTGATCATGAGTCAGAGCAGCACCACCCTGCCGCCGCACCGCACCGCGGGCGCGCCGCCCGTGGTCCGCGAACCGGCCCACGTGCCCGTCGCCCATGTGGTGCGCGGCGGACTCGTCGAGGGCGTCCACCACGGCTCGGTCGTGGTGCTGGCGGCCGACGGGAGCGTGGAATTCCAGGCGGGCGACATCGAGGCCGCGTTCTATCCGCGCTCGGCGCTCAAGCCGCTCCAGGCGGTCGGCCTGCTGCGCGCGGGGCTGCCGCCGCTCGACGACGAGGCGCTGGCCCTGGTCGCGGCCAGCCACTCCGGCGAGGAACCGCATCTGGCCACCGCCCGGCGCATCCTCGCCGTCGCCGGGCTGGCCGAGGACCAGCTGCGCAATGTCCCCGATCTGCCGTACGACCCCGCCGTACGGGACGAATGGATCGGCCGTGGCCTCGGGCCCACCCGGCTCGCGCAGAACTGCTCGGGCAAGCACGCGGCCATGCTGCTGACCGCCCGCACCCGGGGCTGGCGGCTGGACGACTACCTCGACCCGGGGCATCCGCTGCAGCAGGAGCTCGCCGCGACCGTGGCGGACCTCACCGGCCAGGGCATCGCCCACGTCACCGTCGACGGCTGCGGCGCCCCGCTGTTCGCCGTGTCCCTGCACGGTCTGGCCCGGGCCGCGGCCCGGCTGGCGTCGGCCGCCCCCGGCACCGGCGAGGGCAGGGTCGCCCACGCCATGCGCGAGCACCCGACGATGGTCTCCGGCAGCGGCCGGGACGTGGCCCGCCTGGTAGAGGCGGTGCCGGGCCTGCTGGCCAAGGACGGCTTCGAGGGGGTGCAGATCGCGGCGCTGCCGGACGGGCGGGCGGTCGGCGTGAAGATAGCCGACGGCGCCGACCGCGCCCGGATGCCGGTGACGGCGGCGGCCCTGGCGCACTGCGGAATCGACCCCGGCGTCCTCGCCCCCTTCGCTTCCACCCCCGTCATCGGCGGTGGCGCACCGGTCGGCACGCTGCGGGCGACGGACGCACTGACCTCACGCGGCGCCTGACGCCGGCCCCTCCCTCCCCTGGGCCCCTCCCCTGGGCCCCCTCCCCCTCGCAAAGGACCACCTGCACCATGACTGCCGCCCGTCACCGCCGCGAACACGATCTGCTCGGCGACCGCGAGATACCCGCCGACGCGTACTGGGGCGTGCACACCCTGCGCGCCGTGGAGAACTTCCCCATCACCGGTACGCCGATCGCCACCTACCCGCACCTGATCGATGCGCTCGCCGCCGTCAAGGAGGCCGCGGCCCGCGCCAACGAGGATCTGGGGCTGCTCGATTCCGAGCGGGCCGACGCGATCGCCGCCGCCTGCCGGGAGATCCGGGACGGCGGGAAGCTGCACGACCAGTTCGTCGTCGATGTCATCCAGGGCGGTGCCGGTACGTCGACGAACATGAACGCCAACGAGGTGATCGCCAACCGGGCGTTGGAGCTCCTGGGCCACGACAAGGGCGACTACCGCCGGCTGCACCCCAACGAGCACGTCAACCTCAGCCAGTCGACGAACGACGTCTACCCGACGGCCGTCAATGTCGCCACGATCATCGCCGTGCGGGAACTGCTCGACGCGATGACCGTGCTGCGCGAGGCCTTCGCCGCCAAGGCCGAGGAGTTCCGCGACGTTCTCAAGATGGGGCGCACCCAGCTCCAGGACGCGGTGCCGATGACCCTGGGCCAGGAGTTCTCGGCGTACGCGGTGATGCTGGAGGAGGACCAGAGCCGGCTGGCGGAGGCGGTCCTGCTCATCCACGAGATCAACCTCGGCGCCACGGCCATCGGTACCGGCCTCAACGCCCCCCTGGGCTACGCCGAAGCGGCCCGCGAGCACCTGGCCGCCCTCACCGGCCTGCCCCTGGTCACCGCGGCCAACCTCGTCGAGGCCACCCAGGACTGCGGGGCGTTCGTCCATCTGTCGGGTGTCCTCAAGCGCGTCGCCGTCAAGCTCTCCAAGAGCTGCAACGATCTGCGGCTGCTCTCCTCGGGACCGCGGGCGGGCCTCGCGGAGATCAACCTGCCGCCGGTGCAGGCCGGTTCGAGCATCATGCCGGGCAAGGTCAACCCGGTGATCCCGGAGGTCGTCAACCAGGTCGCCTTCGAGGTCATCGGCAACGACGTCACCATCACCATGGCCGCCGAGGCGGGCCAGCTCCAGCTCAACGCCTTCGAGCCGGTGATCCTGCACTCCCTCTCGGAGAGCATCACCCACCTGGGGGCCGCCTGCCGCACCCTCGCCGAGCGCTGCGTCGCGGGCATCACCGCCAACACCGAGACGCTGCGCGCAAGCGTGGAGAACTCCATCGGGCTGGTCACCGCGCTCAACCCGCACATCGGCTACACCGCGGCCACCGCGATCGCCAAGGAAGCGCTCGCCACCGGGCGCGGCGTCGCCGAACTGGTCCTGGAGCAGGGACTGCTCCCGGCCGACCGGCTCGCCGCCCTGCTGCGCCCGGAGGAGATCGCCGGCACGGGCCGGGAGGCGGCCGGCGTCTGAGCCCTCGCCGTCCCGCGGCAGCCGCGGGATCGGATCCCGTACGGGCCGGGCAGGCACCCCCACCGGGAGGGCGCCTGCCCGGCCCGCCGTCTTCGGCGGCTGCGGTGTGCCCCGGCTGCCGCCGCCGCTGTACCTGGCCGGAACCGCCGTGGTCACCATCGTGGGAGTGCTGCTGGGCCGGGATCCGGCGCACGATGAGGACGAGGAGTTCACCCGCCCGGCGAAGGGCGCCGGGCGGTCGCCGGGGAGGATGGTCCGGGAGACACCCGGCCGCTGAGGCGGGCGCCCGGCACCGGGTTCCGCAGAGTTCCGACGACACCGACCGGCACGAGACCGACCCGCACGAGAGAAGAGAGATCCGTATGCGCATCGCGCTGTGCCAGATGACGGCATCGACCGATCCGAAGGAAAACCTCGTGGACGTCCAGGACCAGGTCCGTCGCGCGGCGCGCGAGGAGGCCCGGCTGGTGGTCCTGCCCGAGGCGGCCATGGTGCGGTTCGGGGCGCCGCTCGCGGCGGTGGCCGAGCCGCTGGACGGGCCGTGGGCCGAGGGCGTCCGGGCGGTTGCCCGGGAGACGGGGGTGACGGTGGTGGCGGGCATGTTCACCCCCGCGCCCGACGGGCGGGTGGCCAACACCCTGCTGGCCACCGGCCCCGAGGTCGAGGAGTCCTACGACAAGATCCATCTGTATGACGCGTTCGGCTTCCGGGAGTCCGACACGGTCGCCCCGGGCCACCGGGTGGTCACCATCGATGTCGACGACGTCCGGGTGGGCCTGGCGACGTGCTACGACCTGCGGTTCCCGGAGCTGTTCCGGGCGCATGCGGACGCCGGGGCGACGCTGTCGCTGTGCCCCGCGTCATGGGCCGCGGGGCCGGGCAAGCGGGCGCAGTGGGACCTGCTGGTGCGGGCGCGCGCCCTGGACGCGACCGTCTGGATGGCGGCCGTGGACCAGGCTGCCCCGGATCCGCAGGTCGACCCCGAGGCGCCCGCCGCGGCGCCGAACGGCGTCGGGCACACCGCGCTGGTCGGCCCCGACGGAACCGTCCGCGCCCAGCTGGGCAGCACGCCCGACCTGCTGATCGCGGACGTGGATCCCGAGGAGGCCAGGCGGGTGCGACGGGCCGTGGCGGTGCTGGACAACCGGAAGCTGTAGGTCTGTCGGCCGCCGGGTCAGGCGGCCAGGAGGATGCGCCGGGTCGCCTTGATGTGGCTGTCGATGGCCGCACAGGCGGCCACGGCATCCCCGGACACCAAGGCGTCGAGGATCCGCCGGTGCTCGGCAAGCACCTCGTCCTGGCGATTGCGGGAGCGGTAGAGGGCCAGGACGCCGGCCCGGATCTGGCGGCCGCGCAGGGCGTCGTACTGGCGGCTCATCAACGTGTTGCCGACGGCGGCGACGAGAGTGGCGTGAAAGCGGTGGTCGGCGTCGATGAACTCCTTGGTGGTCGCCTCGCCCCGCAGGGTGGCCTGGTGGGCCAGGATGTCCGCCATCTCGTCGACGGGTGCGGTCCCGTCGTCCGCCGTTCGCTGCGCGGCGAAGCGCTCGATCAGGCCGCGCATCTCCATCAGCTCCCTGATCTCGCGGCCGGACAGCGGGGCGATGTGCGCGCCGCGCTTGGGCACCAGCCGCACCAGGTCCTCGGCGGCGAGCAGCAGCAGGGCCTCGCGGATCGGAGTGCGGGAGACGCCGATCCGGTCCGCGATCTCCTGCTCGGACAGGAACCGGTCCTGCATCTCCGGGTCGGTCAGCACGCTGTCCTTGAGATACGCGTAGGCCTTCTCGCGCCCCGACTGCATCGCCCGCTCTCCCCCGCTTCTCCGGAAATTGCATACAACACGTATGCGCAGGCTACATGGTGCGCGCCCGCCTCGACGCGCCGTGTACACGCCGTTCCTGACGGAACGCCATATGTCCCCTCGGCTCCCCGGGCGCGGCCGCTGCCCCGCACCGCCGGAGCCCGGCCCCGGAGCCCGCACCGCTCATACGTCGGTACGGATCACCACCTCCAGGGCGCGCGGGCCGTGCACGCCCTCCACCCGCTCCAGCTCGATGTCGGAGGTGGCCGAGGGGCCGCTGATCAGGGTGGTCGGGTGCTCCGGCCGGAGGCATGCCACCGCCTCCGGCACACCGGTCCGCACCGACGACAGGTCGACGACGCACACATGCAGATCGGGGACGAGGGTCAACGCGCGCCGTCCCTGATCCGCCGCGGCGGCGTCCAGGAAGATCGTGCCGGTCTCGGCGCAGCTGACGGCGGAGGCCGTCACCACCCCGTCCAGCACGTCGAGCCGGGGCGCCGGAATGTCGGGCGAATCGGTGCGGACCTCCCCGCCCCACCCGGCCACCCAGGCCGGATCGAGACCCGGAGGGACCCCGACCGTCTGTGCGCCGTGTGCCCGTAGCGCCTCGGCGATCACCGTCGCGGTGGTGCCGGCCGTGCAGGTGCGCACCTGTGCCTTGTAGTCGACGAGCCGGTCGACGAAGAGGGCGAGCCGTTCCCCGTCGGGGAGGGCGCGTCCGGTGCGGTAGGCGCGGGGGACGGTCACCTCGGGCCGGTCGGAGCGGGCCAGCGCGTCCTGGACGCGTCGCAGCACCGTCTCCCGTGCGGTCGCGGTCACTGTTCCTCCTGGGAATCGTCGTCGCTGTGCCGTGCGCCGTCCTCCGCCGCCGCCCGCATCGCGGCCGCGCCGTCGGCGGAGGCGAACCAGGAGCGGAAGGACTGCTTCGGCGGGGCCGGGGTGTCCCGGCTGTCGCTCCAGCCCCGGAACGGCGGCGGCAGACGGGAGAACGTGCCGTTCCGCCCCGCCACCACGCGCCCGAGCCCCGCCGCCCGCTGTGCGGCCGTGAACAGCTTCGGCTGCTTCATGACCCCGGCCGCGGCCTTCATCGCCAGCTTCTCCGCGGTCGTTCCCGACTGTTCGGTGTGCTGGTGCCGCAGCTCGACCAGCAGCGACGGTATGTCGATCTTCACCGGGCAGGCGTCGAAACAGGCTCCGCACAGGCTGGAGGCGTACGGAAGCGAGCTGTTGGGGTCGTCCTTGGCGGCGTGCATACCGGCGAGCTGCGGGGTGAGCACCGCGCCGATCGGGCCGGGATAGGTCGACCCGTAGGCGTGGCCGCCGGTCCGCTCGTACACCGGGCAGACGTTGAGGCAGGCCGAGCAGCGGATGCAGTTCAGCGCCTCGCGCCCGATGGTGTCCGCGAGCGCCGCCGTCCGCCCGTTGTCGAGCAGCACGAGGTGGAAGTCCTGCGGGCCGTCGCCCGGCGTCACGCCCGTCCACAGCGAGGTGTACGGGTTCATCCGCTCGCCGGTGGAGGAGCGCGGCAGCAGCTGGAGGAAGACCTCCAGGTCCTGGAAGCGCGGCAGGACCTTTTCGATGCCCATCACGGTGATCAGCGTCTCGGGCAGGGTCAGGCACATCCGGCCGTTGCCCTCGGACTCGACCACCGACAGGGTGCCGGTCTCGGCGATCCCGAAGTTGGCGCCGGAGACGGCCACCGTGGCGGTCATGAACTTCTCGCGCAGATACGCGCGGGCCGCGGCGGCCAGTTCGGCGGGGGTGGCGTCCAGCCCGGGGTCGACGCCGGGGATCTTGCGGAGGAAGATCTCCCGGATCTCGTTGCGGTTGCGGTGGATCGCGGGGACCAGGATGTGGGACGGACGGTCGTCGGCGAGCTGCACGATCAGCTCGGCCAGGTCGGTTTCCAGGGCGGTGATGCCCTGGCTCTCCAGATGCTCGTTGAGGCCGATCTCCTGGGTGGCCATCGACTTGACCTTCAGGACCTCGTCGCTGCCGGTCCGCCGGACCAGCCGGGTGACGATCTCGTTGGCCTCGATGCCGTCGCGCGCCCAGTGGACGGTGCCGCCGTGCTCGGTGACCTTCCGCTCCAACTGCTCCAGCAGCTCGGGCAGCCGGTTCATGGTGTCGGTCTTGATCGCCGAGCCGGCGTCGCGCAGGGCCTCCCAGTCGGGCAGTTCACCGGTGACGTCCAGGCGCTTGGCGCGGATGGAGTGGGTGGCCTTGCCCAGGTTGCGGCGCAACTGCTCGTTGTCCAGCTCGTCGTGGGCGGCCCGGGGGAAGGTGCGTTCGCCCCGCAGATGGCCCGTCCCGTACGGGGAGCGCGGGGGGACGGCAGGCATACCGAGGAAGGTGCCGCGCGCCGAGGGACCGGTCGTTGTGCTCATCGGACGGCCTCCGTCAGGACGTGCGGCGCGGTGCGGGTGGCGGCGAGGATCTGCGCCAAGTGCAGTGTCCGGGTACCGGACTTGATGCGTGAGAGACCGCCGCCGATGTGCATCAGACAGGACGAGTCGCCCGCTGTGCACACCTCGGCGCCGGTGCCGGCGATGTGGTCCATCTTGTCCCGCAGCATCGCGGAGGACGTGCCGGCGTTCTTGACCGCGAAGGTGCCGCCGAAGCCGCAGCATGCGTCGGCCTCGGGAAGTTCCACCAGGTCGATGCCCTCGACGGCGCGCAGCAGCCGCAGCGGCTTCTCGCCCACCCGCAGCAGCCGCAGGGAGTGGCAGGTGGGGTGGTAGGTCACGCGGTGGGGGAAGTACGCGCCGACGTCGGTCGCGTCGAGCACGTCGACGAGGAATTCGGACAGCTCGTACGTCTTGGTCTTCACGTCCGCGACCCCCGCGCGCAGCGCGGCGTCCCCGTACCGTGCGGCGACGAGCTCGTGCTGATGGCGGACCGAGCCCGCACACGACCCGGACGGCATCACCACCGCTTCGATCGACGGGTCGCCGAACTGCTCGGCGAAGTTCCGCACCAGCGGCACCGGCTCCCGCTGATAGCCGGTGTTGACGTGCATCTGGCCACAGCAGGTCTGCTGCGGCGGGAACACCACGTCGTGCCCCAGACGGGCCAGCAGGACCGCGGTGGATTTCACCGCCTCCGGAAAGAGCGTGTCTCCCAGACAGGTGGCGAAGAGCGCGATGCGCATGGAACCTCCCTCGCTTATGGTCCGACCATACTCGCTTCGAACCTAAGAAGAAAAGTAAGGGCACAGTTTGGTCCGACCTTATTGACATGGGACATCTTCAGTGGGCTACTGAGGGCCGATTCTCAGCCACCGGGCACGCCGCTCCCGCCGGGCACGGAACCTTCGGCCGGCCGGACGGCGCGCAGAACTCGATGACTCGATGAGGAGCACTCCGTGGCCACCACACCGCCCGCCGTCCTGGCGGCCTACACCCCTGACGTGGCCGCCGTCGGGGACAGCCTCACCGCCACCGCGCTACTGGGCCTGGTCCCCCTGGCGACCTTCTTCGTGCTGCTGATGGCGGCCCGGCGCCCCGCGCTGCACTCCGCCCTCGGCGCCCTGCTGGCCGCGCTGCTGGTCGCGGTCCTCGGCTACGGGATGCCCCTGCGCCTCGGCGTCCTGTCCGCCACCCAGGGTCTGGCCTTCGGCCTCTTCCCCGTGATGCTGATCGTGGTCGCGGCCATCTGGTTCTACGAACTCACCGTGGTCAGCAACCGTTTCGAGGATCTGCGCCGCTCCTTCAACTCCGTCGGGCGCGGCGATCTGCGCATCCAGGCCATGCTCATCGCGTTCTGCTTCGGCGGACTCCTCGAAGCCCTCGCCGGGTTCGGTGCCCCCGTCGCGATCACCGCCGCGATGCTGATGGCGCTCGGGCTGCCGCGGCTCACCTCGGCCGTGACCGTCCTCGTCGCCAACACCGCACCCGTCGCCTTCGGCGCCATGGCCATCCCCATCACCACCGCGGGCACCCTGACCGGCATACCGGCCGGGGACCTCGCCGGCGTGATCGGCCGTCAGAGCCCGCTGCTCGCCCTCTTCGTCCCGCTGCTGCTGCTCTTCCTCGTCGACGGGCGCCGCGGGCTGCGCCAGCTGTGGCCCATCGCCGTGGTCACCGGATCGGTGTTCGCCCTCGCCCAGTTCTGGTGCTCGTCCCACTTCGCGTACGAGCTCACCGATGTCGTCGCCGCGCTCGCCGGTTTCGGTGCCGCCGTGGTCATGCTGCGCTTCTGGTCCCCCACGACGCCGGACGACCAGCGCTCCCGCGTCGAGGCCGAACCGCTGACCGGCCGCCGCGCCGGTCTCGCCGTCCTGCCGTACCTCCTGGTGATCGCGGTCTTCGCCCTCGCCAAGCTCCGCATCGGCGGACTGGACATGCCGCGGCTGCTCGGCGCCGCCACCCTCCAGCTCAACTGGCCCGGCCTGTACGGGAACCTCCTGGCCGCCGACGGTTCCCCCGCGGGCAGCGCGGTCTACAAGCTGGAGGTCCTGGCCAATCCCGGCTCCCTGCTCCTCCTCTCCGGTCTCCTCGTGATGCTGATCTACAGCCGCGCGAAGGACTCCGACAACTTCCCGATGACCGCGCGCACAGGCCTGGCCTGCGCCGGGCGCACCGTGCGGAACATGCGGACCGCCATCGCCACGGTCGCCACCGTCCTGGCCCTGAGCTACGTGATGAACCAGTCGGGCCAGACCCTCGCGATCGGCACCTGGCTCGCCGCCACCGGTGGCTTCTTCGCCGTGCTCTCCCCGGTGCTCGGCTGGCTCGGCACCGCCGTCACCGGCTCGGACACCTCGTCGAACGCGTTGTTCGCCACGCTCCAGCAGACCGCGGGGAAGGCCGCGGGCATCGACCCGACGCTGCTGGTGGCCGCCAACACCACCGGCGGTGTCGTCGGCAAACTCATCAGCCCGCAGAACCTGACCATCGCGGCGACCGCGGTGGAACGACCGGGCACCGAGCGAATCCTGCTGCGCAAGGTCGTCGGCTACAGCATCGCGATGCTGGCGGTCCTGTGCGTCCTGGTCGCGCTGCAGTCGCTGCCGGTGCTGTCGTGGATGGTGCCGTAGGGGGACCGGCGGGGGGCGGGGCGGGGTGGCCCGCCCTGTCCCCCTCGGGTGCGAATTCGGTCCCCTGGCCTGGGGACTCAGCCCTGCCGGCTCAGCCTTCCCTGGCCGTCTCGGCCGCGTCGCCCGCCTCGTCCGCCCGGTCCGCGTCGTCCGCCTCGCCCGCCTGGTCCGCCCCGTCGGCCTGGGGCTTCTCGTCGACCAACGTCCCGTGGAAACCGCGGATATGCGCCTCGACCAGGTCGGCGGCCTTCGCGCCCTTGCCCGCGCGCACCAGGCGCAGCAGCTCGGTGTGCTCGGCGTTCAGCGCACCCGCCGTGGCCGGCCAGTCCTCCGCCGTCTCCAGCGCCCGCAGGATCAGCGGACGCACCGACTCCCGCACGGCCGAGGTGAGGGTGGAGGTGAGCTGATTGCCGGAGCTACGGGCGATGGCGACATGGAACCGGGTGTCCAGGTCGTTGAAGTCGTCAACCCCCACCCCGGGCTCCTGCATCCGCGTCAGGAGCGCTTCGGCCTCGTCGAGGTCCTGTGCCGGAGCGTGCTCCGCGGCCGCCTCGAAGCTGGAACGCTCCAGCACCACCCGGGCCTCCAGCACGTCCTGCAGGCTGTAGCTCCCCAGGGCGAAGTGCAGACGCAACAGCCGGCCCAGCGCGTCGTCCGGGTTCCGTACGATCCGGGCTCCCGCGTCCGGCCCGCGGCCCGCCTGCGCGACCAGTACCCCGATCGTCTCCAGCACCCGCAGCGCCTCGCGCAGCGCGGACCGGCTGACTCCGAGTACCGGTGCCAGCTCGCGCTCGGGCGGCAACCGGTCCCCGGCCTTCAGCTCGCCCGCGAGCACCCGCTCCTCGATGCGTTCGAGGACGAGCTCATGTGTGCGCGACTGCCGTACAGGTCGCCATTCGGCAGACATCCACCACTCCCCGGCTCGGCCCCGTGCTCCCTTGCCAGAACTATGTCACACAGAGCGTGTGGTCGGACCGTACCAGCGGTAGTCACCCATGGTTGCGCAACCATGGGTGCGTCATCCAGCTTCCGGTCGTGGTGATCGCCGCGGCGTTCGCGCCGCGCGGGCCGCGGGCCGAGGGGGCGCGTCGGCCGCCTCCCCCGCTGAAGGCCAACTACCACGAGTTCGCCGGGATGGTCCGCGACATCCGGCGGGCCCGCACCTGGCGCGGCCGGGCCGGTGACCTCTCGCTCGGCCGGTCGTCGTCCAGGTGGCCCCGGCGGACCGGCCGAACAGCTCAGGCGCGCGTCTCCCCCAGGCAGTCGGTGACCCAGTGGTGGAAGGCGCCGATGTGGTGCTCGCTGGGCACCAGCACCCCGCCGGCACGGTAGGCGCGCGAGCTCATCGCGGGCTGGGTGCGCTCGCAGGCGTCGAAGTCCTGGGAGTTGACCCGGTGGAAGAGCTCGACGGACTTGGAGAGATCGGCACCGGAGTCGACGACCTCGGGCAGATACAGCCAGTCGCATGTGACGACGGTGCGGTCGGGGGCCATCGGGAACATCCGGTGGACGATGACATGGTCGGGGACGAGGTTGACGAACACCTGCGGCCGGACGGTGATCGCGTAGTAGCGGCGGTCCTGGGCGTCGTCGATACCGGGCAGCCGGCCGAAGCCCTCGGTGCCGTCCACGGTGAATCCGGTGGCCTCCTCGGAGAAGGCCGCGCCATGGCCGACGTAGTACTGGGCGGCGAACCCGTCGGCGAACTCCGGGAGGACTTCGGTGAGTTCGGGGTGGATGGTGCCGCAGTGGTAGCACTCCATGAAGTTCTCGATGATGAGCTTCCAGTTGGCACGCACGTCATAGGTGAGGCGCTTGCCGAGGGCAAGCCCTTCGGTGCGGTAGCGGTCGAGGCAGGCGGCGTCGCCCAGCCGCTCGACGGCCGCGCCGACCACGGTGTCCTCGAAGGACGGCGGCTCGTCGGCCAGGCACACCCAGGCGTAGCCGAGCCATTCGCGCAGCGGGACGGTGACCAGACCGCGTTCGCTGCGGTCGATGTCCGGCATCCTCTGCAGGTTGGGGGCGGCCACCAGACGGCCGTCGAGGTCGTAGGTCCAGGCGTGATAGGGGCACTGGAGGTTGCGGCGGACCTCGCCGGACTCCTCGGTGCACAGCTGCGCGCCGCGGTGCCGGCAGATGTTGAGGAAGGCGCGCAGCTCTCCGGCGCGGTTACGGGTGATCAGCACGCTCTCCCGGCCGATCCGGACCGTACGGAAGGCGCCCGGCTTTCCCAGGTCGGCGCTGCGGACCGCGCAGAACCACAGCCGCTCGAAGATCTTCTCCTGTTCCTGGCGGAAGATGCCGGGGTCGGTGTAGTAGTGGCCGGCGAGGGTGGCGATCAGGCTCGGGGAGGCATCGGCCGCGGGCGGAGTGGCCGCGGCCGGGGCGGACTCGGTGTGGGTGGTCGTCATGGCGGTCTCCTCAAGCGGCCGCGGCGGCGGGCCGGCGGGGGTCGAACAGCTCGATGGGGTGCGCGGTGGCCCCGGTCAGTGCGAGGTCGGCGACGATCTCGCCGACCACGGGGACGAACTTGAAGCCGTGTCCGGAGAATCCGCAGGCGACGGTCACGGTCTCCGGGTGGGCGGGATGCCGGGTGATCACGAAGTGCTCGTCGGGAGTGTTGGAGTACATGCAGGTGGCGGCCTTGAGGAAGCGGCCGGGGAGGGCGGGGATGCGGGGGCGCATCTGGTCGGCCATGGCCCGTACCTCGTGGTCGTGCACCGTGCGTTCGATGGTCTCCGGGGTGCAGACGGTGCCTTTGCGGAAGAACGCGACCTTGGCGCCGCCGCCGGGGCCGTCGATCGACGGGAAGCCGTAGACCTGCACGCCCCGGTCGTCCTCCCAGATGTAGATCGGGTGCCGCTCGGGGACGAAGGGCGCGGTACCGCCATCGGGGGCGAACCAGTACATGACCTGCCGTTCGATGGTGAACGGCACGCCCAGATCGGTGAGCAGCTGGGGTGCCCAGGCTCCCGGGCAGATCACCAACTGGCCCGCGGTGTAGGTGTCTTCGGGGGTGTGGACGCGGACCCCCGAGCCGCCGGGCAGCTCCTCCCAGCGGGTGACGGGTTCCTCGAAGTGCAGCTCGGCACCGTCCCGGCCGGCCAGCTGGAGCTGCGCGGCGACGGTGAACTCCGGCCGGACCAGGCCCGCCCGTGCCTCGTACAGCGCGACCTCGTCCTCGGCGGGGGTGAGGGTCGGGAAGCGGCGGCGGATCTCCTCGGGGCCGAGCATCTCGTGCGGGAGGTCCCACTGGCGGGCGGAGGCCAGACTGCCGGCGACGGTGCGGCTGTCGGGGCGGCCGATCATCACCCCGCCGCAGAGGGTGGCGATCTCGCGGCCGGTCTCGCGCTCCAGCTTCTCGTACAGCTCGTAGGAGCGCAGCAGCAGCGGTACGTAAGCGGGGTCCTCGAAGTAGGACTGCCGGGTGATACGGGAACCACCGTGGCTGGAGCCTCGGTGGTGCACCGGGCCGAACTTCTCCAGGCCCAGGACCCGGGCGCCGCGGGCGGCGAGGTGGTGGGCGGCGGCGCTGCCCATGCCGCCGAGGCCGAGGACGATGACGTCGTAGGTGGGAGCCATGCGGTTGCTCCTTCTGCGTACGGGGGACGAGCGGATCACCGGTGGGTCATGGACGGGCCCTGGTACTACCTCTACCTGCGGATGCGTGCCATCTGCGGGTCGAAGAGCGGTTCCCGGGCAACGGTCGCCGGGATCTTCTCGCCGAAGTATTCGATGTGGACGGGCGTGCCGGGGGCTGCCGCGGCGGCCGGCAGCCAGGCGTAGGCGATGCCCCGGCCGAGGGTGTAGCCGTAGGCGGCGGAGGTGACATAGCCGGCCGGGGAGCCATCGACATGGACGGGTTCCTTGCCGAGGACGATGGCCTCGGGGTCGTCGAGGGTGAGGCACGTGAGCTTGCGCGCCACGGTCTCCTCGCTGCGGCCCTGAAGTGCGTCCCGGCCGAGGAAGTCGCCCTTGGCGGGGCGGACGGCGAAGCCGACACCGGCCTCGTACGGGTCGTGCTCGGTGGTCATGTCATGGCCCCAGGAGCGGTAACCCTTCTCCAGCCGGAGGCTGTTGAAGGCGCTGCGCCCGGCGGCGATCACCCCGTGCTCCCGGCCGGCCTCCCAGAGCGTGTCCCACAGCCGCAGTCCCAGGTCGGCGGTGGTGTACAGCTCCCAGCCGAGCTCGCCGACATAGCTGAGACGCAGCGCGGTGACCGGGACATGGCCGAGGTAGGTCTGCTTGGCCCTGAAGTAGCCGAAGGCCTCGTGGGAGAAGTCATCGCGGGTGAGCGGCTGGACCAGGTCGCGGGCGAGCGGGCCCCAGACGCCGATGCAGCAGGTGCCGGAGGTGATGTCACGGACCCGTACTCCCCCACTCTCGGCTTCGCTCGAGCGGGAGGGGCCCCCGTCCGGGGCGTGCCGCAGCAGCCAGTCGAGGTCGGCTGCGCTGTTGGCGCCGACCTGGAAACGGTCGGGGGCCAGCCGGGCGACGGTGAGGTCGGAGCGGATGCCGCCGGTCTCGTCCAGGAGCAGGGTGTAGGTCACCGCGCCCGGCTTCTTCGCCAGGTTGTTGCTGGTCATGCGCTGGAGGAAGGCGAGGGCGCCGGGCCCGGTGACCTCCAGCCTGCGCAGCGGGGTCATGTCGTACAGGGCGACCTTCTCGCGGGTGGCCCTGGCCTCGGCGGCGGCGATCGGCGACCAGTAGCGGGCGGACCAGGCGTCGCGTTCGGGGAGGTCCAGCCCCTCGGCGAGCGGGGCGTTGGCCTCGTACCAGTGCGGGCGCTCCCAGCCGCCGGCCTCCAGGAAGTACGCGCCGAGCTCCTGCTGCCGTGGGTAGAAGGGGCTGGTGCGCAGCGGCCGCGGCTGCTCCATGGGCTGCAGCGGGTGGATGACGTCGTAGACCTCGATGAAGCTCTGGGCGCCGCGGTCGGCGACGTAGGCGGGCGAGCGCTGGGCGTCCTCGAAGCGGTACAGGTCGCACTCGTGAATGTCGATTCCCGGCCGACCGTCCGTCATCCACTCGGCGACGGCCTTGGCGACGCCCGCCGAGTGGGTGACCCAGACCGCCTCGGCGAGCCAGAATCCGCGCAGTTCACGGGATTCGCCGAGGACCGGCATGCCGTCGGGGGTGAAGGAGAAGACGCCGTTGAAGCCCTCGGCCACCCGCGAGGCGCCCAGGGCGGGCAGCAGTTGGATGCTGTCCTGCCAGCTCGGGGCGAAGTCGTCCTCGGTGAAGGGCAGCGAGGACGGCATCAGGGGAGCTTTGTCGAAGGCGGGGACGGTGAAGGGGTCGACCGGCATCGGGCGGTGGGCGTAGGAGCCGATGCCGATCCGGTCGGTGTGCTCGCGGAAGTAGAGGTCGCGGTCCTGGAAGCGCAGGATGGGCTTGCTCGCCTCGCTACGGGGATCGCCCACCCCGTCGAGCTCGGGCAGCGGCTCGGTGGTGGCGTACTGGTGGGCCAGCGGCAGCAGCGGTACGTCCACCCCGGCCATCGCGCCGATCACCGGGCCCCAGAACCCGGCGGCCGAGACGACGTGGTCGGCGGGGAAGGTACCGCGGTCGGTGACGACACCGGTGACGCGGCCGTCCTCCCGCTCGATGCCGGTGACGGTGTGCCGCTCCAGGAAGCGGGCACCGCGGCTCTCGGCCCGGGTGATCTGGGCGCGGCAGGCGAGCACCGCGCGGGCCAGTCCGTCGTCGGGGGTGTGGAAACCGCCGTACAGCACGGTCTCGTCGAGCATCGGCCACAGCCGCTTGCACTGCTGCGGGGAGAGCAGTTCACCGTGTACGCCCCAGGAGGCGGCGAGTCCGGCCTTGCGGTGCAGATCGGCCCAGCGGGCCTCGGTGGTGGCGATCTCCAGGCCGCCGACGGGGTGGAAGCAGGGCAGCCCGTCCACCTCCAGGGAGCTGAACTTCTTGACGGTGTAGGCGGCGAACTCGGTCATGGTCTTGGACGGGCCGGTCCGGAAGACCAGGCCGGGGGCGTGCGAGGTGGAGCCGCCGGGGGCCGGCAGCGGGCCCTGGTCGAGGACGGTGACCTCGGTCCAGCCGCGGGCGGTCAGCTCGTCGGCGAGCGAGCAGCCGACGATGCCGGCACCGATGACAACCACACGGGAACGGTGTGCGGGCGTGCGGGACATGACCCTCCTCCTGCTGGTCGGGGTGGTCGGCGGCGGGCGGTACGCCGTCAGATGACCACGACGGAGCGCAGTACCCGGCCGTCGCGCATCTTGTCGAACGCGGACTCCACCTCGTCCAGGGCGATCGTCTCGGTGACGAATCCGTCGAGGTCGAGCCGTCCGCTGAGGTAGCGGTCGATGAGCACGGGGAAGTCGCGGCTGGGCAGGCAGTCGCCGTACCAGGAGGACTTCAGGGCGCCGCCGCGCGAGAAGAGATCGATCAGCGGCAGCTCGATCCGCATGTCCTGGTCGGGGACACCGACCAGGACCAGGGTCCCGGCGAGGTCGCGCATGAAGAACCCCTGCCGGTAGGTCTCGGGGCGGCCGACCGTGTCGATCACCACATCCGCGCCATGGCCGCCGGTCAGGCCGCGCACCGCCTCGATGGGGTCCGTGCCACGGGAGTTGACGGTATGGGTGGCCCCGAAACGGGTCGCGCCGTCCAGCTTCCGGTCGTCGATGTCCACCGCGATGACCCGGCGCGCCCCGGCGGCCGACGCCCCGGCGATCGCCGCGTTGCCCACCCCGCCGCAGCCGATGACAGCGACGGTGTCCCCGCTGCCCACCGCGCCGGTGTGCACGGCCGCGCCGTACCCGGCCATCACCCCGCAGCCGATGAGACCGGCGGCTTCGGGGCGGGCGTGGGGGTCGACCTTGACCGCCTGTCCGGCGGCGACCAGGGTCTTCTCGGCGAACGCCCCGATGCCGAGCGCGGGGGCCAGCGGGGTGCCGTCCCGCAGCGTCATGCGCTGGGTGGCGTTGGCGGAGTCGAAGCAGTACCAGGGCCGTCCGCGGCGGCAGGACCGGCAGGTGCCACACGGCGCCCGCCAGGCGAGGACCACGTAGTCACCGGGGGCGAGGGCGGTCACGCCGGGGCCGACCGCCTCGATGACACCGGCCGCCTCATGGCCCAGCAGGAAGGGGAACCCGTCGTTGATCGCACCGTCCCGGTAGTGCAGATCGGTGTGGCAGACCCCGCAGGCCTGTACGGCGACGAGCACTTCTCCGGGACCGGGGTCCGGCACCAGAATCGTCTGCAGCTCGACGGGTGCGCCTTGTTTCGCCGCGACGACGGCATGGACTTCGTGTGGCATGCCCTACCCCTCAGTGTTGCGCAGTGCACGACTGGTTGCGCGATGAGAGACATAGTGGGAACGCCGGATCGGCAGCGTCAAGGGGGTACACCCCGACTCTTGGCAAAGGACTTGCCGCGCCCCCGCACACGGCCAGGAAGAGCGAACTCCGTTGTTCCGGCCATCGTTCGGCGATTTCGGGATGCGCTTGACGCATCCGCCCACCATCGGGATTCTGTTGCGCATAGCGCTTCATCGTGCGCAACGCGAAACTCGATGATACCGAAAAGTAACAGGGGGGTCCTGTGATTCCTGTCTGCCCTCTCGCCGACCTGCCGACCGGCGAGTCCGTACGCATCGACACCGCACCGCCGATCGCCGTCTTCCACACCGACGGGCAGCTCTACGCCATCGACGACACCTGCACCCACCAGGACGCCTCGCTGTCCGACGGCTGGCTGGAAGGGTGCCTGGTCGAATGCCCGCTGCACGCCGCCTCGTTCGACCTGCGCACCGGAGCGGCGACCTGCCTGCCCGCCCGCCGGGCCGTGCGCACCCATCCCGTGACCGTCCAGGACGGCATGATCTACGTCCACCACGCCGCCGAGGAGGGCACCGCCGCATGAAGTCGGTCGCTGTCATCGGGGCCTCGCTGGCGGGCCTGTACACCGCGCGGGCCCTGCGTTCCCAGGGGTTCGACGGCCGCCTGGTGATCGTCGGGGACGAGTGCCACCGCCCCTACGACAGGCCCCCGCTGTCCAAGGACTTCCTCACCGGCGCCACCACCGGCCAGGGCCAACTGGCCCTGGCCGACGCCGAGGAGATCGCCGAACTGGACGCCGAATGGCTGCTGGGCACCCGGGCCACCGGGCTCGACACCGGCGGGCGCACGGTGCTGCTCGACGGCGGCCGCTCCCTGACCACCGACGGGGTGGTCCTCGCCACCGGCGCCACCCCGCGCCTGCTGCCCGGCCCGATGCCCGCCGGAGCCCACACCCTGCGCACCCTCGACGACGCCCAGGCGCTCCGTGCGGATCTGTCCTCGGCGCCGGTCCGGGTCGTGGTGATCGGCGGCGGCTTCATCGGCGCCGAGGTCGCCTCCTCCTGCGCCGCCCTCGGCCATGACGTCACCGTGGTCGAGGCCGCCCCACTCCCCCTCGTCCCCCAACTCGGCCACGCCATGGCCGAGATCTGCTCCGCCCTGCACGCGGACCACGGTGTCACCCTGCTCACCCGCACCGGTGTCGCCCGGCTGCACAGCGGCGGCACCGAAAACCGCGTCACCGGGGTCGAGCTGAGCGACGGCCGGCTGCTCCCCGCCGAGGTGGTCGTCACCGGCATCGGGGTACGTCCCAACACCGACTGGCTCGCGGACTCCCCCCTGCCGCTCGACGACGGGGTGCTGTGCGACGCGGGCTGCGTCACCCCGCTGCCCGCCGTCGTGGCCGTCGGCGACGTCGCCCGGGTGAACGGCGTCCGCGCCGAGCATTGGACCAGCGCCACCGAGCAGGCCGCCGTCGCCGCACAGAACCTGCTGGCCGGCAGCACCGTCGCCACCCACCACAGCCTGCCGTACTTCTGGTCCGACCAGTACGGCGTACGCCTCCAGTTCGCCGGCCGCCGGCTGCCCACCGACACGCCGCGCATCCTCGAAGGCTCCCCCGACGACCGCAGCTTCCTCGCCTGTTACGAGCGCGACGGACGCACGACCGCGGTGCTCGCCCTCAACCGCCCGCGTCCGTTCATGCGCTTGCGCCGCGAAATGTTTTCGGCTGTCCCACCGTGACGCTTGAGGCGTGGCCGCTGCCCACGTTTTCGGCTTTCCCGCCGTGGGGGTTGCTCGCCGTTTTTCGCCCGCTGCGCGGTGCGCCCGCCGTTCGCCTGCGGCGGGCGGGGTCCGCTGCGCGGGGCTGTGGGTGCGGTGACGGCCCTCCGGGGCAGGGGTGTGGGACTGCTTCGCTTTACGTCCCACACCCCTGCCCCTCCGGCCCGTCCCCTCCCGTGGGGGAGTAAGTGAACGTCAGAGGGGGCTGGCCACGGTGGTAGCCGATTTCCTCGTGCCGACAAGGTGCACCGGACCATTCAGGTACACCCCCACCGGCCTTCTTCCCACCCCCCAACGGGAGGGGACGGGCCGGAGCGGGTGGGGTGCCGGGCTTTGCTTCCGAAGGCTCCAAGAAAGAGCAAAGGCGGAGCGCAGCGGAGCGTAAGCGAAGCAGTCCGGACACCCACCCGCGCAGGCCCGTCACCGCACCCCGACAGCCCCGCGCAGCGGACCCCGCCCCGCGCAGCGGCACGGCCCGCCGCCAGGCGCACGCGCAACGACGCGAAAGCCGAAAACGGACCTAGGCAAAGCGCAGCGAAACGGTGTCGGTCAACTTGCCGTCATCTGGACGGCAGCCGCGTCGACGGTCTGGGTGAGCAGGGTGGCGATGGTCATCGGGCCGACGCCGCCGGGGACGGGGGTGATCAGGGAGGCGCGGGTACGCGCCGAGTCGAAGTCCACGTCACCGACGTTGCCGGGGTTGGAGCCGGCGTCGATCACGACGGCCCCGGGCTTGAGGTGTTCGCCGCGCAGGAATTGGGGCCGCCCCACGGCGGCGACCAGGACGTCGGCGTCCTGGGTGATCGACGCGAGGTCGGTGGTGCGGGAGTGGCAATAGGTGACCGTGGCGTTGCGGGCGAGCAGCAGCATTCCGACGGGCTTGCCGAGGATCGCACTGCGCCCGACCACGACGGCATGCTTGCCGGCCAGGTCGACGTCGTAGTGATCCAGGAGGCGGAGGATGCCGCCGGGCGTGCAGGAGGCGAAGCCGTCCAGACCGAAGCTCATCGCGGCGAAGGAGTGGCAGGTGACGCCGTCGACGTCCTTCTCGGGGGCGATGGCCTCGAAGGCGGCGCGCTCGTCGATGTGCGGCCCGGCCGGGTGCTGGAGCAGGATGCCGTGGACATCGCGGTCGTTCGACAGTGCGGTGATCGTGTCGACCAGCTCGGCGGTCGTGGTGGCGGCGGGGAGCGCGACGTGCCGGGAACGGATCCCGGCCTTCTCGCAACGGGCCCGCTTCATGCGGACGTACGTCACCGAGGCGGGGTCGTCGCCCACCAGTACGGTGGCCAGACACGGGGGCGTGCCGGTCTGCCGGGTGAGGTCCGCCGCACGTTCCGCGGCCTGTTCGACGATACGGCGGGCCAGTGCGCTGCCGTCCATGAGGCGGGCGGTCGGGGTCATCGGTGCTCCTGAGCGTCGTGTCGGATCGCCCAGGCGCGCGGCACCGGCCAGGAGTGGCCGAGCCGCTCCCCGGTGGTACTCCACCCAAGCGCCAGTCACGGCCCGGCGCCCACTCTAATCGACGTCCGGACGCCGTGGCCCCGGGGAAGCCGGCCCCGTCACACACCCCCTTGGCCAGGGGCGGAGAGCGGCGGCGTGGGGGAGGTGGTGGCTTCCCACTGGCTGAGGATGCCATCCCAGTCGTGCTGGGCGGCGGTGATGGCGTTGGCGTCCCAGGTGGGATGGGAGGCCTGTTGATACTGCTGATGCGGTGAGTGGTGCTGGTGCGGTGAGTTTTGCTGGTTCTGCTGTAGCTGTTGCTGGTGGTTCGGCAGGTGTTGCGGGTGCTGCTGTACGTGCTGCGGGTGCTGCTGTGGATGCTCCTCGTACACCCGGTACTCCTGGTAGTCCTGGTACTCCTGCTGGTCCCGGTAGTTCTGGTACGGCTGTTGTTTCCAGGGCTCCTGCTCGTAGGGCTCGCGTGGGGGTTGCTGTGGTCGCTCGCGCCAGGTCGACGAAGTGCTCTCGTGCTGCTGGGCGGGCGGGAGGTGGGCCAGCCGGCGGTGCCGGCCCAAACGGTCCGGCGGCGGGGTCTGCACCGGACGGCTCTCGGCGGCGAGCTGTTGTGCGCGTGCCACAAGGAGCCGGACATCGAGCCCGAGTTCGGTGGCGAGGGCACTGAGGTCAACTCCGCTGTGCCAGCTGCTCATCAGGACCGCGTCCAGGGCCGGCGCCCAGGCCGGCTCGTGGGGCTGGGGGGCAGGGGAAGCGTGGGGGGCGGCAGCGGGCGGTGTCGTTGCCGGGCCCACGGGCTGCGCCGCGGGGGGCGTCGTGGACTGTGCCGTGGGAGGTGTCGCGAGAGGCGCGGCGGGAGGCGTGGCGGTCTGCTGGGCGGCGGGCTGCTCGCGTGTGGTCTGGGCGAGCAGGCTCTTGGCGACCGCGCGGGCGTCCTCCTTGCCCACCGTGCGGCGGGCCAGGCGCACTTCGCGCTCGTCCAGGCCGAGCAGCTCCGCCACCACCGCGTCGCTGCCCACGGTCACGGCGAAGGCGGCCAGGGTCCGCGAGCGGCGGGCCTCGGCCTCGTCGAGGAGTCCCTGCGTACGGCGGACCTCGTCATCGCTGCTGCAAAACGCCTGTGCGAGTACGGCATGGCGCTCCCACAACTCCCTCGGTTCCATGACTGCGACAACGTTTCCTCGCCCGGATTGGACTGCTTCCCAGCTATAGATCACTGCATAAGGTGATATTCGAGAGAGATACGCCCTTGCCTCCACGCCAGACGTACGGGCCGCGGTAAAAATACGCAGTGACCCCAGGGCGGAAGAATCGTTTCTACGGCCATGAGCGACCCCTCTTCCGGCACCGTCGCAGGCGGCACCGTCGCAGGCCATGGACGAACCCCCCTCCCCCGCACCGGGCAGATGCCGCGGTGGATCACCGCGGACATCCTCCGGCAGACACCGGTGTACGCAGGGCTGGTGAAGCAGTGGACGGACCGCGCCGCCACCGTGCCCGGGGTTGCCGATCCGGAGTGGCAGCGGCTGGTCTCCTACCGCGCGCTGATGGAGGAGACCGAGACCGCCCTCACGGCGCTGCGGCCCCATCGCGCGCCCGATGTGCTGCCGTCGCGGAAGCAGGTCCCCGCGGCCCGTTCCGCCCGCCTCGACGCCTGAATCAGGCGTCCGCCGTCGGTTCCGGCAGTGCGGCCGCGAGCGCCGCCCCGGCCGGAGTACCGTTGAGTTGTCGAGGATTTCCCGCTGCCGGGATGTTGCCCCGGCAGCGGCTTTGACCAGCGACGGAGCCCGGGTGAGCGCAACGGATGACACGGACTTCAGCCCGATCGGTGTGATCGGGCGGGTGACCGTATCCATCCCGGCCGACGGCCCCGGCGAGGTGCTGCTGCCCGTACGCGGCGGAACCGAGGCCTTCGCCGCCTGGTCCCGCGAGCCCATCGCCCGTCATACCCAGGTCATCGTGGTGGACCACACCTCGGCGCGGTCGGTGATCGTCGCGCCGCTGCCCGGGTGACCGGGCCGTCCCGAAGAGCGCGGCCGGCCGCCCGAGTACTCCCTTCCCGTGGCCGCCCCCGCACACCGGCCGGGGCCGGTCGCAACGGACCAGGAGCCTTCCGATGTTGTTCTGGCATGTTCCTGCGCCGAACGAGGCGCTGTTGATCTCCGGCTCGAAGCGCCGGACCGGGGACGCCCAATTCCGTATCGTCACGGGCCACGGCTGCTGGGTCATGCCCGTCAAGCAGAAGGCGAGCGTGCTGGCGCTGTCGCTGCGGGAGGCGGAGATCTCCGAGGACTGCGTCACCCAGCAGGGCATCCGGATCGGGGTCAGGGCGGTCGCCGTCTTCAAGGTCGGTGACGACCAGACGTCGATCGCCAACGCCGCGCGCCGCTTCCTGGACGAGCAGGCCACCATGGAAGAGCTGGTGGGCCGGATCTTCGCCGGTCACCTGCGCTCGATCGTCGGCGGGCTGACCGTCGAACAGATCATCCGGGAACGGGACCGGGTCGCTCAGGAGGTCAAGGACGGCAGCCATTCCGAGATGGAGAAGCTGGGCATCGTCGTCGACGCCCTGCAGATCCAGGAGATCGCCGACACCTCCGGCTACATCACCAATCTCGCCGCCCCGCACGCCGCGGCGGTCGCCAGCGCGGCCCGCATCGCGCAGGCAAAGGCCGACCAGGAAGCCACCGAGCGGGAGCAGCAGGCGGCGGCCCTGAAGGCGGAGTACGAGCGGGACACCGCGATCAAGCGGGCCGGCTTCCTCGCCGAGACCGAGCAGTCCAATGCCCGCGCCGCCCAGGCGGGCCCGCTGTCGCAGGCCAGGGCCTCGCAGGAGGTCATCGAGGAGCAGACCGCGCTGGCCCAGCGGCAGGCCTCGCTCGCCGCCCAGCGGCTGGAGGCCGAGGTGCGCCGCCCGGCGGACGCCGAGGCCTACCGGCTGCGCACCCTGGCGGAGGCGCAGCGTGACCAGGTCCGCTTCGAGGCGGATGCCCGCGCCTACAGCGAACGGGCGGTCGCCCAGGCCCGGGCCGACGCGAACACGGCCCTCGCGGGCTCGCTGCGGGACGGCAACCAGGAGCTGATCGCCGCCAATCGCACCATCGAGAACCTTCCCGCCCTCGCCAAGGCGGCGGCCGAGGGCCTGTCCGGTTCCCGGCTCACCGTCCTCAACGGCACCGACGGGATCAATGAGATCGCCTCCGGCATCGTCGGCGAGGGGCTGGCCATTCTCGACAGCCTGAAGAACGGGACCACCGCGCCCGGCTCGGCTCCCCCGCTCGCCGACGGTGCGGGGCGGCTGCCGCAGAAGGTGACGAATCTGAAGCGGGACGGTGCCGGGCCCGGTTCCGGTTCCGGCTCCGGCTCCGGCTCCGGCTCCGGCTCCGGCTCCAGTTCCGGCTCCGGCTCCGGCTCCGGCTGATCTTCCCGTAATCCCGTCTGCCGTACGGCGGATGGGGCCAGGCCTGCCGGGCGACGCGGGCTGCCGGATACGGAGGGTGTCCGGCGCCCGTCGGCTCCCGTCGGCCTTGCCGTGCCCGTCGGCCTTGCCGTGCCCGTCGGCCTTGCCGTGCCCGTCGGCCTTGCCGCGTCCGGCCGGCGCGGCGCCGGACGTCGGACGTCGGTGAACGGCGGCTCGGGTCAGGCCGCGGACTTCTCGGACGTACCGCGCCACCGGGTCAGGGCGAGATGGGCGATGACCCCGAAGAGCAGTCCCCAGAAGGCGGAGCCGATGCCGAAGAGGGTGACGCCGGAGGCGGTGGCGAGGAAGGTGATCAGGGCCGCCTCGCGGTCCTTCTCCTCCTTCACCGCGCCGGTCAGGCCGCCGGCCAGGGCGCCGAGCAGCGCGACTCCGGCGACCGCCGCGACCAGTTCCTTGGGCAGTCCCGCGAAGAGCACCACCAGCGTCGAGCCGAACGCCCCGATGAGGAGGTAGAACGCTCCGCAGGAGACTCCGGCCACGTAGCGGCGCCGGGGGTCGCGGTGGGACTCCGGGCCGGTGCAGATCGCGGCCGTGATCGCCGCGAGGTTGATGGCGTGCGAGCCGAAGGGGGCCAGCAGTGTGGAGACCAGGCCCGTCGAACCGATCAGGAGGCGGTCCTTGGGCCGGTAGCCGGACGCGGTGAGTACCGCCATGCCCGGTGCGTTCTGCGAGGCGAGCGTCGCCAGGATCATGGGCACCGCGATGCCGATGAGGGAGGCGAGCGAGAAGTCCGGGGTCGTCAGGACCGGCTTGGCCAGCTCGATCCGGTCCAGGTGGATGTCCAGCCGGGAGCTTGCCGCACTGGCGAGGACGCCCGCCGCCAGGGCGACGAGTACGGCGTACCGGGGCAGCCACCGCTTCGCCAGGAGATAGGCGAGCAGGACGGAACCGGCTATGAGGGGTGCGGTCTTGAGGGAGGTGAAGACGCCGGTGCCGAACGAGAACAGGATGCCGGCGAGCATGGCGGAGACGACGGCGGTGGGCACCTGCCGCATCAGCCACCCGAACACGCCGGTCAGGCCGACCAGGGTGATCACCAGGCCGGTGATCAGGAAGGCCCCGATGGCTTCCGCGTAGGAGTAGGCCCCCAGGCTGGTGACCAGCAGGGCCGCGCCCGGTGTCGACCATGCGGTGATCACCGGCATCTTGGTGCGCAGGCTCAGCCCGATGCAGGTCAGGCCGCTGCCGATGGAGATGGCCCATACCCAGGAGCTGGTCTGGGCCGTGTCGAGATGCCCGGCGGAGGCCGCCGCGAGCACGATGACGAGCGGGCCCGAGTACGACACGACGACGGCGACGAAGCCTGCCAGTACGGCGGACAGTGAGACGTCACGCAAGAAGCCGGGGCGGCGGTCCGGCCCGGCGGCCGTGGGTGCGTCGGTACCTTCCGGTCCCGTGGCGCCGGTCTGCGAGGAGGAGTCCGGCGGTGCGGCCTCGGGGTGGGGGGTGGGCGTCCTGGAACTCAACGGTTGTCCTTAGCGGCCTTTTCACGGGCCTGTTCGAGGTCGGCAACGAGGTCTGTGGGGCTCTCCGGGTCGTTCAACGACATTTCCCGGAAGAGGAGTTGCGGACCTCGCCCGGGAATGCGGGCAGTGCAGTGATCCGGGAGTCCGGTTTTTTTGTGGGAAGTAGGGGAGGCGGCGGCTGTCCGGAATGATGAAGTCTTCGGATTCCTGTGACCGGCCTGGAAGGCGCCGCGCACCTTTCCGGGAACGCCTCCCCCCATCGACACGGAGACCTGACGGGCCGTTTCTCCCGCGACCGTCCCGAAGCTGAGTATAAGACAGACTCCCCCCTTCTCAGACAGGTTCCTGAGATGCCTTGCGTAGGGGTATTCCGGCCCGACGTCCAGCACCCGTGCGTCGCGCTGGACCAGAATCCAAACCATGGAAAATGGGCAGCACAAAGCAAGTGCACTCGCAGTGGCGAGTTACCCATGGGCTTGTTGGCCGGCGCACGGGTCAGGTGCGCTCTCCGCAGAAGGGGTCGTTCCTCCCCCGTCCGCGTTGGTCGCAAATCCCCCATTCGCGATGTGACAGCGCAATCCTGCCACTCCGCACGTCTGGTGACAACGATTCACCGAAATCCAAAAACGTTGAACGCTGAAATGCGGCGGGGCTGCCGGGCGGAATACATTCCTCCCCATTGACCGGGCGCTCCCGCCGGGTCGCACACCCGCCGCACCCGCCGCCGCCTCAGGCCCGCTCACGCCACGGAGACCGGCGGAAAACGGCATGTGACACGGCATGTGACACGGCATGCGGAGGGCCCGGGATCACGATCCCGGGCCCTCCGCTCGATCAGCCGGCGGTTCCTAGAGGAGGCCGAGCAGGCCGAGGCCGAGCAGCCCGTCCTTGCCCAGACCGTTCCTGCCCGCGCCCGATCCGTCACGCCCGTTGCCGTCACGCCCGAAGCCGTCGCGCTCATAGCCGCTGTCACGGCCGAAGCCGTCGTCACGGGCGCCGACCTGGCCGTAGTCGTCGTAGCCGTCGTGGCCACCGTGACCGAAACGGCCCTGGCCGCGACCGTGGCCGTGGTGGCGGTTGTGGTGCCGGTTGTGGTGCCGGTCGCCGTAGTGGCCCCTGTCGCAGTGGCGCGAGAAGCACTTGGCGCTCTGTGAGCTGCTGGGGACCGGGGTTGCGGCGGTGGCGACGCCTGCCGTCGGCACCACCAGGGCAGCCGCGGCCAGGCCGGCCACGGCGAGGCCGCGAGGGATCGAAGGGTGCATGTTCCCACCTTCACTCGACTCTGCAGAAAAAGAATATTCTCTGCAAAAGTGACAATAAGGGTGGTTCTTTCCTTCGACCCGCGACCCGCCGCAGCATCACTGGAACGCAGCACGCACCGGAACGCGGCACGCACTCCAACAGCCCACGCCGCGGCCCTCCTGATTCACTCCGGAATCCGGCCGCTCTCCCCGGCCACCGCCCCGTCGGTCCGCGGCAGGCTCTCCAACAGGCCGCCCAGGGCGCCCACCACGAGCCGGCACACCGTGTCGGGGTCGGCGCTCGCCAGCGGCTCCTTGCCGACCACCACACGCATCAGGCCAATTCCCAGCAGCCAGGACAGCGCCAGATCGCCCCGCAAGGTCCCGGTATCGGAATCGGAGAGCGTGGCGAGCACCGCCGCGTACTCCTCCCCCAGCCCCCGCAGCGCCTCCGCGATCTCGTCGCTGCCGCCGATGGAGCGCAGGCACACCTCCAGCGAGCGGTC
The DNA here is from genome assembly GCF_900187385.1 of Streptomyces sp. 2114.4. Taxonomy (NCBI): domain Bacteria; kingdom Bacillati; phylum Actinomycetota; class Actinomycetes; order Kitasatosporales; family Streptomycetaceae; genus Streptomyces; species Streptomyces sp. 2114.4. The sequence goes on from NZ_FYEY01000001.1 coordinate 723,374, forward strand.
GGTGCCCTCCTTTCCGCCGCCGGCCAGCATGCCGCGCAGGGCGACCTCGAACAGCCGCTCGGCGGGGGTGGTGCGCAGCTGCTCATGGCCGCCACGTGCCATGACTTCCCCGAACAGGGCCCGCTTCGAGCCGAAGTAACGGAACAGCAGGGCCTGATTGGCCCCGGCGCGGGACGCGATGTCGCGCACTGTCGCCCGTTCGTAGCCGCGCTCGGCGAACAGCTCCGACGCGGCATCGAGCAACCGCAGCCGGGTGCCCTCTGCGCTACGGCGGTATGCGCTCTCCGCGCCGTGCTGCGGGGACTTGGCCATCGCCACGCTCCTCTCCGTTGGCCCGTCAGGATGACGGCCACAATCGATCGTTGACCGGCCCGAGGGGGGCGTCCTACCTTATGTAAGCAGGTGCTTACACAAGGGAGGTCACCTTGACCACAGCCGACACAGCACCCCTCTCCTACCCCTTCAATGTCCCCGAGAGCCTTGAGCTTGCCGAGGAGTACGAGCACGCCCGCAACCGTCCGGGGCTGCTGAAAGTCCGGATGACGTACGGCGAGCCGGCCTGGCTCGTGACCCGGTACGCCGAGGCCCGGTTCGTCCTCGGCGATCAGCGCTTCAGCCGCGCCGAGGCCGTCCGGCACGACGAGCCCCGGCAGTCCGAAGGGCAGCGCGACAGCGGCATCCTGGGCATGGACCCGCCCGACCACACCCGGCTGCGCACCCTGGTGGCCAAGGCGTTCACCGTCCGGCAGGTCGAAAAGCTCAGGCCGCAGGTCAAGCAACTGGCGAACGACCTGCTCGACGAGCTCGCGGCGGCCGGGCCGCCCGCCGACCTGGTGGACCGTTACGCGCTGCCCATCCCCGTCGCGGTGATCTGCCGCCTGCTCGGTGTCCCGGCCGAGGACCGGCCGCGGTTCCGGGTCTGGAGTGACGCCGCCCTGTCGACAAGTTCCCTCACCGCGGCGGAATTCGACGCCAATCAAGAAGAACTCCGCGCCTACATGCGGCAGTTGATCGAGCAGCACCGGCGCGCGCCACAGGACGATCTGATGACGGCGCTCATCGACGCCCGGGACGTCAACGACCGGCTGTCCGAACTCGAACTCGTCGACCTCTGCGTCGGCATCCTGGTAGCCGGGCACGAGACCACCGCCACTCAGATTCCCAACTTCGTGCTGGCGCTGCTGGACCACCCGGGCCAGCTCGCCCTGCTGCGCGAAAAGCCGGAGCTGATCGGCCAGGCCGTGGAGGAACTCCTGCGTTTCGTACCGCTCGGCAGCGGTGCGAGCCAGCCCCGTTACGCGACGGAGGACGTCGAGGTCGGCGGGACGCTGGTGCGGGCCGGCACCCCGGTCCTGGTGGCGGTGGGCGCGGCCAACCGGGATGCCCTGCGTTTCGACTCACCGGGGACGCTGGACATCTCGCGGGCCGGAACCCAGCACCTCGGGTTCGGTCACGGGGTCCATCACTGTCTGGGCGCGCCGCTGGCCCGGCTGGAACTCCAGGAGGCGCTGATCGCCCTGATCACCCGCTTCCCGGAACTGCGGCTGGCGGGCGATGTGGTGTGGAAGAGCGAAATGCTGGTGCGCGGCCCGCGGGTCATGCCGGTGGGGTGGTGAACGAATGACCTGGAAGCTGGAGATCGACCCCGGGCAGTGCATGGCCTCGGGGTCGTGCGCCGCCATCGCGCCGGACCTCTTCGCCCTGGACGGCGAGCACGCCCGTCCGCTCAAGGAGCGGATCGACGAGGACGAACGCGCGCTGGACGCCGCCGATGTCTGTCCGGCCGTCGCGATCACCGTACGGGACGGAGAAAGGGTCATCGGGCCCCGGCCGTAGGGAGAGGGAGGTGCCGCCAACCTCCTGGGGCCGGCGACCGGGCTCCTCCGGGATGCGGGTGCACTGCATCCCGGAGCGGCCCACTGCCGGGGCAGGATGGCACCTAGAGCCGGTCCCCGCCGCTGACCCAGTCCCGGTAGCGGGTGGGAGCGATATGGGCGTCGCCCTTGGCGAGGAGGGCGTCGCCGGGGACGGCCGCGAACATTCCGGCGCTGTTGTCCGTGGTGACGGTGCGCCGGTCGCCACGGGCGGCGAGGGTGAGCCTGCCGAGTTCGTCCAGCGAGAAGACGTCGGCACCGGCGACGCTGTGGATACCGCGCAGGGGGCTGCCGACGGCCACGTCGGCTACGGCACGGGCGACGTCCGCCGAGGCGATCGGCTGCACGGGGGTGGCGGACAGACGTGTCCGTCGTGCCTGTCGTGTCTGTTCGGGCGGGGTGCGCTTTGCCAGGTTTACCCCGACTGCCTCGTCCGGCCTTCGTGATTGCCGGGGACACGGACACGCATTCCTCGGTCGGCGGGCGGTGCACGTCGGGGCCCCTCTCGCTCGGCTGCGGGGCAGGGGTGCGACGATGGGCCTGTCATGGATGCGGGGCAGGTTCTCAGGGGGCTACGCGCCGCGGTGTTCGCGGTGGTGTGTGTGCTGCTCGCCGCGCTGGGGCACATGGTGATGTCGGATGCCGTGGTACCCGCGTGGATGCTGCTCGTCGCCGGGGTGGGGACCGCGGCCGGTGCCTGGTGCTGCGCGGGCCGGGAACGCGGGCCGCTGCTCGTGGCGTTGCTGACCGTCGGCACCCAGGCGGCCTTGCACAGTGCCTTCTCGTTGGGCCAGGCGGTCGCCCGTTCCGGTGGGGGTGAGAGCTCACTCGCGCGCCGGTGGGCGGAGACCTGGCTGTGCGGGGCGGACGGGACGCGACTCTCCGGGCACGGCAGCGCCCGGTTGATCCAGCTGATGCATCAGCAGATGGCGGCCCTGCCCTCGATGGACCGCGCGAGCCGGCTGCGGGACATGGCCGGCATGGGGCACACGGAGCACATGGGCCACATGGGCTCCATGAGCGGCGGCATGGACGCCATGAGCGGCATGGCTCACGCGGGTCAGATGCCGGGGATGCACGGCAGTGCCACCGGCATGCTGGCAGCCCACCTGCTGGTCGCCCTGCTCAGCGCGGGGTGGCTGTGGGGTGGCGAGCGGGCGGCGTTCCAGCTCGTACGGAGCCTTTCGGCCTGGTTGTTCGCGCCGTTGGTGCTCGTCCTGCGGATCCTGCTGCCCGATCCGCGGCCCGCCGTCCGCGCCGCCCGGCAGGAGCCGCGGCGTGCGGTGCGGCAGTTGCTGCTGGCGTATACGAGGTCGTTGCGGGGCCCACCGCAGGAGCCGGCTGTCGGCTGACAGCACGGACGAACTCCAGAGCCGGCGGACGGCCGGGTGCCGAGCGCACCCCGACGACGTCCCGGCTCCGACTTCACCGGTCCCCGCCGCGCGCGGCGACCGGATCATGCGAAGGACTCCAGATGATGATTCCTGTCCGGACGCCGGTGGCACTGCCGCCCGCGTCCCTTCCCGGCGCGCCGGCCGACGGAGGCGGGCGCCCGCCGGCCACCGCGTCAACCGGCGGGTGTACCGCCGGTGTCCGCCGTCCCGGTACCCGCCGTACCAGCGTCTCCCCTCCCGAGGTCCGCCATGCCGGAGATCTCCGGTCCCGCGGAGACCGCACGCAGTCGGGCGAGCAGCGACGCGGCAGCCGCCGGGTCGTCCGCCGGGTGGGTGGCGGCGCGGTCGAGGCCGGTCGTCAGGGCCCCTGCCTGTGCGTCCCACCGTCGGCAGTCCCGGCAGCCGGCCAGGTGGTCGTCGAGCCGGCCGGGGGTGAGCCCGGGAGGCAGTTCCTCGCCGTCGAGGCGGGCGGAGAGTGCCGTACGGATGCGCGAGCAGAGCATGCGTCCATCCTCCCCGAAGCACGGCGGTGCGGCGAGGGGCGGTCGCGGCATGCGGGATGACGAGGCGGTGACGGGCTGGGCACTGGCCGCCCGTACCGGGGACGAGAGGGCCGTCGAGCAGTTCGTGCGGGCCACCCAGCTCGATGTCCGGCGCTATGTGACGCATCTGAGCGGTGATCCGCAGGCGACCGACGACCTGATGCAGGACACCTATGTCCGGGCGCTGCGCAGCCTGCCGCGGTTCGAGGGCCGGTCGTCGGCGCGTACCTGGCTGCTGACCATTGCCCGGCGGGTCGTGGCGGACCGCATCCGGTCCGTCGCGGTGCGGCCCCGGCTGGCCGCGACCGACGACTGGCAGACGGCCGCGGAGCGGGTGCAGCCGCGGGGTGTGCCGGGATTCGACGAGGGCATCGCGCTGGCCGAGCTGCTGGCGGCGCTGGCGCCCCAGCGGCGGGAGGCGTTTGTGCTCACGCAGTTGCTGGGGCTGCCGTACGCGGCGGCGGCCGGGGTGATGGGCTGTCCCGTGGGGACCGTACGGTCCCGGGTGGCGCGCGCCCGGGAGACGCTGGTCGGGTTGCTGACGGATGCGGAGCGCCCGGAAGGGGAGCTCCTGGAAGGCGAGCGCCCGGAAGGGAAGCGCCCGGAGAGGGCCCACGGGCCGCGGGTTTACGCGGACGCCGTGGCCTGACACCGCGCACGGGGCGCGGAGCACGCGGCTGAGCGACGGGGCTCATGGACGGGCGAAGGGCCGGTCCATGAGCCCCGTGACGTGTGGGGCCCGTGACGTGTCGGCCCCGTGGCGGCAGCCCCTGGCGTGCGGCCCATGGCGTAGGGCTCGCCGTTCGGTTCAGCTGCCGGGACGTACCGCCCGGGCCCGTACCGTCCGTGGCGGGCTGTGGCGGAAGTGCAGCGTGAAGGTGAGCCGGTCGCCGGGCGCGAGTCGTGGCGGCGGGCTGACCATGACGTCCAGGGTGGTCGGCGTCATGGTCAGGGCGCCGCCCGCCGGGACGGTGGCGCCGCGGACCATCGCCATGCTCCGGGCGTTGTGCCCGATGTCGACGGTGCGGCTGAGCATCGCGCGATGGCCGGTGGGGCCGGTGACGCCGGTCAGGACGTCATCGGCGCCGCCGGTGTTGCGGAGGGTGAAGAACGCCGCGGTCGCCTCGGCCCCCGAGGGGATCAGCACCCGGCCCTCGGGGATCGTCAGCTCCGCGGGCCTTCCCGCGTTGCCGCCGGCGGTCCACGCGGTGAGCGCGCCGAGGGTCACCAGACAGGTGAGCAGCGGCACGGCGACGGCCGAGAGGGGCGGGAGGGAAGCGAAGGAGGGGAGGGACGGCCGTTTCATGAGGTCTCCGCACGGGGTTGGGGCCGTCGTCCGTGGGGGCGGCGGGCCGGCCTGCCGGGCCGCCAGGCGCGCAGCCGGAGGCTGTTGCCCACGACGAGCAGTGAACTGGCGGACATGGCGGCGGCCGCCGGCATCGGACTGAGCAGGCCGACGGCCGCGAGCGGCACGGTGACGAGGTTGTAGCCGAAGGCCCAGACGAGATTGGCACGGATGGTGCCCAGGGTGCGCCGGGCCAGGCGTACCGCGTCGGGGATGGCCTGCAGGTCCTCGCGTACGAGGGTGACATCCGCGGCACCGATCGCCGCATCGGTGCCACTGCCCATCGCGATCCCGAGGTCGGCGAGGGCGAGGGCCGCCGCGTCGTTGACGCCGTCGCCGACGACGGCGACCCGGCCGCCCTGCTCCTTGAGGGTGGTGACGAGAGCTGCCTTGTCCTCGGGGCGGGCCCCGGCGTGGATTTCGGTGATGGCGAGATGGCCGGCCACGGCTCGGGCGGTGGCGTCCCGGTCGCCGGTGGCCAGGACCGGCCGCAGCCCCAGACGGCGCAGATGGTCGACGGCGCGGTAGCTGTCGGGGCGGAGGGCGTCGCCGACCGCGATGACGGCCTCCGGGGTGCCGTCGACGGTGACCTGGACGGCGGTGTGGCCGGCCGCCTCCGCGGAGTGCACCGCGTCCGGCAGCGGAGCAGGCAGGCCGGTGAGGTCGCCGGGCCGGGTGACCTCCACCCGGCGCCGGTCGGCCGTGCCGTGGACGCCGTATCCGGGGGTGGCACCGAAGTCCTTCACCGGCGGCAGAGGTTGTCCCGAGGGCGGTAGTTGTCCCGAGGGCAGTGGCTGTGCCGACGACGGCGGGTGTCCCGACGGCAGCGGTTCTCCCTGCAGCCGGGCGTCGGCGGCCGCGCCGATCGCGCGGGCCAGCGGATGCTCGGAGCCCTGCTCGACGATGGCGGCCAGCCGAAGTGCCTCCGGGGCGTCCAGGCCGCCGGTGCGCCCGGTGAGGGCCGTGACGCTCATCCGGCCCGTGGTGAGGGTGCCGGTCTTGTCGAGGACGACGGTGTCGATGCGGCGCAGTCGCTCCAGCGCCTCCGGGCCGCGGACCAGGATCCCGAGCTGGGCACCGCGGCCGGTGGCGGCCAGCAGCGCGGTCGGGGTGGCCAGCCCCAGCGCACAGGGGCAGGCGACGACGAGGACGGCCACCGCCGCGGTGATCGCGGACTGCGGGTCGGCTCCGGCACCGAGCCAGAAGCCCAGGACGGTGACCGAAACGGTCAGGACGGCGGGGACGAAAACGGCCGCCACCGCGTCGGCGAGCCGCTGGACCTTGGTCTTGCCGGTCTGGGCGTCCTCGACGAGGCGGGTGATCCGGGCGAGTTGGGTACCGGCGCCCACCGCGTCGGCCCGTACCTCCAGCAGACCGCCGGAGTTGACCGCGCCGCCGACGACCGCCGCGCCCGGACCGACCTCGACGGGGCGGCTCTCCCCGCTGATCAGGGACAGGTCCAGGGCGGAGGTGCCGTCGACGACGGTGCCGTCGGTGGCGACCCGTTCCCCGGGCCGGACCAGGAAATGGTCACCGGCCCGCAGCCGGTCCACGGGGATGCGCCTGCCCCGCTCCCGGCGCTGTCCGCCCGGGGGAAGCTCCCTGTCATCGGCCGTGCGTACCTCGACGTCCTTGGCGGCGAGTTCGGCCAGCGCGCGCAACGCGGCTCCGGTACCGCGCCGGGCCCTGGCCTCCATCCGCCGGCCGGCGAGCACGAACAGCGGTACGCCGACGGCGGCTTCCAGGTAGAGGTGCGCGGTCCCGTCACCGGCCGCGGGCAGCAGGCTGAACGGCATCGTCATTCCGGGCGTACCGGCCCCGCCGAGGAACAGCGCATAAGCGGACCAGCTGAAGGAGGCGGCGACGCCCAGCGAGACCAGGGTGTCCATGGTGGCGGCACCGTGCCGCAGACCGCGCAGTGCACGGGCGTGGAACGGGGCGGCGCCCCACACGGCGACGGGCGCGGCGAGCACGAAGCACAGCCACTGCCAGTTTCGGAACTGCCAGCCGGGCACCATCGACAGCACCAGGACGGGGAGCGAGAGCGCCGCGGTCAGCAGCAGCCGGTGCCGCTCGGCGCGGCCGCCGTCGTCCCCGCCGTCCGGGCGGACATCGGACGACGGCGACTCGCCCGGACGGACGTCGGACGCCCGAGGGCCGTCCGCGTCCGGTGCAGGGGCGGGCTCGTGGAGCCGGGCGGTGAAGCCGGCCGCCTCGACGGTGGTGACGAGGTCGGTGACGGACACCGCCGCCGGGTGGCTGACCGTGGCCCGGCCGGTGGCGAGGTTCACCGAGGCGGCGACGCCGTCGAGCCGGCCGAGCTTCCGCTCGACCCGGCCCACACAGGCGGCACAGGTCATCCCGCCGATGGTGAGGGTGGTGGTGTGGGGCGGGGCCGATGCCGCGTCGGGGGGCGACGAAGGGCCGGGCGCAGGCTGCGGCATCATCGCGCTACTCCCCCCGGCGCGGGGCGAGGGGCCGTGCCCCGCATCCCGCCCATACCGTGCATCCCGCCCATGTCCCCGTCATCGGCGGGCGTGCCTCCCGTACGGGTGCCGCCGGCCGGCTGCAGATCCGGGGCCACCGGACCGACGACGGCACCGGCCGCGTACGACAGGGTGCCGAGCAGCGCCAGCAGCAGGAGGAAACCGAGGACCGGCCGGGCGGGCAGCAACCGTGCGACGGCCTGGCGGAGAGGGGGCCGACTGCGGTCGGCCGAAGAGCGTGGCATCGCGTCATGGTGGCAGGTGGAGACGGTGCCGAGCGGCGGATCGGGGGCTCGTCGGGGGGTGAGGTTCATCCCGCTCCCGCGCCGGAACTCACCGGCGTCCGGGCCCGACTAACTGGGTTTGCACGGTGCGTTCTTCGGCCTCGGCAGGCCGCCTCTCTGCCGAAATCCGCCGCGCCCGGCGGGAACTCGGCGTACCCCGCGCACGACCTCCTCAACGCCGCGCCGCGCAGGCGCGGTTCGTCATCACCCGACGCCTGCTGAGGAGGACACCCATGTCCACATCGCCCGACCCGGTCGGCCCCGTCAACCCCGTCGCGCCCACCGCCCCCTCGACCCCGTGGAGCTGTACGGGCCGGATTACACCCGCGATCCCTATCCCCTGTACGCCGAGCTGCGTGCCCGCGGCCCGGTCCACCGCGTGCGCTTCCCCAGCGGCGTGTGCGCCTGGCTCGTCACCGGCTACGAAGCCGCCCACCAGGCGCTGACCGACGTCCGGCTGGGCAAACACCATTCACGGGGCAACGCGGCCTGGCGGGCCCGCGCCTCGATCATGCCCGAGCCCCAGCACTCCCAGCTCCAGGTGCATCTGCTCCACCAGGACCCGCCGCGGCACACCGCGCTGCGCCGGCTGATCACCGACGCCTTCGCTCCGCAGCGCGTCGAAGGGCTCCGCCCCCGGTTCCAGGAGATGGCCGATGCCCTGCTCGACGGCCTCCCGGACGCCGGCGAGGCCGATCTGGTCGAGGTGTTCGCCGGGCGCTTCCCGTTCCGGGTGCTTGCCGAAGTCATCGGTCTCCCACCGGAGTTCGAGGAGCGCTTCGACCGGGACTGGGGCAAGGTGGTGCAGCCCGTCGGCCCGTCGGATCCGGGCCGTCCGGCGTACGAGGCACGGCTGCGCGCGCTGCAGCAGTACATCGCCGATCTCGTCGCCCACCAGCGCGCCGCGCAGGGCGAGGATCTGCTCTCCCAGCTGGTGGCCGCCCGCGACGACGGCCGGCTCGGGCAGGAGGAGCTGGATTCGATGATTTTCCAGCTGCTGGTCGCCGGGCAGGAACCGGTGACGAACCAGATCACCACCGCCCTGGTGACCCTGCTGCGCCACCCCGCCCACCTGGCGGAGCTGGCCGGCCGGCCGGAGCTGCTGCCGCGCGCCGTCGAAGAACTCCTCCGTTATGACAGCGCCTTCGAGCTGACCACCTGGCGGTTCTTCGCGGAGGACGCCGATCTGCACGGGACCCGGATTCCGGCGGGCGACTCCGTCATCGTGTCGCTGTGTGCGGCGAACCGCGACGGTCGCCGGTTTCCCGACGCGAACGCCCTGCACTTCGACCGCACCCCCAACCCGCATCTCGCCTTCGGCCACGGCAGCCACTTCTGCCCCGGCGCCACACTCGCCCGTATCGAACTCCAGATCGCCCTCGGCACCCTGCTGAGACGGCTGCCCGAGCTGCGGCTCGCCGTCCCGGACGGCGAGCTGGACTGGATCCCGGCGGTACTGGCGCGCGGGGTCGACCGGCTGCCGGTGACTTACGGCGCGCAGGCCGCCTGTCCGGTCAAGGACGGACCGGATGCGCCTCGTCCGGTCACCGCTGGGCCGAACGCCACCTGTCCGGTCACGAACGGACCGGATGCCGCGTGCTGACCAGCCCGGCCCGACCGCTTCCCGGCGTGCCCGCCGGCCACCCGGCCGGCTGCGCGGCGGTGCTCACCGAGCTGCTGCCCTACCGCCGCACCCTGGACTCCGGCCACGGGGATGGGGACGGAGACGGGAACGGGGACATGGACACCCCCGATGCCTACCCCGCCCAACTGCGGCAGCTAGCCGGTCCGGTGGCGGCGGGCGCGCCCCTCGTCTTCACCCTTCCGGGTTTCCCCTGCAAGTCACCCCATCCGGCCAAGGTGCTCGGCCACCTCCCCGACGAGGGCGAACGGCTGGCGCTGCGCTTCCTGGACGCCCTGTGTGCCCGGATCGAGGCCGTCCACCCGCCCGGGGCGCGGGTGGTCATCTGCTCGGACGGGCATGTCTTCAGCGATCTCATCCACGTGCCGGACCGGGACATCGATGCCTACGCCGACGCCCTGCGCGCACTGATCCAGGACGAGGGCCTGACCCGGCTGGACGTCTTCGACCTGCGCCAGGTCTACGGGCGGCGGCTGTCACACGACGCCAAACGGGCCCTGGTCCACGACCGCTACGCCCCGGCCCTGGAGGACCTGCGGTCCCTGACACGCAGCGACGAACCCACGCGCCGCCTGTACCAGGGCATCACCCGCTTCCTCGCCGAGGACTCGGTCTCGTTCACCGGTACCCGTTCGGCGTGGCAGCGCGACTGCCGCCGCCGCGCCTACGGCGTGATGCAGCGCAGCCGCGCCTGGGGCGAGCTGATCGGCGAGCACCACCCGGGCGCCATCCGGCTCTCCATTCATCCGCAGCCGCGGGGTTCGGCCAAGTTCGGGATACGGCTGCTCGACGCGCCCGATGTGTGGATGACGCCCTGGCACTCCTGTGTGCTCGAACACCGCGACGGACGCCGGGAGTTGCTGCACCGGGCGGATGCCGAGCGGCTTGGCCGGCTGGTGTTCCGCCACGGCCGGCCGAGCCACTTCGTGGCCGGGTGAGGGACGGGGTGCGCCCGCCGGTCGCCCGCCCCCGGCGGGCCCCACCGCCCGGTGGCCGAAGCCGCCCGGTGGCCGAAGGCAGGCGCACCCCGCACAGGTAGTCGGCCGGGCATCGGAGGCGGTCCCGGGCGGTGGCGCCCTGCCGGCACAGGACCGGGCAGAGGTCCGGGCAAAGGCCCCCTCGGAATGAAAGAGGCCATACGTCACGCCGGGCCGTACCCGGCAGCGGTTGCCGGAGAGGCCTCGCCGGACAGCCGGTGCTCACGCGTCCAGGCCGCTGCCCTGGGGCCCGTACAGGTCCAGCAGCCGGACCCGGGTGCCGTGCAGCCGGTCGGCCACCGTTTCGGCGACATAGCGGTACACCGCCCGGCCGAGGACGGGGTCGGATTCGCACAGGGCGCGGACCACCTTGGCGTCGAACTCCACGGCCTCGACCGGGCCCACGGTCTGGGCTCCGAGGTGCCACAGGTAGGGCGGGAACAGCCAGGACCAGCCGAGCAGTTCGTCCCGGCCGAGCGTTTCGACGACCGCGGCGCGGCGCCCGGGGACCCGCTGATCGAGCACCACCTGGCCGCTGCGGATGATCCAGAAGTGGTCCGCCCGCCGGCCCTCCTCGAAGAGGCGGGTGGCGCGCGGCAGCGACACCTCGACGGCGATGTCGGTCAGCCGCCGGCGCCGGTCGGGCGGCATCCCGTGGAACAGGTCTCTGCTGCTGGCCATCGCATCCTCCGCTCGCTCCCTGCACGATATGGGGTGCTTTGCCGGTATGCCGGGAAGGCTCGGCCGGGCGGAGCGGCGGCGGGTACCGCACGGGGGCACGTCAGGTCAGCTGGCGCCGCACCAGGTCGTGCAGTGCTCCGCCGGTGTCGGCAAGCAGCTCGGCCGGGGCACCCTGCTCGACGATCCGGCCGTCCGCCATGACGATCACGCGGTCGGCGTCCATGACCGTGGACAGCCGGTGGGCGATCACCAGACGGCTGGCGCTCAGCTTGCGGGTGCTGTCGATGACGATGCGCTGGGTCTCGTTGTCCAGGGCGCTGGTGGCCTCGTCGAAGAACAGGATCCGCGGGCGGCGGACCAGCGCCTGGGCGATCATCAGCCGCTGGCGCTGGCCGCCGGAGATGGCGCCGCCGCCGGAGATCATGGTGTGCAGGCCCATCGGCATCCGCTTGATGTCCTCGGCCAGACCCGCCATCTCGGCGGCCGCCCAGGCCTCTTCCTGGGTGAAGGACTCGGCGCCGCAGATGCAGTCCAGGATCGAGCCGGTGAGGGGCTGGGCGTTCTGCAGGACGACGCCGCACTGGCGGCGCACCGCCGCCTGGTCCAGGGCGGTCAGGTCCTGCCCGTCGTAGAGCACATGGCCCGAGGTCGGCTTGTCGAAGCCGATGAGCAGCCGGAGCAGGGTCGACTTGCCGCAGCCGCTGGGGCCGACGACGGCCACGAACTCGCCGGGTCGGATCCGCAGCGAGACATCGTCGAGGACCAGCGGGCCGTCGTCGCTGTAGCGGAAGGACAGCTTCTTGGCCTCGATGCCGCCGGCCAGGATGCCGGGCTGGGCGCTGGCGCCGCGCACTTCGGGCTTCTCGTCCAGGACCGGCTTGATCTGCTCGAACATCGGCATCGCGGCGGCGGCCGAGATGAAGGCGCCGGTGATCTGGGTGACCGAGGTCAGCAGCATGGTCACCGAGGTGTTGAAGGTGAGGAACGAGCCGGCCGACATGCTGCCGCGGGCCGGGCCGGCCAGCAGCATGAACATGGTGAGCGAACAGAGCGGCAGGTAGACGGCGTTGAGGACGGTGGTCAGGTTCTTGATCCGGCCGGCCTTCTGCTGGAGTTCGCGGGAGCGGGCGAACTCCCGGGCCCAGGCCGCGTACGCGAAACTCTCGGCCGCGGCGACGCGCAGCTTGGGCAGACCGCGCAGGGTCTGGAACGCCTGGTTGTTGAGCTTGTTGCCGAGGGTGACCAGCCGGCGCTGCCAGCGCAGCTCCCACAGGCCCATGGCGAGGAATACGGCACCGATGACGAGCAGCATCGCGAGCGCCGCCAGCGCCAGCGGCACGCTGTACAGGAGCAGCATCACCAGGTTCATCGCGCCGACCGTCGTGGCCTGCACGGCGATCGGGCCGAGTCCGGACAGCACCCGCCGGATGGCGCTGATGCCCATCGCGGCGCTGGCCAGCTCTCCGGTGGAGCGTTCGGTGAAGAACTTCGTCGGCAGCCGCAGCAGCCGGTCCCACACGGCCGGCTGCAGCGCACTCTCGATCCGGCCCTCCATCCGCAGCACGGTGAGGTTCTGCAGCAGCATGAAGGCGGCCGAGACGACGCTGGTGATGATGACGGCCAGCGAGACCTGGACGATCAGGCTCTTGTCGGCGCTCGGGACGTACTCCCCGAGCACCTTGCCGGTCGCGAGGGGGACGAGGGCGCCGAGACCCACCGTCACCAGCCCGGCGAGGGCCAGGTTCCGCAGGTCCAGCCGGGAGCCGCGCAGGCTGAAGAGCATCAGCCGCCACAGGCTCATGGGCCGCTCCGGCAGCGGGCGGTAGAACATCACGGCGCGCGGCTCGAAGGCGTCGGCGTTGTCCTTGTCGATGCGCATCCGCAGTCCGGAGGCCGGGTTGACTGCCTCGTAGCGGCCCCGGCGCCACAGCAGCGCCACGGGGGCCCCGGACTTGGCGCGGTGGCCCACCAGGGGGCCGGTGTCGGTCCGCCACCAGCGGCCCTGGAGGCGGACCGCGCGGGTGCGGATCCGCGAGCTGACCGCGATGCGTTCGACGGGGGTGATGCGGTCGTTGGCGGCGCCGCCCTTCGGGGGCTCGGTCAGCGTGATCCCGGCCGCCTCGGCGACCGTGCGGCAGACCGCGAAGGTGGCGTCGTCACCGGCCCGGCCGGTCTCGGCGCTGCCCCGCCCGGACCGGTCCTGGCGGCCGATGGACGCGATCAGCGCCTGGTCGGCCCGCTCGCGGACGGCCTCGCCCGCCTTGATGCCGGCTGCCGTGCGGTCCTCGTGGGCGCGCTCCAGCTGCTCGATCCAGCGGTCGACGGCGGACAGCAGCCGGTATTGCTGATTGACCATCTGCTGCCACAGGTCGGGATCCACCAGCAGGTCGCCGGCCGCCTCCGCGCTGTAGGAGGCGCCGTACTGCACACTGCCGGGCGGGACCGGCATCCACAGGATGTCGTCGTCGGCCACCGCTTCATCGGCGGGCCGGCCGTCGAGCGGTGCCTCGAACAGCACGCCCAGGCTGCGGGCGGTGCCCAGCGCGAAGGCGTGTTCCAGCGCGGAGAGCGCCTCGCCCTGGCCGTCGTGGGCGGTGTAGCCGTAGCCGTCCTGCGTGCCGTACTGCGGGATGGAACCGGTGTCGCCGTACTCCCCGTAGTCGTACCGGGGCAGTTCGCGCAGCTCGATCCGGCGCAGCAGGCAGTCCTGGGAGGGCCGGCCGAGCAGGGTGTGGTGCGGGCCGGCGACCGGTCCGAGCAGGAGGGTGCCCGCTTCGAGACGGCCGAGGAAGTGCCAGTGCCCTTCCTCGACGGCGTCGACCGCGAAGAGGTCGAGCGATCCGCCGGTGACGAGCCACAGCACATGCGGGCCCTCCAAGGGAACGCTGCGCAGACCGGTGCAGTCGACGGGCGTGCCGAGGCCGCCCAGCGCCTGGGTCACCGCGTCGGTGGCGCCCGGTCCCACGACCGCGGGCGGGGGCATGGATGACACGTCAGTGCTCCTTGACCAGCTCGGCGTACGGGCCCCCGGCGGCGACCAGGTTCTCGTGCCGGCCGCGTTCGACGACCACGCCGTGGTCGAGGACCACGATCTCGTCGCTGTCGCGGACCGTGCTCAGCCGGTGGGCGATGACGACGCAGGCACAGCCGCGCCGCCGCAGGTTGTCCATGATGGTCTGCTCGGTCTGCGCGTCCAGGGCGCTGGTGACCTCGTCGAGGACCAGGATGCTGGGGCGCCGGACCAGTGCGCGGGCGATCTCCAGCCGCTGGCGCTGGCCGCCGGAGAAGTTGCGGCCGTCCTGTTCGACGCGACTGTGGATGCCGTCGGGGCGACGGGCGATCACATCGTCGTAGAGCGCGGCGTCCTGGAGGGCGGTGATGACCGCGTCGTCCGGGATGGACGGGTCCCACAGCGCCACGTTGTCCCTGACCGTGCCCTCGAAGAGGAAGATGTCCTGGTCGACGAAGGACACGGAGGCGGCCAGCGCGCTGCGCGACAGGTCCTCCAGGCGCTGTCCGTCGATGCGGATGGTGCCTTCCCAGGGGCTGTAGAGGCCGGAGATCAGCCGGGAGACGGTGGACTTGCCGCTGCCGGAGCCGCCGACGAGGGCGACCTGCCGGCCGGGGCCGACGGCCAGCGAGAAGCCGGTGAGCAGCGGTTTGTCCAGGGGGCTGTAGCCGAAGGTGATGTCCTCCAGCGTCACATGGCCCTTGAGGCGGCGGGTGTCGGCGTCCGGCTCGGGGCGCGAGTAGAGGGTGTCGACGGGGAAGCTCTCGACGTCCTTGAGGCGGGCCACGTCCGCGGCGAAGTCCTGGATGCGGCCGGCGACGCCGTTGAGCCGGGTGATGGGCGCGGTGAAGCGGGTCACCAGCGCCTGGAAGGCGACCAGCAGACCGATGGAGATATGGCCCTCGACGGCCCGCAGACCGCCGATCCACAGGATCAGGGCGCTGTTGAGCGTGGCCAGGGTGGGCGCGACGACGGCCAGCGCGGCGCTCGGCACCCCGAGGCGCTGCTGCACCTCCAGCGTGGTGGCGTGCTGGCCGGCCCAGCGGCGGAAGTAGCCGTTCTCCCCGCCGGTGGCCTTCATCGTCTCGATGAGCTGCAGGCCGGTGTAGGAGGTGTTGGTCAGCCGGGCGGTGTCGGCGCGCAGCTTCTGGGTGTGGGTGGCCCGCAGCCGGATCACGATCCGCATGGCGACCACGTTGAGCAGCGCGATGCCCACGCCGATGACCGTCAGCTGGGGGTCGTAGGTCCACAGCAGGAAGGCGTAGAGGATGACTACGATCCCGTCCACGCCCGCGGCGGCGAGGTCGCGCGCCAGGGTTTCGGCGACCGCGTCGTTGGACTGCAGCCGCTGGACCAGGTCGGCCGGGCTGCGCTGGGCGAAGAAGGTGACCGGGAGTCTGAGCAGGTGGCGCAGGAAGCGGGCGCTGGTCAGGGTGGAGGAGATGATGCGGCCGCGCAGCAGGTTCGCCTGTTGCAGGCCGGTCAGGACGGCGGTCAGCGCGACCATCGCGGCCATCGACGCGAAGAGCGGCCCCAGCAGCGAGGTCTGGTTGCCGATCAGGAACATGTCGATGTACGTACGGCTCAGCGCGGGCACCGCCGCGCCGACCGCGACCAGCAGCAGGCTGGCGAGCAGCGCGGCCAGCAGGGTGCCGGTGGTGCCGCGCATCCGGGCGGGCACGGCGCCGAGCACGCCGGGCTTGCGGCCGCCCTTGCGGAAGTCCTCGCCGGGCTCGAAGACCAGGGCGACACCGGTGAAGCTGGTGTCGAAGTCCTCGGTCGGCACGAAGCGGCGGCCCTTGTCGGGGTCGTTGATGCGGACGCCCCGGCGGCCGAAGCGGCGGCTGGTGCCGTCGTAGACGACGTAGTGGTTGAACTCCCAGAACAGGATGGCCGGCGCCTGCACCTCGGCGAGCGCGGACGGTTCCATCTGCATGCCCTTGGCCTGCAGGCCGTAGCTGCGGGCGGCCTTGAGCAGATTGCTGGCGCGCGAGCCGTCACGGGAGACGCCGCAGGCGATCCGCAGCTCCTCCAGCGGTACGTGCCGCCCGAAGTGGGCGAGCACCATGGCCAGCGAGGCGGCGCCGCACTCCACGGCCTCCATCTGGAGGACGGTGGGGGTGCGGACGGTCTTCGTCTTCCGGGGCTTGGGGGCGGGCGCGGCACGGCGGGAGCGCCGGGCGCCGGGCGCGGGCTCGGGACGGTGCCGGCGGCGGCCGGGAGGCGGCAGCTGCTGCTGCTGCGGGGCAGCGGAGTCTTCGGCGGCGGTCATGGCAGCAGCCAATCGATCGGGTGCTGCGCGGCCAGGTGGACGGCGCCAGTGACGGGCGTCATCGAGTCGAGGGCGTACGGCGGGCCGCCGGAGGCCGACCAGGCGTAGCCGGACGCGTTGTGCGGGGCGGCGTCGAGCTGTACCAGGACCGCGAGGGGCTGGCCGTGCTGCGAGAACTCCTCGCCGAGCTGGCTGTTGCCCAGGTAGGCGCCGATCCGCTGGCGGGTCTGGGCGGTCCTGCCGACGGCCTTGACCCGCCCGCGCAGGACGCCGTACTGCTGGCTCGGCACGGACTGGACGGTGAGGTCGACCAAGGCGCCGACGGGGACGGAGGCGCCGCTCTGGGCCGGGACGTACAGCGTGGCCGTCAGGGGGTCGCGGGCATGGGCGACGCGCTCCACGGAGGCGACATCGGCGCCGGTGGTGACGACGGAGCCGATCGTGGCGACCATCGTGGTCAGCCGGCCGGCGGCGAGCGTGCGGACGACGGTGGTGCCCCGGGCGGTGCGGACCTTCAGCACCGGGGTGTTGGCGGCCACCCGCTTGCCCTCTTGGGCGAGCACTGCGGTGACCTGGCCCGATACGGGGCTCTGCAGGATGTAGCTGCCCTGCCCGTGGGTGAGGATTCCGGGCGCGCCGAGGGTGGACGACACGGTTCCGGTCACCGCCCATACGGACGCGGCGATCACGAACAGAACCGTGACGGTGAGCACGAGCCAGCCCTGGGGGCGGGCGAAGCGCACCGGAAGATCGATTTCCTCGGGCGACTGCAGCTTGGAAAGGGCCTGTTGGCGGAACTGCACGACACTCTTCCCTCAACTGCAATGGTCTGTCAGACGGGTGGCGGCGGCCGTGCGCCCCGGTCCCGGGCACAGCCAGGGATCCGGGGCACGCGGCCCGGCATGTCGGCAAGGAGGGGGCGCCGACCTGCCGTTGTCACCGTTCAAAGCCGGCTGTGCCGCTCAGCGGCACAGAAGCGACTCAGAGACCGGAGACCAGGCCCGTGGCGGTGTTGGCGATGCCCGAGGCGTTGACGCCGGTGGCGCCGTCGACCAGGCCGGTGGCGGTGCCCACGGCGCCCGAGACCGGGGCGATGGAGTCAACGGTGTTGGTGGCGGTGCCGACCACGCCGTTGAGGAGGCCACCGGACACGTTGTCCAGGTCGGCGTCGGAGATTTCCTGGGTCTGAACCTGGGGGATGGAGTTCATGGTGTTTCCCTTCGATGAATATCTCGAAAAATGCTGCGTCCGAACCGTCCGGTGGGGTGGTCCGGCCGCGGCTGCGGCAGTCGGGTACCCGAAATCGGGAACCGATGGTGTGACTCCCGCGGTGCGAAGGATCAAAGCACGCGGGCGCGTTGCGCTGCTAATCGGAGAACCGCTGATCCGGACCCCAACGCCCCACTGAATTACCGGAAGTGCACGTGCATCCATGACTTGGTGGCAGCTTCTTCACAGGTTCTCCAGTTTCACTTTCAACTCATCGGTAACCGACCGTTCGGCGAACTGGACATTCCCGCACCAAACTATTGATCCGCAGGTCAGCACGGGGATGGGCCACCGGAGACCGTGTGCCGACTGCGCTTTCGGTGTGCAGATTTTTTGAAGGCCGCCAATTTTTACGGCACCTGAGCACAGCACGGTCACGAAACTCCGGAGCACGCCCCGGGCGGGCCGCTCCGAATGTTGCAGAGGCATGAAATGTGCCCGATTCGCCCGGAGTTCATGGGCGGCATCGGGTGAGTTGCACGCATGGAACGGAATCATCAGAACTATACGTGCCCCATTCCCTGGAAACGGATCGAGTGACCGGAGAACGGACATAACCGCATAACGCCGCGCCTTCGGAACGGTCGGTAATGGGCGATTTTGAGGGGCGCCACCGACAGCCCGGTGGCAGCCGCCCGCCGCGTACGGCACCGTGAAAGGACACCGCGGGGCCGGCGCCCCGGGAAGGAGCCGTCCGTGGACCCCGTCGAGGCGCTGGAGCGGATCGCGTTCCTGCTGGAGCGGCAGGGGGCGGTGAGTTACCGCGTCCAGGCGTTCCGCACGGCCGCGACGGTGGTCGGCGCGCTGCCCCCCGACGAGGCGCGGCGGCGCGCCCTGGACGGTTCGCTGGGGCAGGTCAAGGGGCTGGGCCCGAAGACCACCCGGGTGGTCGAGGAAGCGTTCGCCGGCGTACGACCCGTCTACCTGTCCCATCTGGAGGAGGAAGCGGGCGGACCGCTGGTCGAGGGCGAGCTGGGGCAGCGGCTCCGGCGGGCGCTGCGCGGTGACTGCCATCTGCACTCGGACTGGTCGGACGGCGGCAGCCCGGTCGAGGCCATGGCCCGCGCCGCCCGCGACCTCGGGCACGCCTGGTGTGTGCTGACCGACCACTCCCCCAGGCTCACCGTGGCCCGCGGGCTGACCGCCGAGCGGCTGCGCCGGCAGCTGTCGCTGGTGGCGGAGGTCAACCAGCGGCTGGCACCGTTCCGGCTGCTGACCGGCATCGAGTGCGACATCCTCGACGACGGCACCCTCGACCAGGAGCCGGAGCTGCTGGACCGGTTGGACGTGGTGGTCGCCTCGGTGCACTCCAAGCTGCGGATGGACAAGGCGCCGATGACCCGGCGGATGCTGGCCGCGGTCCGCAACCCGCTGGTGGACGTGCTCGGCCACTGCACCGGACGGCAGATCACCGGCAAGCTGCGCCCGGAGTCGCAGTTCGACGCCGCCGAGGTGTTCGCGGCCTGCGCCGAGCACCGTACGGCCGTCGAGATCAACTGCCGTCCCGACCGCTTCGATCCGCCGCGCCGGCTGCTTGGCCAGGCGCTCGCGGCGGGCACGCTCTTCGCCATCGACAGCGACGCCCATGCACCGGGCCAGCTGGACTGGCAGATCTACGGCTGTGCCCGCGCCGAGGAGTGTGGCGTACCTGCCGACCGGGTCATCAACACCTGGACGCAGCGCCAGTTGGCCACCTGGACCCGGACCGGCCGGACGCCGCGACGCGCCTCCGGGCCGGCCTGAGCGGGCCGTCAGGCGGTGTGCGGCGCGGGGGCAGGAGCGCCGCCGGCGGGAGCGTCACCGGCGGGAGCCCCGCCGGCCGGAGCGCCGGTGGCGGGAGTGAGCCGCAGCACCACGACATAGGCGACGACCACGGCGACGATCACCAGCGGCATCACCGTGAGCCCGCTCTTCCCCAGCAGCAGGGTGGCCAGCAGCACCGACGTCATCGGCAGCCGGAGCATCGCCACACACATGGCGCCCACACCCATCGCGAAGGCCGGGGTGAGCGAGAGGCCGGGCAGGTGGGCCAGCACGACGCCGCCGGCCGCGCCGAGGAACAGCGCGGGAAAGATGGGCCCACCGCGGAAGGCGCTCAGCGAGGCGCAGTACGCCAGGCCCTTGCACACGATGAGCAGCAGCAGCGCCGCCACCGAGTAGCCCGCGCTGTCCCGGAACAGCGAACCGAGCGCCGACTGGCCCGAATAGAGCATTTCGGTGGCGGGCTTGCCGGTGGCCGCGGCGAACACCACCGCCAAGGCGCCCACCACCAGGCCCATCACCATCGTGGCCGGTACCCGGTGGCGGACCACCCGCCCCTTCAGGAACAGCGAGAGCCGCCGTACGCCGGTCGCGACGAAGGCCGCGGCCACGCCGATGACCAGGGCCCAGCCGAACTCCGGCACCGTCGGCTGGGCGGCCGGGGGGACGTCGTGCAGCGCGAGGGAGTACGTACCGAGCCCCGTCCAGTCCCCCAGACCCGTGAAGACCAGCGCACCGATCCCCGCCGCGAGCAGACCGGGCACCAGCAGCATCCCCAGCATCGGGCCGCCCAGCCCCGCCACCTCCATCAGGAGGAACGCGCCCAGCAGCGGGGAGCCGAGCAGTGCGCTCACCGCCGCGAAGCTGCCCGCGGCGCCCACCGCGGCGACGCTCTGGGCGTTCAGGCCCCGGCCCAGCAGCCGTGCGGCGCCCGCGGCCAGTCCGCCGCCGAGCGCGATGAGCGGCGCCTCGGGGCCGAGCACCGCACCGAAGCTGAGGGAGGCCAGCGCCGCGAACACGATGCCGGGGAGCGCGGAGAGCGGGGGCGCACCGCTGAGCGCCAGCCCGTCGGCCGGCTCATGGCCGCCGTTGCCCGGCAGGTGACGGATGGCCAGGCCGACCAGCAGGCCGGCCACCACGAGCATCGGGACCGGCCACCACAGGGGCGTCCCGGCCAGGCCCAGCGCCCGCGGCAGGTCCGTGTAGATCAGTGGTTCCAGCTCGTGCACCAGCGCGAGGAAGCCGAACGCGACGGCACAGACCGGGAAGCCGACCACCGCCGCCACCAGCAGGAGCTTCAGATAGCCGCGGGTGCGCACCAGTGCGTAGGGATCCCGGTACACGGTGGCGGGAGTCTCGCCCGCCGGGCCGGTGGAGTCGGCTGACATCGCCTCGCCTCCCTCGCCGCCGCCGTGCCGAGCCTGTCACGACCGGTCCGCCACGGCATGCCGGGCGCGTCCTCGGAGGCATGGCCATCCGGGTGAACCGGGCCGCGCGGTGGCCTCACCCCTGCGGCGCCGCCGTCTCCTTGAGGGCGGCCAGCACCGGGCGGAGCAACGGGTGTTCCTCGGCGCCGCGGCGTACGGCGGCGAAGACCCGGCGGGTGGGGGCGACGTCGTCGACGGGGCGGACCACCACGCCCGTGAGGTCCATGTCGCGCAGGGCCGAGCGGGGGACGAGGGCCACCCCCGCGGCGGCCGAGGCGAGGGCGACGACGGCCCGGAAGTCGTCGGAGGAATGCTCCAGCCGGGGCTCGAAACCGGCGTATTCGCAGGCCAGGACGACCACATCATGGCAGGGGTTGCCGGGATAGGGGCCGATCCAGGGGTCCTCGGCGAGATCGGCCAGAGCCACCTGCGGCAGGCCGGCCAGGCGGTGGCCGGGCGGCAGCACGGCGTCGAACGGCTCGGCGTAGAGCGGGACCCGGGTCAGCCGCGGGTCGTCGGCGCGGGGCGCGCCCCGGTATTCGACGGCGACCGCCACGTCCACCTGCCGGTCCAGGACCATCAGCAGGCTGGCGTCGCCCTCGGCGTCCTGGACGCGGACCCGGATGCCGGGCGCGGTGCGGGTGAGCGCGGTGAGCGCGGGCGCGACGACCAGGCCGATGCCGGTGGCGAAGGCCGCGACGGTGACCGTGCCGGCCTCGCCCGAGCCGTAGGCGGCGAGCTCGGACTCGGCGCGCTCCAGCTGGGCGAGGACGGCGTTGGCGTGGGCGAGCAGGATGTCGCCCGCGGCGGTCAGCCGGACGCCGCGGGCGCTGCGTTCCACCAGGCGGTGGCCGGTCTCCGCTTCCAGGGCGGCGAGCTGCTGGGAGACCGCCGAGGGCGTGAGGTAGAGCGCGGCGGCCGCGGCGGTGACCGTTCGGTGGTCGGCCACCGCACGGAGGATGTGCAGCCGTCGTGCTTCGATCATGCTCCCAGTTTCGCAGGCCCCGCCGGTGCGGGGCGTCAGGCGCCCAGCGCGGACCGCGCGTCGATGAAGGCGTCGACCGCGCGGTGGACGTCCGCGGTGGAGTGGGCGGCGGACAGCTGTACGCGGATCCGCGCCTGGCCCTGCGGGACCACCGGGTAGGAGAAGCCGATGACGTAGACGCCGCGCTCCAGCAGCAGCTCCGCCATCCGGGCCGCCTCGGCCGCGTCGCCGATCATGACGGGGGCGATGGCGTGGTCGCCCGGGAGGACGTCGAAGCCCTCCTCGGTCATCCGCGAGCGGAACAGCGCGGTGTTGGCGTGCAGCTGCTCGCGCAGGTCGCCGGCCGACTCCAGCAGGTCGAGCACCTTCAGCGAGGCGGCGGCGATCACCGGGGCGAGCGAGTTGGAGAAGAGGTACGGGCGCGAGCGCTGGCGCAGCAGCGCGACGATCTCGGCGCGGGCCGCGACATAGCCGCCGGAGGCGCCGCCGAGGGCCTTGCCGAGGGTGCCGGTGATGATGTCGACCCGGTCCATGACGTCATGGAGCTCGGGGGTGCCGCGGCCGCCGGGGCCGACGAAGCCGACCGCGTGCGAGTCGTCGACCATCACCATGGCGCCGTAGCGGTCGGCCAGGTCGCAGATCTCGCGCAGCGGCGCCACGTAGCCGTCCATGGAGAACACGCCGTCGGTGACGACGAGCTTACGGCCGTCGCTGCCGGCCTCCTTCAACTGGCGTTCCAGATCGGCCATGTCGCGGTTGGCGTAGCGGAAGCGGCGGGCCTTGGACAGGCGGATGCCGTCGATGATGGAGGCGTGGTTGAGGGCGTCGGAGATGACCGCGTCGTCCGGGCCGAGCAGGGTCTCGAAGACACCGCCGTTGGCGTCGAAGCAGGAGGAGTAGAGGATGGTGTCCTCCTGGCCGAGGAAGCCGGAGATCCGCTGTTCCAGCTCCTTGTGGACCTCCTGGGTGCCGCAGATGAAGCGGACCGAGGCGAGGCCGTAGCCCCAGCGGTCGAGCGCTTCGTGGGCGGCCGCGACGACCTCGGGGTGGTCGGCGAGGCCGAGGTAGTTGTTGGCGCAGAAGTTCAGTACCTCTCCGGGGTTGCCTCCCGCGGTGACCGCCACGGTGGCGGACTGCGGGGTGCCGATGACCCGCTCGGGCTTGTGCAGGCCGGCGGCGCGGATCTCGTCGAGGGTGCCGCGCAGTTCATCGCGTACGGAGTCGAACATCAGGGGTGTCTCCAGGAGTCGGGGGAAGCGGGCGCGCGGTGCGAAGGGGCGCGCCGGGGACGGAGGCCGGGCCGGGAAGTGCTCAGGTGGTCCAGTCGAGGATGATCTTGCCGCTCTGGCCGCTGGCGGCGTCGTCGAAGGCGGCGTCGAAGTCCTCGTACGCATAGCGGCCGGTGATCACCGGCGCGAGGTCGAGACCGCCTTCGAGCAGTACGGACATCGCGTACCAGGTCTCGAACATCTCCCGGCCGTAGATGCCCTTGATCGTGATCATGGAAGTGACGATCCGGGACCAGTCCACGGGGAACTGTTCGGCAGGCAGGCCGAGGACGGCGATCCGGCCGCCGTGCGTCATGTTGGCGATCATGTCCTGCATCGCCTCGGGCCGGCCGGACATCTCCAGTCCGATGTCGAAGCCCTCGCGCAGGCCGAGTTCGCGCTGCCCGTCGGCGATGGTCGACTCGGCGACATTGAGGGCGAGGCTGACCCCGACCTTGCGGGCCAGTGCCAGGCGCGCCTCGCTGACGTCCGTGATCATGACATTGCGGGCCCCGGCATGCCGGGCGACGGCGGCGGCCATGATGCCGATCGGCCCGGCGCCGGTGATCAGTACGTCCTCGCCGACCAGCGGGAACGACAGCGCGGTGTGCACGGCGTTGCCGAAGGGGTCGAAGACGGCGGCGATATCGAGGTCGACAGGGACGCGGTGCACCCACACATTGGTGGCGGGCAGTGCCACGTACTCGGCGAACGCGCCGTCCCGGCCGACGCCGAGACCGACGGTGGCGCGGCACAGATGGCGGCGGCCGGCCAGACAGTTGCGGCACTTGCCGCAGACGAGGTGGCCCTCGCCGCTCACCAGATCGCCGGTCTTGACCTCGGCCACATCGCGGCCGGTCGCCACCACCTCACCGACGAATTCATGACCGATCGTCAGCGGGGTGCCGATGGACTGCTGGGCCCAGCCGTCCCAGGCGCGGATGTGCAGATCGGTGCCGCAGATGCCGGTGCGCAGCACCTTGATCAGGACATCCCCCGGGCCGACGGCCGGCTCCGGCACGTCCATGAGCCAGAGACCCGGCTCCGCTTTCTGCTTGACCAGTGCCTTCACCGCAACGGCTCCCGTACCTGAGTGTGACCCTGCCGGGTGCCGTCCCCGGCCACCCGATCTTCGTCAGGAAATCTTCCCTACGACGGCCGCCCGGTCCATCGAGGATTTCTTAAGCACGGTCACAGTTGCCCTTTACGCCCCATGGACAACGGGGTGCACGGCCGCGGACGTGAGGGCGGTCACGCACCGCGCGAAGCCGGCCGCACCGGCGAATGCGCAGCTCGGGGGCGGTGCCGGTGGTCCGGGTGAGGTGATCGGGCAGCTCGCCCGGGAGGGTGCCGGGGGCCGCGCGGCCGGTGCGGGAGTGTAAACGTTCGCCACCGCAAGCGTCGGAATTCATCACAGCTTGAGTGGCCGTGAGACCCGGATGCACGGGGCTACGTAGGACTGAGTGGCAGCAACACACGGGTGCTGACGCGACGCACCGCGGTCGCCCGTGTGCCTCGTTCCTGTGCGTCCCTGGAGGTCAGTGAATTGAGCCACCGACATGTGAACAAGCGCCTTCGGACCGGCGCCATCGCCACCGCCGGTGTGGCCGCCGTCGCGGCCGCGGCGATCCTGCTCCCCAACGCCAACGCGAGCACGGACCAGCGGGCGGCCCCGAAGACACTCAGCGCCCACTCGGCCACGCAGCTGGCGGCGTCCCTGAAGGCGGACCTGGGGGACAAGGGCGCCGGCTGGTATCTGGACAGCGCGAACGGCCACCTGGTCATGAACGTGCTGTCGGAGGACGACGCCAAGAGCGTCACGGCCAAGGGCGCCGTCGCCAAGGTCGTGCACAACAGCATGACCGCGCTGAAGGCCGGAGCGAAGACCCTGCGGGACTCCGCCTCGGTGCCCGGCACCGCGTGGTCGATCGACCCGAAGACCAACAAGATCGTGGTGCTCGCCGACAGAACGGTTACCGGCGCAAAGATGGCCACGCTCAACAAGGCCACGCAGGGCATGGGCGCGGGCATGGTCACCGTCAAGCGGTCTCAGGGCGAGTTCAAGCGGTACGACGGCGGGAACGCGGGGAGTGCAGCGGGGGGCGCGGCAGGCAACGGGCAGGCGGCGGGCGGTGCCGGGAACGCCGGCGCGGCGGGCGGCGGGAACGCCGGCGCGGCAGGTGGCGGCAATGCGGGAGCGTCAGGCGGCGGCGGTGGTCAGGCTGCGGGCGGTGCCGGCGGCGACGGTGGGGCCGGCGGCGGGCAGGCCGCGGGGCCGGTCGGTGGCAGCGCCATCTTCGGCGGCAACGCACGCTGCTCGCTGGGTTTCAATGTCACGGTCAAGGGCGCACCGGCGTTCCTGACGGCCGGTCACTGCGGCAACGACTCCAAGACCTGGACGGCCGACCAGGGCGGCAGCCAGCCGCTGGGCACGGTGGCCGACTCCAAGTTCCCCAAGACGGACTTCGCGCTGGTCACCTACGACGACAAGGGCGCCAAGCCGGAGAGCGCGGTCGACAAGGGGGACGGCACCACTCAGAAGATCACCAAGGCCGCGGAGGCCGCCGTCGGGATGAAGGTGCAGCGCTCGGGCAGCACCACCGGCCTGCACGACGGCACGGTCACCGGCCTCGATGCGACGGTGAACTACGGCAACGGCGACATCGTCAACGGCCTCATACAGACCGATGTCTGCGCGGAGCCCGGCGACAGCGGCGGCTCGATGTTCTCCGGCGACTCGGCGGTCGGGCTGACCTCCGGCGGCAGCGGCGACTGCACCGCGGGCGGCGAGACCTTCTTCCAGCCGGTCACCGACGCGCTCAAGGCCACGGGAGCCGAGATCGGCGCCGGGGGCGGCGGCGCGGGTGGCGGTGACGCGGCAGCGGGCGGCGCAGCAGCAGGTGGCGGCGGTGCCGCGGCCGGTGGCGGTGACGCGGCAGCAGGCGGCGGTGACGCGGCGGCCGGTGGCAGCGACGCGGCAGCGGGTGGCGCCGGGGCCGGCGACGCCGGTGCCGGAAGCGCCGGAGCCGGGGATGCCGGAAGCGCGGGCGCGGGAGACGCCGGTGCCGGTGCCCAGGACCCCGGTACGGGTGCCCAGGACCTGGGAGCCGGCGGTAGCGGTGACGGTCTGAACTGACCTCTGGGCCCTTGCGCCCCTTGATCCCCTGGTCCCCGGGATCCCCTCTGTTCCTCGGCCCCGTCCCCTGCAACTGCGCAGGCGGGCGGGGCCGTTGAGCGTGGGAGCCACAAACCGGAAGAGGCCTCGGGCCAGGACGCGGCCTCAGGCCTCAGGCCTCAGTAAGAGACGACGGTGAAAAGGCCGCCGTCCGGGTCACGGATGACGGCCTGTTGGCCCTTGCCGTCCGGGGTCGGCGTCACGGGGGTGACGGTTCCGCCGGCGGCCACCGCGGCGGCCGTCACCTTCTCGATCTCGCGGACCGGAAAGTGGACGTGCCAGCGGGGGCGCACCCGCGGGTCCGGGGCGGACTCCACGGCACCGCCCCGCAGGGTGGCGAGGGTGTGCCGACCGTCCCGGACGAGGACCTGGTCGTGTTCGTAGGTCACATCGCAGCCGCCCGGCTCCCCGGAGGCCCAGCCGAAGACCTCCGCGTAGAAGATGGCGGCCGCGAACCCGTCCCGGGTGCGCAGTTCGAGCAGGGCGGGTGCGGCGCCGCGTCCGACCGACCACGCCAGGGTCTGGCCCTCCCAGAAGCCGAAGGTGGCGCCGTCGGGGTCGGCGGCGAGGGCGGCGCGTCCGGGACCGAGCTTGAGCGGTCCGACGGCGACGGTCGCCCCGCGCTCGCGGATCCGGTCCGCGGTGTCGTCGGCGTTCTCCACCGCGAAGTAGGAGGTCCAGGCCACGGCGACCTGAAAGCTCTGGGCGAGGGCACCGATGCCGGCGACCGGCTGTCCGTCGGCCACCGCGACGGAGAACTCCTCACCGAGGCTGGCCGGGCGGAACCGCCAGCCCAGGACGGCGGAGTAGAAATCCTGCGCGGATTCCAGGTCGCGCGCCATCAGACTGACCCAGCACGGAGCGCCACGTACCGGAGTGGCCGGGCCATGGGCCGACATGACATCTGCCTCCTGTTGCTCAGCGCCCCTTCCCACTCTGCCAGCGACAGGGCGGGGCCGCACCAAGGGCGCGTCCCCCGGCGGCAGCGCAGTTGTGCCGCTCTTGATCAGGCTCGATGCTGTAAATACTGAACCGGGCTGGGTTGATGCCATGAACGCATGGAACGCGGCGGAGAGCGCCGATTTCCGTGGTCCCCTCGACGTCACCAGGGCGGCCACAGCGGTGCTGGACGCCCAGGACCGCATCATCGGGTGGAGCCCGGCGGCCCAGCGGCTCCTCGGGTACACCCCGCAGGAGATCATCGGGCGCCCCGTGGAGACGCTGGTACCGGCCGGTCCGGCACCGGCCTCCCCCGCGACCGAAGCCTCGCCGAGCGGCAGCCAGGCGCACACGCTGCGGCACCGTGACGGCCGGATGCTGCGGATGGCCGTCACGAGCTGCCCGCTCGCCGACGTCCGCGGGGTCGCCGAGGTGTCCGGGACCGCCGGTACGCAGCCGGCCCGTGTCCTGGTGGCGGCCGCGCTGGACGAGCACCGGATGTGGGAGTCCCGCCAGGCGATGTTGCACGGTCTGGCCACCCAGTCTCCGGTGGGCCTGGGCATCTATGACACCGAACTGCGGCTGATCTGGGCGAACGGTGCGTACACCCGGGAGATCGGGCTGCCGGTGGACGAGTTCCTCGGCGCCAGGGCCAATGAGCTGTACCCGGACGGCGAGTTTGTGACCGAGGGGTATCCACGCACCCTCGACGCGGTGATGCGGCAGGTCCTCGACAGCGGCGAACCGGTCCTCGACCTGCACTTCGTCGGCCAGCAGCCCTCCGCCCCGGGGTCCGATCACGTCTGGTCCTGCTCCTACTACCGGCTGCAGGACGCCCAGGGCCGGGTGCTCGGGGTGTGCGAGGACGCCTTCGACATCAGCGGCCGCTACCAGGCGCAGCGCCGGCTGAACCTGCTGGTGGAGGCCGGCGCCCGGATCGGCACCACGCTCGATATGACCGTCACCGCACGGGAGATCACCAAGGTGGCGGTGCCGGCCTTCGCCTCGACGGTCATCGTCGACCTGATGTGGTCCGTGCTGCACGGCGGGGAGCCGGAAGCCGTCGACGGCACCCTGCCGGCCCTGGTGCGGGTGGCCACCCGCACTGCCGATGCCACACCGGACGGTCCGCTGCAGGGCCCGCACCGCATCGAGTACCCGCCCGGCTCGCTGCAGTACCGCAGCCTGTCCTCCGGCGGCACGGTGCGCGAGGAGGGCACCGTGGTCGTGCCCCTGCGGGCCGGCGGCGCCCTGATGGGGCTGGTCACCTTCCTCCGGGCGGCCCCGTCGGTCTTCGACAAAGGGGAGATCGAGCTCGCCGACGAGCTGGTCATCCGGACGGCGGTGTGCCTGGACAACGCCCGCCGCTTCACCCGGGAGCACACCGCCGCGCTGACCCTGCAGCGCAATCTGCTGCCGCAGCATCTGCCGGCCCAGTCCGCCGTCGATCTCGCCTACCGCTACCTGCCGAGCGACGAGCGGGCCGGAGTCGGCGGCGACTGGTTCGACGTCATCGGTCTGTCGGGCACCCGGGTCGGCCTGGTCGTCGGGGACGTGGTCGGCCACGGCCTCCAGGCGGCGGTGACGATGGGGCGGCTGCGGACGACCGTACGCGCCCTGGCCCGGCTGGACCTGTCCCCCGACGAGCTGCTGAGCCGGCTGGACGACCTGGTGGGACAGACCGCGGAGGAGCAGGCCGCCACGGTCGGCACGGACGCCGGTCCGGATGATGTGGCCACCGGCGTGACCTGCCTCTACGCGGTCTACGACCCGGTGTCGCGGCGGTGCACCATGGCGCGGGCCGGGCATCTGCCGCCGGCCGTCGTCGATGCGGAGGGCGGCCTGTACTTCCCGGACCTGCCGGCCGGTCCGCCGCTGGGCCTCGGGGGCCTGCCGTTCGAATCCCTGGAGATCGAGCTGCCGGTCGGCAGTCTGATCGCGCTGTTCACCAACGGGCTGGTCGAGGGACGCGACCGGGACGTCGACGAGGGGCTGGCCATCTTGGGCCGGGTGCTGAGCGATCACCGCCGGCCGCTGGACGAGCTGTGCATCCACACGCTGGCGGAGCTGCTGCCGGACGGCCCTGCCGTCGATGACTCGGCCCTGCTGCTGGTGCGCACCCGTGAGCTGGACGCCCGGCAGGTGGCGGCCTGGGAACTGCCCGCCGAGCCGGCCGCGGTGGGCAAGGCCCGCGAGCGGGCGACCGGGCAGCTGCTGGAGTGGGGCCTGGCGGAACTGTCCTACGCGACGGAACTTGTGGTCAGTGAGCTGGTCACCAACGCCGTACGGCATGCGTCCGGGCCGCTGCACCTGCGGCTGCTGCGCGACCGGACCCTGCTGACCGAGGTGTCGGACACCGGCCACACCTCTCCCCATCTGCGGCACAGCGCCAGCGACGACGAGGGCGGGCGGGGGCTGTTCATCGTCGCGCAACTGGTGCAGCGCTGGGGCACGCGCTACACGCCGTACGGCAAGACGATCTGGACGGAACAGGCGTTTCCGCCGGACTACCCCGGAGCCCCGCGCCCGGCCGGCGGACGGGCCTGAGGAGGTCCGGCAGGGATCGGCCGGGCGCATGGCGTGCGGGTGTTCGGAGGCGGTCCCATGATGGAACCAAGCGAGGTCCCGGCGACTCGGCGGGCGCGGACAGAGGAGGACCTGTGACGACCAATGGCAGTGACACGTCGGCCGAGCGGCGCCCGGTCGAGCTGTACACCGGTAGTGAGCGGCCCTACGACCCGGAGGACCTGGTGAAGGCCTCCGGGCGCGAACCCACCCCGTCGAGCCTGGAATGGGCCAGGCGCCTGATGGCCGAGGAGGGGCCCGGCGCCATCGAGCGGTATCTGCCGTGACGGCTGAGGGCTGCGGCTGAGGGTTGACGGCTCACGGCCGGCGGCTGACGGCTGACGGCTGGCCGAGCGGGACGGGCACGGAGGTGGGCCCGCCCCGCGAGCGGTGCCGCGGCCCTCTGCACCGCGCCTTCCGGCAAATCGCTTGCGGCGGCCCCCTGCGCTGGGGAAGATCCCCTCGACGGCGGCCACCTGGGGGTCGCACAGCCCTGCCGACCCGCCCACCCGCCGAGCCCCCGGGGACTCGGCGCGGAAAGGAACCTCACCGTGACCACCGAACGCATCTCGCCGCCCGTCCGCGCGGGCGAGCGGGAGACCCTGCGGTCCTACCTCGACTTCCACCGCGCCACGCTCGCCATGAAGACCGACGGCCTCTGTGACGAAGACCTCCGGCGCCGGTCGAGCCCGCCGTCCACGCTCTCCCTGCTCGGCCTGGTGCGGCACATGGCGGAGGTGGAGCGCACCTGGTTCCGCCGGGTGATCGCCGGTGAGGACATTCCGCTCGTCTGGTCGGCCGAGGGCGACTACCAGGTGGCGTACGACGCGACCACGGCCACCCGCGAGGAGGCCTTCGACGCCTGGCAGACCGAGGTGGCACACGCCCGCCGCATCGAGCGCGAGGCGGCATCGCTCGATGTCACGGGCTACCAGCCCCGATGGGGCGAACATGTCTCCCTGCGCCTGGTGATGCTGCACCTGATCCATGAATACGCCCGCCACAACGGCCATGCGGACTTCCTCCGCGAGGCCATCGACGGCACGGTCGGCCCCTGAGGACGCTCTGAGGCCCCCCCCTGAGGGAGCCCTCCGCGAAAGCCCGCCGCCACCGGTGACCGGTGGCGGCGGGCTTC
Organism: Streptomyces sp. 2114.4; assembly: GCF_900187385.1. Taxonomy (NCBI): domain Bacteria; kingdom Bacillati; phylum Actinomycetota; class Actinomycetes; order Kitasatosporales; family Streptomycetaceae; genus Streptomyces; species Streptomyces sp. 2114.4. The sequence continues at coordinate 754,405 of NZ_FYEY01000001.1, forward strand.
CTGACGTTCCAGGGGTGGGGTCGCCGCCCCAGGCCCTAGATCAGGTCCATCGCGGCGACCTCGTCGGGGCGGCCGTAGCTCACCGGCCCCTGGAAGCGCCGCCGGGCGGTGGCGAACCACCAGACGGTGGCGATGACCAGGACCACCGCCAGGGCGATGGGCGCGTAGTTGAACGAGGCAGGGGTGATCGGGGACGCCTGGGGCAGCATGAACAGCACATTGCTGATCAGGATCCAGGCCACGGCGACCGCGGCGACGGGCTTGCCGTAGCGGCCGAGGTTCCACGGTCCGGCCTGGAAGTCGTCGAGCCGCAGCCGCAGGAAGATGGGGACGGCGTAGGCGAGGAACAGGCCGACGACATTGACGCTCACCACGGCGGTGAAGGCGGTGTGGGACCACCAGCCGGGCAGCACCAGCACCAGGGGGCAGGCCGCGGCGAGCCAGACGGCTTTCACGGGCGTACGGGTGCGCGCGGACACCGAATGCCACCAACGGGAGCCGGGCATCGCCCCGTCCCGGGAGAAGGCAAAGATCTGCCGGGTATTGCTGGTCATGTTGGCGAGACCGCAGAAGAGCATGGCGCCGATAACGATCAACAACAGGAACTGGGCGGTGCTTTGGCCGAGCGCATCGACGAGAATCTGCACCGGCGGCGCGTCGGCACTCGCGGCATGGCCGTAGTCACGGATCGCGTACACCAGGGCGAGCATGAGGATCAGTCCGGTGATCGCGGAGTAACTGATCGCCCGCATGATGCCCCGGGGAGCATTGACGGTGGCCTTCACCGTTTCTTCAGACATGTGGAAACTGCCGTCGAACCCGGTGAAGGTCCAGCTGGTGACGAGCAGACCCAGCATTCCGCCGTACAACGCATGGGTGAAGCCGGTGTTGTTGACGAAGTGCAGGGCGAACGAAGGAGGTTGGTGATGATCGGGGATCAGCGCCAGCGCACCGACGATCACCACCATGCCGATCAGCAGCCACCACACGGAAATACGGTTCACTACGGCAACCAGCCGCACCGTATAGGTGTTGGCCAGCGCCTGGACGAGCAGGATGGCCGCGGTGATACCGACCGTCTGCTGGGGTGTCGGCTCGTAGGACGGCCACTGCATGGAGACGAACGCCTGGATGAAGGTGGCGGCGGCGAAGTTGGTGGCGGCGGTGCCGCCGACCTGGCCCACGAAGTTCAGCCAGCCCGTGTACCAGGACCAGGCACCCTGATGCCGCTTGGCCAGCTTGCCGGCCGAGAAGTAGAGCGCGCCGCTGGTCGGGTAGGCGGAGGCGATCTCGCCCATCGCGGCACCGACGAACAGCACCATGACCGACACACCGATCCAGCCGAGGATCAGGATCCGCGGGCCGCCGGCGTTCATGCCGAAGCCGAAGGAGGAGAAGATCCCGGAGATGATGTTGATGATGGTGAAGGAAATGGCGAAATTGTCGAACGCGCGGAATCGGCGGGTGAGTTTCCGCGGATAGCCCATGGCGTGGAGCGTGGCGTCATCGTCGAGGGTGAGGGGATCTGCCGCGTGGGGGGTTTTCGAGCGAGTTGGGGACGTACGCTCGGACACAACCGCAACCTTTCTGAGGGAATCGGGGGGAAGGGGCGGAGGGAGAATGGGCCGGTTCGCTGTGATCGGACGGGTGAAGCGGAAGGAACGGCCCTTTTGCGGTGCCGCATTCCGTAGGGCTCGGGCCTCCTCAGGAATCATCCGGCATGGGGTACGGGTAGTCCGCAGGAGCGCCTGGCCCTGGACAATTGCTCTTCGGGATCACCGAATGCACTCCAGGGCATGCGCGAGGCATACGGCCCCATGGCCGTAAAGACTTCCCGCGCCTCGAATTCGCGTTTCGCCATGTACAGCGCGTGAGCCAGATAGGCCAGATCCAGCACCGGCGTGAAGCGGTAACCGGCCACCTGCGGGAACCAGTTCCGGTGGACACCCATGGCCGCCGAGATCCACTGCGGCTGCTCCCAGGTGTGGTCCGCGAGCAGTTCGGACGGGTTGTAGTCCTCGACCAGCGCCACGAGTGGCAGCAGCCGCAGCGGCGAGGCCGCGGGGGCCCGCTGGCTCAGGAACGCGGCAACGTCCCAGCTCGCACTGGACGAACCGCCGTAACGGGTGAAGAAGAAGGACAGGAAGCGGTGGTGCGCCTCGCGGTGCCAGGAGTCCAGCCGGAGGATGTGGGCGAAGAGGTACCAGGGCCCGGCCGGAGCGGTCAGCAGCCCCTGCGGCGCCGGGTCCTGCGGTCGGTCGAGGCGCGTCAGCGCCAGTTGCGCCACCCAGGGCGTGGGGTCCTCGGGCAGCAGCTTCGCGGCCCGCTCACACGCCGACCGCGCTATCCGGGCCAGCGCGCCCTGCCGCCGGTCACCGGCGTCGGCCATACGCAGCGCACGGACCATCGCCACCCGCGCCCAGAGCAGCGCCGCCTCCGGTCCCGGCTCCTCGGCGAGCCAGCGCTCGGCCAGATCCGAGTCGGCCGCCACGGACGCCAGCACCAGGGACCGGTGGGCGCGCACCTCGAAATCCTCGCGGGCTTCCCGCAGAACTTCGTGCGCACTCAAGTACCGTCCGGCCCGCACATCCATACACGCGCCCGCCAGCGCCCGGTCATTGGCCGCCGGACTCCACACGTACTGCCCCTCGAAAGAGCCGGCCGCCATGGTCCCCTCCCGGTCACGAAGGCGTCATCCCCCACACCACATTCCGGCTGCGCCGAATTCAGCCGGACCCTGCCACCGGTTAAGTGACAGCGAGCCACACCTTACTCACCCCAACTCCCGGCGAAAACAAGCCGCCTGGAATATCTGGTTCCGCACCTTTTAGTCTTGATGAGATTGAAAAGGAAACAACTTCTCGGCCAACCTTCCGAACCTCCTTGTTTTGCACTCCTGTTCATCACCGTGCATTTATTTGGCATATTCACATGCCCACAGCACCTTCACAACCGGACATCACCACTGGCTACCCCTCCGTATCCGCCGCTCCCCCGGATGTCGAGCGCACCCCCTGACTCTCAGCCAGTTCACGCAGGGCTTTTGGCCATGCCGGCAGAGGTGGCGCGGCGGCCGGGACCGACGGCCACGCACCCGCCCCGGCGGACACACTCCTCTCCCCTGGAGGTGAGACCCGCTCCGCCCCCACCCGCGCCGCCACCGCACAGACCGCCACCGGGCCCGCACCGCGCGCCACGAGCGCCCCGGATCATCAACATGCAATGAACTCCTGACGCGCTTGCGCGACCGAACAGCGGGCACCCGGATGCCACGGGCCGCCCCGCCGTCCGGGCGGGCGCCGCCCCAACACGAAGTCGGCTCAAGAGCAACCGAATTAGCGGACGCTACTTTCCGGAAGCACGCGATTACATGTAGCGTTCGACTGGACCGGAGGCCGTGGCTTCACAGCACGTCACGGCTGGGTACGGGCATGGGCGCGAGCGTTCTTGCGGTACGAGCGGAGCGATCGTCGCCGATGGGCGCACCTGCACCACAAGTGTCTGGCCGCCGCCCCGCACGACCACCGGACCGCCTCGCGATCGCTGCGTAGCACCTCAGCATCCCTGAACGTCGAGCACCGCCATGTCTGTCCGTACACGCCTGCTTTGCAAGAGGAATGGGCCCAGATCATGTTTATGAACTCCTCGACGACCCCGCTTGCGTTGCGTCCGGACGCCGACGTCGTCCGGCCGCTCACAGCCGGGCCCGGCGAAGAGCCACCCCTGGCGGTCGACCGGCTACCCGACGGAAAGTGGCAATTGACCCTGCACGACCTGGAACCCGTATCGGTGCACCGGCTGCCGTCCGACGAGGTCCACATCATCCTTGCGCCGCCGGGCGAGGAACCGCCCCACCCCGAGGACCCTCCGGCCGGCCGCACCCGTCCCGACCCGGTCCACATCGACACCGCGGCCCGGACGGTCTTCATCAGAGGGCGCCAACTCGACCTGCCACGGCTGGAGTTCGACCTGCTCGCCCATCTGGTGCTGCACCCCCGGCGCGCCTTCACCCGGGAACAGCTGATGGCCGCCGTCTGGCCCAACTGCCAGTCCAGCACCCGCACCGTCGATGTCCACATCGCCCGTCTGCGCCGGCGTCTGGGGCCGGGGCTGCGCGACTCCATCAGCACCGTCTTCGGCATCGGCTACAAGTACCTGCCGGGCGCACGGGCCGACGGCTGCGGCTGACGCGCCGCCGCAACCGCCACCAGCCCGCCACCACTGCTCCGGGGACGCAGGCAGCGGGCCGGTGACCGAGGGATATCGGTCACCGTCCCGGCCGTCCCTCCCCGCCGGGACGGGGAGGCTCGGTCAGGCCCCGGCCGGTGAGGTGTTCAGGTGCGCGGGGGCTCCGGACGCGGGTTCCTTGCGTACGAAGGCCCGGCGCAGGGCGTGATACGGCTCGTCCGGGTCGAAGAAGGTGCGGTGCATACGGGCCAGTTCCTCCTCCCGGTACGCGGCGAGCGGCCGCTCGGCCTCGTCGCGTTCCCGCGATGCCTTCTTCGCGGCGATACGGGCCTGGGTCGCGGGCGCCGAGGCCAGCCGGACGGCGAGGCGGGCGGTCCGTGCGGCGAAATCCTGCGCGGTGCAGTCGAGGATCCGGTCGACCAGGCCGAGCCGTGCGCCGGCCGCCGCGGTCATCGGCAGGGCGCGGGCCATCAGCTGCCCGGCCACCTCGGGGCCTGCCCGGCCGGGCAGCGTATAGGTCCAGTACTCCGAACCGTAGAGGCCCATCAGCCGGTAGTGGGGGTTGAGCAGCACGGCCGACCGGCACCACACCTCGTCGGCGGCGAGGGCCAGCATCGCCCCGCCCGCCGCGGCATTGCCGCCGAGCGCGGCGACCACCAGCCGGTCGGTGGTGGTCAGGACGGCGTGCACCAGGTCGTCCATGGCGTTGATATTGGCCCAGGACTCCTCGGCGGGGTCGGCGGCGGCCTCGATGACATGGAGATGGATGCCGTTGGAGAAGAAGTCCCGGCGGCCGCCGAGGACCAGCACGGAGGTCGGCCGGGCGCAGGCGTGGCGGTACGCGGCGAGCAGGCGCCGGCAGTGGCCGGTGCTCATCGCGCCACCGGGAAAGGAGAACTCCAGGAAGCCGGCCGGGCCGTCCTCGCGGTAGCGGATGTCGCTCCAGGTACGGGGGTCGTCGCCGGGGCCGAGCGGGGCCGGGAGCTCCGGGAGCCGCGGGAGGCGGTCGCCCAGCGCCAGTGTGGCGGGCAGCTTGGGGGTGCGGGGCTGCCCCGGCGCGCGGGGTGCCCGCAGTTCCGGGATCCATACCGCGCCGTCGGCCGTCGCCCGGCAGATCGCGCCGCCCCGGGTGGCGAGCAGTTCACCGGGGCGGCCGGTCAGGGTGCCCTCGGGGTGGCCACCGTGCAAGTACCAGCTCTCGCCGAGGAGTTCATCGCGGACACCGGGCTGCGAATCGGCGGCGCGCAGCGCGCGTACGACGGTGTCGGTGGAGTCGGACCGCCAGTCGATGCGGCGCAGCTCCTGGCGGAAGGGCGGCCGGGGGCGGCCGGGCTGCGCGGCGTCGGGCAGGGCGGCCTGCGGCTGTGGCCGGTGGGTCCCGGAGGCCACACGGGCCACGGCCGTCAGGACCGCCTCGACCGCGCCATCGGCGATCTCGTTGCGGTACAGGTCGCTCTTGCCCACCTCGGGTACGGGGAAGTCGGCCGCGGCCCAGATGTCGCCGGCGTCCATCTCGTCATTGGCCTGCAGCACCGTGACTCCCCACCGGGCGGCGCCCAGGTGCACCGCCCAGTCCACCGATGACGGGCCGCGGTCGCCGACGGGACCGGGGTGCACGATCAGGCAGGTGTACGCCGACCACACCTCGCGGGGCACGGCCGTCTTGAGCATCGGTGCCACGATCAGCTCGGGGGCGTGCCGGCGTACGGCCTCGAGGAGCGGAGTCTCACGCGTCACCAGCTCCACGCCCACATGGTGCCCCCGCTCGCCGAGTTCCGCGTAGACGCGCTGTGTCAGGCTGTTGAACGCGCCGGCGATGAGCAGAATGCGCACAGCGGACTCCCCTGGAGCTGGAACCGGTCAGCGGGTGATTGATCGTGATCGTTCCCCACGGGCGGCCGTCCGCCACCCGAGCCGCGCCGGGGTCACCCGATCGACGGCCGCCGTGCGGCCCAATGTCCACGCGGGACCTGACTTGACGATCCGTCAGCTAGTTCCGTCGATAGATCATCTGGACGGAATCCCGCCAAAGTTGGCGCACTCCACCCGCTTCCACGGACCGCGACATTGCCGTTAATTGACATTCACTTGGTTATACTTTTACCTTCGGTGGTGCGGCATCGGTGCAGGTCAGCGTCGTATGCCCGGTTCGTCTTCCGCATTCTCACCGGAGGTTCCCATGGAGCAGCTCATCAAGAAGATGGCCCAGGACCACGTCTGGCAGAGCTGGCTGGCCGCCAACTCCGCACAGCAGGCGGCGAAGAACGGCTGCATCAGCGCGGCGCCGAAGGCGGGCTGCATCAGTGCCGCACCCAAGGCCGGCTGCATCTCCTGACCCTCGCGCCTCAGGTGCCCGGAGCCAACCGGCGAGCACCGGGAGCGGGCCGTTCCGCGCCTTCCCTGCCACCGGCCCGCTCCGGGCACCAACCCCCTGCCTTCCCGTGTGGACACCGCCCTCCCGACCAAGGACGAGGAATCCATGGATGGTCAGCCGACCGCCGAGGTCATCGAGCAGATCCGCGACATACCGATCTACCGTGCGTCGCTGGCGAAAGGCCACTTCCCCCTGCTCGACAAGCCGCAGATCGCGCGCGGCTTCCCCGACAACTGGATGACCCCCCGACTGGCCGCGGCCCTGGAGTCCGGAGAGGCGGAATTCGTCCTCTCCACCGGCACCCACCACGCCCGGATGCAGATCATCCGGCCCCCGTATTTCCTGCTGCACTCCTACTACCGGCTGTGGAGCGAACACCCCGATATCGCCCACACCTGGGAATCGGGCTGCCGACGGGTCTCCCTGACCACGGTGCTGGCCACGGAGCATGTGGCGCGGGTCAATGCCGCACGGCGCGGTACTCCGCCGGACCCGGTGCCCGCCCTCGCCGACCGGCAGCTCGATGCGCGTACCTGCTACCTCAATCTGCGGCTCGATCCGGCGCTGTGGGAGCGCGACGACGTGGTGCGGATGCTGCGGGAAATCCGGGCCGCCGCGCGAGCGCATCCGCGCGGCTGGTACCACCTCGACTGCTCCGGATATCACCTGGCGCATCTGCTGCGAAAGGTCGCCGAATGGGGGCTGTGGGACGATTTCCCGCCGCCCGCCAGCATCATTCACGCCTACGAATACACCCCGGTCAACGTGCGGCGTTTTCTGCACCAGCACTTCGCCTGCCCGGTCATCGACCTGTTCGGCAGCACCGAGCTCGGGTATCTCTACTTCAGCGACCGCCGCGGCACCTACCGGCCGCATCTCGACAAAATGAGCGTCGAACTCCATCCGGTCGCCGAGGGCAGCACGATCCACCAGCTCATCGTCACCAGTGTGCGTAATCCCTTCATGCCGCTGGTCCGGTACCGCTCGGGCGACTGTGTGCGCACCGTGGACGGAACCCCGGACCCGGAGAAGATCTCCCAATTCTGCGGGCGTGAAAAGGAATTGCTCGACACTCCGCACGGCCCGGTCGCACAGGGCGACCTCGACCGGTGCATCGGTGAGGCGTCCCCACAGGTCTTCGTGTACCGGTTGCAGCTAACCGGCGAGGGGACGGCGCAGCTGGTGTACACGACGTTCGACGGCACACCCGTCGATCCCGAACGGGCCGCGGCGCTGGAGGAAGCCATCGGTGAACTGACCGGGCGACGCTGCCGGCTCGACCACCGCCCGCACCTCCCCATCGGAAAGTCGGGAAAGTACGCCTGGCTCACGACCGGCCACTGACCCACCCGACCCCTGCCGCTCCCGGACGTCTTCCTCACCCGGACAGGAGAAGCATGACCACCCCGCCGCGGATATCCCCCGACGCGCTCGCAGACCTGCTCGGCGAGGCGCTGTACACCGAAGTGGTGACGCATTTCGACGGCAAGAGCACCGCCCCGCGGGAGTTCGTGGAGCGCCAGGTCACCGAATGCCTGCGCTACCTCTATCTCGTCTCCCGGCACCATGACCGGCTCGGCGGTCTCTTCCTGCCCGTCGAGCAGGACATCGACGAAATCTGGCACTACCTCATCCTGCAGACCCGCGAATACCGGGCGCTGTGCGAGGAACGGCTGCCGGGACGCTTCTTCATCGAACACCGCAGCATCGCCTACGAGGACTACCAGCAGGAGCCGGGCCGCGAGCAGGCCCTCGAAGAGGCGCTGCGCTGGATTCCGCTGTACTGCCGGGAATTCGGGCCGTTCGACGAGGGAGCGCTGCCGCACTGGACCATGGTGCGCTTCCTCCACGAGCACATGGGGCTGTCGCTCGCCGACATCGCGGCGCTGGAACCGGTGGAGTCGGCAACGGCAACGGCGTAGAGCGTCGTCAAGCCTGTCTGCACCGGCCCCGTCCGCCGCGAACCGAAGGGAATCATGAGGGCTCGCCACGCTGACCCCGCCGAGGCCGAAGTACCGCAACAGCGGCGGATTCTGGCTGTCCTGGTCTTCTCCCAGATCCTCAGCGGTGCAGGTCTCGCCGCGGGGATCACCGTGGGCGCGCTGCTCGCCGAGGAATTGCTCGGCTCGACCGGCCTGGCGGGCGTGCCCAGTGCGCTGTTCACCGCCGGTGCCGCGCTGGGCGCCGTCGGCATCGGCCAGGTCTGCCGGCGACGCGGCCGGCGTCCCGGTCTCGCGCTCGGGTACGCCGTCGGGGCACTGGGCAGCCTCGGGGTCGTGGTGGCGGCCGCCCTCGGCAACGCGGTGCTGTTGTTCGCGTCGCTGTTCGTCTACGGAGCGGGCACCGCGACAAATCTGATGGCACGTTACGCGGGTGCGGATCTGGCCTCGTCCGCCCGGCGTGGACGGGCCGTGAGCACCGTGCTCTTCGCCACCACGCTCGGTGCGGTGATCGGCCCCAACCTGGTGACGGTGACGGGGCAGGTCGCACACTCCTGGGGCATCCCCCGGCTCGCCGGGCCGTTCCTGCTGGCCGTCGCCGCGTTCGGGGCGGCCGCGGTGGTCCTGGCCGTTCTGCTGCGGCCCGACCCGCTGCGGCTGGCCGAGCAGCTGGCCGCGGCGCAGACCGGGACGGCGGCCGAGAGCCCCGCGGACGAGGCCGGGGGCGGGCCGGATGCCCGGCCGGAGAGGCGCGGGGTGGTCACCGGCACCGGGATCATGATCCTCACCCAGCTCGTGATGATCGCCGTCATGACGATGACGCCGGTCCACATGCAGGCACACGGCCACGGCACGCAGGCGGCCGGCTGGGTCATCGCCCTCCATGTCGGAGCGATGTTTCTGCCCTCCCCGCTCACCGGCCTGCTGGTCGACCGGTTCGGCCGGCGGTGGATCGCCGGCGCGTCCGGTCCGGTCCTGCTGGCCGCCGGTGTGGTGGCCGCCGCGGCACCCGACTCCGTGTCCGCGCTCGCCACGGCTCTGGTCCTGCTCGGCCTCGGCTGGAACTTCGGGCTGGTCAGCGGCACCGCCCTGGTCACCGACGCGCTGCCGCCCGCCCGTCGTGCGTCGGCACAAGGGCTGGTGGACGTCGGCATCGCCCTCGCGGGTGCCACCGGGGGGATGCTCTCGGGCCCGGTCGTCGTGCTGGGCGGCTACCCGACGCTGGCACTGGCCGGCGGCATCCTCGCGATGGCGCTCGTACCCGTCCTTGCGTGGACGGCCGGCCGGCCGCCGCGCACCGTCACCTCCCCCACGGCTCCCCCTACGGAAACGGAACAGGCATGAACGCCTTTTCGCCGGACGGATGTTCCCGGCTGTTCTCCGGGGGATTCTGGAAACTTGGCGTCATTTCTCGTTATCACGGCCGAAACCTGGATGCTGCACTGTGACGGCAGAGTGGAACCGTGCGGACGAACCACGGGGGGCGATGATGCGGAAGAACGCCTGCATAGCGGGCATACCCGTGCTGCGCCTGTGCCGTATGTCGCTGACCGCCCTGCTGGTGGTCGCGGCCTTCCTGCTCGGTGGTGGTGCGGCGGCGCCCGGTGCGGCGAAGACCGCGTTCTCCGCCACGCCCGCCGCGAAGTCCGCGAGCACGTCGGCCGTCAAGCCCGGCTATGAGAACGAAGAGGAAAAGGCGAAGCGCGAGGCCGAGCGCGGCCAGCCCCGGCGCACCGCCCGGACCTCCATCGGCGTTCCCCAGCACACCGGACGGCCGCTACCGCCGTTCAGCGCGGGCGCCAAGGCTCCCGTCGCCACGACGGCCTCCGGTGCCCCGGCGGCCGGCAGCTCCACCAAGGCCGCGTCCACCGGGGCCGGATTCACCGTCCTGCACTGCGTCTTCCGCTGCTGAGAGCGGTGTGGTGGCCTGCCCCACCCCCGCACCATGCACCGTTCCGCCACCACCCCACAGTGGCACCACTCATCAGCAGGAGACCTCCTCGTGGAGACCTTCATTCAGCATGCCCGGGGCCTGACGGCCCGTATCGCCGACCGGCGGGAGGAACAGGAGACCTACGGCCGGCTCGCGGCCGGACAGTCCCCCCTCGCCCTGTTCATCACCTGTTCCGACTCGCGGGTCGTCCCGGCCCTGATCACCGGGGCGCGGCCCGGTGAACTCTTCGAACTGCGGACCGCCGGCAACGCCGTGCCCGCCTACCGCGAGGACATGGCGGCCTGCGCGGAAGCGGCCACCATCGAGTACGCGATGCGCGTCCTGGGCGTCGCCGACATCGTGGTGTGCGGTCATTCGCACTGCGGCGCGGTCGGCGCCAAGGCCCGCGGTGAGGACCTGACCGGTGCGCCCGCCGTACGGGACTGGCTGGCGCAGCAGCTGTCCGACCACCTGCCCGCCGACGAGGAGCCGACGGTCGCCGCCGCGGTCCAGCACCATGTGCGCGAACAGCTCGACCGGCTGCGCGGCTACCCCTGTGTCCAGGAGCGGCTGGACGCCGGCGAAGTGAATCTGCACGGGTGGTTCTACGAAGTGCACACCGGCCTGGTGGCCGCGCATCACCCGTCCACCGACCTGTTCCTCCCGCTGTGAAGGCGGGTGGGTACCTCATGAAGCGCTTCACCTCCTTCCGGGCGGACTTCACCGCCTCCCTCGTCGTCTTCCTCGTGGCCGTCCCGCTGTGTGTCGGAGTGGCCGTCGCCTCCGGGGTACCGGCCGAGCTGGGGCTCGTCACCGGCGTGGTCGGCGGGCTGCTCACCGGTCTGCTCCCGGGCAGCAGCCTTCAGGTCAGCGGTCCCGCCGCCGGTCTGACCGTGCTGGTCTTCGAAGCTGTCAAGGAGTACGGCATCGGGGCGCTCGGCGCGCTGGTACTGGCGGCCGGTGTACTGCAACTGGCGATGGGCGCCCTGAAGTTGGGGCGCTGGTTCCGGGCGATCTCGGTCGCCGTGGTCCAGGGCATGCTGGCCGGGATCGGTCTGGTCCTGATCGCCGGACAGCTCTACGCCCTCGCGGACGCCAAGGCGCCGGGCAGCGGACTCGCCAATATCGGCGGCATACCCGGCCTGGTCACCGCCACCGCGGGGTCGGCCACGGCCCTGTCCGCGCTCGCCATCGGCGCCGGCACCATCGCCGTCCTGGTGCTGTGGCCGCGCTGGCGGCGCGCCGCGCGGATCCTGCCTGCACCGCTGGCCGCGGTGGCGCTCGCCACCACCGCCGTGTGGGCGCTGGATCTGCCCGTCGCACGCGTCGAGGTCAGCGGGCTGCTGGACGCGATCCAGCCGCCCGGCCTCACCGACCTCGGCCGGCTCACCGATATCGGGGTGCTCGGCACAGTCCTCGCCTTCGCGCTGATCGCGTCCGCCGAGTCCCTGTTCAGCGCCGCCGCGGTCGACCGGCTGCACGACGGGCCGCGTACCGAGTACGACAAGGAGCTGATGGCCCAGGGCGCGGGCAACACCGTCTGCGGGCTGCTCGGTGCGCTGCCGATGACCGCCGTCATCGTCCGCAGCGCGGCCAATGTCCAGGCGGGCGCGAAGACCAAGGCCTCGCGGGTGCTGCACGGTGTCTGGCTGCTGGTGTTCGCCGCGGCGTTCCCGGCCGCGCTGGGCGTGGTGCCGGTGGCCGCGCTGGCGGGTGTGCTGGTCCATGCGGGCTGCAAGCTCATCCCGCTGCGCGAGCTGCGGCCGCTGTGGCGCGAACACCGCGGTGAGGCGGTGGTTCTCCTGGTCACGGCCCTCGCGATCGTGACGGTCAACATGTTCGAGGGTGTCCTCATCGGTCTGCTGCTGGCGGTCGCGAAGACGGCGTGGGAGACCTCCCATGTGCACCTCGAGGTCGACACCCCCGAGGACGAGGACGAGCCGGTGCGGGTCCGCGCCGTCGGCAACGCCACGTTCCTGCGGCTGCCCAAGATCCTCGATCAGCTCGACGCGCTGCCCGCCGAGCGGGGGGTGGAGCTCGATCTGAGCGGGCTGCGGCATCTCGACCACGCCTGCGGTGCCGCGCTGACGAACTGGGCCGAGCAGCACCGTCGTACCCGGCGGGCCGTGGAGCTGGTGTCCTGACGACCGGCCGCCCGGCGGTACGGTCACCTCTCCGTACGGCGGCCGGGCGGCGGGCCGGGAAGATTTCCCTCGTGACGGTTGTTGAGCGAAGGTCAGGCCGGCCGCGGTGAACACCGCGGCCGGCGCCACGCTTGTCGTCGAGGGGATGGACGGTTTGCCTCTTCAGGGTGAGTACGAGCCGAGCCCGGAGCAGTGGGTGCGTGATCAGGTCGAGGAGTACGAAGGCTCCGGCGGTACGAAAGGCACCACGATCCATGGGCTGCCCGTCGTGGTCCTGACCACCCGGGGCGCGAAGAGCGGAAAGATCCGCAAGAGTCCGCTGATGCGGGTGGAGCACGACGGGGCGTATGCCGCGGTGGCCTCCATGGGCGGCGCACCGCGGCACCCGGTCTGGTACCACAACGTCGTCGCGGACCCCCGGGTGGAGCTGCAGGACGGCCCGGTGCGGCAGGACATGACGGCCCGTGAGGTCACCGGCGAGGAGAAGGCCCTGTGGTGGGGCCGCGCGGTCGAGGCGTACCCCGATTACGCCGACTACCAGAAGAAGACGGACCGGCAGATCCCGGTGTTCGTCCTGGAGCCGGCGGCCACGGCGCACTGATTCCGGGTCCCTCGTGACACTCAGAGCGTCACGAGGGAGACCTCGGTGGCCTTGACGCTGGTCCACACGGACACGCCGTCCGCGAGGCCGAGTTCGAGGGCGGCCGAGGGGGTGATTTCGGCCACCAGGTCGGGCGCCTCGTGCGAGGTGACGAGGACCCGCAGGCGGCTGCCCGCCGAGGTGATCTCCCGGACGGTGCCCGGCCAGACGTTGCGGGGACTGCCCGTGGGCTTGTCGAGGTGCAGGGACACGGCCTCGGGGGCGATGATCGCCAGTGCCCGGGCGCCGTCGGGGAGCGGGTCGGCGGCGACGAGGCGGCCGCCGTCGGTGAGCGCCAGGCCGTCGCCGGTGGCGGTGCCCGGCCAGGCGTTGCGGCCGAGCATCCGGGCGACCCAGGGCGAGCGCGGATGCCGGGTGACCTCGGCGGGCGGGGCGTCCTGGAGGGCGCGGCCGTCCTCCAGGACGAGGACGCGGTCGGCGAGCGAGACCGCCTCGACGGGGTCATGGGTGACGAGCAGGCAGACGCCGCCGAAGCCCGCGAGATGGCCGCGCAGGGTGTGCCGGACATGGGCGCGGGTGGTCTGGTCGAGCGCGGCGAGCGGTTCGTCGAGCAGCAGCAGACGGGGCCGGGCGGCCAACGCCCTGGCGAGGGCGACGCGTTGCGCCTGTCCGCCGGAGAGCTGGGCGGGCTTGCGGTGCGCGAGCGGGCCGACGCCGAGCCGGTCGAGCCAGCGCTGTGCCGTACGGCGGGCCTCGGCGCGGGGGATGCCATGGGCGCGCAGCCCGTAGGCGGTGTTGCTCAGGGCCGTCAGGTGCGGGAAGAGGGCGCCGTCCTGCGGGACCCAGGCGACGCCGCGGCGGTGCGGGGGCAGCGTGGTGACGTCGGTGCCGCCGAGGCGCAGCGTGGCGCGGGCACGCGGGGTGAGCCCGAGCAGGGCGCGCAACAGGGTGGTCTTGCCGGCGCCGTTGGGGCCGACGACGGCGAGGGTGGTGCCCGGTTCGGCGTCCAGGGTCAGCTGGTTGAAGCCGGTGACCTCGGCGTGCAACGGCCAGTTCTCCGGGGGCGACGCCGGCGTCGTTACGGGCTCCTCGGCGCGGGGCACGGGCGGCGCCGCGAGGCCGGTGTCATCGGTGGTGGGGACGGTGCGGGCGGTGCGGGCGGTGGTGGCGGCGGCGGTCCAGCGGCCGCGCAGCGCGACCAGCACGCCCATGGCGATGACGAGCAGCAGCAGCGAGACCGAGGTGGCGGCCTCCGGGGACCCCTGGAGCAGCAGGTAGACCTGGAGCGGCAGGGTCTGGGTGGTGCCGGGCAGATTGCCCGCGAAGGTGATCGTGGCGCCGAATTCACCGAGCGCGCGGGCCCAGGTCAGTGCGGCGCCGGCGGCGAGGCCGGGCGCGACCATGGGGAGGGTGACGGTACGGAAGACCCGTACGGGTGAGGCGCCGAGGGAGGCCGCGGTCTCCTCGTAGCTGGTGCGCAGTCCGGCGAGCGTGCCCTCCAGGCTGATGACGAGGAACGGCATCGCGACGAAGGTGGCGGCGACCACGGCGCCGGAGGTGTGGAACGGCAGCACGATGCCGAAGGTGTCCTCCAGCCAGGGGCCGAGGAGTCCGCGGCGGCCGAAACCCATGAGCAGGGCGACACCGCCGACGGTCGGCGGCAGCACCATCGGCAGCAGCACCAGCGAGCGGACCAGCGCCTTGCCGCGGAAGCTCACCCGGGCCAGCAGCCAGGCCAGGGGCACCCCGAGCAGCAGGGCGAGCCCCAGCGCGCAGAATGACACCAGCAGCGACAGCCGGAGCGCTTCGAGAACGTCCGGGCTGGTCAGGTGGGTGCCGAGGTCGCTCCAGGTGGTGCGGGCAAGGATGCCGGCCAGGGGCATCAGCAGGAACGCGATGGCGACCAGCGCGGGCACGGCCAGCGCGACCGGGGCACGGCTGCCGGGCACGCGGAGCCTGCCTGCCGGGGGCCGGGCGAGGGTGCGGGGGCGTCTCATCGAGGTCCTGGGATTGGGGGCGGGCCGGGCCGGTTACGGCGGCGCGCACGGGCCGGGCCGGGGTACGGCGGCGCGCACGGGCCGGGGCCGCTTCCCCGGTCCGGCGGTCCGTGCGCGCCGCTCCGGATCACGGCTTCTGGAAGCCGGCCTGCTGCAGGAGCTTCTGCACCTCGGGCGTGCTCAGCCACTTGACGAACGCGGCCGCGGCGGCCGCGTGCTGAGAGGCCTTCACCGTCGCGGCCGGGTAGGAGGCGACGGCGTTCTGCGCATCGGGGATGTCGACGGCGTCGACCTTCTTGGGTGCGGTGGCGGCGTCGGTCTTGTAGACGAGGCCGGCGTCGGCCTCGCCGAGCTCCACCTTGCTGAGCACCGCGCGGACGTTGGGCTCCTGCGAGACCGGCTTGACCTTCAGCTTCTGGGCGTCCAGCACCTTCTTGCCGTAGCGGCCGACCGGCACCTCGGAGGCTGCGAGGACGACCTTCAGCTTGCTGTCGGCGAGTGCCTTGAGGTTGTCGACCTTCTTCGGGTTGCCCTCGCCGGTCACGATGACCAGGCGGTTCTTGGCGATGACGGTGGGCGCGCCGACATCGGCCTTGAGCCCGTCCATGGTCTTGGTGTCGGCGGTGACCACGGCGTCGGCGGGGGCGCCCTCCCTGACCTGGGCGGCCAGTTCCTGGGAGCCGGCGAAGGAGAAGTGCACCTTGGTGCCGGGGTGTTCCTTCTCGTACACCGCACCGGCCTTCTTGAAGACATCGGTCAGCGAGGAGGCGGCGAGCACCGTGAGGTCCGCCTTGGGGGCGGCGCTGCCGCCGGACTTCTCGGCGCCCTCGTCCTTCTTGCCGTCGTTGCCACCGCAGGCGGAGAGCGGAACGAGGAGGGCGGCGGTCACGAGCGCGGCGGCGGCGCGGCGTCCGGTGAAGAGCTGGGACATGGGGCGGGACTCCTTGGAACGCGGGACGACGGGTGTCGTCCGAGCGGATGGGAAAAGCCGCGCCGGGACAGGCGACGCCGCTGGTGTGCGCAGCCGGCCGGTGGGGGACGGTGGTTGCGGATCGGCTGGGTTACCGCGGTGGGTCAGGCGCGGTCGATGTGCACGCTGGTGGACTTCACGCGGGCGGTGGCCTGCATGCCGACCTCCAGGCCCAGTTCCTCCACCGCTTCCCGGGTCAGCAGGGACACCAGGCGGTGCGGACCGGCCTGGATCTCGACCTGGGCGGCGACATCGCCGAGCTTGACGGCGGTCACGATGCCCGGGAAGGCGTTGCGCGCGGAGGTGTACGAGGCGTCGTCCTCGCCGGTGCCGGTCTGCGCCACCTCGACGGAGAAGGCGGCCAGATCGCGGCCTTCGATGAGGCGGCGGCCGCTGTCGTCACGATGGGTCGCGACCTTGCCGGCGTCCGCCCAGCGGCGGGTGGTGTCCGGGCTGACGCCCAGCAGCCGCGCCGCCTGGCCGATCGTGTAGGACTGCATGTGCGACAAGGTATGCGGTACCGGCTGGCATTTACAATCCCTTGGGGGAAGCTCTATGGCAGATGCCAGGCCGGCTGAAGGAAGGAACGAAGGCGGCCCGCCGGCCCGTGCCTGCTCCGGACGACATGTGTAATTCTCCGCGCGTTCCGCTGTTTCGCCAGGCGCATGCGGACATTTGCCAGGCGCATGCGGGTATTTGCCCGGCATCTGCCATGCACGCCCGGACTGCGGCGCGTTGTGTGGTTAGGGTGCAGATGTCAGAGCAGGGAAAACGCGACATTCCACCTTTCGCTTTCCACTCCCCCGGTGAGGCATCCATGAGCCTGAGCATCCGTAACCAGCTTTCCGGCACCGTTCTCTCCGTCACCCCCGGCGAGGTCATGGCAACCGTCAAGGTGCGTCTGGACGGCGGCCAGCAGATGACCGCGGCGATCACCCTGGAGGCGGTGAAGGAGCTGGGCATCGAGGAGGGCTCCACGGTGCTCACACTGATCAAGTCCACCGAGGTCGCGCTCGCGACCGGCACGGTGAACGGTCTGAGCATCCGTAACCGGATCCCCGGCACCGTCACCCATGTCGCCACCGGCGGCGCGATGGCGGGCGTCAAGGTCGCCGTCGCGGGCGGGGAGCTGACCGCCGCGATCACCAGGGACGCGGCCGAGGATCTGGGCCTGGCCGCCGGTGCCGAGGTCACAGCGCTGGTCAAGTCGACCGAGGTCGCGCTCGCCGCGGTCTGACCGCGGACCCGCCGAAGTCCCCTGCGGCGCGGGGGACTTCGGCCCCTTGGCCGACGGTGGAGCGGCGGGCGGCGGAAGGACCGCTCCACTGCGCTCGCCCGCTCGATCGCGGTGCACATCGGTGGACTTCACCCGAGCGTGGCCCGCACCCCCACCTCGGTCCCCAGTTCCTCGACGGCCTCCCGGCTCACCACTGACACCAGCCGGTGCGGGCCGGACTGGATCTCGACCTGGGCGATCACCTCGTCGACGGTCACCTTGGTGACACGCTTGCGGCTGCCGCATTCCGCACACGTACTGAAGGGGACCGACGCCCGCCAAACGGGTCACACCCCCTTGAGCTTGCGCGCCCCGGACCCGGCCTGAGCGAAGTCCTCATCGCCGTCCACGGGCGCCCCGGCACCACCGCGGCTCCCGGCAGCGCCACGGCGGGCACCCGCTCCGCGCCGTGCATCCGAACAGAGCAGTCCGATCCCCCATCGGTGCGGCCCCCGGCACCCTTGGAGCCCCGCCCCCTGCGCCCGTCTGCCGCGTCGGCAGAAACGCCATCATCCAGGCATCACACGGCAGTTGCGGATCACGAGGCCGGTCGCGAGGCATTCGACATCACCCGAAGAGTGGCCGTTTGTCAGATTTTTCCCCTTGCGGCGCAAATATGCCGATGTGAATCTGGGATCCCATTCGTCGAAGGAGTTGATCGCATGGTTACGGATCGCACAGCGCCGGTCGAGACGGCCGCCCTGGCCGCCGAGGTCGAGGGACTGCTCGAACCCGCCGAGGCCGACGGTGTCTTCCGCGATACCCGCGAGTGCGGAGGGGCGCTGCTGCTGGCCGCGCTGCTTCTGATCTCGCCGCCCACCCCCCGGCCCAAGACCGACGTTCGCTGAGGCTGAGGGGAAAGCGTTGGCTGAACAGACGCCGGGAGCAGTCCCGCTGAGCGCTGTGATCGCCGATGCCGCAACCGGGGTCGCCCTCGCCCTGCGGGGCGAGGGCGACCCTTATGCGTTGTCGGCCGTTCTGCGGCAGAGCGATGCGCTGGCTCCGGCCGCCCTCCGGGTGCTCGGCGCCGATGCGCTCGCGCCGTACGCAATGGACCATCCCGCGCATCCCGCGGCGCCCGTCGGCGGGGACGACGCCGAGGTCGTCCGGCAGGCGCTCTCGGCCTATCCACCGGGCACGGATGCCTCGGACGTGTCGGTGTGGACCTACCGGGGCCTGGTCGAGGCCTCGCACGCGTTTCTGTCCGCAGGCGCACAGCACTGGCCGCCGCCGCCCGAGGCCGCGGCCGGCTGGGTCGAAGCCGACCCTTGGCCGAAGCTTGCGCATCGCGTGTCACAGCTCGCCGCGCTCGCGCTGCCCGGGCTGGCGCCCGGTCTCGCCGAGCAGCTGGCGGCACGCACCGACGATCTGGCCCGTGGTTTCGTCCGGGCGGTCCGCCGCCGGGACTGGCTGCAGGCGGCCGGTCTGGGCCGCTGGCTGTCCCGGCTGCCCGACGTACCGCATACCCTGGGACTCGACAGCGGGCTGGCGTTCGTCCGTCACATGGGTGGCGACGACCCCCGGGTGACGCTGCACATCGTCGCCGCCCAGCGTTTCTACGGGCGGGGTTGGTGAGCGGCGGCCGGGGCGACCCCGGGCTGCTGGACCGGTTGGTCCACGGCAGCCTGGGGTGGCTGGACGCGGCACGCGACCACTTCCGGCTGCCCCCGAACGTCACCACGGACGCCGACCCCAACCTGACCCTCAAACCGCTGGGTGAGCTGGCCGAACTGACCCAGCTGATCGGCGTGCTGCACCCGTGTGACGAGATCCGGCAGACCGCCCGCGGGCTGTTCGCGTTCGCCTGGAACGAGACCCGCGACGGCGAGCTGTTCGCCGAGCTGATCCGCGGTGAGCCGTTCGCCACCTATCCGGTCGAGCTGTACGGCGTGTTCGCCCAGGCCGGGCTGCGCCATGCCGAGGCCGACAAGCTGGTGGACCTCACGACCCGGCTGCGGGGCTGGCGGGTGGCCCGCGAGGATCACACCCGGACGCTCGGTGTGCTCAACGCGGAGCGGCGGATCGGGCTGCGCCAGCACGCCGACTTCGGCGCCGTCCTGGCCCTGACCGGCCTCGGCGGGCTGCCGGAGCCCTGGGCGCTGGACCGCAAGGCGGCGTACGGCGTGACCCATGACGTCTTCCACCTCACCGACTGGGGGCGCAACCGGCAGCGGCTCTCCCCCGAGCTCGCCGGCTATCTGCGGCTGTGGCTCCCCTCCTGGCTGGAGAACTGGCTGGAGGAGCAGCTGTGGGACCTGGCCGGCGAGTTGCTGGCCGTGACGGCCTGTCTGCCGCAGGCCCCGTACCCCGCACAGGCCTGGCAGCGGCTGGCCGGCGCCCGGGCGGCCGACGGCAGCGTGCCCGAGATCGGCGCCGCGCCGCCCGCCGCCGACCGGGCCGGGGCGTTCACGGCCTGCTATCACTCCACCCTGGTGACCGCGTTCGCCGCCACCCTCGCCCGTATCGCCTCCGACGAGGCCGAGGCCGGGCCGCCGGCCGGGGATACGGCGATGGCGGGCGGGCGGACCTCCTGCGAAAGCGAGAGCACCCCATGACCGTGACGGCCGCATCCCCCGCCTTGCTGCACGGTGTCGGCGACCGGGCCCTGACCTGGCTCGACGATCACCGTGAGCACTTCCGGCTGACCCCTGACGACTTCGCCGGCAACGGTGCGGTCGTCGAACGGCTCAAGCCCATCGGGGAGCTGGCGCTCAATATGCAGGTGCTGTTCCGGGAGGGCGTGGCCGGCTCCCGGCAGAAGGAACGGGCCGGGAAGCTGCTGGACTTCGCCTGGCGGGAGCTGCTGGACGGCGGCAATGTGCTGGCCCGGCTGCAGCACGACGAGCCGCTGTCCCCCGTGCCGCTGGAGGTCTATGCGACCTTCCACGAGCTCGGCCACCGCCACCCGGGGCTGGAGGCCGCGCTGGCGGTCTGCCGGCGCACCGCCACCTGGACGGCGCTGGAGATGATGCCCAACCGGCGGCTCGGCGTGCTCAACGCGGAGCGCAAGCTCGGCCTGCCGCCCAGCAGCGACTTCGACCAGGCCGTGGACCGCACCTGGCTGGGGCGGCTGCCCGAGCCGTGGACGGTCCAGCTGCACATCGCCTACGACCTCACCCACACCGTCTTCCACCTCACCAACTGGGGCGAGGCGCCCGAGCGCATCCCGCCGGCCCTCGCCGACTACCTCGCGCGGTACCTGCCCGCCTGGTCGGAGGACTGGGCGGACCTCGAACACTGGGATCTGCTCGGCGAACTCCTGGTCGTCGACGCCTGCCTGCCGCGGCCCACCCTGGAAGCGGACCTGTGGGAGCGGTACGCGGCGGCCCAGTCGCCCAGCGGCGCGATGCCCATCCAGCGCGGGATGCCGGAGGGTGACCCGGCGCGGGTCTTCGACCTGGTCCATCACCCCACCCTGGTGGCCGCGTTCGCCTCGGCGATGGCCACCTCCCGGGCCCTGTCCGCCGTCGGATGACCCCCGCCGGCCCCGGACCGGCGCTCGGTGACCGCCTCGCGGACGCGGTCACCGAGATCGACGCGCCGGACGTCGTGCTGGCGGTGACCCGCCACGGCCGCCGGACCGTGATGACCGGCGGCTCGGCGCTGGCGCCGCCCACCCCCGCCATGCGCTGCGCTACGAACTGGGGTCGCTGTCCAAGACGTTCACCGTGCTGCTGCTCGCGGCGCTGGCCGGGGACGGCGTGCTGTCCCCGGCCGACCGGCTCGTGGACCGCCTGCCCGAGCTGCCCCTGCCGCACCCGCACTCGCGCCGGATCACCCTGTGGCATCTGGCCACCCACACCTCCGGGCTGCCCCGGATCCCCCCGGACCTGATCGTCGGCGCGCTGGTGCACCCGTACGCCAACGGCTACGCCCGCTACGACACCGAGCGGCTGCTGCGCATCTTCGCCCGCACCCGGCCGCGGCACCGTCCCGGCACCCGCTGGCGCTACTCCAACTTCGGGCTGGCGCTGCTGGGTCCGGCCATGTCCGGTGCCGCGGGCGCCGGTTACCCCGCCCTGCTCGCCGAGCGGGTGCTGCGCCCCCTCGGGCTGACGGAGACCACGCTGGGCCCCGGCACCACCGGCACCGACGCCGTCGGCCACCGTACGAACGGGGTGACGCCGGTGGGCAGCGCCGACATGGGCGCCTTCGTCGCCGCCGGGTCGGTCCGTGCCACCCCCGGCGACCTGCTCACCTACCTCGAAGCGCACCTCTCCCCGGACGGCACGCCGCTGGCCGGGCCCCTGCGCGAGGTCCAGGTGCCGCTGCTGCGCCGCGGCTGGCGCAAGCGCCACACCCACACCCTGACGTGGTATCAGCATCCGGCCCCGCAGGGGCCGTTGCTCTTCCACGTCGGGGCCACCTTCGGCCAGCAGGCGTTCCTGGGCTATCACCCGGCGTCGCACACCGGCCTGGTCGCACTCGCCACCCGCCGCGGCCGCACCTGCGGGATGATCAGCACCGCCTACGAGCTGCTGTACGCGCTGGCCGGCGATCCCTCCGCCTGAGGCAAGCGGGTGCGGGCCGCCGGTCACAGCTCGCCCGCCAGGATCCGGGCGAGCGAGGCCTGGGGCCGCTCCTCGCTGGCCCGGTGGAAGAGGTCCGCGTACGCCTGGTCGCCGATCGCCGCGCGGGCCCGCCGCTCGCACTCCTCGCGTACCGCACGCAGCTCGGGGGTGCCGCGCTGCGGATGCCCGACGGTCCGCCAGAGGGCCTGGCCACTGCCGTAGACACGGGCGGCGGCCGCACCGTGGCCCTGGGCCGCCACCGCGGCCGCGAGCAGGTCCAGGCCGAGCGCGATACCGAACTTGTCGCCGATGCCCGCTTTGGCCGCGAGCATCGACCGGGCGTGGTCCGCCGATTCCTCCGGCCGGCCCTGGAACAGCGAGATCAGCGAGAGCTGGTAGTCGATGTAGGAGCGGGTCCAGTATTCGCCGCGCTGCACACACCCGCGGCGCAGTGCGCCCGCCGCGGCACGGGCCTCGGTGAGCCTGCCCAGGCCGGTCAGCGCGAAGAGCTGTACGAGGTGGCAGCGCAGCCGTCCGGGAGAGTCGAAGGGGGTGCACCGCGCGGGGCCGAGCGCCTGTTCCACGACGGAGTGCGCGGACATCGGGCGGCCCGCCATCAGATGGGTGAGACCGGCGAGGTAGCCCGCCTGGAGCTGCGCCTCCGCATCGTCACCCGCCCGTGCCGCGCGTGCGCACTGAAGGCCCAGGTCGTCGGCGAGCGTCAGATCGCCCTGCAGCAGTACTGCCACGCCGAGCGCCCACAGCGCCCGGGTGCGTGCCGGGCCCGGCCCCTGGTGGGCGGCCAGGGCGCGGGCCACATAGTCCCGGGCCTCGTGGAGGTGGCCGCAGCAGCTCCAGAAGAAGCCGATCGACGCGCTGAGGTCCTGGGCCCGTTCCGGGTCGGTGGCCAGCAGGTGGTCCAGTGCGGTGCACAGGTCGACATGGGCCTCGGCGACCCTGCCGTACCAGCCGACTTGTTCGGGGCCCAGCCAGCCGCGTTCGGCGCGGCGGCCGAAGGAGGCGAAGTGCGCGGCGTGCCGGTCCGCCAGTGCCGTCGTCTCGTCCAGTTCGGCCAGCCACATCCGGCCGTACTCGCGCAGCGTGTCGAGCATGCGGTAGCGCGGGCCCTCGCGGGTGAGCACCGACTTGGCGGCCAGTGCCTCCAGTGTGGTGCGCACCTGTGCGGCGGCGAGCGGTCCGCCGGCGCACACGGCGCTCGCGGACTCCTCGTCGAAGGTGCCACGGAAGACGGACAGCCGGGCCCACAGCAGCCGTTCCAGCGGTGCGCACAGTTCATGACTCCAGCCGATGGCGCAGCGCAGCGTCCGGTGTCGTGGCAGCCGCACCGGTCCGTGACCGTCGAGGGTGTCGAGACGGGAGGTGAGCCGCTCGGCGATCTGCTCGACGGAGCTGCTCGCCAGCTGGGCGCCCGCCAGCTCCAGGGCCAGCGGGATGCCTTCGAGGCGGCGGCAGATGACGGCGGCGGCCGTCGCGTGCGGGGGTGCGGTCAGCCGCAGTCCGGGGGCCGCGGCGGTGGCGCGTGCGGTGAACAGGGCCAGTGCGTCGTTGTCGCCCGTGCAGGGCAGCGGGCCGATCTCGGTGGTCCCTTCGCCGACGAGGCCCAGCGGCTGCCGGCTGGTGGCCAGCACGGTCACCCCAGGGGCGGCGGTCAGCAGGTCCGCGAGCAGGTCGCGGCAGGCGTCGACGAGGTGTTCGCAGGAGTCCAGCACCAGCAGCAGCCGTTTGCGGGCGAGCCCTTCGCACAGCACCGCCACCGGCGTCCGCGCCGTGTGGTCGGCCAGCCCGACGGCATCGCAGACGCTGGCCACCAGCCGTCCCGCGCCGTGCAGGGGCCACAGATCCGCCCAGCAGACCCCGTCGGGATACCGTGCCGCCGCCGCGCGCGCGGCCCGCATCGCGATCCGGGTCTTGCCCACACCGCCGGGGCCGGTCAGGGTGATCAGCCGGTGCTCCGTCAACTCGTCGTCGATCCGGCGCAGTTCGGCTCGCCGGCCGATGAAACTGGTCGGCTCCTCGGGAATGTTGCTCGCCACCGGGCCAGTTTGCCCCAGTCGCGGCGCCGGCCGGAGTCCCGTGCGGCGGTCGGGGGCACGAGGTTGACGGCCGCCGGCCGGACGGCGGTCCTCGTCAGGGCGTGACGACCGGGAAGGTGGGGTCCGGCGTACGGACCAGGCTCAGCAGCCGGTCCAGCGCCCCGGTCTCGCCGTGGGGTACGGCGTCGCCGGGACCGCGGCCGGCGAGCAGGTCGAGCAGCTGGGGCTTGGTGAGGGTGAGCGTGAGGTCCGGGGTGCGTCCGCCGGACGGTGTGGGGGCGCCGGGTGAGCTGAGGTGGGTGAGGGCTCCGTGGGAGAGCGTCAGCTGCCAGGTCCGGTCCTCTTCGGGGAGGTAGAGGTCGAGGGTGAGCGCGGTGGACCACGCCCGGGGGCCGTCGATGCGGATGGCGAGCGTGTCGAGGAGCTGGTCGACGGTCAGGGCCAGCGCGATCTCGGGGTCGGCGGTGTCCGGGCGGGCC
Organism: Streptomyces sp. 2114.4; assembly: GCF_900187385.1. Lineage (NCBI taxonomy): Bacteria > Bacillati > Actinomycetota > Actinomycetes > Kitasatosporales > Streptomycetaceae > Streptomyces > Streptomyces sp. 2114.4. The sequence goes on from NZ_FYEY01000001.1 coordinate 778,872, forward strand.
CCGGCCAGGGTGCCGCGCAGTTCCATGGCACCGGTGAGGTAGGAGTTCCGCCAGGTGCCGTTCTCGCAGCCGTGGCCCAGCCGTTCGTACACCAGGGCCAGTTCGCGCCGGGCGCGGAGGTTGTCGGGGGCCGCGAAGACCGCGTGGTTGAGCAGCGTGGCCGCGAACCGCAGATCGCCGTCGGCCGCGTACCGTTTGCCCGCGTCCACCGTGGCCTCGACGCCGCCCATGGTCTCGACATAGCGTCTGGACTGCTCGGCCGGCGGGTGTTCCCACAGGTGGGCGGGGTTGCCGTCGAACCAGCCCAGGTAGCGCTGGTAGATCGCCTTGACGTTGTGGCCGATCGCTCCGTAGTAGCCGTGCAGGGACCAGTCCTCCTCCAGGGCCGGCGGCAGCCGTAGCTCCTCGGCGATCTCGGCGCCGGTGAGCCCTTCGTTGAGCAGCCGCACCGTCTGGTCGTGCAGATAGGCGTACAGGTCACGCTGGTGGGCCAGCAGGGTCTTGACACGGTCCTTGCCCCAGGTGGGCCAGTGGTGGGAGGCGAAGGCGACCTCCGCCTCGTCGCCGAAGAGGGCCAGCGCCTCGCCCAGGTAGCGGGACCAGGCCCGGGCGTCACGGACGGCGCCGCCCCGCAGCGGCAGGACGGTGTGCAGGGTGTGGGTGGCGTTCTCGGCCAGGCACAGCGCCTCGTGCGCCGGAAGGCAGAAGTTCATCTCGGCGGGTGCTTCGGTGTCCGGAGTGAGCTGGAAGACGATGCGTACGCCGTCGACGATCTCCTCCTGGCCGGTGCGGGTGATGTCCACGGTCGGCGGGATGAACGTCATGGTGCCGGTGGAGCGGGCGGTGCCCAGACCGCAGCCGATCTGGCCCTCGGGGCCCTTGGGCAGCTGTGTTCCGTACATGTAGACGGAGCGGCGGGTCAGGGCGGTCCCCGCGTAGGCGTCCTCGCGGACCGCGTGCCGGAGGAAGCCGGCCGGCGCGAGGACCGGGACGGGGTGGTGGTCGTGCGGCAGGACGCCCCGTCCGCCGCCGAAGTGCTCGCCGTGTGAGTGGGTGTAGATCAGACCGGTGACCGGCCGGTCGCCGCGGTATTTGCGGTAGAGCTCCAGGGCCGCGGCGGCGGTCTCGGCGGAGACCAGCGGATCGATGACGACGACACCGTGGTCGCCCTCGACCAGCGTCATGTTGGACAGGTCCAGGCCGCGGGCCTGGTAGATGCCGTCGGTGACCTCGTAGAGGCCCTGCCGGCACACCAGCCGGCCCTGCCGCCACAGGCTCTCGTGTGCGGTCTCGGGGCAGTTCCCGGCCAGGAACCCGTAGGCCTCGGCGTCCCAGATCACCGTGCCGTCGCCCGCGGTGACCTGGGGCGGGTCGAGCGCGGCGATGAAGCCACGGTCGGCGTCGGCGAAGTCCTGGTGGTCATCCACGGGCGCAGCGGTCACGGAACGCTCCCTCCGGGGAGGCGGGCCACATTCGGCGGACCCATGCAACCGATTTAACCGAATTTGCCGGGTTATCGCATGTGTGCAGAGATCGCTTCCCGGCGGGGTGCGCAGCGGCCGGCCGCCGACCGGCCCACCCCCCCGTGAGGGGCCTGCGGCCGACGGCTGGCGCCTGCCCTCGGGGAGGGCGCGTCACGTGCCGCGACGGCTCTTCGACGCCGCGGCGACACACATGGCACCCAGCAGGAACGTCAGGGCACCGATGACGACGTTGTTCCAGATGACACCGGCGTCCGGGCTGCTGCCCACGATCCAGGGCGAGATGATCATCCATACACCGATCGCGCACATCGCGCCGCTCAGGCCGTACATCCGCTCCGGGGTGACGGTGAAGCCGACTGCCAGGAGGGCGATCGCGATACCGAGGATGAGGTTGTGCGTCACGAGCGCCGGCTGTGCGGCGGTGAAGTGGAGGATCCAGGGCGAGACGGCGCAGTACAGACCGACCAGCAACACCGGCCCGTCGACGAGTACCACGTCACGCCCGCCGAGCACCCGCTCGTACCGAGCCTGCATCTCAGAAGCATCGGGGTGACCTGCGAGATCTCCCCTGTGGTGTGAGACGTCGGCCATGCGACTCGCCTCCTTCACTCGCGGTCTGGCCGTTCCGCGTGGCATCGGGCCTCGCACTTTTAATTCTGCGCTTATGTCGCCTTTATGTGTAGATGAAGTGGCAAGCGAATTTTGCCGGACAATGGCCGTATCGCCGTCACCTGCGGTCCGGCGCCCGCCCCAGACCCAGATTCCAGCGCCCGCCGCGGCCGCTCAGCTCGGTCACGGTCAGCGGCGGCACATCCAGCCGCCAGAACGCCTCCACGGGAACCCCGAGCGCGCGGACCACCGCCGCGCGGACGACATCCGGCTCGACCACGGCCAGCACCCGGCCCGCGGCCGGCGCCATCCGCGTGAGCCAGGCCCCGACCCGGTCGCAGAGCTGCCGCAGCGACTCCCCGCCGTGCCCCGCGAAGTCCGGGTCCGACAGCCAGGCGGACACCGCGAGCGGTTCGGCGTCGGCGACCTCCGCCAGGGTGCGGCCGCGCCAGGTGCCCATCGCACAGCCCGCCAGCTCCGGCGCGGGACGGACCGGAAGACCGAGTTCCGCGGCCGTGCTCCGGCACCGGGCGGAGGGCGAGACAACGGTCCGGCCGGCATTCGGCAGCGCTCCGGCCGCCTCCCGGACACGGCGCAGCCCGGCCTCGCTCAGCGGGCCGTCGTCGTCGAAGCGCACCTCGCGCTGGGCGTCGCCCGCGGCCGGTGAGACCAACATCACCCGAGTTGTCATGACCTCTTCTTTCGTTGTTCACCGGCACCGGCAACGCCGTACCCGCACAAGGGAGTTGCCCGGCCCACGCGCCGCGCCCTGCACCACTCCGCCCCCTCCGCGGTCTTGGCCCGGGGTCGGGTTCGCGGTACGTTCCCGATGATATTGACGACGACATGACGGAAGCCGGTGGGATCCCGGCGCGGTCGCGCCACTGTATGTCCGGTTTTTTCCAGCCCAGCAGGGCCGGAACCGGGCGAGCCAGACCCGGCATGTCGTTACGCACTCCCACGAACAGGGACGCGAGTTCCCCGCACAGGAGGTTCCGCCATGGCCCAGACCATCGCACCCCCGGCCACCGGCGCCGTCACCCCGGCCCCGCTCCCCCTCAAAGCCATTGCCCCCTGGGCGCTGTTCTTCGGCGTCCTGATGCTCGTTCTGCTGTACTTCATCGGCGCGGAGCAGGGCGCCACCTCACTGCTCTCCGGCACGGAGGTCCACGAGTGGGTCCACGACGGGCGCCACCTCCTCGGCTTCCCCTGCCACTGATCGGACGGCGCATCCATGAACTCCGTCACCATCAGAAACCTCCTGGTGCGCGGGATGCTTGCCGGTCTGGCCGCCGGTGCCCTGGCCCTCGTCGTCGCCTATCTGCTGGGCGAACCGCAGGTGGACGCCGCCATCGCGTTCGAGGAAGCACACAGCCACGAACACGAGATGGAGGTCGTCAGCCGCGGTGTGCAGTCCACGGCGGGCCTGGCCACCGGCGTGCTGGTCTACGGCGTGGCGCTGGGCGGCATCGCCGCACTCGCCTTCTGCTTCGCCCTCGGGCGGATCGGCAGGTTCGGTGCCCGCGCCACGGCCGCGCTGCTCTCCGGCGCGGCGCTGCTGGCCGTCTACCTCGTCCCGTTCCTGAAGTACCCGGCCAATCCGCCGTCCGTCGGTGACCCCGACACGATCGGCAAACGCACCGCCCTGTACTTCCTGATGATGCTGCTCGGCATCCTGCTGGCCGTCGCCGCCACGATCCTCGGCCGGCGGCTGGCTCCGAAGCTGGGCAACTGGTACGCGGCGGTCGCGGCCGGCGCCGCCTTCGTGGTCGCCATCGGCCTCGCCTATGCGTTCCTGCCGGCCGTCAACGAGGTGCCGCACGACTTCTCGGCCACGCTGCTCTGGCAGTTCCGGCTGTCGGCGATCACCATTCAACTGGTGCTGTGGACCGCCTTCGGGCTGGTCTTCGGCCACCTCGCGGAGCGGGTCGTGCCGACCCGGTCCCAGGCCACCGCGGCCAAGGCGGCACCCGCCGTCTCCTGATCCGGCGCTACCGAGGAAGGGCCCGCGACGCCGGACGTCGCGGGCCCTTTCCCGTGGTGCGGTCCCCGTGGTGCGGCCCCCGTGGTTCGGGGCGTGTCCTCAGGTGGCCGCACGCACGGGGCGTCCCGCCTCGTCAGGACAGGCCGGGGATGCCGTCCAGATGCGGCAGATCGTGGTCCAGGCGCTCCCGTTTGGCGCGGAGGTAACGGATGTTCTCCGCACGGGGCGTCATCAGCAGCGGGACCTGTTCGGCGACGGCGATGCCGTGCCGCAGCAGCGCCTCGCGCTTGCGCGGATTGTTCGACAGCAGCCGCACGGACCGGACGCCGAGGTCCAGCAGCATCTCCGCGGCGACGGCGTAGTCACGGGCGTCGACCGGCAGCCCGAGCGCGATGTTCGCCTCGACCGTGTCCAGCCCGCCCTCCTGCAGCTTCATCGCCCGGAGCTTGGCCAACAGGCCGATCCCCCGGCCCTCGTGGCCCTGGAGATAGACCAGAATGCCGCGCCCTTCCGCCACGATCGCCCGTAGCGCGGCGTCCAATTGATCGCCGCATTCACAGTGGCTGGAGGAGAAGACATCACCGGTGAGGCATTCCGAATGCACCCGGGTCAGCACCGTCTCTCCCTCGACATCACCGTAAACCAGAGCTACTTGCTCGATCCCGGTACGGCGGTCCAGATAGCCGACGGCGAGGAATTCACCATATGTGGTGGGCAGCCTGGCCGTCACCACCTGTTCCACAGCGGGTTTGCGACCGAGGGCGTCATCGATTGCGACACGGAGGTCGGGGCGGGCATCGTTGTCGGCGTCCATCATGGCGCGATCGTACCCGCGGTGGGAATGGATCGCCGGTAGTCACTCAGAACACAACAAGTATGCTGCGAGAACCATGACTCGGTGAGTCAGCGACGAAAGGCCGCAGCACACGATGACCGCTTCGGGACACCCGACTCCGGCGCCCGGCCTGTTGCCGGCGGACACCACACAGGACGTACGGACACGGCGGCCGACGATGGCCGTGCTGCCCATCGGCAGCCTCGAACAACACGGTGACTTCCTGCCGTTGACCACCGATACCGTCATCGCCTGCACCATCGCGCGGGAGGTGGCCGCCGGCCGTCCCGTGCAGCTGCTGCCGCCGCTGACGGTGTCCTGTTCCCACGAACACGCCGCCTGGCCGGGGACGGTGAGCATTTCGGCGCGCACCCTGCATGCGATCGTCACGGACATCGCTGATTCGCTCCGCAAGTCCGGTATCGGCACGTTGATTCTCGTGAACGGACACGGTGGAAATTACGTGCTGCGCAATGTCGTTCAGGAATCCGCGGGGCGCGGCATGCGGATGGCGCTCTTCCCCGGATCGGCCGACTGGGACGCCGCGCGCACCCGAGCCGGGGTGCAGACCTCCGGGCACACCGATATGCATGCCGGAGAGGCCGAGACGTCCATTCTGCTGTATGCCCATCCCGAATTGGTCAAGGAAGGCTATGAATCGGCGGATTGCGTCGCCGATGACCGGAAGCACCTGCTCACGCTCGGCATGTCGGCGTATACCGAATCCGGGGTCATCGGGCGCCCGTCGCTGGCCTCCGCCCGCAAGGGACGGGAATTGCTGGCCGGCCTGGTCGAGGCATTCGACGAATATGCCGCGCTGTTCGGCGCAGGAACGGAAGACCATGACTGAGGTGCTCGACACGGCGGCCGCCTGGGAGCGGCTGCGGGCGGTCCGTACCGCACAAGCGGCGCGGGCCGCCGGATGGGTGACCGACGGGGCCGGCGGGCCGCACTGGGACCGGCCCGCCACGCCCGAAGCGGTGGAACTCGCCGCGCGCTACCTGCCGCTGTGCCTGGCCGGACCCCGGGTCGCGTTCGCGCAGCTCGGGCAGAGCCTGGACGGCTTCATCGCGACCCGTACCGGCGACGCCGACTATGTCACCGGCCCGGAGGACCGCTGTCATCTGCACCGGCTGCGCGCGCTGGCCGATGCGGTGGTGGTCGGGGCCGGCACCGCGGTGGCGGACGATCCGCGGCTGACCGTGCGTGCCTGTACCGGGGACAATCCGGTGCGGGTGGTGCTCGATCCGCGGGGACGGGTGCCACTGCACAGCGGGGTGTTCACCGACGGCGCGGCGCCGACGCTGTGGGTGGTGGGTCCTGAGGTCACCGCCGTGCCCCGCGGCACCGGTGTCGAGGTGCTGGTCCTGCCGGACGCGGACGCCTTCGCCCCGCGGCGCGTGCTGTCGGCGCTGGCGCGGCGTGGCCTGGGCCGGGTGCTGATCGAGGGGGGCGGTGTCACCGTGTCGCGTTTCCTGCGGGAGCGGGCACTGCACCGGCTGTATGTCACCGTCGCGCCGGTTCTGCTCGGCGACGGCGTGCCCGGTCTGCGGTTTCCCGGTAACCCGGTGATGCGGGAGGCGCTACGCCCGCCGCTGCGACGGGCCCTGCTCGGTGAGGACACGCTCTTCGAACTCGAACTGCGGGCGTTCGGTGCGCCGTCCGGCGGACCGGCGGACCAGCAGCACCCCGGCGCCCGGCAGGCTCGCGACGAAGGCGAGCACACCGTAGATCACGGCGGTGGTGAGCCCCTGCGCCGCGCCTAGACCGGCGGCGCCGAAGGCCCAGGCGGCGGCGCCCTCCCGCGGGCCCCAGCCGCCGACGTTCAGCGGCAGCGCCATCGCGAGCAGCGCCAGCACCACGAGCGGCACCAGTTCGGCGGTCGGTGCGTCGGCTCCCGCGACCCGGGCGGCCAGCACGAACATCCCGAGGTAGCCCGCCAGGACCGCCGCGGAGGAGAGCAGGACGCCGGGCCAGACACCGCGGGCGAGCAGGCCCTGACGCGCTTCGGTCAGCACGGTGCGCAGGGCGCGTTCGGCCCGCGAGGCGCCCCGCCGCCGGCGCAGCAGAGCGGCGGCCGCCACCAGCAACACGCCCCCCGCGGCCGCGGTCAGTGCGACGGCGGGTGAGGTGAGGAAGCGGGTGACCGGCGCCAGTACGGGCGAGGGCCGGGCTAGCAGCACCACCGCCCCGGCGACCAGCAGCACGACCTGGCCTGCGGTGCGTTCCAGGACCACCGCCCGCACGCCCCGGCCGAGGTCGCCGGAGTGCCGGCCGTGGCGTACGGCGCGGTGCACATCGCCCAGGACGCCGCCGGGCAGCGCCGCGTTCAGGAACAGCGCCCGGTAGTAGTCCGCGACGGCGCCGCCCAGCGGCAGCCGCAGGCCGAGGCCGCGGGCCACCAGGCACCACCGCCAGGCGCTGAACACCGTGGTGAGCAGGCCGATGGCGAGGGCGGCCAGCAGCGTGGCGGCGTCGATCCTGCGCAGTCCGTCCAGGAAGGCGTCGGAGCCCAGATGCCACACCAGTGCCACCAGGATGCCCAGTCCCGCGAGCAGCCTGAGCCACGCCGCCCAGCGGGAGCGGTTCACCCCGCGCTCCCGGCAGCAGCGGGCCCGGGCAGCGCCAGCAGATCCGTGTGGTGCACCACGACGGACAGGTCCCCCGCCGCGCACTCCTCCAGCCGCCGGCGCAGATAGGCCACCGCCTCAGGGGCCAGCTCCGGCCGCTGGGCGTGCGCCGCGCCGACCCAGCCGCGCAGCCACTCCGCGGTCAGCGCGGATTCCGCGCAGCCCAGCCGCCAGGGGCTGGGCCGCACCAGCACGGTCGCACCGCGTCGCTCGAACGCCGTGACCGCCGCCGCGATCGCGTCCGGCCCGAGCAGGGCGCGGCCCTGGTCCGTGCGCCGCTGATGGTCGTTGAAGGCCTCGGTGATCTCGGCGTCGAACGGGTCGGAGGGGGTCAGCTCGACCCGTCCGGCGACGGAGAGCGCCAGCAGCACGGGGGAGCCCGCGTCCATACAGGCCTCGGCAAGCGCCTCCACCTCCTCGCGGGTGAGCAGGTCGAGCAGCGCGGAGGCGGTCACCAGCGAGGTGCCGGCGAGATCGTCGGCGGTGAGGTCGGCCAGGTCGCCGCGCCGGGTCGTGGTGTCAACGGGCGTGCCGTCGGCAGCCGTGACCGGCAACCGCGCACCGGCGTGCGTGAGCAGCAGCGGGTCGAGGTCGTGCAGGATCCAGTGCTGAGGGCCGGGCAGCCGGACGGCGAGCCAGCGTCCCATCGAGCCGGTGCCACAGCCGAGATCGCGGATCACCAGATCCCCGGTGCTCCCGGAGCCGGCGGCCGCGGGCCGCCCGGACATCCACTGCAGCAGTGGCTGCAGCAGCTCGGGTGCGCGGGCGGCGGCATCGGCGCGCTCGCGCAACTCCAGCCACCGCGGGGCGAATCGGGGCCTCTCGGGCGCGTTCACCGTATGCTCCGGATCTCGTCCCGAAGCATTTCCAGCGCTCCGGCCAGACTGTGCGACGTCATCTCCCACCCCTCCAGCATGGCACGACGTCCGCGTGCCGCGGTCTTCAGCCGATCACGCAGGTGCGGATCGCCCAGCCAGTCACGCAGCGCCCCGGCAACGGCCGCGGGCCGGCCGGCCGGTACGAGCAGACCGGGCACACTGCCGTCGGGCGCCCGCCCGACCGCTTCCGGTACGCCGTCAACCTCCGTCGCCAGCACCGGAATCCCCCGGGCCAGCGCCTCGGTGACGACCATGCCGTAGGTCTCCGCGTACGAGGTGAGGACCAGGAGGTCGGCCGCGGCGTAGCGGGCCTCCAGGTCGGCGCCCGCCCGCGGTCCGGTGAGGGCGATCCGGTCGTCGAGGCCGGACTCCGTGACCCGGCGCCGCAGTTGGGCGACGTAAGCGGGGTCCCGGTCGAGTCCTCCGACGCAGGCGCAGCGCCAGGGCAGCTCGGTGACGGTGGCAAGGGCCTCCACCAGGAGGTGCTGCCCCTTGCGCGGGGTGACCGCGGCGACGCACAGCAGCCCGGTGCCGTCGTCGGTGCCCGGCGCGAGGGGCGCGGCATCGGCTCCGGGCCTGGCGACCCGGACCCGGGCCGGCAACAGCCCGTGGTGGGCGACGAGCTTGCGGGCCGCCCACTCGCTGGTGGCCACGACGGCGCCCACGGCGTGCAGGGTGCGGCGTTCGAGGGCGTCCAGCTCCGCCGCCACGGCGGAGTCGAGTCCGGTCTCGTCGGCCAGCGGCAGATGGACCAGTACGGCGAGCCGCAGCCGTCCCGCCTCGGGTTCCAGGATGTCGGGGACGCCACAGGCGACCAGGCCGTCGAGGAGGACCACCGCACCGTCGGGCAGCGCCGCCAGGTACCGCACGAGCCCCGCGCGAGCGGCGGCGTCCGGCCGCGGCCAGCTGCCGGGCGCCGCGTACGGGCGCACCTGCCAGCCCGCCGCCGGGAGGTCGCGGCACACCCGGCGGTCGTAGGTGTTGCCGCCGCTGGGCACCGCCGGATCGTCGACGTCACCGGGGAGGACGGCATGCACCACACGCTCCGCCGCTGCGGTGGCGCCGGTCGGGGTCACAGGGTGCGCTCGTACGTCGCCCAGGCGATGTGCGACTCGTGCAGGGTGACCGATATCCCCGCCAGTTCGCGGGCGCCCGCACCGAAGTTGCCCGCCTCGATGCGGTCGGCGAGCCGGTCCGCGATGACCTTGGCCAGGGCCTCGGTCGAGGTGTTGATGCCGGCGAAGTCGGGCTCGTCGTCGAGGTTGCGGTAGTTCAGCTCACCGATCACGGCGCCGAGTTCCTGGGTGGCCAGGCCGATGTCGACCACGATGTTGTCGGCGTCGAGCTCCGCGCGGCGGAAGGTGGCGTCCACGATGAAGGTCGCGCCGTGCAGACGCTGCGCGGGGCCGAAGACCGCGCCACGGAAGCTGTGGGCGACCATGAGGTGATCGCGGACGGTGATGCTGAACAAGGCCGTTCCTCCGGTGTGATGTCGGTCTCAGTGAGGTGTCGTCGGAAAGCGAATTGCGGGCGCTGCCCCGGCGGTTGTCAGCCGTCCGCCGGCCCGTACCGGATGCGGTGGCAGAGCGCCGGGAGGTCGCCGGAGGAGAGCTTGGGCAGCACCCGCGGCAGGTCCTCGAAGGCCGACTCACCGGTGATCAGCGCATCGAAGGCGCGGTCGGCGAGCAGGTCGAGGGCGACCGCGAGGCGGTCGGCGAAGGTACGGCGGGGCCGGGCCGGGGAGACCGTGCCCACCTGGCTGCTGCGGACGACCAGCCTGCGGGAGTGGAAGGCCTCCCCCAGCGGCAGGCTGACCTGCCGGTCTCCGTACCAGCTCAGCTCGATCACGGTGCCTTCCGGCGCGAGCAGTTCGAGCGAGCGGGCCAGCCCCTGTTCGGTGGCGCTGGCGTGTACGACCAGGTCACAGTCGCCCCGGGCGTCCGCGGGCGGCGCGAAGTCCACCCCCAGTGCTCGGGCGGTGGCGGCGCGCGCGGGGTCGGCGTCGACCAACTGCACCCGGACCCCGGGGAAGCGGGCCAGGACCGCGGCGACGCTGCAGCCCACCATGCCCGCGCCGACCACCGCGATCCGGTCGCCGACCAGCGGCGCGGCGTCCCACAGGGCGTTCACCGCGGTCTCCACCGTGCCCGCCAGCACGGCCCGTGCGGCGGGGACGGTGTCCGGTACCGGGGTGACGGCGCTCGCCGGGACGACGAAGTGCGTCTGGTGCGGATACAGGCAGAAGACCGTGCGGCCCAGCAGGTCGTGCGGGCCCTCCTCGACCACGCCTACATTGAGGTAGCCGTACTTGACCGGTGCCGGGAAGTCGCCTTCCTGGAAGGGCGCACGCATCACGGCGTGCTGACTCTCGGGCACGCCGCCACGGAAGACCAGGGTCTCCGTTCCACGGCTCACTCCGGAGCAGACCGAGCGCACCAGGACCTCACCGGCGGCGGGCTCCGGAAGGGCTTCCGTCCGGATCTCGCCCTGACCTGGAGCGCTTAGCCAAAAAGCACAAGCGGCACGCGGCATCGGGATCCTCCTGGACGCTACGGCGATGGTTCATCGATGCTGGGGATCATGAGGACGCCGTCACCCTACGCGGCGCCCTTCGACTCCGCTACACATCCCGGGAGGCAGGGTGGCCGTACAAGAGCTCTACGACACAAGGCCGTTCGGACCGGACATTACGGCCGGTATGGGTGTTCAACTGCTGGTTCTGGAAGTCCTGTGCCGGGTGGACGGTCTGGGCACCGTGGGGTGGTTCACGGGGTGCCTCTTCGCCGTGGCCACCTGGGGCGTGCTCACCGTCGCACTGCGCCGGACGTGGACCACGTCGTTCGGGCCGGCCAACCGCGTCACACTGGCCCGCACCATCCTCGTCGGCGGGGTGACCGCGCTGGTGGCGGACTCCTTCGCCCGGCACACACCGGTCACCGTGCTGATCGTGTTCGCCGCCGTGGCGCTGGTCCTGGACGCGGTCGACGGACAGGTGGCCCGGCGCACCGGAACGGCGACGCCGCTGGGGGCGCGCTTCGACATGGAGGTCGACGCGTTCTTGATCCTGGTGCTCTGCGTCCATGTCGCGATCCCGCTGGGCGCCTGGGTACTGGCCATCGGCCTCATGCGGTACGCCTTCGTCGCGGCGTCCTGGGTGCTGCCGTGGCTGCGCGGTGACCTGCCGCCCAGCATGGCCCGCAAGACCGTGGCGGCGCTGCAGGGTGTCGTACTGGTCGTGGCCGGTACGGGGATCCTGCCGCGGACCTCGGCGGCCTGCGCGGTGGCCGTGGCGCTGGGGCTCCTCGTGTGGTCCTTCGGACGCGATGTGGCGTGGCTGTGGCGGACCGGAGCGGGCCAGGCGTCCGCGGTGGGCATCGGCACCCCGGTGCTCGCCGGCCTCCGCGTCACGTCCCGGCGTGCCGGCCCAGATAGATGACCAGTGCCAGGAAGACCAGCAGCAGATGGGTCACGACGATGGAGAGCAGCACCTGCCGCCATGGGCTGCGCCGTGGAGCCCGGTGGGCGAGCAGTACCGCACCGGGCAGCCGCGCCAGCTGCGTTCCGGGGCGCACCGCGGTCGCACGGGCCCGGCGGACGCCGCAGCGCGGCGGGGGGCGGTGGCGGGCGACGCTCTCCGGGCACGCCCGGCCGTGTCCGCGAGCGGTGCGCAGCGGCCCCCGTCCGGGGGGACGTCCCCGGCAGGGCCGTACGGTCCCCGGTCCGAGGGGCGTGGGTATGCAGGTTCGGGAGCGGACCGCCCGCCAGGGCGGCGGTCCCTTACGCCGTGGTGATCCGGACATCCGCTTCACCCTTTTCCGCTGGTGAACGGGCGGACCTTGCCCGCGCGGCCATCGTCCTCGGGGTGCGGGGTCCGAAGGGGCCGGAGGTCCCGAAAGAGGCGGATCACGAGACCGCCCCCACCCCGCCGGGCGCCGGCCGGGCGCCCGCCTCGGCCTGCCGCAGCTCGGTGAGGAGCGCGTGCTGCCCGGCAAGCACCTCGGTGAGGACCCGGCGGGCGGCGCGCAGCAGCTCCGCGACATCGCCTCCGGCCAGTTCGTAGACGACGGTGGATCCGCTGCGGGTGGCCGTGACCAGGCCCGAGCGGCGCAGCACGGCGAGTTGCTGGGAGAGCGCGGACGGCTCCACCTCGAGCGCGGAGAGCAGCCCCCGCACCGGCATCGGCCCGTTCTGGAGCAGTTCCAGCACCCGGATACGGACCGGATGACCCAGCATCCGGAAGAAGTCGGCCTTGGCCTGACAGCGCGGAACCCAGGCACCGTTCATGCCCGCACCCCGCTCCCGGGACCGGGCCCGGACCGCGCCGCGCGCACCCGTATCCGTAGCCGTATCCCTACCGGTTCGGCGAAACCGCCCACGCATATCCTCCGCGTTCAGGCCGACCGGCCGTCGCGTCATCTGTTGAATTGCGGAATTCTGCAACTGTAGACGACGGGGTCGGGCAACTTGAATGGGTGTACCGGACAAACCGGGGCCACGCACGGCGCGAACGCCCCGGCGCCGCCCGCTCCACCCGGCCGACGCCACCCCGGCACCCTCCGTCCCCGTCGGCGCCGGGCCGCAGGTTCCGCCGTCCGCCCGGACCGTGGTGCCGGACCCGGATCGGGCGAACTCACCTGCTTACCAGGCAAGTTACCGCACACCCGGGCAGGCCCCCTCGCCGCCTGCACGTCCGGGAAGCCGCCGTCCGCGAGGCCAGCCCCTTCCGGACGCCGCCTCGTACGTTCCGTGTGGAGCGCAGCGCGGCGGAGCGGGCGGGCTGACGCCGGCGGCCCCCAAGGCCCGGGATGCCCCGGACGGCCCCGGACGCGGTGCTCCCCGGCAGGCTCCCAGCGGCCGCCGCCCCCCGTTCGGCGCCACCTCCCGGGGCCGTTGGGGTGATCAAACGCGCCGGCGGCCCTGAGCGGGTGTCGTCGGGCGGGGCTGACGCGTTGGTCTTCCGTGACCTTTTCCCGCGTCCGTCCATGGTTTCTGCCGACCAGCCTCGCGGCCTTCCTGACCGAGGCATGGCCGGACGGATCGGCTGACGACCCGTCGGACGTCCGGCCCGACGCCCCGTCCGATACCCGGTCAGGTGAGGATGCCCCGGCCGGCTGCCGGCCGGGGGCCGAGGCGTTCGACGCTGCCGACGAGGACTGCCGGAAACCCGCTGACCGGCCCTGATCGGCCCTCCGGTGCGGCGCCCGGCAGCGGACTTGACGGCGTGTCGAAAGCTGGCCTCTGCACGCACCGTCATCATCGGGTCACCACATGTGGCGAGCGGAAGTGATCGCCCATAGCTTCGCTTCATGGCGCTACGACAGATGAAATACATGGGCTGCGTCGCCGCGATGCTGGTCGGCGGACTGGGCGCGGCATCGCCGAGCGACGCAACGGAACGACTCGTCGTCCACCCCGGTCAGTCGATCCAACGGGCGGTGGACAGAGCGAAGCCGGGTGACACCGTCATCATCCGGCCCGGCCTCTACCGGGAGAGCGTGGTCATCCGCAAGTCGCGGCTGCGCCTGGTCGGTGCGGGCCCCAAGACGGTGATCGGCCCGACCGGCAAGCGGGCCGGGAACATGTGCGCGAAGGCCGGCAACGGCATCTGCGTCATCGGCGCGGCGGGCAGGCCGCTGCGGGATGTCAGCATCCGTTCGCTGACCGTCAAGGGCTTCAAGAAGAACGGCCTCTGGGCCTCCGGCACCGACCGGCTGGCCGTGCGCCACGTGTACGCACGGAACAACGGCGTGTGGGGCATCGCCCAGGAGAAGTCCGTCCGCGGACTGTTCCGGGACAACGTCGTCACCGGCAACGGCGACTCCGGGATCTTCCTGGCCAACACGGTCAAGGAGGAGGGCGGGGCCACCGACACCCGGGGGGCCGCGGTCACCGAGAACTACCTCGCGAGGAACCGGGTCGGCATCACGGTACGCCGCGTCAGAAACCTGGTGATCGCCCACAACACCATCACCAGGAACTGCGCCGGCGTCTTCGTCGTCGGCGACGAGTCCCGGCCCCGGGCGGGAGCCCTGGCGGTCCGGAACAACACCGTCGTCAAGAACAACAAGTACTGCCCCGCCAACCCCCGCCTGCCGTTCCTCCAGGGGTCCGGCATCGTCCTCACCGGCGCCGAGAAGACGCTGGTGCGGCGGAATCTGGTCCGCGACAACGTCGGCAAATCCCCGCTCTCCGGCGGCATCGTGCTCTTCCACAGCTTCGTGAAGGCGACCAACGAACGCAACCTCATCATCGACAACCTCGTGCTGCACAACAAGCCGGTGGACCTCGCCGACCGCGACCCCAAGGGCAAGGGAAACCGGTTCATCGACAACATCTGCCGGACCTCACAGCCGCCCGGTCTGTGCCGACGGCACGAGGCGCACGAGGCGCAGCCCTCTTCAACCGGAGAATAGAGGCGCAATGACCACCGTAAGTCCCACCCCCCAGCCGGCCATGCGGCTCAGGGAGCTCGTCTTCGGCGCCGCCTGTGCGGCGGCCGTACGGGCGGCGGCGCAACTCCGCGTCGCCGACGCACTGGGCGACCGGCCCAGCACCGCGGAGGAACTGGCCGCCGCAGTCAAGACCGAGCCGCGTCCGCTGGACCGGCTGCTGCGCACCCTGTCGTGCTACGGGATCTTCGAGGAGACCGACGACGGCAAGTACGTCCACACCGAGATGTCCCGGCTGCTGCGGGAGGACACCCCCAACAGCCTGCGGTACATCTCGCTGTGGTGCACCGAGCCGTGGACCTGGGCGGCCTGGCCGCGGCTCGACGACGCGGTGCGCACCGGCCGCAGCGTCTTCGACGACCTGTACGGCAAGAGCTTCTTCGAGTACCTGCACCAGGACGCCAGGGACTCGGCCGAGGTCTTCAACCGCGCGATGACCACGTCCAGCAAGCAGTCGGCGCAGGACATCGCGGACCTGCTCGACCTCAGCGGTGCGTCGTCGGTGGCGGACATCGGCGGCGGCCAGGGGCATGTGCTCGCCAGCCTGCTGGAGAAGTACCCCGCTCTCGAAGGCACCCTGCTCGACCTGCCCACCGTGGTGGCGAACCCGGACCCCCGGCTGCGCGACGGCGGCCCGCTCGCCCCACGGGTGCGGGTCGTGCCCGGCGACTGCCGCGAGGACATTCCGGTCCGGGCCGATGTCTACATCATCAAGAACATCCTGGAGTGGGACGACGAGAGCACCCGCAGGACGCTGCACAACGTCGTCGCGGCCGCCCGCCCCGGCGCCCGCGTCGTGATCATCGAGAACCTCGTGGACGACAGCCCCTCGATGAAGTTCACCACCGCCATGGACCTGCTGCTGCTGCTCAACGTCGGCGGCGCCAAGCACACCAAGGCGAGCCTGGTCAGCCGGATGGCGGAGGCCGGCCTCAAGGTCGGCGAGATCCGGGAGGTCAATCCGTACCTGCACGCGTTCGAGTGCACCGTCCCCGAATGAGCATGACCCGGCACGGCAGGCCGCCCGGTGAGGAGAGCGCTCCTCACCGGGCGGCCTTGCCCGTATCCGGGACGGCGCGGGAACCGGGGGATCGCCTCGGCTCCGCGTACGCGTCAGCCGCTGCCGTCGCGCTGCCAGCTGTAGAACTGCTGGGCCATCGCGTCCTTGGGGCTTCGCCAGGTCTCGGGGTCGTACGCGCTGACGAAGGCGGACAGCTTGTCGCTGACGGCGCGGAACTCGGGGTGTTCCGTCACCTTGGCGATCTCGGGGCCGGGCGGCCGGTCGGATTCGATGAGGTGCAGATACACGTCACCGAACTGGAAGAGGGTCCGTCGCGAGACGCCGACCAGCTGCGGCAGTTCCGTACGGTCGGAGGCCCGGAAGACCTCGGCGATGTCCGGAGCCGAACCGGGCGCCATACGAGCGACGATCAGAGCGTGATGCATCGGAAAGATCCCTTCATTGCCGCCGGGCGGCGGTCCGCACGCGGCCTGGCGGGCCGTCAGCTGACGGTGGTGGACCGAAGCTCGCGGTCCCGCTGCTCGATGCGGTCGCGGATGAGCTCCATCTGGATCCGGGAGTTGCGGTTGATGAGCTCGGTCATGCCCTTGTCGTCGACCGGGGCGTCGGGCTTCATCGCGAAGTCCTGGGTCCAGTGCATGGAGGTGCCGCCGGGGATCTCGGCGTACTTCCAGTGGATGTCCATGTGCGCGAACGGGCCGGTCTCCACGCGGCGGGCACGCACGGTGCGGTTTTGTCGGTCGATGACGCGCTCGGATACCCAGCTCCAGACCGTGCCGTTGTCGTCCGGGTGCATCGTCAGCCGGAAGGTGGTCTTGTCGCCCTCCCTGGACAGCACCTCGACCGAGGCGTACTCGCTGAACAGCTGCGGCCAGTTCTCGATGTCGTTGGTGATGTCCCAGACGAGGTCGAGCGGCGCCGCGATGGTGATGTCGTTCTCGGTGTGGCCGGACATGTCAGGCTCCTGTCGTAGACACGTTCTCTTGGACGGTGGGGACGGTTTGCGCGGCGTTGACGAGGGCGAGGAAGTCGCGCGGCGTCTTGCAGCGCTCCGCGTCGGTCGGCATCGGCCGGCCCTGCCGGTTCTCCAGCTCGCCGACGATGCCGAGGAGGCCGAGCGAGTCCAGGCCGAACTCGTTGAACGTCGCATCTTGCCGGTTCGCCAGCTCCTTCGGGTCGACGGTGAGCCCGGCGGCGGACTTCATCAGCGCGGCGAGCTCATTGAGCGTCAGTTGAGCGTTCATGTGCGGTTCTCCTTCTCACGAGGGGGACGGGGAGCCCTTCCGCAGCACCATTGCCGCGTTCGAGCCCATCAGCCCCCGGCTCAGCACCAGCGCCGTCCGCAACTCGGCGGGACGGGCCCGGCCGGTCACCACGTCAAGGTCGTGGCAGACGTCGACGACGTTGGGGGTGGGCGGCACGACGCCCTGTTCCATGGAGAGCACCGCGGCCGCGGTGTCCAGAACGGGGGCGCCGCAGTACGCCCGCCCGGTGCCGGTCTTGGGTGCGGTCACCGGGACCTGCGAGGCGTGCCGGCCCAGGGCGTCCGCGATCGCCAGCGCCTCGGCCCGGTCGGCCGCGGGGACGCCGAGCGCGTCCGCGAACACCACATCGATCTCCTCCGGGGCGCACCGCGCATCCGCCAGTGCGCCACGGATCGCATGCGCGAGCCCGTCCCGGGACTCCTCCCACAGGGAGGCTCCGGTGAAGGTCGCGGCGTGCCCGGCCAGTACGGCCCGGACGCTCGCCCCACGGCTCACGGCCGCCGCCTCTTCCTCGACGATCAGCATCGCGCCGCCCTCGGCGGGGACGAAACCGCAGGCACCGCTGGTGAACGGGCGGTAGGCGCGGGCCGGATCGTCGAGCTTGCTCAG
This sequence comes from Streptomyces sp. 2114.4, assembly GCF_900187385.1. Lineage (NCBI taxonomy): Bacteria > Bacillati > Actinomycetota > Actinomycetes > Kitasatosporales > Streptomycetaceae > Streptomyces > Streptomyces sp. 2114.4. The sequence goes on from NZ_FYEY01000001.1 coordinate 796,636, forward strand.
ATCGTCGTAGCCGAGCTGGCAGACGACCGAGTAGGGGGCCAGAGGTGCCTCGGCGGCACCCACGACGACGGCATCGGTGCCGCGCCGGATGGTGCGGCCGGCGTGCGCCAGGGCGTCCAGACCGCCCGCCTCGTCGCTGGCCACGACTCCGCAGGGCCCCTTGAAGCCGCCGCGGATGGAGATCTGTCCGGTGCTCGCCGCGTAGAACCAGGCGATCGACTGGTACGGGCCGACGTGGCGGGAGCCCTGGCCCCAGAGCCGTTGCAGTTCCCGCTGGCCGAACTCGCCGCCTCCGGATCCGGCGGCCGTGACGACGCCCACCGCGAACGGTGAGTCGTTGTAGTCGGCACGGCCGAGCCGGGCGTCGTCCAGCGCGAGGTTGGCCGCCGCCATGGCGAAGTGGGTGAACCGGTCGGTCTGGACGAGGTAGCGCTCCTCGATCAGATCCGCCGGATCGAACCCGCGGACCTCGCCGGCGACCTTGAGCGGAAGATGCTCGCACCCCTCACGGGTGACGCGGTCGAGGACGCTGATGCCCTCGACCGTCGCCTTCCAGAAGGTCTCGGTGCTCACCCCGTTGGGGGCGATGACACCGATGCCGGTGACGACGGAACGACGTGTTTTCGGGGAGCTCATGATGCCCTCCCACCCTGTCGGGTCAGTACCACCGCTGACTGGAATCCACCGAAGCCGCTGCCGACCGAGAGCACCGAACGCAGCGGCAGCTCCCGTGCGGTCCTGGGCACATAGTCGAGATCGCACTCCGGGTCCGGAGTCTCGTAGTTGGCCGTGGGCGGCACCACTTGATGGGTGAGTGCCAGCACGCAGGCCACGATCTCGATCGCACCGATGGCCCCGAGCGAGTGGCCGACCATGGATTTGATGGAACTCATCGGGATGTTGCGGGCGTGTGCGCCGAGCGAACGCTTGACCGCGGCCGTCTCGTGCCGGTCGTTCTGCTGGGTGCCCGAACCGTGCGCGTTGACGTAGTCGACCTGGGTGGCGTCGATCCGGGCGTCGCCCAGGGCCCGGTTGATCGCCTCGGCCATTTCCAGGCCTTCCTGGGTGAGACCGGTCATGTGGTACGCGTTGCCGAAGGTGGCGTAGCCACGGATCTCACAGTGGATCGTCGCACCGCGGGCGCGGGCGTGTTCCAGCTCCTCCAGGACGAGGACGGCGCCGCCCTCCCCCATCACGAATCCGTCGCGGTGGGCGTCGAACGGCTTGGAGGCGTGGGCGGGATCGTCGTTGTTCGCGGAGGTCGCCTTGATCGCGTCGAAGCAGGCCACGGTGATCGGGGAGATCGGTGAGTCGGACGCGCCGGCGATGCACACATCGACCCGGCCCTCCTCGATCGAGTGGAAGGCGTACCCGATGGCGTCGAGACCGGAGGTGCAGCCCGTCGAGACGGTCTGCACCGGGCCGTGGGCCCCGATCCGCTCCGCCACTGCGGAGGCGAGCGAACTGGGAGAGAACGCCCGCTCCAGATAGCGGCCGGCCGGCCGGTGGTCGACATCCCACCGTGCACCGTGGTTGCTGACGGCGACATAGTCGTGCTCCAGGCGCGTGGTACCGCCGACCGCGGTGCCCAGGGACACCCCGATACGCCAGGGGTCCTCTCTCTCCGTGTCCAGGCCGGCGCTGCGCAGCGCCTCGTCCGCGGCGACCATCGCGAACTGGACGTACCGGTCGGAGCGGGCCACCTCCTCCTCGCTCAGCCCGTGGGCCGCGGGATCGAAGTCGCACTCGGCGGCGATACGCGAGCGGAACCCCTCCGGGTCGAAGAGGGTGATGCCACGGGTCGCCGTGCGGCCTGCGGACAGCAGGTCCCAGAAGGCGGGCACACCCACACCGCCCGGAGCGACGATCCCGACGCCGGTGACCGCCACACGGCGGGTCATGACACGGGCTCCGTGCGTTCCGGTGGTGCGGCCGGTGTGCTCTCTTCCGTGCCCTCGGTGTCGACGTGGCCGAGCTCCGGGCGCGGGGCCAGCGGGCCGAGGTGGAAGACCATCCGGGCCTCCACGTCTCCGACATTGCGGAAGCGGTGCCGCATGTACGGGGGGATCAGCAGCCCCTGGTCAGGGCGGAGCGGGTGCGGTTCCCCGTCGAGGTCCACTTCGAGCGCGCCTTGGACGACGTACACGAACTCCTCGGAATAGGGGTGGTAGTGCTCGCCGATGCGCTCGCCGGGCTGCACGAGTGCCATGCCCATGAAGCCGCTCGTGGCGCCCACCGCGCTGGGTGTCAGCATGGCGCGCAGATCACCTCCGCGCCGGCGGTTGGGCTGGGTCTCGCTGAGGTCCACGATGCGTGGGCGGTACGTGGTCATGGCTGCTTCCTCCAGGGGCTGGGGCCGGGGTGAATGAGGGGAGAGACCTGCTGCGGCCGGGCCCGTTCAGGCGCCGGGTGCCCGGCGGTCCGTGATGAGGGCCATGTCGGCGCGCTCCAGGAAATGTGCGAGTTCCCGGTCGTTGGACAGACCGCCGGCCACTTCGGTGTCGAGCAGACGCCGCAGCACGGCCGTCTTCCGAGGGCCGCGCACGCCGAGCGCCAGCACGGGATCGCTCTCGATCGGGATCCGGAGATCGATGAGGCGGACGACCACGTCGTCGCGCTGGAAGATGGTGCTGCCGGCGATGGGGCAGGTCGCATCGTCCGCGGCCAGCTCGTCCTGGCGGGCGAGCATCTGGGCCAGCGTCATACCGCAGCCTTCCTTGGCGGGGTAGAACAGCGCATGCCGCTTGATGCCGTCGGGCTGCTGTCCGCCCGAGGCGACGTGGTGCACCGCGGGCAGGGCTGCGCGGGTGAAGAACACCCGGGCGGAGTTCGGATCGCTGAGGTCGCGGTCCTGCTCCAGATAGGGATTGATGGCCTCCTCGACGGCCCGGACCTCGGGCTGCTGGGAGATGTGCCGCAGCGCCGCGACCAGGTCGCCCTGCACCTCGACCGCGCGCACGACGCGGTTGCCGTGCATGAAGAGAGAGGTGCGGCGCAGCCGGGTGGTGTCGTCGACCCGGGCCTCCGGGGAGGTGTACCCGGCGAGGATGTCCGCGACCATCGATTCGCTGCCCGGCTTCACGGTGAAGGTCAGCGCGTGCCGGACCACCCCGTCGCCGACGCGGGGGTTGGCCTGCAGGCGGCCCTTGGGAGGCTCGGGCGCGAGACGGGCGACGTTCGAGGTCTCGCGCAGGACGCTGAAGCGCAGCGACCGGGTGTCACGGACACAGCCGTGCAGCGGCTGGACCATCTTGACGTGTTCCTCGCTGTTGACCCAGGCCAGGAAGGGCGGTGCGCTCTCCCATTCACTGGTGATGAGCCACTGGGAGGGGTTCTCGATGGACTGGCACAGCTGGTCGGTGATGTGTCCGGGGACGGACGCGACCTGGTTGCGCAGGTGCTCGTAGGCTTCGAGGAAGTCCTGCTGGGCTCCGTCGTGGAGGTCCAGCAGCAGCACGACCCTCAGCCGGGAGCCGTCGAAGGCCGACTGGGATATTCGTTCCGACAGCGTTGTCATCGTCTACGCATCTCCTTCGGGGCCCGATGGCCCCAGTGGTGCGTCGTCAGTTCCGGTCGATCCGGGTGACTGAGCCGGATGGTGGGGACGGCCTGCCGCGTGTCGCGGGGGGCGTCCCGGATTCGATCGTCGCCGCGACCCACGGGTGGCGCGAGATCTGTGAGCCATGCAGGTGAACCGTGATCGAACAGGCTCTGAGCCGGGCATTCGTGCTCCATCTGCCGTAAGCGTCCCTGGAGCTGGAGCACGCAATGAATCCCACCGTCGAAGACCGGGTGCCGGTACTCGTCGTGGGCGGGTCCCTGGTCGGCCTGTCCGCGTCGCTGTTCCTGGGACGCCTGGGCATCAGACATCTGCTGGTCGAGAAGCACGCGGACACCTCCCGCCACCCGCGCGGACGGGGCAACAACGTCCGCACCATGGAACTGTTCCGGGTGGCCGGCGCGGAGCAGGGGATCCGCGAGGCCGCGTCGGTCCTGGCCGACAACCACGGGATCCTGCAGGCCCGTTCGCTCACCGGCGACGACCACGAGTGGCTGTTCAAGGAGATCGACCCGGGCGGCGGGCTGGCCCGCATCAGCCCGTCCGCCTGGTGCCTGTGCAGCCAGAACGACCTGGAGCCCGTACTGGTGCGCTGTGCCCGCGAGCACGGTGGTGACCTGCGGTTCTCCACCGAGCTGAGCTCCTTCGAACAGGACGCGCAGGGGGTGCGGGCGACGCTGAGAAACCGGGAGACCGGTGAGCTGTCCACCGTGCACGCGGACTACCTGATCGCCGCCGACGGGCCCCGCAGTCCGGTCCGCGAGCGGCTGGGCATCGGCCAGACGGGGCCCGGCGACCTGTTCCACAACGTGAGCATCACCTTCCGCGCGCCGCAGCTCGCCGAGGTCGTCGGCGACCGCCGCTTCATCGCCTGCTACTTGACCCACCCCGAGGCCGACGGCGCCCTGCTGCCGGTCGACAACAAGGCGGACTGGGTCTTCCACGCCCCCTGGCACCCCGACACGGGCGAGACCCTGGAGGACTTCACCGACGAGCGGTGCATCGACCACATCCGCCGGGCAACAGGCGTACCGGGCATGGCAGTTGAGATCACCGGCAAGGCCCCGTGGCACGCCGCCGAGCGGGTCGCCGAGCGGTACGCGGACGGCCGGGTCTTCCTCGCCGGCGACTCGGCCCACGAGATGTCCCCCACCGGCGCGTTCGGCTCCAACACCGGCATCCAGGACGCCCACAACCTGGCCTGGAAGCTCGCCGCCGTGCTCAACGGCGCGGCGGGCCCGGAGCTGCTGGCGACCTACGAGGCGGAGCGGCAGCCGGTGGCGCGGGAGACCAGCGCCCGCGCCTCGGCGCGCTCGGCCGAGCACAGCCACCCGGGGTACGCACCGGCCCCCGGGGCGGCCGGCGGCCGGCAGCGCGGGGTGCTCACCGTCGCCCTGGGGTACTGCTATCCGCAGGGCGCGGTCGTCGGCGCCGACCCCACGCTGCCGGTGGTACCCGACCAGATGCGGCTCACGGGCGAACCGGGCACCCGCGCCCCGCACATGTGGCTGCGGGCCGGCGGCGAGCGGCGCTCGACCCTCGATCTGTACGAGAAGTCCTTCGTCCTGCTGACCGGGACGGACGGCGAGATGTGGCGCACCGCGGTCAAGGGCGCCAACGAGGAGTTCTCCCTCGGGCTGGACTGCTACCTGATCGGCACCGGTCCGAACGACGACCTGGCTCCCGAGGACGGCGCCGACTGGGCCGAGAAGCACGGGACGACGCCCGAGGGTGCGGTGCTGGTGCGCCCCGACGGGTTCGTGGCGTGGCGGGCCGAGGGGCGGGTGGCCGACCCCGAGGCGGCGCTGCGGGAGGTCCTTGCCGCGCTGCTGTGCCGGAGCTGACCCGCCCGGCGCACCCCCGCCCCGTACCCACAGCGGCGGCCGGGTGGGGTGACGGACAAGACTGTCGCTGACGGAGGGGCCGGTGGAACATCCACCGGCCCCTCCGTCACGCGCGAACGTATCTTCTGCCCGTCACCACCGCAGGGGCATCTCGGGACCGCCCCGGCCGCGTCCCGCAACTCGGGGGCCGATTTCCGGTTGAGTCCGGGCATGGACGCCAAGAAGCCCGCCTCGCACCCCTTTCAGCGGATCTCCCTCCCCCACCAGCCGCCTGCCCTGCCGCCGCCTGCGCTGCCGCCCCCGCCCCGCAGGCGCGCCGCCCGGCCGAGGGGGAGACGCCGATCTTCGACCAGCTGCTCAAGGAGTGGCGCGCGGGGGCGATCCGGCCGGTCGTGTCCTGGCCGGTCGACGATCCGGGGAAGATCGGGACGGGCGGCGCGGTTGGCACGGATGCTGGCCGTCCCTATCCGCGGCCCCGTGACGAGGAGCATGCCCGTGAGCCTGTACGACATCCCCCTGCGCACCCTGACCGGTGAGCCCGCTTCGCTCGCCGACTACCGGGGCAAGGCCCTGCTGGTGGTGAATGTGGCGTCCAAGTGCGGGCTGACCCCGCAGTATTCCGGTCTGCAGCGGCTGCAGCAGCGCTACGCCGACCGTGGCTTCAGTGTGCTGGGCTTCCCCAGCAACCAGTTCGCGGGCCAGGAGCCCGGCACCGCCGAGGAGATCGCCACCTTCTGCTCGGCGACGTACGGCGTGAGCTTTCCGCTGTTCGAGAAGACCGACGTCAACGGCGCGGACCGGCACCCGCTGTACACGGCGCTGACCGGCGCCGAGGACGCCGAAGGGGCGGCCGGTGACGTCCAGTGGAACTTCGAGAAGTTCCTGATCGATCCCCAGGGCCGGGTTGCGGGCCGCTTCCGGCCGCGCACCGAGCCGGAGGCCGAGGAACTGGTCACCGCCATCGAGGCGGCCCTGCCGGCCTGAGTCCCGGTGCCGCGCCGCCGGGCCGTGGGCGGGGGCGGTCCGTCGGCGCTCTGCGGCATACGGCCGGGCGGCGGCCTGGCGTCCGGGGGCCGGGCGGCGAGGCGCGGGTCAGGCGACGGCCGTGCCCGCGGCGTCCGTGGCCGTGTCCGGGACCGCGGCCGTCACCGCGGCCGTATCCGTGGCCGTGTCCGGGACCGCGGCCGTCACCGCGGCCGTATCCGTGACTGCGGTCGATCCGGATGCTCCGGCGGCTCCGCCCCCGTCGTCGCCCCCGGTCTCGTCGGACAGGATCTCGAAGCTGCCGGTCAGCCCGGTCATCCGCAGCAGCCGGGCGACGCTCCCGCCGCCGAAGACGCCCGTCAGCCGCAGCCGGCCGCCGCGCTGCCGCGTCCGGTAGCGGGCGCGGCTCAGCAGGGACAGTCCGGCGCAGTCGATGAACGTGACCGCGCGGACGTCGACCACGAGGTCGGTGCCCTGCGTACCGGTGATCTCGTCCAGCCGGTCGGACAGCACCGACACGGCGAGAATGTCCAGCTCACCGCGGAGTTCCAGCACGGTCGTGCCGCCCGGGGCGCTGCTGGGCCCCACGAGTCTCGGGTAGTACTGACCTGTTTCCATCGGCCCGGCCCACTTTCGTGCCGAGGCGCGGGATATGGCCACGCGTCTGCGGCGGAGATGTTCGGAAGGTGTGGGGGGCGCCCGGCGCGATCCGGGCGGTTCGGCCCGTTACCGGGTCGTCGGTGGTGCGGCGGTGTGTCGGCTGAGTCCCTGTGTTTCTGCTGCTGTGCACGTAGTTGTCTACGGCTTACCCGCGGGCCGCGCCCTCAAAGTCCCGGCGTGCGCCTGAGCTTCAGGTTGTCTCAAAGTCGCCCCTGGCGGGCGTGGCCAAGATAGATGGCCACGAGCCGGGCCGCGGGGCCTGACCGGCAGCGCGGGCTGTCGGATCCCGGGTACCCCTTGCACCGCCACCCAGGTGACCGGCCCACCGACGCCTCCCCGGCACCCCACCCGGGCACGCATCCCGAGAGCCCCCAATAGCACTCTTTCGGGCGAATTACACTGTCCGGACCGCCGGAAAGTGAGAGGTGTGTCCTGAAGCCGCCGGAGCCCGCGGGAGATCTCCCCAACCGCACCGCGCAGAGCCTGCGCGAGCTCGCCGGTGGGCCGGTCTCCCGGCTTCCGCAGCTGCTGGAGGCGATGGCGGCCGTCGGCTCCGACCACGACCTGGGCCGCGCCCTGGGCCGCATCGCCGAGACCGCCGCCTCCCTCACGGGTGCGCGCCACGCCGCCGTCAGCCTCCGCGACGAGGACGGCAACGGGCCCGGCGAGCCGGTCACCCACGGCGCACCCCCCGAAGGTGAGCCGCCCGCCGGAGGCTTTCTGGAGGTGCCCGTCCAAGTGCAGGGGGAGCTGTTCGGCACGCTGTCCGTCGCGGGGAAGGGCGACGGCGGGCAGTTCAGCGACGCGGATCTGCACCTGGTGCGGATACTGGCCACCGAGGCCGGTATCGCCCTGAGCAATGCCCGGCTGCACTCCGCCGCCCGGCAGCGCCGGCGCTGGATCGACGGCGCGGCATCCATCACCACGGCGCTGCTGGCCGGGCCCGAGACCGGCTCGACGACCGCCAACGCCCTCACGGTCGTCGCGGAGAAGGGCCGGGAGCTGGCCGAGGCGGCGACCGGGGCGGTCCTGCTGCCGCACGCCGAGGGCGGTATGGAGGTCGTGGCGATCTCCACCGCGCTGTCCGAGGCCGTACGGACCGAGGCGTACCGCGGCAGGATTCCGCCCCGGAGTCCGGTCGTCCACCAGATAGACGCCGGGCTCGCGGTCTTCTCCGACGACTTCGCCGACGACCCGCGCTCGGTCTCCCCGATATCGCGGCACTACGGCCCGGCGATGCTGCTGCCACTGCGCAGCAGCGGGCGGGTGCTGGGCGCCCTCGCACTGTGCCGGATGTCCGGCGACCGCCGCTTCAGCCACACCGAACGGACCCTGGGCACGCAGTTCGCCGCGCAGGCCGCGGTGGCGCTCGTGCTGGCCGACCGGCACCGGGACCGCGAGCGGCTGGCCGTCTTCGAGGACCGCGACCGCATCGCCCGCGATCTGCACGATCTGGTCATCCAGCGGCTGTTCGCCACCGGGATGCTGCTGGAGACCGCCCGGCGCAAGGCGCTGGTGCCGGAGGTGCGGGAGGGGGTGGGCCAGGCGGTCGACGAACTGGAGGCCACGATCCAGGAGATCAGAACGGCCATCATCGCGCTGCAGCAGGGACCGCCCGAGGCCCCGCCCGGCCTGCGCACCCGGGTGCTGCGGGAGGCCGGCGCGGCCACCGCGGCGCTCGGCACCCGGCCGTCGGTCCGGTTCACCGGTCCGGTCGACACCCGGGTCGACGACAAGGGCGCCCGTGAGCTGCTGGCCGCACTCCGCGAGGCGCTGGCGGACGTGACCGCCCCGGCCCCGGCACCGGCACCGTCACGGGCGCCGGCCCGGGTGGAGATCGCCGTGGACGTCACCGCCCCGCTCCCCGACGGCCGGCCGGGCATCCGGCTGACGGTGACCGGCCCGGACGGCGCCGGCCGGCCCCTGATCTGGGAGCGTCCGCTCCGGGGCGGGTGCGACGCCTGAGCCGCCTTTGGTCCCCTGTCCGGCGCGCCCGGCGGGTGAAACCACCGGAATCGCTTGACCTCAACATTGGTTGAGGTCATACGTTCCTTGTATGTCGCCGGTAACGCACGGCGATTCCGTGACGACCCGGCACACCGGAGGCCACCCATGGACATGGAAGTCACCGCCTGGCATGCGCTGCACAGCACGATGGCCGCGCAGCAGGGCAGACGCCGCTTCTCCCGCGGCACCCTGCGCCGCATCACGGCCTTCGCCCGGCCGCACCGCCGCCGTCTGCTGTGGTTCCTCGTACTGAGCACGGTGACCGCGATGCTCGCGGTGGCCACCCCGCTGCTGGCCGGCCGGGTGGTGGACGCGATCGTGGGCGGCGACTCGGCGTCCCTCGTCCTCGGGCTGTCCGGGCTGATCGCCGCGATCGCGGTCGCCGAGGCCGGTCTGGGACTGGTGACCCGCTGGCTGTCGGCGAGCATCGGAGAGGGGCTGATCCTGGATCTGCGGACGACCGTGTACGACCACGTCCAGCGGATGCCCATCGCCTTCTTCACGCGCACCCGCACCGGAGCGCTGGTCAGCCGCCTGAACAACGATGTGATCGGCGCCCAGCGGGCCTTCAGCGACACCCTGTCCGGGGTCGTCAGCAATATCGTGACGCTGCTGCTCACCCTCGTGGTGATGCTCGGTCTGTCCTGGCAGATCACCCTGATCGCGCTGGTGCTGCTGCCGGTGTTCGTGCTTCCCGCCCGCCGGGTCGGCCGGCGGCTGGCGGAGCTGCGCCGGGAGGGTGCCGACCACAATGCGGCGATGGGCACCCAGATGACGGAGCGGTTCTCCGCGCCGGGCGCCACCCTAGTCAAGCTGATGGGCCGCCCGGACCGGGAGTCCGCCGAATTCGCCATCCGGGCCCGCCGGGTGCGCGATATCGGGGTCCGTTCGGCCATGGTCCAGACGTACTTCGTCACCGCGCTCACCCTGGTCTCCGCCCTGGCGCTCGCGGTCGTCTACGGCCTGGGCGGGTACCTCGCGCTGCGCGGACGGCTGGAGCCCGGCGCGATCGTCTCCCTGGCCCTGCTGCTCACCCGGCTCTACGCCCCGCTGACCGCGCTGTCCGGCGCCCATATCGAGGTGATGAGCGCGCTGGTCAGCTTCGAGCGGGTCTTCGAGGTGCTGGACCTCAAGCCGCTGATCTCCGAGAAGCCGGATGCCCGCGCGGTCCCCGAGGGCCCGGTGTCCGTGGAGTTCGACTCCGTCCGCTTCGGCTACCCGTCCGCCGACAAGGTCTCGCTGGCCTCCCTGGAGGAGGTCGCCACCCTCGACGCCCGGGGCGGCGAGGAGGTCCTGCACGGCATCTCCTTCCGTGCCGAACCCGGCCAGATGGTCGCCCTGGTCGGCTCCTCGGGCGCCGGCAAGTCGACCGTGGCTCAGCTGCTGCCCCGGCTGTACGACACCGACTCCGGCGCGGTCCGGCTGTCCGGCGTGGACGTCCGCGAACTGACCGCCGCCTCGCTGCGCGACGTCCTGGGGATGGTCACCCAGGACGGGCACCTCTTCCACGACACGATCCGCGCGAACCTGCTGCTGGCCAGGCCGGAGGCGGCCGAGGAGGAGCTGTGGGACGCGCTGCGCCGGGCGCGTCTGGAGGACCTGATCGCCGGGCTCCCGGACGGGCTGGACACCGTCGTCGGCGAGCGGGGCTACCGCCTCTCGGGCGGCGAACGGCAGCGGCTGACCATCGCCCGGCTGCTGCTCGCCCACCCCCGGGTGGTGATCCTGGACGAGGCCACCGCCCATCTGGACAACACCTCCGAGGCGGCGGTGCAGGAAGCGCTCACCGAGGCCCTTGAGGGCCGTACCGCACTGGTCATCGCCCACCGGCTGTCGACCGTACGGGCCGCGGATCTGATCCTGGTCGTCGAGGGCGGACGAATCGTCGAGCGCGGAACGCACGAGACGCTGCTGGCCGCGGACGGGCGCTATGCGGAGCTGTACCGGACGCAGTTCACCGACTCGGAGGAGCGGCGGGAGGCCGCCGGGGAGGCCCGGCGGGTGAATACCGGTCCGGATGCCGTGCCGGAATCGGCGCTGGTGAACTGACGCCGCGCCGGACGGCCCCCGCCTCTTGGCGGGGGCCTTGCGGATGCCGAAAACTGAGATGATGACGCAGCGCGCGGAACACTCCACTGTCATGGATCGCCTCGCCCTCGATGATCTGATCACCGGGTACGCCATCGCCGTGGACGACGGCGACTGGCCCGGCTACCGGGCCCTGTTCACCCCGGACGGCCGGGCCGACTACCGCTCCGCGGGCGGCATCGAGGGCGGCGTGGACGAGATCACCGCCTGGCTCGGCGAGATGCTGCAGCACTTCGCCATCCGGCAGCATCTGATCGTCAACCGCCGCATCACCCTCGTCCGCCTGGACGGTGCCTCCGGGGACTCCGCCACCGTCCAGGCCGACTACTTCAACCCGATGCGGCTCGCCGGGCCCGCCACGGAGGGCGGGGGCGGCCCGACCGCCCCCAATTACACCTGCGCCGGCCGCTACGAGTTCACCGCCCGGCGCACCGCCGACGGCTGGCGGCTGACCGGCGTCGTCGTCCACGAGAAGTGGCGTGAGGTATGGGTCGACGGTGAGTGACCGCCCCCGTCGGGAGTCCCCCGGTCCGGCCGTTGCGGCGGCCGCTCTTTCCCCGGGCGGCCCCGCCGCGCACACTGGCCGTCCGACCGGCCAAGACCGGAAGCGGGCCGGCCGCATCCAGGGAGGCCGCATGGACACACCGCCAGGCCGTCCGGCGCGGTGGCTCGGCTCCCCCTGGACCCGGGGGGTGGCCACCGCGCTCGCCGGTGCGGTGCCGGCCCTCACCTTCCCCGCGCCGTCGTGGTGGTGGCTGGCGTATGTCGCGCTGGTGCCCTGGCTGCTGCTGGTGCGGTCGGCACCGACCCGCCGGCGGGCGGCGCTGGACGGCTGGCTGGGCGGCACCGGCTTCATCCTGGCCGTCCACCAGTGGCTGCTGCCCAGCCTGCACATCTTCATCCTCGTGCTCGCCCTGCTGCTCGGTGCGTTCTGGGCCCCCTGGGGAGTGCTGGTGCGCGTGCTGCTGGGGGACGCGCCCCCGGCGGGCGGGGCGGCGCGCGAGGGGCCCGCGCGGACGAGGTCCGGGGAAGCCGCTGCCGCGGGGCGGCGGGCTACGGGCGGTCGGTGTGCCGCCGCGCTGGTGCTGGTGCCGTCGGGCTGGCTGATGGTCGAACTGGTCCGTTCCTGGGAGTACTTGGGCGGCCCCTGGGGGCTGCTGGGCGCCAGTCAGTGGCAGGTGCCGCCCGCGCTGCGGCTGGCGTCGGTCGGCGGGGTGTGGCTGGTGAGCTTGCTGGTGGTGGCGGTGAACACGGCGGTGGCAGAGCTGATCGCCCGCCCGGCGACACGGCTGCCCGCTGTCGCCGGGCTGCTGGTGTGCGCGCTGGCGGCCACCATGGCCTGGTTCTGGGCGCCGGTCCCCCGCATCACCGGCACGGTGCGGGTCGCCGTCGTCCAGCCGAACCGGACCGGCACCCCCGCGGCCCGCCTGGACCGCAGCGAGGCCCTGACCCGGTCGCTGGCGGGCCGCGGGGTGCGCCTGATCGTCTGGGGCGAGAGCAGCCTCTACACGGACCCGGCGGACCACCCGGCGCTCGCCGCCCGCCTCGCCGCCCTCTCCCGGCGGACCGGCGCAGAGCTGCTGATCAACGCCGACTCCGCGCACGCCGAACGGCCGGGCATCTCCAAGAGCGCGGTCCTGATCGGCCCGGACGGACCCACCGGGGACCGCTACGCCAAGATGCGGCTGGTGCCCTTCGGCGAGTACATACCGTTCCGGTCCGTACTGGGCTGGGCAACGCGGGTCGGCAAGGCGGCCCCCAGCGACCGGCTGCGCGGCACCGGCCAGGTGGTGATGCCCCTCGCCGCCGCGGACGGGCTGCGCATCGGGCCGCTGGTCTGCTTCGAGACCGCCTTTCCCGACATGAGCCGCCATCTGGCGCGCGACGGCGCCCGTGTGCTGGTCGCGCAGTCCTCGACCTCGACCTTCCAGGACAGCTGGGCGCCCGCCCAGCATGCGTCACTGGCCGCGCTGCGCGCCGCGGAAAACTGGCGGCCCATGGTGCACGCCACCCTCACCGGCATCAGTGCGGTGTACGGCCCCCGGGGTGAGCAGATCGGCGAACGGCTGGGCACCGACCGCAGTGCGGCGGCCGTCTACGATCTGCCGCTGGCCGCGGGCACCAGCCCGTACACCCGGTTCGGTGACTGGGCGGTGTACGGGGCGATGGGTGCGCTGGTGCTCGCCGGCGGGTACGCGGGGCTGCGGGCGCTCAGCAGGCGGACTGCGCGAGCGCGTCGGTGATCACCCGTTCGCACAGCTCATGGGTGCGCAGGGCGTCCTCGGCGGACGCCTGCCGGCCGGCCCGTACGTCGTCCAGGAACGCCAGGACGATCTGCTCGATGCCACGCTGCCGGGCGACCGGCACCCAGTCGCCGCGGCGCCGGATGCTCGGCTGCCCCTTGTGGTCGATGACCTCGGCGAGATTGACGACCTGGCGCTTGGTGTCCTGTCCGGAAACGTCAAGGATTTCCTCGGTGGATCCGCTCAGGCGGTTCATGGTGCCGAGAGCGGTGAAGCCGTCACCGGAGAGCTGCAGCACCACATGCTGCATCAGCCCGTCACGGATCCGGGCACGCACATCGATGTGGTCGATCTCGCCGGGGACGAGGAACCGCAGGGTGTCCACGACGTGGATGAAGTCGTCCAGCACGAGCGTGCGCGGGTCCTCGGGCAGTCCGATCCGGTTCTTCTGCATCAGGATCAGATCGCGGGCGTGCTCGCGGCACTGGGCGTAGGCGGGAGCGAATCGGCGGTTGAAGCCGACGGCGAGCCCCACTCCGCGGTCTTCGGCGAGCGCGACGAGGCGCTGGGAGGTGGCGAGTTCGTAGGAGAGCGGCTTATCGACATAGGTCGGCACACCTGCCTCGATCAGCCGGTTCACGATCTCGGGGTGGGCGGCGGTGGCGGCGTGCACGAAGGCCGCGTCCAGGCCGGTGGCGAGCAGCGAGTCGAGGTCGCCGTGGAGCTGTGCCCCGGTCAGCCGGTGAGCGGCGCCGACGCGTTCGAGGGTCGCCGGGGTGCGGGTGTGCAGATGCAGTTCGAGCCCGGGCTGGGTACTCAGCACGGGGAGGTACGCCTTCTGGGCGATGTCGCCGAGTCCGATGCAGCCGACCTTCACTCGTGCTCCTTGGGTTGCGCCGCGGCCCTGGTGTCTCGCGTGCCGGAAGCATACGTGCCGTGCCGCCGGCCACCGGCCGGCGATCCCATCCAGGCCCGCAGCATCAGATCCGGCGGGTAGCCGCTCGACGGCATGCTGCGGCGCTGAGCGCGCCGCCTCACGGGGTGGGGACCGCGGTTCTACGGGGTGTGGCGCGCGGTGCCGTCGAGCCGTAGCTGCAGCCGGTCGATGGCGTCCCGCAAGCCCTGGCGGTATTCGCCGTCGGCGAGGGCGTTGACCGAGGCCCGGGCACGCCGCAGCTGCGCCCGCGCATCGGCAGGCCGGTCCAGGGCGGCGTAGTCGGCCGCGATATTGAGATGCAGCGAGGGGAAGAAGGCCCGGAGGGCGACGAGGGGGTGGCGGGGGCCGGGGCCGTCGGCCACCTTCGGCGCTTCCGGCGTCTCGGTGTTCCCGGGCCGTTCGGTGACAAAGCCCTCGGCCGCTTCCAGGGCCCTGAGGTCCCAGTCGAGCTCGTCCCTGGGGTCGTCCTGGGTGTCGGCCATGTAGTGGGCGAGAGTGCAGCGGTGGAAGGCGTCTCCCTGCGGCCCGATCTCGTGCCACAGTGCCGAGAGACGGTTGCGTGCCTCTTCCCGGTCGCCCGCGCGATGCAACATGATCGCCTGGCCGATCCGGGTCAGCACCCCGTCCTCGGGCGTCGCCTCCCGCCGCTTGTCCACCACCGTGCTCTCCGTATCCGCTCACCACGGTCACTGCCGTTCCCCCGACGCTAACCGCCGGAGGGGACCTGCGCGCGGTGTGCGCGACGCACCGGGTGGTGGGCTCCCCCGCCGTGATCGGCCGGACGGGCCGGACGGCTCAGCCCAGGTCAGGGATCCGCCAATCGATCGGGGTGTGCCCCTGTGCGGCGACCGCCGCATCGATCTGGGTGAAGGGGCGGGAGCCGAAGAACTTCTTCGCCGACAGCGGGGAAGGGTGCGCACCCTGCACCACGGCATGCCGCTCCTCGTCGATCAGCGGCAGCTTCTTCTTGGCGTAATTCCCCCAGAGCACGAAGACCGCCGGGTCGGGCCGGGAGGCCACGGCACGGATGACCGCGTCGGTGACCTTCTCCCATCCCTTGCCCTTGTGCGAATTGGGCTCGGCCTCGCGGACCGTGAGCACGGCGTTCAGCAGCAGCACTCCCTGCTGGGCCCAGGGCATCAGATATCCGTTGTCCGGAACCGGGTGGCCCAGTTCCTCCTTCATCTCCTTGTAGATGTTCCGCAGCGACGGCGGTGTCTTGACACCGGGCTGCACGGAGAAACACAGGCCGTGGCCCTGGCCGGCGCCGTGGTACGGGTCCTGTCCCAGGATGAGCACCTTCACCTGGTCGTAGGGCGTCGCCTCCAGCGCCGCGAAGACCTGCTCGCGGGGCGGGTAGACGGGACCGGCGGCCCGCTCCTGCTCGACGAAGTCGGTGAGCTCCTTGAAATAGGGCTTCTCCAACTCCTCGCCGAGGACCCCGCGCCAGGATTCGGGCAGCATGTCGGTCACCACGTCAACAACCTCCGGTGTGCATTGCGTTCTCACTCCCAGAACCTACCGGCGACCACTGACAATGCCGTCCGCGGGCCGGTGGCCCCGTCCTGGCCGCCCCGGTACCGGCCCTGTGCCCAGCCGGTCCCCCGACAGGTCTCCCCGGCGGGTCCGCCGGGGAACGAACGTGGTGCCGGCCCCGACGGGGACCGGCACCACGGACGCTGTCTCCTGGAACGCACACCACGGCAGGGCCTCCGGGCCCGCCCGGTGCCGTCAGACGCCGACGTTCAGGAACAGCCCGCCGTCCACGACCAGGGTCTGGCCGGTGATCCAGCCGGCGGCGTCGGACAGCAGGAAGGCCGCGGCCCCGCCGATGTCCTCCGGGACGCCGAGCCGCCCCATCGGGTAGCCGGCCGCCGCCTCCTCCTCACGGTTCTCGTACAGCGCCGCCGCGAACTTCGTCTTGACCACCGCCGGCGCGATCGCGTTGACCCGCACCCCGGGGGCGAACTCGTGGCCGAGCTGCAGCGTCAGGTTGACCATGGCGGCCTTGCTGATCCCGTACGCGCCGACGAAGGGCGAGGCATTGAGGCCGGCGATCGAGGCGATGTTGACGATCGCGCCGCCGTTGTCCTTCTGCCAGGCGTGCCAGGTGCGCTGCGCGAAGCCCAGTGCCGAGACGACATTGGTCTCGAACACCTTGCGCGCGACGCCCAGGTCGAGGTCGGCGATGGGGCCGAACACCGGGTTCGTACCGGCGTTGTTGACGAGGTAGTCGACGCGGCCGAAGGTCTCCATCGCGCGCTCGACGGTGACGGCCTGGTGGGCCTCGTCATGCGCCTTGCCGGCGACACCGATCACCCGGTCCGCGCCCAGCTTCTCGGCGGCCTCCTTGAGGGAGTCCTCGTTGCGGCCGGTGATGACGACCCGGTCGCCGCGGGCCACCAGCGCCTCGGCGATGCCGTAGCCGATGCCTCGGCTGCCGCCGGTGACCAGCGCCACCTTGCCGGTGAGCTCGGGGAGCCCGCTGTCCTGCTCGGTCATGTCCTGTACTCCTGGAGTCGGTGGGGCGGTCAGTTGAGCGGGCCGCCGGCGACGTACATGACCTGGCCGGACACAAAGCCGGCCGCCTCACCGGTGAAGAAGGCGATGGCGTTGGCGATGTCCTCGGGGCGGCCGACCCGCTGCACCGGGATCTGGGTGGCGGCCGCGGCCTGGAACTCCTCGAAGCCCATGCCGACGCGCTCGGCGGTGGCGGCGGTCATGTCGGTGACGATGAAACCGGGGGCGACGGCATTGGCGGTGACGCCGAACTTGCCGAGTTCGATGGCGAGCGTCTTGGTGAATCCCTGGAGACCGGCCTTGGCCGCCGAGTAGTTGACCTGGCCGCGGTTGCCGAGCGCCGAGCTGGAGGAGAGGTTCACGATCCGGCCGAACTTGGCGTCCACCATGTGCTTCTGGCAGGCGCGGGACATCAGGAAGGCACCGCGCAGGTGCACGTTCATGACCGTGTCCCAGTCGGTCTCACTCATCTTGAACAGCAGGTTGTCGCGGAGCACACCGGCGTTGTTGACGAGGACCGTCGGGGCACCGAGCTCGGACGCGACACGGGCGACCGCCGCGTCGACCTGCTCGGCGTCGGAGACGTCGCAGCCGACCGCGATGGCCTTGCCGCCGGCCTTGGTGATCGTCTCGACGGTGTCCTTGCACGCCGCCTCGTCGAGGTCGAGTACGGCGACCGCGCGCCCCTCGGCGGCCAGGCGGACGGCGGTGGCCGCGCCGATACCGCGGGCCGCGCCCGTCACGATGGCAACGCGCTGCTCGGTGGTGGACATGCGGGTTCTCCTCACCCTCGAAACCTCGACAAGCGGTCCGCCACACCGATCCCGTGGGTGAGCAACCGCTTAGTACCCTGAGCAGGGCTGACGCTAGAAGCCCGGCAACCCGCTGTCAACGCCCCACCACCGCGCCGTTGCACACCTCACCTGCAAGGCAGGCCGGAACCTGGCGCGATCACGTCACCCGAAGACGTCACGCGAAAGGACGCCCGATTCCGCACCGGAGACGGAACCGGGCGCCCTGACCGGCGGACCCGCAAGACCTCAGCGCACCTCAGCGCGCCATCAGCGCACCAACAGCTCCATCAGCCGCTCGGCCTCGGCAGCGGGGTCGGCGGTCAGGCCGGTGTGCACCGGGCCCGGCTGGACGATGGTGCTGCGCGGCGCCATCAGCCAGCGGAAACGGCGTCCCGCGTCCTCCCCCGCCGCCTGTCCGGCCCGCTCGCCGCCCTGGCAGATGCCCTCGACGGCACCGAGCGCGGCCCGCACCCCGGCCACGTCGGTCGTGGGGTCCAGGGCCAGTAGTCGGGCCTCGTCCAAATGGGTCCTGGCCTCGACGAAGCGCCGGGCGTGGCAGTACACGACCACCCCGGCATTGATCATCTCGCCACGCTCGACCCGGGGTACGACCTTCAGCAGCGCGTACTCGAAGACATCGCGCCCGTTGTGCAGACCGGTCACTTCACTGCCCTCCGTACCAGCCGTGCGGCCAGCCATTCCGGTGCCTGCGAGGGCTTGTCCTCGGTGGGCTCCCCGAGGGTGATCCGTTCGCTGATCGTCCCGGCGCGGGCCAGCAGCGTGCTCACATACGCCTGGCGCAGCGCGTCCGGGGAATCGAAGCCGGGCTCGTCGGCCAGCCATTCGTCCGGCACCTCGGCCGCGACCCGGGACAGCAGCTCCTCGGTGATCAGCGGAACGAACTCCTCGGCGGCCGCCGCGATATCCGGCCCGAAGGTGGCCAGCACATGGTCGGAAGCGTTGTACGGCCGGGCCGAAGCCTTGTGCGCACTCGGCCAGTTGTGGTGCCAGATCATCGCCGCACCATGGTCGATCAGCCACAGTTCGCCGTGCCAGACCAGCAGATTGGGATTGCGCCAGGACCGGTCGACGTTGTTGATCAGGGCGTCGAACCACACCACCCGGCCCGCCTCGCGCGCACTCACCTCGAAGGCGAGCGGATCGAAGCCCAGCGCCCCGGGGAGGTAGTCCATCCCCAGATTGAGCCCCCCGCTGGCCTTCAGCAGCTCCTGGACCTCCTGGTCCGGCTCCCCCAGCCCGATGACGGGATCGAGCTGCATCGGCACCAGCTCCGGCACCCGCAGCCCGAGCCGCCGGCCCAGCTCTCCGCAGATCACCTCGGCAACGAGCGTCTTCCGCCCCTGCCCGGCACCGGTGAACTTCATCACGTACGTACCGAGATCGTCACCCTCAACGATTCCCGGGAGCGAGCCGCCCTCACGCAGGGGTGTGACGTAGCGAGTCGCTGTGACTTCTGTCAGCATTTTCCCAGGCTATCCGACCCGGCGGCCTTAGAATCCACAATTAAATCCGGACCGCACAATCCGGGGAATCCGCCGCGAGCAGCCCTGGGGAGAACGCGAGCAGCCCTGGGGCGCGGGTTTTCAGCTGTAGGTGTTCCACGTGTTCCCTAGGACGTGCTGGCCGGCGGGATGCGCGTCAAGGAACAGCGCGGCACCCCGGCCTACGCCGACGATCTGTCCGGCCTGCTGAACCACCTGCCGTTCGTCGTGGAAGCCGGATGCGGCACCAGCATCGAAGCCGGCGTTCCTCCGCTGCACTGGCTGCACGAGGTCTACCGGTCACCGCCCGCGCTGGCAACGACCTCACCCAGGGCTACGCCTTCACCCTCACCCCAGCCGCCGACAGTCTGATCAAGGAGGCCCTCACCGACACGGTCCGCAAGGTCGGACGACATGGTGACAATGTTCCGCTCACTGATCATCGCCGAGCCGACCGGCGCGCACCACGCCCTGAAGGCACTCCATACCGCCGGAGCGATGGTCGGCCCGGTCGCCACCCACAACTTCGACCGCCTCTTCGCCCGCGCCGGGCTGAAGGAGGCCTTCATGCGCCGCTACGACCAGCGCACCACACACATGCCGTTCCCCGACGACGCCAAATCCCTGCTCGTGATCGGGCTGCACGCCGACCGACGCTCGGTCCAGGCCCGCGCTCGCGAACGCGGCCTGCCGATCTTCTATCTCGACACCGAGGGCGTCACCGAAAACGGCGTCCACAAGCCCTACCTCGTCGAGGCGCCCGGGAGGGCGACGTCGTGGTCCGATCCGCGGCCACCCCTGCCCTGCTCCACCTGGCCGAACTCCTCAGTGTGAACGTCTGATTGACATCGGGCCGCCTTCGGCCCTGCTTCCTCACCGATAGCGTCGGAGGGCATCGAGCACGGTGTGCTCCCGACCAGACAAGGACCTGCAATGCGCGTTTCCGTGATCGGCTGTGGACACCTCGGCATCCCGCACGCAGCGGCGATGGCCGAACTCGGCCACGAGGTCATTGGCGTAGACGTCGACCAGGCCAAGGTCGACCGGCTCAACGCCGGCGAATGCCCGATCTACGAGATCGGCCTGCCAGAACTGCTCGCCCGCCACACCGCGAGCGGGCGACTGCGGTTCACCACCGACATCCGCGAGGCTTCGGACTTCGCCGAACTCCACTTCATCGGCGTCGGCACCCCCATCGACGCCGACGGCCGCTCCTACGACACCGCACAGGTCTACGGCGCGATCCGCCAACTCGCCCCCCACCTCGACCGACCGTGCACGATCGTCGGGAAGAGCACGGTCACCGTCGGCACCACCAGCCAGGTCACCGCCCTCGCCCAGCGCCTGGCCCCCGCTGGTAAGAGCGTGGAGGTCGTGTGGAACCCAGAGTTCCTGCGCGAAGGACACGCGGTGCAGGACACCCTGCGCCCCGACCGCCTCATCGCCGGTGTCACCACCTCCGAGGGCGAGAAGGCGATCCGCGCCGTGTACGCCGGGATCATCGACGCGGGCGTGCCGATCTTCGTCACCGACCCGCAGACCGCCGAGTTGGCCAAGGGCGCCGCGAACACTTTCCTCGGCTTGAAGATCAGCTACATCAACGCCGTCGCCGACATGTGCGAGACCGCGGGCGGCGACGTCTCCCAGATCGTGGACATCCTCGGCATCGACCCCCGGATCGGCAGCGGCGGCATGCAGCCAGGCATCGGCTACGGCGGCGGCTGCCTCCCCAAGGACGTCCGCGCCTTCACCGCAAGCGCCCGGCAGCTCGGCACCGAGCAGGCCGCTGCCCTCCTGCGCGCCGCCGAGGTGATCAACGAGAACCGCACCGACGTGGCCCTGGGCCTCATCACCCGCGCCCTGGGCGACCGTCCGATCAAGGGCGCCCGGCTCACCGTGTGGGGCGCCGCGTTCAAGCCCGGCACCAACGACGTCCGCGAATCCCCGGCCCTCGCGCTCGCGCATGCCCTCCAGCAGGCCGGCGCGACCGTCACCATCCACGACCCGCAGGCCGTAGCCACCGCGATGGTCCGCAACCCCGAGTTCGACTACACCGACGATCTGCCCGCCTCGCTCGACGGCGCCGATGCCGTTGTCCTGGCCACCGAGTGGCCCGAGTACCGGCACACCGACCCCCAGGCCTTGGCGGGCCGCCCGGCCAACCCCCTGCTCGTCGACTGCCGCACCACCCTCGACCCCGAGCCCTGGCGCACCGCGGGCTGGACCGTCCACCAGCTCGGCCGCCCCGGAAAGTAACGGTGGCCCATGGGTGGGGCACCCCTTCCGGTGCCCCACCCACGCACGACCTGTCCGGACAGCCTGCCTCCTCCACGACCACATCGGAGTTAGTCAGTACGTCCGAGGCAAGAGGTACTACTTCGTCGCGGGCACTGCTTAGTTGCGCTCTCAGACACTGTCTTCATCGTCCGGGCAGACCTCGCCTGTGAGGTGGAGGTCGAGGTAGTAGCGCTCTGGGATGGGATTGTTCTGCCAGGCACGCTTGAGGCTTTCGGGCTCGGTGTGTTCGGCCAGAGTGCGGTCGTAGTAGTCGCGTGTGGAGTTTCGGCCAGTCCACCAGGCGTGGCCTTCGTAGATCCCGGGGCAGGGGAGATCCATGGTTCCTGCGGGACCGAAGGTGAGTTGATTGATGACCAGGCAGGCGGTGGCGGACTCGATGATCACGGGGATCGAACCTTCGGAGTGTTTGGGTGGTGCTTGTGCCTGATCCCAGATGCGAATGGTGACGCCAACTGCGATGTCGCGTTGCAGGCTGTGCAGGTACAGGTGGTAGCCGTTGCCGGCTACCACCTGCTCTCGTGTTGCCTCGGCTGCGGCGCTGTCGTCGAGGTAGGCGTCGGCGTCATAGACCTCCACCAGGCCGTGCGCAGGTCGGGCGTTAACGGTGTGTTCGGCGAGCAGCGCCACTGTGTCTTCCTTGGGTCAGCTCGTGATTGTCACGAAGAAGGGATCTCCGTCGAGGATCCTGTTTGCGGTGTAAATGGAGTTGAGTCGACGGCCGCCGGCCCCCTGCTCGTGACGGTAGCCCTGCCCGCATGCGGGCCGACCCGTACGGGTCGCCGACCTCGACCGCCTTCGTGCCGGTGGTGGCAGCATGGTTGAGGAGGACGGCCAGGACGCGGTCGGCGACCATCGCAGCCTCGTTAGTGCCCAGCACACCCACGCCGTTCAGGCCGCGGCCGCGGCTGATCTCCCGCGTCCAGACGGCGATCGTCTGGCTGTCGATCCGGCCTCGGCCGCGAGATTCGCGCGACGACGGCGGCGACGGAAGCGCGCACCGCGTAGGTGATTGCGAACAAGGCTCGAGGCGAAGCGTCGGCCAGGGTGGGGGGCGGGGCAGAGCCCACCTGCTGACGCGTGCACCGTACCCGCAGCGCGAATGCGCTGGCTGAGGAAGAGAGCCGAGCGGTCCAGCGCCTCGTCTGTGAGGCCGCCGCGCTGCGCCGGGCTTGTGCCGAGAAGACCGGCCAGGAAGTCGCCCCGCAGCGCCTGGACCGGACAGCATAAGCAGCTGGTCGCCGGTCCGTCGGAAGCCGGCCTGGCACTGGATTCTCACATGCGGCGCCACGACATAGCCCACGAGCTGGGAAGCGGGTGTTCACCTCTTCGGTAGGCTGGAAAGTAGAACGACATGGTCGTTGCAAGTCACAGGAATGGAGCAGGCAAGCCGTGCCTGCCTGCCCCGCTCCAGGGTCACCCATCGACATGAGTAATCACTCAGCTACCGCTGAGCGCCAATCCCAAAGAGGTTCACTACGAAAGCGCGCCAGAACCTCTTCATATTCGAGCATTTCGCCGTAATTTGTGTCCAGCAATCCCGAGACCCCCTGAAGCACCTCGCCCAACAGGTCGCGAATACAAAACACCCTCGAATATTCGAGCGCGATTGCTCGAAAATCGCCGATCCTGTCACGGACTTCGTCCACCTCGGCTTCGTCAAATTCACCTAGTACGTCCCCGGACGCGTCCACACTGAAGCTGCACGCTCCTCTATCGAGCCGATCGAAGAGCGTTCCCTTACTGTAGGCCCCGGCTTGCTGAAGCCGGGAAACGATCCTTTGGTGATCCTCCGGAGGGCTGAGGAGGACGATGGTGGGACGCATGGATCTTCCTATCTTGATGGGCGCCTGGTTCTAGGCCTGAGCCATGGAGCCAAGATATCCAGCAGGACCTTCTTGTCGCGCGTAACTATGACACCGGCCTGCTCAAGGCTCTTAATTACACTTCCACGGCCTTGTGGGAGATATGCAATAACCGGGTAGTCTGTCAATTCCTGAGTTCTCAGCGCCTGTTTCAAGGCACCTTTGCCGGAGCCCGACTTGACCTGGACCACCACATTTTGAGTCACGATATCGAAGTCCGTGAGCACTTTACCGTCCGCTCCGACGACATCCACGCCCTGGGCCCGGACGTGTCCGGGATAACGGGGCGTTGACCTCGTCGACCAGCTCAGGAACCAGGGGATCGTCGCCCTTACCGCCCACATGCCCGGGACCGCCTTCTTCCTGAGCATCGCGCAGGGCTTGCCCAAGACCATCACCGAAGCGGCTGATGTCGTCGGTGACACCGTAGATTCCGGCGCCTGCCAACGCCGTGCCGGCGACGAGGGCCGGAGCTCCGGCCGGGCAGCCGATTCCGGTGATACGCAATGCGCCACCCGCTATGTCGCCGCTGATGCCGGCACCGATGCTGCCGACCGGCCTTCAACCGCCGTTTCGTCGACGTGCCGACAGCAAGGTGTGACCCGACGGGACGGGTCACACCTACACCCGTCGTTATGGTGTGACCGGTTTCAGATAGCGGCCCCAAATCTGGGCCTTGTAGAACGGGCCGCAGCCGTCACTGTCATACTCAGGGCCGTCGAAGACGACCCAGTAGGACAACTCGCCGCTGTGCGCCATCGCATGGCCGACAGGCATGGGTGGCTGGAAATCGTCGATCACACCCTGGAACTCGGCCTGCCATGGACCGGCCCAGGACGGGTCCTGAACAACGGTGACCCTCGTGCCCGGCGACATGGCGCCCACTGGCCACGAAACATCCGTGTCGCCATCGCGGTCTGCGCCCGAGAAGCTCGGCGGTACTTCATGGCTCATGATGCCCGTCCCTTCATCCATCGGTTCGCTACGGCTCTCATTGGCTCCGGTCCTTGAACTTGAAATCGGCCGCCTCCCGCGTCTTCGTGTTGTAGACGTAGTGCACTTCAACGCCATCCACCGTTTGTTCCATTTCACCCACCCATCTGAAGCGGGCCACCGTGGGTCCTTCATTACGGGGCAGTTGATTGCCGTAGCTGGCGTTCTCCATGACCAGGTCCATGGCGCGCTGCTCGTTGGCGCCGCCGGCCGACGTCCGACCTGTCGATTGCGCGTCACGCAGGGCTTGTCCGAGACCGTCGCTGAAGCGGCTGACGCCATCGCCGACACCGAAGATTCCAGCGCCTGCCAGCGACGTGCTGGACACGATGGCAGGGGCACCTTCCAGGCAGCCGACTATGGTGATACACAGGGCGCCGCCTGCCGCGTCACCAGTGCCGCCTATGCCGAT
Source organism: Streptomyces sp. 2114.4 (assembly GCF_900187385.1). Classification (NCBI taxonomy): domain Bacteria; kingdom Bacillati; phylum Actinomycetota; class Actinomycetes; order Kitasatosporales; family Streptomycetaceae; genus Streptomyces; species Streptomyces sp. 2114.4. Next base: position 821,339 of record NZ_FYEY01000001.1, read on the forward strand.
GCCCAAGACACCGAGCCCGGTCTCGCCCAGTCCCGCCCAGATGTCCGGGTTGCCGAAGATGGCCTTTCCGTAATCGCCGACCGTGTGGGCGGCGTCCGCGAGCCAATCGGGAATCCAGCGGTCGTCGTCGTGTTCCTGCTCGGCCGGCTTCTTGCGCCGGTCGGCTACGATCTGACGCCACCGCGCGTCCTGTTGCCGCTGTTTGGTGACTGCGGCGCGGTAGGCCGCGGTCGCGGCCTGTGCGGCGGCGGTCGCATCCTTACCTGCTGCCGTGGCTGAGCTGCGTGCTTGTGGGGCTGCGGTCCAGGCCGAGTCGGCGGAGCTGCGGGCGGCGTCGGCCGAGAACTGTGCATGGGCGGCGGAGGTGACGGCTGCGGCGGCTGCACTTGCGGCGTTCTGCTGGGCCTTGCGCGCAGTGCTGGCTGATGCGGCGGCGTATTTTGCGGACTGTTCGGCCTGGGTGGCATACCCGTCGGCCTGGGCCGGGTACTTCTGGGCGTCCTTGGCGGCCTGCTGGGCTTGTTTGGCGTATCCGGCGGCTTCAGTTGCTGTCCTCCTGCCGGCGGTGGCCGCCGCGTTGCATGCTTCAGCCGCGTTCTTCTGTGCTGTGGCGGCGACGCGCGCGGCCTGGTCGATCAGCTGCTGGACCTGTGCCTCGTGGGTGGCGCCGAGTTGGTCTTGGCGCTGGGTCTTGTACTGGCCGACAACGATGAAGGCGTGGAGCAGGTCGGTGGGGCCCTCCAGGGCGATGCGCGCCGCGGCCTTCAGCTGTGGGCCGGTGTTGTGGTTGCCAGGGTCAGCGAGTTGGGCGGCGCGGACGCGTTCGTCCTGGGTGCGGGCCTGTGTGTCACCTGTGGTGATGAACTGGCGCAGGGTATTGGGGGTGTCGGCGTCCAGTGCGGCGCGGCCGGCTTGCTTTTCGATCGGGCCGACGGCTGCGACGGTCCTGGCGACGACCAGGCGCATGCCCTGCTTCATTCGCCTCATACTGGCCTGCCGCGCGAAACGCCCGCACCGCCGGGTCGTCGCCTTCGAGCGCTCTGGCCGCGGCGGCGCGGACGTCGGCGGAGCGGGCCGTCAACGGGTCCCGTTCAGTGGACGAGCTGGATCTCGGCGTGCGTACCTGCGGCGTCCACGCCCGGATAGAGACTGACCGCGCCGCTCTGCCACCGCACCATGACGTCGTTGGCCCGGTCGTTGGCGGCGAAGGCCCCGGCGGCTACCACAGTCGCGTTCCTCCAGAAGGACGTCCGCGGGCGGACGCTGATGTCGCCGTGGAAGCCATCGGCGTCGACGCCCGAATAGATGCTCGCCGCACCGTCCGACCACCGCACGAGCAGGTCCGCCGTCTTCTTGCCGGTGAACTCGCCCGCTGTGACCTGATCCGCTTCCTTCCAGGCCGTGTTCGCCTTCATCAGCGTCTTCTCGGCGTTCAGGCCATTGGTGGCGAGGTCGCTGTTGAGCGTGACCCGGCCGTCGTCCCAGGTGACGATCATGTCGTCACGCTGGGCGTTGGCCGTGAATCTGCCCATGGCGATCTGCTGGGCGTGCGGCCACTTGTCGTTCTTCGGCTTGGCGAGCTGCTTCTCCGCGTGGAAGCCGCTCTTGTCGACGTGGGTGTACTGCGTCAGTTCCCCGTCGCTCCAGCGCACGATCAGCCCGTCCGTGCCGCCGCCAAAGCCCGCACCGGTGAACTGTTTGACGTACTGCCAGATGCTGGTCTGGCCCGGCTTCGGCGGGGCCGCCAGCTGGTACTCGGCGGAGAAGGGGCCTCGGCCGTCCTTCTCGTCGGAGCCCTGGTAGAGGGTGACCTCCGCGTCGTTCCAGCGCACGATCATGTCCATGTGTCGGGTACCGCCGGCCGAGCCGCCGGTGAAGTACCCCGTGGCGATGTGAGTCGCCTTCACCCATGGTGCGCCGGCGAAGGTAGGACGGTAGCGGACGTTCTGTACCCAGGAGTTCAGATTGTCCACGCGGGTGCTGGTCGCGTCCCTGCGCGTCTCAGCCGCGTCGACGCCGAAGCAGCCCGCCTGCCAGGATGTGCTGGTGAGGGCGACCAGCTGCGGCCGTCCCGACACCGTCCGGAAAGCGGGGCCGCCGGTGTCGCCCGCGCAGATGGCGGCATTGGCGGGATCCGTCCCGCCGATCTTCAACGAGGTGGTGTCCGCCGCCTTCACGGTGAACTCGGCGGAGTGCAGGCGCTCGGGTGCCCATTCGTCCTCGGTGCGCCCGTATCCAGTGACCCGCAATGTCTCGCCCTGCGCGGCGGGATCGGCCGCGATCGTCACCGGTGTGATCCCGGTGACCGGCTTGGCCAGTCTCGCCATGATGACATCCCGGTCCGCGTGGGGCACGAGTTCCACGATGTCCGCGATCTGCCCCTTGTCCCCGCTCATATCGGTACGGCCGATGGTGGCGACGGTCTTCAGCTTCGGGGCGCCGGGCTCGACCTTGGTGCTCTGATCGGGCCGGTCGGCGAAACACTGGGCGGCGGTTATCACCCATTGCGGGTCGACCAGCGCTCCGGTGCAGCTGCGCTGGCCACCGATGTCGAGCTGCGCGGTGAAGGTGAAATCACCGTCCTTGACCGCCGGGCCGACCACGGCGTGGGCCGGTGCGGCGGTGAGCAGACCTGCCGCGACGCCGGTGGTGAGGACTCCGGTTAACCACGCCAGGCGTGGCTTCCTGCCGAACATCTGTGTCTCCCTCGGGAGTTGTGGGAATGCAGCGAGAGCTGCCGGACAGGCAGCGGTGAGCCGCGCCTGCTTTCGTCGCATCGGTACTGCGGGGCGTCACTCACCTGGTGGCGACGAGTTCCAGCAGGGTGTGGTCCCGGCGCGTGGGGTCCGCGGTCTCGCCCACCGGGGTCCAGGCGTTCTTCGTGATGTCGAAGGACGCGTCGCGGTTGTTCACCGTCATGTTGGCGCGGAGCTTGTAGTCGTTGCCCCTGACGCCGTAGACCCGCGGGAGCTCCGTGCTCAGATAGCCCTTCTTCCCGGTGACGCGGAAGCAGAACTTCCCCAATTCGCGGGTGGACACCTCGACCAGATCGGGACGACTGTCGCAGGTGGCGAGCACGATGTGCCCGTCACCGCGCTTGAGGAGGATGCCCTTCTCCTTGAAGATCTTGTCGGCCTGCGGATAGGCGAAGTCCTCGACCGCCGACGGTTCCGTCGTGGTTCCCGGGTCATCCGGCTGGTCCGCGGCCGACGCCGCTGCCGCGCCCTGCAGCACCGCGGCAGCGGCCACAATGCCGGCGGCCAGCAGTCGGGAAGATCGCTTCATGGTTCCTCGCCCTCGTCACGCAGTACATGGAAATGCCGCATACGAGACACGTATGCGGGGCCGGACGCCGGGAACTCAGGAGGCAGGCTCCCGCGTCGCCGGCCGGGTGACGGCAGGCGAACTCCTCGACCAATCAGGCCAATTCGCCTATTGGTATCACCTGGATCCGCTCTCCACGACGCCTGTCAAATGTGGCATGAGCCACACATCGCAGCTGTGTTGGTGATTTGAGCCTCGAAATACTTTGATCTGCCGCCATGTCCGACTCCCGACGATGGTACGGCCGACGCCTCTTCGATGCCTACTCATGATGAGTCGTCGTACTTGGCTGGATCGCCCCCAGATGGTTATCCGCGTCCGATTCACTGTGGAAACATACGCGGCCGCGACGCTTGGCGTCGGAAGACGGGCCCGTCGACGGGCCCTGCACAGTCTTGAGGGGATATGCGAAGACAGAGAACTCGGTTATTTCGAGCGGGCAGTACACGATCCGCGGTGGCGTTCGCGATGGTTCTGGCCCTCTGCACAGGGGTGTTGAGTACCACTGCGGCCGTGGCGGCGCCCTCGGCGGCGGCCGCCGAGGCTCAGCCTCCCCTCAGCGAACGCGCCAGAGCGGTCGAGGCCTGGCGGACAGGAGGCCGGGCCACGAGGGAAGCCGCCGAGCGGGCCCTGACCGGCTCCGACGCGGACATCACGGCGTTTCTCGGCGAAGGCCGGCGGCTCGCAGCCGAGGAGGACGACCGGCTGACGGTGCTGCGCATGCTGAACTCCAGCGGCAAGGGTGTGCGCGACGCCGCTCAGGAGGCGCTGAAGACGCCTGAAGCCACCCGGGAATTTCTGGCCTCGGGCATTCGGAAGCCCTTCGCGGATGACCAGCGGGTCGCCGTGCTGCAAGCCATGAACGACGGCGCCAAGGCGGTGAAGGAGGCCGGGCAGAAGGCTCTCGACGACGGTTCCGCCGATGCGCTCGCGGGGTTCCTGGCATCCGGGCAGTACAAGGCCCAGCGTGAGGACGACCGGGTCGAGACTCTGAAGATCCTGAACGACGGCGGACCCGAGGTGAAGAAGGCCGCCCAGGCGGCGCTGGGCGGCTCGGCCGAGGACATCAAGGAATTTCTGGACAACGGTCAGCACGTGGCGCGCTCTCGCGACCAAGAGACACTGACCGTGACTCAGCTCGCGGACGCGGCCGCGGAAGCCGGCAAGCGGGCCAAGCGGGAAACCGACGCCGCCAAGGAAGCCGCCTCCCGCGCCGAGGACGCCGCGCGCCAGGCCAAGGAGGCCGCACAGCGCGCGGCCAGGGAAACCGCCGCGGCCAAGGACGATTCCCAGCGCGCGGCGGGAGCCGCGGGCCGGGCGGCGGACGCGGCGGACGCGGCCGCGAGTGCGTCACGCACCGCCATTCAGGCGGCCAACACCGCCACTTCCGCGGCCCGCACAGCTGCGAACGCCGCTTCCGCCGCGGCCTCGGCAGCAGCCGCTGCCGGGCAGGCGGCATCGCGCGCCTACCAGTCGGCGAACGCCGCGGCCCAGGACGCGAGCCAGGCGTCGGCCGCCCGAAAGGCGGCCCAGGACGCCCGTGCCGCCGCGTCCGGCGCACGCACCGCTGCGGATGCCGCGCTCAACGCGATGAAGGCCGTCTTCAACGCCGTCAACTCCGCGCAGTCGGCGGCCAGCGCCGGTACCCACGCGGCAGCGGCAGCGACGGCCGCGGCCGAGGCAGGGGCCTATTCGGCGACGGCCGGCGCGGAGGCACACCGCGCGGCGGTGGCCGCGGTCAGGGCCCGCCGGGCAGCCGCCACCGCGACCCGGGCCGCCAACGCGGCCGAAACGCTTGCCAATACAGCCGCCGCGGCGGCGAAGGAAGCCAACACTGCCGCGGACAGCGCCGCCAAACACGCCGATGCGGCCGCCGACGCGGCCGAGGACGCCGCACAGCATGCCGGCCAGGCCGACCGCTGGGCCGACAAGGCCAAGAAGTGCGCCACCGCGGCGATCAGCGCGGCCAACGACGCCGTCAAGGCGGCGCAGCAGGCCCGCACGGTCGAGCAGACCGCACGCAAGGCCGAAGCCGCCGAGCTGGACGCCGACAAGGACCAGGCGGTCCAGGCCGCCGAGGACCTCAAGAACAAGGACAAGGAGCAGGACGAGGACCTGTCCTGGGAGCGGGCCGAATCGGCCCGGCAGGACAAGGAGACCGAACAGCTCCTCGCCGAGGCGACAGCGAAGGACACCGACGCGGGTACGGCCGTCATCAAGGGCCGCCGGGCCGCCATGCGGCTGATGGGCACCGGAGGTCCCTGGACGCAGCAGGCCGCAGCGGATGCGCTGTCCGGTGCCGGCGCCGACGTCCAGCAGTGGCTGCTCGCCGGCCGCAGGATTGCCGCCGAGCAGGACGATCGTGCCCGGGTCGGCCACCTGGCGGACTCGGACAGGCCGAAGGTGAGGAAGGCGGCACTGGTCGCCCTGTCCGGATCGCCCGACGACATCAAGGAGTTCCTCACCACGGGGCAGCACACGGCACAGGCTGACGACTACCGTGTCGAGATCCTGCAGCTGATGAAGGACGGCGGTCCCTCGGTCAACGAGCGGGGCAGCGCAGCCATCGATGCCGGGACCGCCGAGCGGCTGCGGGACTTCCTCGACGTAGGCCAGTACGCGGCTCGCGAGGTGGACGACCGCGCCGAAACCTTACGGATCATGAACCAGGGCGGTGCTCGTGTGAAGGCTGCGGCCGAGGTCGCGCTGGCCGGTCCGCCGTCCATGCTGCGGGACTTCGTCGGGGTCGCCCACTTCAAGGCGGCCAAGCAGGATTTCGACGCCGCTGTCCACGTGGCGGAGGTCAACCGCCTGGTCGCCAACGCACAGCGCTCCGCCGCCACGGCGAAGAAGAATGCCGCACAGGCGGCCGAAGCCGAAGCCAGGGCCCGGCATGCGAAGGACGAGGCGAACAAGTACGCCAAGCAGGCACTGGACTCGGCCACCGAGGCCCAGGGATATGCCGACGACGCGAAGAAGTCGGCGCACGACGCCGATGTGTCCGCCGAGAGCGCTGCCGACTCCGCCCGGTTGGCGAAGCAGGCCGCGGCGTCCGCGGGCAGAGCGGCAGTTGCCGCCACCACTTCCGCCAACCGGGCGTCGTCGTCCGCGGCTCAAGCCCGCACCTACGCGGATCTGGCTTACGCCTCCGCCGAGTCAGCCCGCAAGTCCGCCCGCGACGCGAACAAGGACGCCGCCGAAGCGGCGAAGGCCGCCACGGAAGCTGTCGAAATCGCGGCCGAGAAGTGGCGCAAGGAAGACGCGGAACGGCGCAAGGACACCTCCGAACCCTCCGGCGGCAAGGGCGCCGGGACCGTGGACGCCCTCAAGGATTATGAGAACGGCTCGACGCTGCTGTCCTTCGACGGCACCTGCTACCTCAATGGCGTTCCGCTCCCCGACAAGCTGGGCATCGGCTCCTGCGAGGCGCTTGCCGCGGACTTCGACAGGTGGGTAGGAGACAACGCCGACCACCTCAGGATGGACACCTTCAAGGACCGCGACGACGCCGCCGCTATGCTCCTGGCCGGGTACTGCTCGTGGACGAGCAACAGCATCTTCTCCGACGCGGGCAACAGCGACAAATGCGGCCCGGAGCTGATGAAGCAACTCCAGAACACCCCGGCCGTCGAGCCCTACCTGGAAAACGGCATCGGGTCCGGACTGGCCAAACTGTTCAAGCCGCTCGGCAGGAAGCTCGGTTGGAGGTGGCTGGGAGGGTTCTCCCGTCCGTTGGGCCAGCTGGCGCACAACAGGTATCTTCACGAGGCTTACAAGGACATCCTGCGGGCCGAGATGCAGAAGCCGCAGGTGGGCAACGAAAAACTGCAAGAGTTTATGGATGTACTGTGGCGCAAAAACGCCGTTATCGGCAGTGGGAGCACCGCAGCTGCCGTCCGGTTCACCAAGCTCACCGGGAAACTCGTGGGCGGGTCGGACCACATACAGAAGGCTGAGCAAGCCATCGTATTCCTGAGCAAATGGATCCGAAATAATCCCGAAGCGGCGACATCCGACCGCCTTGCCGCGGAAAATGTGATCCGCGATCTGCAGAATTCTTTGGAGGGCAAGCCCTGATGTCCACACCTGCCTGGTGGAGTGAACTGCTCGGCGCGAGCGAGGTGCTCGCCGAGAGCGACCGCGAGGAAGTCCGCGAGTGGCAAAACGAAGACCCGGTTATTCCCACAGAGCGGGGCGAGGAGGACGTGCCGCCACTGACCGCACGCCTGGGTTTGCTCGCCGGGGCATTCCGTAGAAATGTTCCCACGATGCCCGCGGAGGAGCGCAGGAAAGTCCTCGGAGTCCTGGAACGCATTATGGCCACCGAAGGTCACGAGGACCGCACCGCGGTGGGAACCGGATTCCTCGAGCCGCTGCTGATGGCTTGGGACAGAGGCTTTGATCTTCAGCTGATCTGGGGGGAACTGGGCCGGGAATCCCGTTCCTTCTGCCTGGCACTCAACGAGTTCTGGGGCGTGAAATCGCCCGACTGGATGCGCGGGGAGTAACCCTCCGCGCAACGGAATGCCCCCTTCATCGGCGGCGGGAGCCCTTTGCTTCCGCCGCCCTTGAGCCGACCACAAGGACGGCTCCGTGATCCCTGAGACCTGATGGATCGGTACGTGGCGCCGTAGCCGTCGTCGTGCACTCGCCAGAGATGACGGGACAGCCCTGAGGGGTACCGGCGGGCAACGACTCGCAAAAACGCCGGCGCAGATGATGCATGAAGCTTCATCAGTATCTGTTGGGGGACTGGTAGTGACTCTTTCCAGGACCCGAGAAGAGTTCTGGAAGGAAAGTCGACATCGTGATGTCTGTACCTCAATGGTTGACCTCCCTGCTGAAGGAGAGTCCCGAGCTCGCAGCGGAGGACGCGGAGGGTCAGGACACACGGCGGCGCCTCACTCCGCATCGCGAAGAAGAACAGTCGCTCATCATCTGGCTAGGCGACCTGGGACAGGCGTTCGCCACACATATCGCGAGGATTTCCCCCGGCCAGCGGCAGTGCTTTCTCTCCCCATGACGGCCCGCCGGCAGCCACCCCGGGCCGGATCGAGGCATGGCCGCCCGAACGCGTGCCGTCCGTCCGGACAGCTCTAGCGGAGCGCTATCGCGTCCTCGTTGAGATCGACGCGTCCAGCGCGGGCCTGCACTGGATGACGGCGGCGACCGGGCCATCCATCACCTGAGGACATGTCAGAACATACGACCTACACGTAAGCTGTCCACCTTCGTGTCGAACTGGTATATGAGCCGGGAATCGCTGCGCTCGCCGTTCGACCCTCTCTCCAAGACGGAAAGACGTCCCCTTGCATTCCAGATACGGATGGCTCCCGGTTCTCATACTCAGCCTGAGCGCGGGCGCGCTCGGCACCAGCCCGGCCTTCGCCGACCCCGGCGCCACACGGCCCTCAGCGCCCGCCGTGCAGAAGGCCCCCGCCCCTTCCGTGCCGTCCACGCACTCGAGACCGGGGCCCTCACACCCAGCCACGCCCCCGGGCCGGCCGGCCCGGCCGAGTCTGCGTGAAGAGGAGCGGTACTGGACGGCTGACCGTATGAACGACGCCGTCCCGGTCGGCGTCGAGCCCCTCGCAGCTCACTCCGTGCCACACGCTCCCGCCGGCGTGACCGCCGCGCGGCGACCGCCGCCGTCCGGCACGCCCGGCCCCGAGCACTTCGCGGGCCACCCGACGGTGGGCACGTTCTTCTTCGACAGCACGCCGCTGGGCGGCAAGAGCACGTTCTGCACGGGCAGCGTCGTCCACACGGCCGTCAAGGACATCGTCCTGACCGCCGGACACTGCGGTCTGGGCCTCAAGACGGCCACCCACCGCATCTTCGTGCCGCAGTACGTGAGCGGCAAGCCCGCCGCCGACCAGCCTTACGGCATCTTCCCGGTCACCCGCCTGTACATCGACCCCCGCTACGAGTCGAACACCAAGAAGCCCGTCTCCGACCTCGACCTGGCCTTCGCGCAGACCGACCCCGACAGCCAGGGCAAGCAGGTGGAGGAGGTCACGGGAGCCCTGACGTTCACCCCTGCCACCGGCTATACCCACCACGTCACCGTCCTCGGCTACCCCAGCTCAGAGGGCGTCAACCCCCAGCACCGTGCGATCCGTTGCCCCGTCACCACCACTCAGCTGCCAGGTTTCCGGCAGATCAGCATGCTCTGCACCGGCTTCTACGGCGGCGTGTCCGGCGGGCCCTGGATCGAGGACTACGACCCCGCCAACGGCACCGGCAAGGTCATAGGCAACACAGGCGGATACAACGGCGGCGGCAACGACGCCAACGACGACTGGGTGACCTACGCACCGCTGTACGGCAAGGACGCCCAGGATCTGTTCAACGACGCCGCCGCCCACCGCACGGTAAGTCAGAGGCCGCCCTACCAGCCCACAACCCAAACCCCCTGGCTGCACGCCTTCGACCGTGCGCCGTGGAAGCACGCCGTGCAGATGACGGCGGGCTACTACACCGGTGGTTCCGCGGGCGGCAAGCGCCATATGGACCTGATCGTGCGCTGGGACGACGGCGAGGTCACCCTCTACCAGGGCGGCGACACCAACGACCCCGCCCACCCCTTCGCCGCCGAGTACCAGCTGGCGCCGCGCAAGAGCATCTGGACCCACGCCGTTTCTCTCACCGCCGTCAACACCGGTGGCGGCACGGACGGCCTGGCGGTGCGGTGGAGCGACGGCGAGATGACCCTCTACACGAGCGTCGACGCCAAGGGCTTCCACGGCGAGAAGCAGCTCGCCCCGGCCGATACCGCTGTGTGGCGTGACGAAGCCCAACTGATCACCGGCGGCCGGTTCACCCCGGGCGGCAACCGCGACGACCTCCTGGTCACCTGGAAGGACGGCCACGTCTCCCTCTTCACCGACCTGGCCGCCAACGCACTGAAGAAGCAGACCCAGATCGTCGCCAAGAACACCACCTGGCCCCACGCCGGGCAGCTGACCACCGGCTCCTTCACCGGCAAGTCCACCGACGACGTGATCGTGCGCTGGAGCGACGGCGAGACCACCCTCTACCCCGGCCTGACCGCCAAGGGCCTGCCCACCGAGACCAAGCTCCGGCCCGCGAAGTCCGAGTGGAAGGACGCCACCGTCGTCACCGCAGGCGCCTTCACCACCAACACCAGCGCCAACGACGTCCTCGCCCGCTGGAACGACGGCCACCTCAGCCTCTTCACCGGCATCGACGCGAACGGCCTCCACAACGAAACCCAACTCACACCCGCAAGGTGACTGAGCGCCTTTGCCAGCCGTGCGCCGTGAGCCTTGTGCTCAACGACCTCGGTCGGCAAGGCTCCAGGAGTGCGGGCTGATCTTGTTCCTGACGACCTGGGGAAGCGGATCGCTCCGCAGCTGGGCAAAGAGCTCAAGCTCGTCCGCCTGCGCAACTTTGCGCGAGCCGGAAACGGTGCACCGCCTCGCGAGGTTCCCGGCGAGGGCCGTGAGGACGTGTTGCGGGTGGGCCTTCGGCCGTCCTCGGCGGCGCAGCGGCAGCGGCAGCGGGAGCGGGAGCGGCGCATAACGTGCCTGTCGGCGAACTCGTTGATGGCGCCCTCGACTCCGGAGCGGACCGCGTAGCAGGTCTTCCCGTCGGGTGTCTGCTACTCGACACGGCCGCGGAGTTCTCGCCGGAGGGAACCCGCGGTCCGGGCGCTGCCAGCGGTGTCGGTGCAGCGGTTGCAGGCCGGGCAGGAGCGGCACCGCCCTCTTCGGGCGTCTGGCCCGCGGCGAGGACATCGGCGCCATCGATACCGGAACGCCCGGCTCGGAGGTGGCGTGAGCCACTACCGCGTCCAGTACGCTCCACCCGCCGACCAGGCCCGTCAGGCGATGTCCCGCGCAGTACGACCGGGCCGCGATCGTCGTCACGGGCCGGCCGTCACATACCGCACGATCGCATTCAGCGCCCCGCATCCCGTAGTGCCGATGGTGGACGCTGGGTAATTCCCCCAGGCGGCAGTTCACGTCATTCCCCAGCTGCTGACGTGGAGCCAACGGTGAGGCCGTACGCGTCAGTCCCACCAGAGCACGACGAGAAGCTGCCGTTGGGATGCGCCGTGGTAGAACTCGCGCATGGCATTGAAGTGCTCCAGCAGGTACTTCTTGGGGCCGCCCACGATCTTGTCCGCGCCGTTGCCGATCAAGGAGGCGGCCTCTGCCTCGTCTGCCGGCAAGGCGGCCAGGAGAGCCGGAAAGTCGATCTGCCCGAGTGCTTCCGCGACGGGAGCCACTTGAGCCGCGGAGAGGGCCGTGGGGTCTGGCCCGAAGGGTCCCATGGCATGCGGAGGCGTGTTGAGGAAGGAGAGGTCGATGGCGGTGTCACCGCCGAGGGCCTGTCGGAGAGCATGGCGATGGACGCCATCGAGACCTCCCAGCTCACAGACCCGTTCGAGCAGGAACGGGGCCCAGTCCAGGTCCAGGACATCCGCGGAAGGTGGGTCCCAGAGAGGATCTCCGTCCGGCGATGCGTCGGCTGACTGGCGGCAGGAGGCGAGATACTCCGCCGAGATGCGAGCAAGCTGCTGAGTGACGGCCATGACGGCAGTATCCCGACGCCGTCCACCGGTTTTCCCTACTTGGCCTTGTCGGTGGGGTACCTCGGACGCTTGTTGGGGCGATAGCTCGGGCCGTACACGATGACCTGGTGACTGGTGTTGATGAGCCGGTCAGGAGCGACTCGGCGACGCCGGGGTGGGGAAGAGGGGATGCCGGTCGCTGGGCGCCCGGTTTTCTCGGCCAACCAGCTGTCCGGGCCCTCCGAGATGCACGAGACGGCGACCAGCGTGCCTAAGCTTGATGCCGTCGGGGATCCGGGAAAGCGATGATCTTCCAGAAGAGCACGACTACCAAGATCCCCGACGGCGTCACGGATTCAGGCTGCTGCGACACACGTCCGCAGACCGTAGACCGGATCCCAGTTGGCGCTCGGGTCCTGGTAGAACGCGTTGGGCGTGGTGTAGATCGGATTGGTCGAGCCGCCGGAACCGTACATGCGCACTCGCCGGCTCTGCGTCTGGTTGTTGATCCATGCGCCCGGTCCAGCGAGCGTGGGACTCCCTGAAGCCACGTCGTAGTACTGGCAGTAGTAGAAGTCCCACTGCGTGGCATTCCCGTCCATGGTCGCGCAGAAGTTCCCGTAGTTGCAGTTCATGGCCGCCAGAGGTCCCGGCGTGGTGCGCAGGTCCCGGGCATGCCGCTCACCGGGCACCGCCACCGTGATCTGCCCGCCCGGGAAGGCGATGGTGTTCGGACCGCTCTGGTAGCTGTCGCGCATGGCGGGCAGGTAGCTGTCCACCGTCTTCTGCAGGGCCGTGGCCTCTGAAGCGGTGAGCCCGGCCTGCCGTGCCTGGGCCGTCCAGGAGGAGTTCGCGTGGGCAGTACCGCCGGTACCCAGCACAGCGGTTGCCGCCAGCGTGGCGGCCACAGCACATGTCCATCTCGTACGTCTCATCGTCGTCCCCTCATTCCACTGCTCGGCTCATACGGAGTGCTTGGAGATGCCGCGATGCACGCGGTTGGTCCTTGACCGAACTACTTCTGCGGATGGAGCAGCACTCGACCGGGGCGGCATGCTGCGCTCGAACGGTTCAAGCCCTGCGGCTAATAGCCCCGACTTCCCTGCCTGCCAGGGGACAACGGAGTCCGGTGGATCCGCTCCGAGAGACTGCGGACCCACCGGACTTCCCCGTCAGACGTGATCAGGCCCATCGGCTCCAGCCGGGGGATCGCGCAGGACTCTCCAGGTCTGTCCGGCTCCACGTTTCGACGAGGTCCGGAAGGGGGCGGACTCTGTTCGTGGCCTGCTGTCGAGGAACGGACGAGTTACTCGACCCAGATGTAAAGGGCCCACAGGCTGCCCCGCTGAGTGCAGTAGGCGGGGCCGGCGTAGGACGCCGCCAGCGAAAGGCACGTCGACTTCGAGTAGCTGCCGTCATAGTGCCAGTACCCAGGCACAGCCGCTGTCGTGCTGGTCGGAGAAGGCGCGGGAGCCGCCTGTGCGGTGGCGACCGAACCGCCGGCCAGCAGAGCGACTCCCACCGCGAGGCCTGCGAACCATGTACGAGTACGCATGATGCTCCTTCAAGAGGTGTGTCGAATGATGTGCCGAGGTCGGGTTTGCCCTTCCTCGCCCCTCTTTGGCATGAGACTTCAGCCGAATCCGGGTGATGCCGAGAATGTCCGCACGGCCACCGGGCTGACAAGGAGAATCAGCGTTCGCGTCTGTTCGGAACAGTGCTGACCGGTGTTCCGAACACCCCCGAACACGGCTGATTTAAGGAGTGCCAGGTCACCAACTGTGGGGTCATGCTGAAGCAATGACCGAGAAGGGGGGCGGCTTCGCCGAGCTACCGGAGGATGCACCACAGCCCGCACAGGCCCGGACTCCTACCGAGTTCACTGCGGCCCTGCGCTCGCTGCGGATCTGGTCCGGCCTGACCTACCGGCAGCTTGAGGACAAGGCGACCGCGAACGCCGACACACTCCCGGCCAGCACGATCGCAAGCACTCTCGGCCGCGTCACCCTGCCCCGAGAAGGGTTTGTCGACGCCTATACCCGCGCGTGCGGCCTGGGTGCCGAAGAAGTACGTCAATGGCGCGAGGCACGCCGCCGCATCGCAGGCAGCGAACCCGTATCAAACGGCGCGGCGCGCGACGACGATCCCGACATTCCCATCACCGGCGCGCCTGCCCCGGCGAGCGTCCCGCGGTGGCGCCGGGTGGCCCCCCTGCTCGGTGCCGCAGTCATCGGGGTCGCGGGCACACTCGGCGTCAGCAGCGTGATGCACGACGCGTCGACACCGGCCGCCCTGCCCGAGATGCCGGTGACCGGCCTGCGCATGCTGGCCGTGGGCAGCTGGGCACAGATCCACCCTGCTCGCACACCCAAGCTGTGCCTCACAGAAGGCAGGGACCGCAGCGGCCGATACCAAACCGCCATCGCTGCCCAACGCTCCTGTACGAATGCCGCCCTGCCTCAGGTGTTCCTCGAACCGCTGGGCAAGGAGATCGTACAGATCCAGTGGCACCACCCGAAGTACGGCATCGGCTGCCTCACCGTCCTGTCGAAGGGGCCGGGGCTCGACCTGCTTGAACCCCGCGACGACTGTGCCGACGCCAACCGGGCCCAGCAATTCCACATCGAGCGCTTCGGCCCGCCTGCCACCGCCCACTTCCGCATCCGCCCGGTCATCACCAGCCGATGTCTGAGCCTGCGCCACCAAGACACCCAGGACGGAGCAGAAGTTGTCCAGGGCCGCTGCTCCGGCGCCACCGACCAGGACTTCCTGATCGAACTGACCCCACCCCCGCCAATCGCTGTTGGACGCACCCGTGCACAGTGAGATCCCGTCCTGCGCGCGGCACGACCGACGCGTACCCTCCAGTTCTGCACACGCAGCAAGAGGGTGAGCTATCGGCCGGCGGCCGGCGCATCGATGCCTGAGCCCGAGCTTGGTGGTCTGCGGGGGGCCAGAGTTCTGTCAGGATGACGCCGCCCCCTGACCCGCTGGCCCGGCCCGGCCGCGGCGGCGTGATCAGTCGCCGCCGTGCGCGACATGGTGCGTGTCTTCTCCGAGATGGACGAACGCCACGGCGGACAACACGGCCGTTCCGGCAGCGGCGGGAAGGCGCGTGACGCCGTCGGCGAACGGCCCAAAATCACATGCAACCTTCACCCAGTCCTGCTGGGATCATTCGCTATGAGTGCCCATTTTTTCGATGACGCCGACTTGACGGACAGGATGGAACGGAACCTGGCGGAACACGCCTGTCACCTGCATCGAAGCATGACTGGTGCGACTGTCACAGAGACTGGTGACCTCCTGGTCGCCGACAGCGGCCTGGACGACGACACTTTCAACATCGTTGCCGCGTCCCGCTTCACCGCTGCCGGCGCTGCGGCGCGTATCGCCGAGACCGCTCGGACGTCGGCTCGCACCGGCCGTCGTTTCTCCTGGTGGGTGGGGCCTGCCTCGACACCACCGGACCTGGCCGCCCGCCTGACGGCGGCAGGTCTGCCGGCAACTGAACGCGAGACGGCCATGTGGGCCGAGCTGGACGACACCCTGCCGCTGCCTGCCGCCCGAGGACTGGACATCCAGACGGTGGCTACGCCCGAACAGCTCGCCGACTATGCCGCGGTTCTCGCTGCGAACTGGAACCCGCCTGCTGACACCGTCCGCCGCTTCTTCACCCGGGCCGCCCCGCAGGCACTGGCCGCGCACTGCCCGGCCCGTTACCTGGTCGGCTACGTAGACGGCCGTCCGGCCTGTTCGGCCGAAGTGTTTCATCACGCGGGGGTTGCCGGGATCTACAACATCTGCACCTTGGCCGCCCACCGCCGACGTGGCTACGGCGGTGCCATCACGCTCGCCGCACTCCACACGGCCCACGACCGAGACCATCGCATCGCGGTCTTGCAGGCGTCCGTCGACGGTGAGCCTGTCTACCGCCGCCTGGGTTTCCGTTCCTGCGGCCACTTCACCGAACACACCATCACCCCCTGAACACCTCGAACTCCACAAGCCACCTGCCCACTCTTCACAACGACGCCGGTCACAGCCGCTCGTTGATGGCCGCGACGAGAACGGTCGCCTCGTAGCGACCATCCTCATCGCAGCCATCAACGAGTGGGTGTGATCGGCGCCCGTCAGCTGCACACCTAGTGCGGCCATCCATCCCGAAGAGTTCGTCCGTAGGGACCACTGCGCACTCACACCTAACAGCGATCACCGAGGGTGCCTGCGACAATGGCCGCTCCCCCACCTCACCGGCCGTGATCATGGAGATTCCCGGGAGCCAGCCGTTCTCAAGGGGAGTCTTTCGCCCCCCGTACACCGTGGCAGGATCAGGCGGCATGAGGATGGAACAGGCGGATCGGCCCGTCGCCCTGGTCAGCGGGTCCACGTCGGGGATCGGGGAGGCCGTCGCGCGGCGGCTGGCGAGGGACGGGATGCGGGTCGTCGTGCACTCGCGGCGGAGTGCGGAGGCCGGTCAGGCGCTGGCGGCGGAGCTCGGCGGTGCGTACGTACGGGCCGACCTGGCGGTGGAGGAGGAGGCCCGCGGGCTGGTCGAGGCGGCGCTCGGCCGGTATGGGCGGCTGGACGTGCTGGTGAACAACGCGGGCATCAGCTGGCCGATCCCGCACGACGACCTGGCCGCAGCGACGCCGGCAGACTGGCGGCAACTGCTGGAAGTCAATTTGATCGCGCCATGGGTGCTGTGCACGGCGGCACTTCCGGCGCTGCGTACCTCCCCTGCGGGCGGCAGCATAGTGAACGTCACCAGCCACGCGGGGGTGCGCCCCAAGGGCTCGTCGGTGCCGTACGCGGCGAGCAAGGCCGCGCTCAATCACGTGACCCGGCTGCTCGCGGCCGCGCTCGGGCCCGAAGTGCGGGTCAACGCGGTGGCTCCGGGACTGGTGGACACGCCGATGACGAAGGACTGGGCGCACGCGCACGAGCTGTGGCGGGGCCGCGCGCCCATGCGCCGTCCGGCACAGCCCGCCGACGTGGCCGACCTGGTGGCCTCGGTGATCGACAGCACCTACCTCACCGGCGAGGTCATCGTGCTGGATGGCGGGCTGAATTTGACGTGAGGGCACCTGACTGGCTTTACGCCTGCCAGTTCCCCCGTGGTTGTTCCCGTTCCCGCGAACCCACTGCGGCCCCGACTCCGGCGTCGGGATCGGGGCCGTGCTGTCGAGGCGTCAGTTGTCCGTGCCGTCGCCGGGGACGGCGTCGGCGGGGGTGGTGTGCCAGTTGGTGACGATGGGCCTGTCGACGGTGACGGAGCCGGTGGAGACGCTCGCCGGGTTCGGGTCGGAGGCGCCGATGGCCGCGATGAGGAAGGTGAACTCGACGCCGTCATTGTTGTTGGTGGTCTTGGGGTTGACCCCTGCGTAGGCGGTCTTGGAGCCGCTGAGCGTGATCGCCGGGCCGACCGCCTGCTCGGCGGGGTGCGCCTCGATGCCCTTGGAGCCGAAGGAGACCGAGGGCAGCCCGCTGGGGATCGTGCAGGTGATGCCGGGCTTGGCGCGGGCGGACAGCAGAATGTAGCCGCCCGCCTGAGTCTCGGAGCGCGCCGAGAACTTCAGATCGTTGGCCCCACAGGACTGCCCGTAACCCTTCTTGTCACCGGACGGGCCCGGCTTGGAGTCCGACGAGGACGAACCGTCCTTCGCCGACGTGTCCCCGTTCGAAGAAGAACCGGCCTTCTTGCCGCTGCCCGAGCCCTCCTGGGACGCTCCGCTCGACGATTCCGCGGTGGCCTTGGCGGACGCCGCGGCGTCGCCGGCCGAGGCCGACCCGCTACCGCCGTCCTTGCCGCAGGCGGTGACGGTCACCGCGAGCGCTACACCGGCCGCCGCGGTGAGCGCGACACGTCGTATGCGGGCGGTGTAGGTGCGGTTCACAGATACTCCTCGTTGCGTTCAGGGAGAGAGGGACCAGGCTGAAGACCCGTCAGCCCCTCGCCGGTGTCCCTATTCTCACTCACGCCACTGCCGACCCTACGCACGGGTAACACTCGAATCGGCGGGCCGGTCCGCGGTGTTGTCTCCAACGGGAACACGACGGCCGACCGGGCTCTGAAAGCGATCACATGACGGGTGAATTCGATCTGGATGCTCAAAAAGAGAGCGAGTCTGGCATGTTTTCGGACGTCCGCGGCCGAACCGCTCGCAAAGGGTGCCCGCATGGCTAGCATCGAGGCCCGAACTCGCTTGCGCGGCAAGAGGATTACCTGTGCTGGACACCACTGCACTGCTCGACCAGATCGTGCCGGCCGCCGAAGCCGCGGCCGCCGCCTACGGCGTGAGCGTGCTGACCAGAACCCAGGATGCGGCCGCCAACGCGACCGTAGGGCTGGGGCAGCGCCTCATCCACAGGCTCCTGCACCATGACGCCGACACGGCCCCCGACTCCGCCCCCGTGCGCACCGCGGTCGTACGCCTTGCGGAGGCGGGCGCGGACCCGGAGCTGCTCGCCCTGCACCGCGCGGAGCTGAGGCTCGCGCTGCGCACGGCACTCACGGAGGCACCGGGCCTCGCCGCGGAACTCTCGGCCCTGCTCCCCGCACCTCCGCCTCCCCCCGTCGTCCACGCCGAGGGCGAGCGCTCCGTTGCCGTGGGTGGGGACAATTCGGGGACCATCTCCACCGGCGACGGCGCGGGGGGCGCCCCCCGGCGGTGAGTGACCGGCCCGGTGCGCGAGCGGACGGCGCGCGCTCCGTCGCCGTGGCAGGGGACAACCATGCGCACATCTTCACCGGCGACGGCGTAACGGTCGTCTCCGGGTCGGGCCGTCGCCCGGTCACGCCGGCCGAGAACCTGCATGCGCTCAGGCAGAGGGTCCTCGCCGACCTGGGGCAGGACCAGGTTCAGCAGCAGTTGCGGAGCGGGCATCCGCTGCCCGTGCACTGTCGGGCGGCACCCGAGGAGTTGACCGGCCGGAGGGACGGCGCCCGGGAGACCTCGGCGGCACTGGCGGATGGTTCCCCGCTGGACCTGGCAGGTCCGCTGAGGAACCTCGCGGCTGTCTACACGAAGGAAAGGCGCAGCCAACTGCTGGTGCTGGGCCGAGCCGGTTCGGGGAAGACCATTTTGGTCCGACGCTTCGCGCAGGCCTGGTTGGAGAGCGCCGACTGGACCGACAGGGAACCAGTGCCGGTGATCTTCAGTCCTGGATCATGGGACCCCACCGCCACGTCCCTGCGGGACTGGCTGATCGACCGCCTGGAGCGGGATCACCCCTTCCTGGCCAGGCGGGTTCCCCATGAGCGGACATGGGCCACTCAACTGATCGTCATGGGCCACGTGCTGGCGATCCTGGACGGGTTCGACGAGATGGCGGAGGACCTTTACCCACCCGCGCTGCGGCAACTCAGGGCCTTCAACCTGCCGCTGCTGCTGACGAGCCGCCACGACGCGCTCAGCGGCATCAAGCCGGGCGAAGGGCTCTTTCCGGGGATCGAACTGACGGACCTCACCTTCGACGACTGCGCCGACCGCCTCGACGCCTCGGCCGGATGGGCGTCCGTCCTGGACCGGTTGAGCAGCCACTCCGGCGAACCGGCCGCCGCCCGGCTCGCCTCCGTACTGACCACTCCCCTGATGCTCACCATGGCCGAGGCCTTCCACGCCTCCGGCGGCGATCCTCAATGCTTGCTGAAACTGGCGGAGTCCAGCTCCCGGGACGCGCTGGAGAAGCGCCTCCTGGACGCCTTCGTCCCCAGGACGTACGACCCCATCCTCAACCTGTCCGTCCCGAAGCGCCGACGGTGGAGCGCCGAACGCGCAGGACACTGGCTCGGCTATCTCGCCACGCACCTGAGGAAACAGAAGACGGACGCACAGAAGCCCGACACCCGCGTCATCGGTGCGCAGGACATCGAGTGGTGGCAGCTGGGCACGACCATGAGCCTGCCCGCGCGCATGGTCGTCTCCGGGGTCCTGTGCGGGCTCGTGTCGGGGCCTGCGGTGGCACTCGCCCTTGTCCTCACGAGCAATCCCCAGGCGGCGGTCCTGACCATGTTCCTGAACATGCTGGCGATCGGGCTGGCCTTCGGGCTCGTGCACGGATTCGCGTCGAAACTCAAGGTCGGCGGGGCGTTCAAGCCGTCCCGCATGCAGATCCGGGTCCGCGGCGAGTCGAGGAAGGTGAGGTCGAGGAGGGTGCGGGAGAGCCTCCTCCCCAGAGTCGGCGTCGGGCTGGCCGGCGGACTGATCTTCGGGATCGTCCTGGGTGGCGGATTCGCGGTCTACGCGATGCTGCTGTCCTATTCCTGGCCCGTGGCCGCCCTGCTCTTCGGGAACTGGCTCGTGGCCGGGCCCCTGATCGGACTGGCGGCCGGGGTCATCGTCGCGCTGGTGACCTGGCTCGAGACGGACGCCAAGCCGGAGGAATCAGTCAGTCCGACGGACCTCTTGCGCAGCAACCGCACCATCGTGCTCGTCCAAATGGGCGTGGTGGGGCTGGTCCTCGGGCTCGGATACGGAACCGCTGTCACGCATTTCAACGGCTTCGCCCTCGGCCTCCCTTCCGGGATCGGGGCCGGCCTCGCGGCCGCGATCGGGGGCGGCACGCTGACCGCGTGGGGCCGTTGGGTGGTCCTGGTCCGCCTCTGGCTGCCCCTGTCAGGACACCTCCCCTGGAGGGTGAACGCCTTCCTGGACGACGCCCGCGCCCGAGGCGTCCTGCGCCAGGCCGGCGCGGTCTACCAGTTCCGCCACGCACGGCTGCGGGACCGTCTCGCCGAGGCCCACCGGCAACACGAACAGCCGACGGAAGGCGGGAGCCGATGAGCGCCGGATGCGGCACCGCCCGCGGCGGCACACGGACGTACGGCACGCGGACGTACGGCACCGGAGCGGCGGCCCTGGGAGCCGCCGGAGCGATGACGGCCGCACTGGGCATCGTGGCGGCCTGGGGCACCGTGCCCGCCTCCGCGAAACCGGTGTCGATCGAGCTGAGCTACACCTGCGCGTTCAGAGGCATCGGCACCGTGCCGGTGACGATGAGGGTCAGCACGGACCTCCCGGGTTCGCTCGAAGCCGGCGACTCCAGCCCGAGAGCCGCCGTGAACG
The DNA here is from genome assembly GCF_900187385.1 of Streptomyces sp. 2114.4. Taxonomy (NCBI): domain Bacteria; kingdom Bacillati; phylum Actinomycetota; class Actinomycetes; order Kitasatosporales; family Streptomycetaceae; genus Streptomyces; species Streptomyces sp. 2114.4. The sequence goes on from NZ_FYEY01000001.1 coordinate 842,270, forward strand.
GCGTGGCGACGGTGGACGCGAGCTTCACCGGGCTGGCTCCGCTCGTCGGCGCGAGAACCCTGGAGGGCTCCGTGGACGGGACCGCCGACGTGTCCGCGCCGCATGACGACAGGCGCCTGTCCGTGCCCATGACGATCCCCCGGACCTCCATCCCTGCCTCTGGCGCGTTCGACATGTCCGCCAAGGGCACCGCACCCGCCGTCACCTTCACCCGGCCGGGCAACGCGAAGGTCACCGTCGGCGACCTCGGCCTGCACCTCACCCCGAGGGACGCGCACGGCAACCTCACGCCGGTGGGCACGATGAACGCGGCCTGCACGGTGGACCCCGGACAGAACACGGTCCTGCACTCGCTCGTCGTCACGAAGGCGGTGAAGCCGACAGGGACGGTGACGGGGCCGGGGCCCGGGCCGGGGAGAGAGACGGGGCCGGGGCCCGGGCCGGGGAGAGGGACGGGGACCGGGCCGGGGACGGGGCCCGGGGCGGGGGCCGTCGGGAGCGGTTCCGGGACCTCCGGCGGATCGGTCGCGGGCACGCGGCCGGGAGCGGGGGCCGCCCGTTCGACGTCGCATACGACCACCACACCGAACCCGTCACCCAGCACGACCGGATCCGTGCCACCCCGCTCCCCGTCCCCCTCGCCGGGAGCGCCGACGGTCGACACGCCACGGAACGACCCCACGAGCACGCCGGACGGCAAACACCGTGCCCCCGGACCCCAAGCACCCGGTCGCACTGACGTTGGGCGTCCTCGTGACAGGCACCGCCGCGGCACTGGTCGGCCTCGACGCACGCCGGAGAAAACGCCGGGCGGAGGACTGAGCGGGCGCGGCGCCGCGGAATGGGATACGGGCCCGGGCGGAGCCGACCGCCCCACAGCTCACCTCCGCTCGCGGGCAGAGCACTGTCCGGCGGTCGGCATGGCGAGGACTGGGGGTAACGACATCCGGCGCTGCCCGCTGTGGATCAGCCTGCGGACAGCTGCCCGCGCAACACCGTGCTCAGGGTGATGGGTTCGCGGCCGAGCAGGGAGGCCAGTGTCGGGTCGACGGTGGCGAACTCGCCGGCCCGGCCGGCGGCGAAGATGCCGAGCAACTGGTCCGCCGTCTCGGTGGGGACGCCTTGGCTCACCATCTGCTCCCGGAACTGGTCGTCGGGGACGGTGCTCCGCGTAATGGTGCGGCCCGTGAGTTCGGTGGCGAGGGCGGCGATGTCGTCGAAGGAGAGCGGCTGTCCCCCCGTGAGCGGCGGCGTAGGGCCATCGAAGCGGCCTTCGTCGGCCAGGAGGGCGGCGGTTGCGTCGGCGAGGTCGGCGTGCGCGGTCCAGGCGACCGGCCCGTCTTCGGGGAGCGCGAACCGGCCGGACTCCGCCGCGCTGCCGAGGAAGTGCAGCGCGCTGGTGGTGTAGAAGCCGTTGCGCAGCGAGGTGAAGGGCACACCGCAGGCGCGCAGTGCCTCCTCTGTGGCGGCATGGTCGCGGCAGGCCTGGAAGTGCGACGTGGCGCTTGCCCCCATCTGACTGGTGTAGAGGAGGCGACGGGCGCCCGCTGCGACGGCCGCTTCGATCGCGGTGCGGTGCTGTCTGACGCATTCTTCGCCCATTTTGTCGACGGAGATGATGAGCACCTGAGAGGCGCCCTCGAAGGCGTGCGCGAGGCCGGTGGCGTCGGTGAAGCTGCCCTGCCGTACCCGTACCCCTTGGTCGGCGAACAGCTGCGCCTTCTGCGGGTCGCGGACGCTGACGCTGACGCCGACTCGGTCCGCCGGCACGCGCGTAAGCAGCCTCTCGACGATCTGACGCCCCAGCTGTCCGGTGGCTCCGGTCATGATGATCATGATGCGCTCCCGGCCGGCGCCGCCCGCGCCCTGCGCGCCGCACTGCCCGAACAGACGGATCTCAGCAGTGCTGAGCAACATCTGCTGACGGAGTGGCTGAACCGCCTTGCCGCCGACGGCTGATCGCCGGCCCGCGGCTCATGCGTTCTCGCCAGGCGAGGCGGCCGCGGCAAGGGAACGGCTGCGGCGGCCCGGCAGGACATATGTCATCCCCAGGAGATGACTCAAGGACCTACAGGATCGGCTGCCGCCCCTCGTAGGCTCACGGCATGTTCACATCTCACAAAATCGGACGAGACGACCACTGGGAAGGCGTCGTCACCCATAAGTCCCGGGGCATGCTCGACGGCTCGAACATGTACCACTCCGTCGAAGTCCGCCTGGCCGACGGCGAATCCGTGAAGGTCCGGATCAGCCGCCGGCTCTGGAAGTCGATCGAGGTCAACGATCGGATCGTCAAGCGGCCGGGCGCCGACCCGGCCAGGGAGTAGTCCTTCGGGAGCCTGGAGGTGGGACGCCGCTCCTGCCGGTCGGGGCTCGCCGCGGGCCCTGGCCGGCCGGGTGCCGCCGGCGTGCGCGCAGGTCGTAGCTCCAGTCGATCAGCGCTTGCAGCGTGCGTCGCCGGGTGGGTGCGTTCCGGGGGCTGACGGTGAGCAGGCGATGGCGTTCGGACAGGTGCTCCTCGATCTGGCCGAGCGACGGTGCGCGCAGCCACACCGTGGCCGGCTCGATCGCCAGCGGGATTCCGTCGAGCGCGCGGCACAGTCGCGCGATTGCCGCGCAGTCCTGGCTACGGAGAGGGAAGCCGGGCAGCACCGGCGATCGGGCCGGTGCCATGGGGGCGTGCGTGCCGCCGGGGGAGTCCGGTGCGGCGGCGGGGGTCAACGGTATGCGGCGAGGAAGGTGCGGACGCCCGCGTCGGCATAGTGGTCGAGTTCGGGCTGGGTGTGCTGTGGGCTGCCGTGGAACATGGCCTTGTTCACCGGGATCCACAGCAGCAAGCCGGAGAAGTGGTTGGCGGCCAGAAGGGGGTCGTCGATCCGCAGCAGGCCCCGGTCGGCCAGGCGGTGGAAGGTGTCGGCCAGGGTGGCCAGCACCCGCTCGAATCCCTGCTCGTACCAGGTGGCGCCCAGGTCGGGGAAAGCGTCGGCGTTGGCGATGATGAGGCGCCGCAGCTGGAGCACCTGGGGCCGGGTGAGCGTGGTCAGGAACTGGCGGGCCAGCCGAAGCAGGTTCTCCTCCAGTGCGTCCGCGTCGATGGGGATGCCGGCCACCAGATCGATCACGGCCTCGATCCGGTCGGTGGTGGCCAGGACGATCTCGGCGAACAGCTTCTCCTTGTCAGAGAAGTGCTTGTACACCGTCTGCTTGGACACGGCGGCCAGCTTGGCGATGTCGTCCATGCTCGTGCCGGCGTAGCCCTTCTCCATGAACACCGCTGTCGCTGCTTCCATGATCGCCTGGCGCTTGTGGGCAGAGCGTCCGCTGGGTTCGTTCGCTTCCATGTCTCCTCCTCCGAGCGAGAGTACTGGACAGTCCAGTTCCGCAACCAGTACTGTACCGTCCAGTTCGCCAGTACTGGACAGTCCAGTTCCAGTCGCGTCTCGGCTCAGGGGGATCTCGTATGACTCAGGCAATCCATATACCGGCTACCAGTCGTGGGGCCTCGGCTCCGTTCGCCACCCGCGCGCTACTCGGCTGCGGGGCGGTGGCAGGACCGCTGTTCCTCTCGGTGGGGGTGCTCGAGGGCCTGACGCGCACCGGCTTCGACTTCAGCCGAAATGCCATCAGCCAGCTCAGCCTCGGCTCGCTGGGCTGGGTCCAGGTCGCCGGCTTCCTGGTCACCGGTGCGCTGGTCACCGCTGGCGCGGTGGGGTTGCGGCGGGCGATTGGCCGCACCGCCGGCGGCACCTGGGTGCCGCGCTTGGTCGGCGTCTTCGGTGCGTCCTTCGTGCTCGCGGGAGTCTTCAGGGCGGACCCCGGCGCGGGCTTCCCGGCCGGTACACCGGACGGTCCGGCCACGCTGAGCGGGCACGGAACGGTCCACATGCTCAGCGGCACGGTGGGCTACCTTGCGCTGTGCGCCGCGTTCCTCGTGCTTGCCCGACACTTCGCGGTCCACGGCCGGCGCCGCTGGGCCCTGGCCTACCGCCTGCTACCGCTGGTGGTCATCGCCGGGTTCGCCGCCTCGGCCACCACCGTGGCGGCCTTCACCGCCGCAGCCGGTCTCGGCCTGCTCGCGCTCACCGCAGCCACCGCCCGACTGGCCGGCCCCGCGCCGACGTCACGGCCGTAGCGGCTCCAACTCCTGCTCGCACGGCAACAACTCGAGCCCACAGCGCTCAGACAGACAGGATCGTTCGTCATGGCCGCACCGGTGAAAGGCCCCGCCAGCTACTTCCCGTCGATCGAGAAGAAGTACGGCCGCCCGATCGAGGAGTGGAAGGAGTTGATCCGCATTTCACCCCTGACCCAGCACATGGAACTCGTCGCATGGCTCAAGGCCGAGCACGGCCTCGGTCACGGGCACGCCAACGCTCTCGTCGCCCACACCCTCGCCGAGCGCGCCAGCAACTAACCCCGGGTCGGGCGTGAGCTCTGCGGGCGGCGGAACTCACGCCCGACCCCAGGTGCAGTCGGTTCTCGTGAACATCGAACACGCCGACCGCGGGGCGCCTCCCAAAGTGACGAACAACCGCTGTCGGTTCTCGTGAACAGAACCACACACCCCCACCGCACGCCGCCCGGCAGGCATACCCACGCCCACGCCCGCACCCATGGAGCCGGCCGCTCAGCGCCGGGGAGAACCTGGGAGTCTCGACTGGCCGGCGGTTCCTCCTGCCACCGCCGCCGGGGCGGGTAAGGATCCGGCCATCCGTGGCACGACGGCGGGCCCGTTTCGGCCGGTTCGAGGCGAGCGCAGTCGTGTCCTCTGTCGTGCTTCAGACACATCCCACTTTCCGGAGTTCCCCGGAATTTACCGTCTTCGACCTACTTCATATCGCCATCTCTCAATTCCTCAGGGTACGTTCTTCGATTCACCGCGGTTCATCGTGATTTCACCCGCCCAAAATGGCCGGCACCCGGTCGCAGTGCGCCGCGGCGGGCACGGCGACACACTGTCCGGGCCGGTCCAGACGCCCGCGACCGCGACCGGCGGTGTCAGCAGTCAAAGTTCTGTTTGCCCTTGACAGATTCCTGCAAGATTCTCAGTGTTGACCCTCGGCATTCGATTAGCGTTTGCGGCGACCGAGGTACGCGAAGACGACCGGCGTACACCGAAATTCCTGAAGCTCAATTCATCTATACAGAATTCAACCAAGGGTCTGAAGGGGCCATCGCATATTCGGCGCGTCACGCGCCGGAGGGCAAGGCCGTGCGCACAGGCACGGACGGGGGAGGGAGCCATGAAAGCGAGCAAGGCCGGCGTGTCCGATGCGCCGGAGGCCGGATTATCCCGGTGGGCCGATTTCGACGAGGTGGACCCGGGAGTGCTCCGCTCCGGTTCCGGGCTGAAGAAGTGGCGGCAGGTGGCCGCGGGTGTCCTGCCCGCCGGACTGGCCGAGATGGACTTCCCGGTGGCGGAGCCGATACGGGAAGGGCTGCGGCGTTTTCTCGCCGAGGGGATGCTCGGCTATCCGTACTGGCCGGACGGCAGTCCCCTGCGGGAGGCCTTCGCCGAGCGTATGGCGAAGCGTTACGGCTGGCGTCCGCGGCCCGAAGCGGTCAGGGAGTTCGCGACCGTCACGCAGGGCGTCCACCTCGCGCTCCACCTGGGCACCGAGCCCGGTGACGCGGTGGCCGTGCACACTCCCGTCTACGGGCCGTTCCGCGACGGCCTCGCCCGGATGGGGCGGCGGCTCATCCCGATTCCCCTGCGTGAGAGCCCCCAAGGCTGGGGCTGGGGCTGGGACCCGGACCTGCTCGTGCGGGCCGTGGTGGAGAGCGGTTGCCGTGCTCTGGTGCTGGTCAACCCGCACAACCCCACGGGCCGGGTCTTCCGCCGGTCCGAGCTGACGGAGCTGGCCGAACTCGCCGAGCGCCACGATCTGCTCGTCATCTCCGATGAGATCCACGCCGATCTGACCCACGCCCCGCACCGCCACATTCCGTTCGCCTCCCTGGGGCCCGAGATCGAGCGCCGCACGGTCACGCTCACCTCGGCGACCAAGGCCTTCAACCTCGCCGGGGCCCGCTGTGCGGTGGGCCACCTGGGCCCGGCCCGGCTGCGCGCGGCGGTGGACGAACAGCCCGTCGAGTTGTACGGCGCCCTCAACGCCCTGGGCGTCCATGCCTCGTTGCTGGCCTGGACGGAGGGAGACGCCTGGCTGACGGCCGTACGGAAGCATCTGGCCGTCGTCCGCGACCGGCTCGCCGCCACACTGGCCGACCGGCTGCCCCAGATCGGCCACCATCCGCCCGAGGGCTCCTACCTCGCCTGGCTCGACTGCCGTGCGCTGGGGTTGGGCGAGGACCCGGCGGCCCGCTTCCGCGCGCGCGGTGACATCGACCTCAGCCCCGGGCCCGGTTTCGGTCCGGGCGGCGACGGCTTCGTACGCCTCAACTTCGCCACGTCCGGGCCCGTGCTCGATCAGCTTCTCGAGCGCCTGGTGCGCTGCGCGGCAGACGGGGCGGGGGCCGTTCCGCCCTTACCCGCCGGGCCGCGCCTACCGGCTGCCCCGCACTTGCCCACTCTTGCGCACTTACCGGCTGCCCCGCACGTGCCTGGCGGTCCTCGCGGGAGCGTCGTACCGGGCGCCGTGTCCGAGGAGTTCGCATGCTGATCACGGTGGGCGAGTTGCTGCACGGCCCGGTGGGGGAACGCACCACGGACGCGGCCGTACTGGTCAGGGACGGGAAGATCGCCGCGGCCGGTCCGCGCCCAGCGGTCGAGGCACAGGCCCCGCCGGACGTGGCACGGCGGGACTTCCCCGGCGCGACGCTCCTGCCGGGCATGATCGACGGTCATGTGCACCTGAGCTTCGACGCCGGCCCCGAACCGTTCACGGCGCTGCTGGAGAGCGACGGGCCGACGCTCCTGGACGCCATGGCCGAGCGGGCCGGGCAACTGCTGGACTGCGGTGTGACCACGGTCCGGGACCTCGGGGACCGTGGGGCCGCCGCGGTGCGGCTGCGTGAGGCCATCACCGCGGGCCGGGTACGCGGCCCGCGGATTCTCGCCGCGGGTTCCCCGCTGACCCCGCCGGGCGGCCATTGCTGGTTCCTCGGTGGCGAGGTCGCGGACGAGGCCCAACTGCGGGCGATGGTACGGCGCAACGCCGAGGCCGGAGCCGATGTGATCAAGGTGATGGCCAGCGGCGGACACATCACCGAAGGCGGCGCGGCGATGTGGGAATCCCAGTTCTCCACCGAACAGCTCTCCGTGGCCGTCGAGGAGGCGCGCCGCTACGGGCTCCCGGTCGCCGCCCATGCACACGGTGCGGCCGCCATCGCCTCGGCCGTGGCCGCCGGTGTGCACACCGTCGAACACTGCCTGTGGCTGGACGGCCCGGACGGCGTCGACCGCCGCACCGAGGTCGCCGAAACCATGGCCGCACAGGGGATCGCGGTCTGCGGTTCCCTGTGCGGCTACGACTGGCGGACCAAACTGGAGCGGGACGGGGAGGCCGCCACCCGCGCCTTCTACGACCGGCTCAGCTGGCTCGACAGCCTCGGTGTGCCCCTGATCACCGGCACCGACGCGGGCATCCCGCAGGCCGCGTTCCACGACTACCTCAGCATGCTGGAGCTCTATGCCTGGCTCGGCTTCCCGGCCGAGCGCGTCATCGAGCTGGCCACCGTCGGCTCCGCGCGGGCCCTGGGCCTGTCCGGCATCACCGGGCGCATCGCACCGGGACTCGACGCCGACCTCGTGATCGTGGACGGGGATCCGCGCGCCGACCTGTCGGCCCTGCGCGCCGTACGCCTCGTCCTGGCCAGAGGCGAGCCGTACACCTCGTCGTGACGGGGAGAGCCGCCGTCGCCTGGTCGTGACCAGAGGCGAACCGTACGCCGTGCGGGGCCCCGGGAGGGGCGGTCCTGACGCGGCGTCGATCCGGGAACGGAGCCCCGGAGACCATCCACCACCCAACGGGGGACGTATGAAGAACAAGAGAGACCTGGGGCTGCTCACCGTGGCCCATGGGGTCAACGACATGTACCAGGGCGCGATCCCCGCGTTGCTGCCGTTCCTCCAGGCCGGACGTGGTTACAGCTACACCCTGATCACCGGGATCACGCTGGCCGCCACCGGGCTGTCCAGCCTGATACAGCCACTGGTCGGGCTGCTGGCCGACCGTCGGCCGATGGGCTGGCTGGTGCCGGCCGGCATGGTCACCGCGGGAGTCGGGGTGGGCCTGTCCGGCCTGGGCAACGCGTATGTGTGGACGTGGATCGCGGTCGCGCTCGCCGGTATCGGGCTGGCCGCGTTCCACCCGGCGGGCGCGATGGCGGCACGCACCCTCGGCGGCGGCGACGCACGGTCGATGAGCGTCTTCGCCGTCGGCGGCAATATCGGCGTCGCCCTCGCTCCGCTCTTCGTGTCCGTGGTGATCAACGGCGGGGGTGTCTCCAGCACCTGGCTGCTCGCCGTGCCCGCCGTCGTGATGGGCGCAGTCTGCCTGGTGACCCGGCGCTCCTGGCAGGTCACCACCGCAACGCCACCTCACACAAAGGGTGTTGACGGAAAGGCGGCACAGACCGGCCACTCGGACAACTGGCGGGCCTTCGGCACGCTCTCCGTCATCTCGGTGTTCTGGTCGATTCCCTACGTCGTCATGGGGTCGCTCGCCGCGCTGTACGTGATCAGCCGATTCGGCGTCTCGGCGGCCACCGGCTCGGCGACCCTCACCGCGTTCACGGCGGGCGGCGTCGTCGGCACGCTGGCGGGCGGGTGGAGCGCCGAGCGCTGGGGCCGCCTGGCCGCCCTGCGCTACGGCTACCTCATCTCCGCCCTCGCCGTCGCCGGCGTGGTGCTGATGCCGCAGATCGCCGGGGTGCTCGTCTGTGCCTTCCTCTACGGCACGGTCCTGTTCGTGCCGTTCGCCGCACAGGTCACGCTGGCGCAGGACTACCTGCCCACCCGCATCGGCACGGCGAGCGGACTGACGCTGGGCGTCACCCTCTCGGCGGGCGGGCTCCTGTCGCCGGTGTTCGGCATGCTCGCCGACGCCTGGGGCATCCGCGCCGTGCTCGCCACGCTGATCGGCATCCTCCTCGTGCCGGCCGCCCTGGCCTGGCGTCTGCCTGAACCCCGCACCGCCACATCCCTCCCAACGCGCAGCCATTCAGCGACTTCTGACTCTCAGTCATCTCGACACGGTCAAGCACAGGAGGCCCGATGACAACCACGGTGCGCGGTCTCGCCGAGGTGGCCGAGCTCGCGGGATCGGACCTGGGCCGCACGCCCTGGGTGCCGGTCCACCAGGAGCATGCGTCGGCCTTCGCCCACGCCACCCACGGGCACACACACGCCGACCACGCCGACGAGGAAGGCTCCGGCCCCCCGCTGGGCGGACCCGTCGCGGACGGGTTCCACACCCTGGGGCTGGTGGGCACGCTCGTCGACCGGCTGCTGGAGTTCCAGGAGATCCGGATGAATGTGATCTACGGCGTGAACCGGGTCCGGCTGCCGAGCCCGGTGCCGGTCGGCGCGCTGGTGCGGCTGCACGCCGAGGTCGGCACGGTGACCGAGGTCCGCGGCGGGGCCATGGAGATGCTGGTGAGCGCCACCGTCGAAGTCGAGGGCGAGCCCAAACCGGCGTGTGTCGCGGAGATCGTGTACCGGATCTACGGCTGACGCGCCGCCACCCGGCGCCGCCCCTCACCCTCCCACTCCCCCACCCACACCTCCTCTCCTGCGTTCGTTCCTCCTCCCCCCTCTCTCCCTCTCTCGTCCCCGGACAGAAAGGAGCGTTCAGGCATGCCCATTTATGCCCTGGGCGATGTCGAGCCCCGGATCCATCCCGATGCCTATGTTCATCCCGACGCGACGGTGATCGGCGATGTGCGCGTGGCCGCCCACGCGTCGGTATGGCCGCAAGCGGTACTGCGCGGCGACGACGGTCACGTCGAAGTGGGTGCGCGGACCAACATCCAGGACGGCAGTGTCATCCACGCCGCCCCGGAGACGCCCGCCGTCATCGGCGCGGGCACGGTCATCGGGCACTGTGTGCACATCGAGGGCGCGTGGATCGGCGACGGGTGTCTCATCGCCTCCGGCTCGATCGTCCTCAACTCGTCCGTGATCGAGTCGGGCGCGATGGTCGCGGCGGGTGCGGTCATCACCTTCGACGGCCATGTGCCGACGGGCCGGATCGCACTCGGCGTGCCGGCGAAGAACCGCGAGAACACGATGTTCCCCATGGAGGCCGTCGCGGACATCGTCGAGGACTACGTCAAGTCCGCGCAGCGCTTCCGCACCTCTTTGCGCAGGGTGGTGTAGCCGCATGACGGCGACGGACAAGCCGGTGACGACGCTCCACACCGCGGTGCCCGAGGGCAACCACGCCGGTCCCGGACACTCGCAGCAGGCCGGGGGAGAGCGATGTTGAACAATGACGGCTGTCAACCCTGCGTAAAGATCATCCGCTGGCCACGGGAAGCGCACAAACGGGAGTGGTGGCGGGAATCCGGCCACCTGAGGCTGCTGGTCATCGACGACGGCACCGAGGCCCCCGTGTGTGCCGACGTCCGTGAGGACTGGATACGGCTGCCCACCAGGAACGAGGACATCCAGGCCCGGATCGCCGCGCTCCAGGCCCGCAACCTCGGATACTGCGCTCCGCAGGTCGATCCCAACGGCGTCGTCCGCCACGGCTCCCGCACCGTCACCGTCTCACCGACCGAGGCGGAACTGGTGCGGCTGCTGACCGTCAACTTCGGCGAGGTGGTGCCGCGCGAATCCCTCCGGAAGCGGCTGTGCCAAGGCAACCCGCACGCCAGCCGCAACGCCCTCGATCTCCACATCATGAGAATCCGCCGCCGGATCACCCCCTTACGGCTCGAGATCCGCACCGCCTGGGGACGCGGCTACACCCTCACCGCCTGCGGGCACGACGGAGGCACGGATGCGTGACATCGCACTGGAATCGATGACTGTCGGGGACGTTCTGAGCCTGCGGGCCCAGAGCCACCGCGACGAGACGTTTTTGAGATTCCGCGAGGGCGACCTCAGCTTCGGGCACGTGCACCACATGACCAACCGGGTGGCCCAGGGCCTCGCGGCGCTCGGTGTCAGCCGCGGCGACCATGTCGCGGTGATGCTGCCCAACTGCCCCGAACTCCTCTACACCGTCTTCGCGTTGAGCAGACTCGGCGCGGTGGCGGTCCCGGTGAACACGGCCCTGTGCGGCAACCTCCTGCGCCGCGCCCTCGCCGGTTCCCGCTCCCGCTACCTCGTCATTGACGCCCGGTACGCCGAGGAACTGCCCGCGCTCACGCCCTGCCTGCCCAGTCTGGCCCATGTCATCGTGCGGACCCACGACGCCTCCCCGGCCCCGTCCGCCGCGCTGGGCAAGCCGGCGGTCGCCCTGTCCGGTCTGCTGTCCTACGGTGCCGACACCCCCCGCGCCGATGTGGCGTTCTGCGACCTCCAGGCGATCATGTACACCTCGGGGACCACCGGTCCGTCCAAGGGCGCCATGGTCTCCCACTCGCTCGCTCTGACCTGTGCCCTGGACTCGCTGGACTTTCTGGACCGGTGGGGCAAGACGGCCTACTGCCCGCTGCCCCTCTTCCACGCCGCGGGCCTGTGGGACGGGGCCCTGTCCGCACTGCTCTCCGGAAGCATCCTCGCCATCGCCGACCGGTTCCATGTGTCGCGGTTCTGGGACGACGTGCGGCACTTCGACGCGCAGGTGGCACTGAGCGTCTTCTCCATGATCCCCATGCTGCTCAACCAGGAGCCGACCGAGCGCGACAAGGACCATCCGCTGGAAGTCTTCTACATGGGGAAATCGGCGCTCGACAAACCGCTCCACGACAGGTTCGGGGTCCGTTCCGCCGAGTGCTACACCAGCACCGAGGCGGGCATCGCGACCGGCAGCCCGTACGGCGAGTGGCGCCTCGGTTCCTGCGGGCAGGCGCACCACGAGCGCTTCGAGGCCGGTGTCGTGGACGAACTGGACCGGCAGGTCGGCCCCGGAGAGCCGGGCGAGCTGGTACTGCGCCCCAAGCAGCCGTCCATCATCACCAGCGGGTACTACGGCGATCCGGATGCCACCGCCCACACGTTCCGCAACATGTGGTTCCACACCGGTGACCGGGTGTGGCGCGACAGCGACGGCTATTTCTACTTCCTGGACCGGATGAAGGACGCCATCCGCCGCCGCGGCGAGAACATCTCCGCCTTCGACCTGGAGTGCGAGGTCAATCTGCATCCTGCCGTGCTCGAGTGCGCGGCCGTCGGCGTACCGTCGGAGCTGGAGGAGGAGGACGTGAAGCTGTTCGTCGTCGAGCGGGCCGGCTCCGGCCTGGACGCCGACGAACTCGTGGAGTACTGCCGCAAGCAGCTCCCCCGGCACATGGTGCCCCGCTATGTGGAGTTCCTGGACGAACTGCCGCGCACCCCCACCGACAAGGTCGCCAAGCACCTGCTCCGGGAGGGGGTTGCGCAGTGAACTGGGAGGAGACCGCCCAGGAACGGGAATTCCGGCACGAGGTACGCGCCTTCATCCGGGACCGTTTCCCCGCCGGCTACCGGCCGGACCCCGAGGCCGAACACAGTCTGGAGCCCGAGGACGTCTGGGGGTACGACTGGCCGGCCGACCGCCGCTCCGGGGACCCCGAGCGGCGCGCCGGCGCCCGCGCCTGGGCGGCCGCCCTCGCCGAACGTGGCTGGATCGCACCGCACCTGCCCGTCGCGTACGGCGGTGCCGGGTTGTCCCCGATGCGGGAGTTCATCCTCCGGGAGGAGATGATGCGCGCCGAAGTCCCCACCGTGAACGGCATCGGGGCGATGCTGCTCGGTCCGACGCTCGTGGAATACGGAACCGGGGAACAGCTGGCAGCGCACCTGCCCGGCATCGCGCGCGGCGAGACGGTGTGGGCCCAGGGCTTCTCGGAGCCCGACGCCGGCTCCGACCTGGCTGCGCTGCGGACGACTGCGGTCCGCGAGCCGGCCGATGGGGGTGACGAGGCCGACGCCGAGGTGTACCGCGTCAACGGGCAGAAGGTGTGGGCCTCGTCGGCCCAGCACGCCGACTGGCTGTTCGTCCTGGTCCGCACCGACCCGCACGCGCCCCAGCACAAGGGCATCAGCTTCCTGCTCATCGACGCGGCCAGCCCCGGCGTCACCATCCGCCCGCTCCGCGACATGCGGGGTGCCGCTCCCTTTGCCGAGATCTACTTCGACGACGTACGCGTACCGGTGGCCAACCGGGTCGGCGCGGAGAACCGGGGCTGGTACGTGGCGATGGCGGCGCTCGGCTTCGAACGCGCGGGCATCGGCGCCACCGTCAAGTTCGAGCGGGTGCTGCAGGGGCTGATCGACTGCCTGCGCTCGGAGCAGGGACAGGACGTCCGCCGCGCGGACACCGCCGTCCTGCGCCACGAGATCGCCCGGCGCCATATCGAGCTGCGCGTCCAGTACGCGGTGGCGCGTCTGACCGTCTCCCGCCAGGCCGCCGGCGCCGTCCCCGGCTACGAGGCATCGGTCAGCCAGCTGCTGGGCGCCGAACTGCACCAACGGCTCGCCCGCACCGGCGCGAAGGCCTTCGGTCCGTACGCGCAACTGTGGCAGCGCGACGGGGCACCGATGGACGCCGCGTTCGCCCATATGCGCTTCGACGCGGTGGCCGCCACGCTGCTCGGCGGTACCACGGAGATCCAGCGAAGAGTCATCGCGACCCGCGGACTGGGCCTGCCCCGGTCCTGACCCGGCCCACGCCGGCACAGGCACCGGCTTTGACTCCCCCACCCCCACCCCCCACCCGCACCCGCACCCGCACCCGCACCCGCACCTACGGCCGCGTACCGCTGACACCTCAGCACGGCCCCCCACGGCCTCGCGCCGCCACCCACCCCTGACCCCCTGACATCGGAGAAGCGATGGACCCATCGATGGACCTGCCGTTCACCGAGGACCAGCGGCACATCCGGACGGCGGCAGCCGAGCTGCTGACCGCCCGGCGTATGACGGCCGGTGCGCGGGCGGTGCGCGAGGAGCCCGAAGGCCACTCGGCGGCGCTGTGGAAGGAGATGACCGAACTCGGGTGGCCCGCCCTCGCACTGCCCGAGGAACACGGCGGCCTGGGCGCCGGCGTCATCGGCCTCTGCCTGCTGTGCGAGGAGCTCGGCCGGCACCAGATACCCAGCCCCCTCCTGCCCACCGTGGCCTGCGCGGCACTCCCGCTCGCCCGGCACGGCAGTGCGGAGCTGTGCGCCGAGTGGCTGGGCGCGGTGGCGGAGGGCCGGACGCTGACGTACGCCCGCGCGGCCCCGCACGGCCGCTGGGGCACGGCCGGCTCGACTCTTCGCGCGACCCCGTCGGGCCGTGAAGGGTTCCGCCTCGACGGGACGGCCCTCTTCGTCCCGTACGCCGAAACCGCCGACGCGATACTGGTCATGGCCCAGACCGGCGACCACACAGAACTGACGGCGCTGCTGGTGGAGGCGGCCACCCCGGGCCTGCGCCGGCACCGTCTCGAGGTCGTCGGCAACACCCCTGAATACCGCGTGGACTTCACCGGTGCCGTCGTGCCCGCGGCCCGGGTGGTCGGCGCGGTGGGAGGCGGCGGCGCCGTGGCCGAAATGGCCGCCGCGCTGGGCACCGTGGCGACCTGCGCCGAGATGGCCGGCGGAGCACAGGGCGTGCTCGACATGACGGTGACGTACGCCAAGACCCGCGAGCAGTTCGGCCGCCCCATCGGCAGCTTCCAGGCGATCCAGCAGCACTGCGCGGACATGGCCGTGGACGTCCTCGGCGCACGCGTGAGCGCGTACGAGGCCGCTTGGCGGCTCACCCGGGGACTCCCTGCCGCGCTCGAGGTCTCACAGGCCAAGGCGTGGGGCAGCGAGGGCTACGAGCGGGTGTGCGCACTGGCCCACCAGGTCCACGGAGCGATCGGCTTCACGGCCGAACACGACCTCCCCTTCTTCACCCGCCACGCCACGGCGTCGGCCCTGGCGTTCGGCGACGCCGACCATCACACGGGCCGCGTGGCCGAGGCGTTGGGGCTGTAGCCGGGGTGCCACCGGCGTGCGTACCGGCGACGCCACGGGATATGTACTGGCGACGCCACTGGGCAGGGGGCGGTGGCAGGTGGTGCAGGTGCCGGTCCAAAGTTCAGGAGAAGGACAGCGACACAAGGATGACTCAGGAGGCGGACGGCTCGATCTCCCCCGCGAAGACGATGACCTGGTCGATGAGGCTCCGTCGCAGATGGACGACGTCCGTTCCCGCCAGGCGGGGGCCTCCATCAGGCGTGGTGAAGACCCACTGGTACCGGGCCCATTCGCCAGGCATGTCCACCGCTGAGCAGCGCACCATCGTGCCGGTCCCCGCCGGGTGGTGCCGGATGTCCAGCACGAACCGCTCGACCGCCACGATTCCTTCGCTGCGACCCAACGGCCCCCAGAAGACCACGTCTGAGGTCAGGGCCTGGGAGAGCAGGGCAGTCACATAGCTGTCGTCCGAGGCGTTGAACGCGGAGATGAACGTGTCGATCGCGGAGCGTGCGGTCTCTTCCTGCATGCCCCAGTAATACCAGCCGTTTCGCGTGCGCTCATACCACGAGCCGCCTTCCGATCACGGTGAACCATCCCGGTCACAGCACCAGGGGGTGTCTCCCCCTGGCAAGGCGGCTTCGTTTCGCCCCGCCGCCCCGGCCGCGACGGCCCCCGGCGATGCAATCCTCATGCGCCCCATACGTTACGGACAGCGGCGATTCGGCCAAGCCCCACCGCCCGAGGGCCGCCCCAGCAAGGCGCCCACGCGTTCGAGCCCTTGCCGCGCCAGGGCTCGCACGCGTCCGGAATCGAGCGCGTTCGATTCTCTGTGGGCGTCGTTAGGCCGTGCACTGCCGAACCATCCAGGTGTGGCACCGGCCCCAGGAGGGACGCAGGTGACTGTGACCGACGCCTTGACCGCCCACGAGGAGACGCCTCCCCCGCCGCCCCCGGCGGCCATCGAGTTCGAGGGCGAGTTCGGCAAGAACCCGCTGGCGGAGGCCGGTTTCTTCAAGATGGGCAGCCGCCTTCCCGCCGTTCTCGGCGCCACCGTACGGATGGCCTGGGCCGTGGACCGGGCCGCCGTCCTGCTCCTCGTGCTCTGCCAGATCCTCACCGGCGCTGCGGCCGCCGTCCTGCTCGCCTTCACCGCGAAGGCCATGACGCATCTGCTCGCAGCCGCCCCCGTCTCCGCACGCCTGCACGGCGCCCTGCCCGCCCTGCTCGTGCTGGCCCTCGCGGCCGGTGCGGGACGCATCAGCTCAGCCCTCGCCTCCTACGCCTCCAGCCGCATCACCCCCCGGTTGATGACCGAGGCCGATGTGTCGCTGGTCGCCGCCACCTGCCGGGTCGAGGCCGCGGCCTACAGCGAGGACGGATTCTCCGACCGGCAAGAAGCCGCCGAGATCGGCACCGTCCGCACCGCCACCATGGTCGACGACGCCCAGCGGCTCATGGCCGCCGTTGTCCGTATGGTCGCCGCGGGCGGCGTCATCACCGTCCTGCACTGGATGATGCTCCCGGTCCTCCTGCTCGCCGTGCTCCCGGCCGGGACCGGCGCGATCCTGCGGGCCCGCGTGGACTACGAGACGCACTACCTGAACATCGGCGACCGCAACGTACGCGGCATGATGCGCTGGTGGGCCACCTTGCCCCGGCACGGCGACGAGGTCCGCGCCAACGGCATGACCGGCTACCTCCTGTACTGGTACCGGGCCCTGTCCGAGCGCATCGACCAGCGCACGCTGGGCTCCGCCCCGCGACGGCTCCGCATCGACCTGACCGCCGGTGCCCTCGGCGGCATCTTCCTGATGGGCACGTGGGCCACTCTCGCCTGGCTGGCCGCCACCGGCCGCGTCCCCCTTCCGGTCGCCGCCACCGCCCTCGTCGCCGTCCAGACCGCCCTCGCCGCGCTCTCCCAGGTCGTCATCCAGGGCGCCGCCATGTTCCACACCTCGCTCTACCTCGCCGACATGCGCGCCTTCCTCACCATGGCCACCGAGCGCGCCCCCGCGCGGGGTGCCCTGACGATCCCGGAGGAGGTGCACGAGATCCGGCTCGACGACGTCGTCTACCGGTACCCGGGCAAGGAACAGCCCGCCGTCGACGGCGTCTCCCTGCGTCTGCGACGGGGCGAGATCCTGGCCGTCGTCGGAGAGAACGGCTCCGGCAAGTCCACGCTCACCAAGCTCATCACCGGCATCCTCCTCGCCGACAAAGGCCGGGTCCTGTGGGACGGCACCGACCTGGCCCGGGCCGATGTCGACGCCGTGTGGAAGCGGACCGCGCTCGTACCGCAGAACTTCGCCACCTGGCCGCTGCGGGTGCGCGAGAACATCACGCTCGGCCAGCCCAAGACATGGGACGACGATCTGGTGTGGAAGGCCGTCGACGCTGTCGGCATGCGTGACACCATCGAGGAACTGCCGAACCGGCTCGACTCCCTCCTGGCCCGGGAGCTGTACGGCGGCGTGGAACTCTCGGGCGGACAGTGGCAGCGTCTGGTGTGCGCCCGCGCGCTGTACCGGCAGACTCCGCTGCTGATCCTGGACGAGCCGACTTCGCAGATGGACGCCCGCGGTGAGCACCAGATCTTCCTGGAGATCAAGCGGTTGGCCGCCGCGTGCATGACGATCGTCGTGACCCACCAGCTCGAGAACACACGTCTCGCCGACCGGATCATCGTCATGGAGCACGGCCGCGTGATCGAGGACGGCACCTACGACGACCTGCTCCATGCCGGTGGCCTCTTCGCCGAGCTGGTAGCCCTGGCCAAGGACCGGTAAGCATCGCCGGCCCCGGCTTGCGTCCTCGCCTGCCGGGGCCCCAACTCCCGGCCGGCGAGGGCGCCGACGCTCCCTGGCCGGCTGCCCCCGACCGTACGAGACGAATCGAGACACAGATGACCGAGACCTGGCAGACGATCGCCCGCCTTGCCGACCGCCTGGAGGAGCACTCCACGCTCCCTCGCGAACAGCGGATCCTGCTGCAACTGCTGAAGATCCAGGAGGAGGCCGGCGAAGTCGCCGAGGCGGTGATCGGGGCCATGGGACAGAACCCTCGGAAGGGTCACTCACACACCTGGGAGGACGTCGAGGCCGAGGTCTGCGATGTCATCGTCACCGGCATGGTCGCGTTGACCCGCATGAACCCTGAGGCCGCGACCGTCTTCGCGCGTCATGTGGAGGGCGTCGTCGCGCGGGACCTCAACGAGACCGAGAAGGCCGAGGATGCCGCCGCCCGGTGAACGGGTGCCGCCACCAAGCGAACCGCCCGCGCAACTCAGGCAAGTCAACGTGGTGGTGACTCATGGCGAGTGGGGGCTCGCGATGGTTCCGTCGCCGGTCGATCGGGGCCGGGCAGGGTCGAAGCACCACCTGGTCAGCGACGGGCGCGGCATCCCGCTCGGTGTCCTGATGACCGGCGTGAGCCGCAAACCGTGGCTACGACAACGACCTCTACCGCGACCAGGTCCGCGCCCGCGGCATCGTGCCGGCCATCGCCCGCCAAGGCACCCGACACGGCACCGGACCGGGCACCCAACGCTGGGACGTGGAACGCACTTTCACCTGGTTCCACGGCTTCCAACGCGTCGCATGCGCGGTGAACGCCGAGCCGACGTCCACGAAGCCTTCCTCGAACTGGCCTGCTTCCTGATCACCCACTGAAGACTCAACTCATTGTGTCAGCCGCTGTGAGACGGCGCCTTTATGCCTCGTCTACACCAGGCCAATGATCCGCCACCACCGACTTGTCGAAAGGACTGTGCACTCCGCCCTGGAACTGCTTGGCAATGGCGCCGGGTGGGATCGAGGGTTTGCCGTCGAATTTCGCCACCCAGTAATTCGGTTCGGTGACCTTGTGCTTCTTGAACGCGGCACGCACCTGAGGCAGCGTGGAGGCGTTGCAGTAGACCGTCAGCTCCCCGTTGGGCGTGGCAGCCATGGTCTCCCTGCACCACGCGACCGCGCCTTCCGGCGAGGCAGCGCCCGTCTCCACGTCCAGGACCTGTGCCTTGTGCTTGTGGCTCACCGCGATTGACACCCGCTTCGCGTGCGGGAACCGCTTCGCCATCTCTTCCACGTTACGGAAATCGCCGTCGACATACCCCGCCACCATCGTCGCGCTGGACGGGATGTTGCTGGGCGTAACCGCATCGAACATAATCCGTGTCACGGTCGCCTCCTTTGTGGGGATCCTGGCGGGCGAGACAGACCAGAGGCGGACACCGCGTTGTCCAGATATCGCGGCTCGATGGCGCACCAGCTCTCGGGCCCGCGCTAATAACACTCCTGATCTCATCAAACCACTGCCTGGGTGACCCGCAATCCGGGGCTGCCTGCACTACCCGCGGCGTTCAAGCCAACCGATAGCGCGTGCGGACGCTGAAGCCGGTGGGCACATATTCGTGGTGGGGTCGGCGCGGACAGTGAGCCCTTTCCAACCTGGCTGCGGCAGGGGCCCGACAAGGATGTCGGGTTGCAAGGATTGGCGGTCCTCCAGGCGACGGATTTATGGCGTGCTGGGCGAGTACGTGAGCTGCAGGCGTGGTGCTGGCGGCAGCGGCGTAGGCGCTCCCGTCTCTGGTGCGGCGCGGAACGCTTCGATCATGTAGGCGGCGAAACGTCGGGAGGCCGTGACCCGGGCGGCACGCGGCGTGTCTTGGAGGCCCCGGTGGGCCTTGAGCATGAGGACCAGGTCGTCGACGACGAAGCCGGGGCGCAGCTGGCCGGTGTTCTGGGCGCGGCGGGCCAGTTCGCCGACCGCGTGCAGAGTCCGCTCCCGGTCTGCGGCGAAGTCCATGGCCTCGGGGAAGGCCGTCATGAAGGCGTCGGCGAATCCCATGCTGTGGGCGTGGAGTTCACAGATCCGCTCGATCAGGCTCCGGAATCCGTGCCACGGGTTCGAGTCCGTAAGGGCGTCGCGGACGGCGGCATGGCAGGCTCGCCGCTGCTCGGCGAAGGTCTCCGCGAACAGTGCCTGCTTGGTCGGGAAGTGCCGGTACAGCGTGGCGGGGCCGACGCCTGCATGCCGGGCGACCTCGCGCATGGGCGCACTCAGGCCCTCTTCGCCGAACACCGCGCGGGCGGCGTCCAGGATGCGGGCCCGGTTGTCGCGGGCGTCGGAGCGCACAGTCTGAGGCAAGTGGTTGGTCATCGGTTCTCATTTTAGCCAAACGGACGGGGGCGTCCGTTACGGTCCGCTGGCGGTGTGGCCGCCCCGTCCCGGCACTTCACCGGTGATGCCCCGGCGGCGGGGGCCGACTCGGCGCCCACAGCCGCAGCAGCTGCGATCCGTCCCTCCACCGACCCGAGGAGCAGAGATGAAAGCCGTCGTGATCAGGACGTTCGGAGACCCCGATGGCCTGGAGGTCGTCGATGTGCCCGTGCCCGTTCCTGCCCCGGGGCAGGTGCAGATCGCCACGGAGGCGATCGGGGTAGGCGGCGTGGACGCGGTGATCCGCCGGGGAACGCTTGCCGCCTACGGCTTCCGGGAGGGCCATCTCCTCGGCAGCGAGGTCGCGGGAAGGGTCACCGCGGTGGGAGAGGGCGTGGACGCCTCGTGGATCGGGTGGCGGGTGTGGGCGTTCACCGGCCTGTCCGGTGGGTATGCCGAGCAGGCCGTCGCCTCGGTCGAGGACGTCCTTGCGCTGCCCGACGGCCTGACCGGTGCCGACGCGGTGACCCTCGGGGGCTCCGGCGTGGTCGCCCACTTCGCCCTGGACCGGGCCCGTTTCACGCCCGGCGAGACGGTGCTCGTGCGCGGTGCGGCGGGCAGCATCGGGATCACGGCGGTCCAGCTCGCAGCCAGGTACGGCGCGGGCGCGGTGGCGGTCACCACCTCGTCGGTGGAGCGTGGCGCCCGCCTGCGGGACCTGGGCGCGACCCATGTCCTTGACCGCTCCGGCGAGGACGGCCCGGACGCACCGGCGGGCTTCGACGTGGTGATCGATGTCGTGGGGGGTCCCCAGCTTCCCCTTTTCCTGGACAGGTTGAACTCCAACGGGCGGTATGTGGCTGTCGGTGTGGTTGGTGGGCAGCCACCGGCGGACTTCGGCATGCGGCTGATGGACGCCTTCCGCAGGTCGTTGTCATTCGCCACTTTCAGCTCTGATACCGTGCCCGGCCCCGACCGGCAGGCCGTGCGGTCGTCCCAGTTCGCCGATGCTGCGCACGGGAACCTGCGCACGGTCGTGCACCAGGTGCTGCCGCTGGACCAAGCGGTGCTGGCCCACCGCGAGATGGACGCGGGGGAGGTGTTCGGCAGGGTTGTGCTGGCGCCCTGAGCCGGGCAGGGACGGCGTTCGCGGCCCCGGGTAACGGGCGTCTCCGCGACGTGGTGAAGCTCCTGGTAGACGGTGTCAAGACCAAGATCTACCGTGCACCACCAGGAGCTTCACGTGCTTGTCCATCCGTCGGCGATCGATCTGTCCACCGCGCACCTGCCGCATTTGGCGTGCCAACTGGCCGTCCACCGCCGGGAGATCGGTAGGTACACGATGGCGACGGCTGACCGCCGGCCGTCAGGCCCTTCTCGTCCTGGCGCCCTGCGCTGCGGTAACACCTACGCCCAGCTCGCCGCCGGGTTCGGCATCGGGATCGCGACCGTCTACCGCTATGTCCGTGAGGCCATCAAGGTACTGGCCGAGCTCGCGCCGACGCTCGACGAGGCGATAGCAACGGCGCGGAAGAAGGCGTATCTGATCCTGGACGGCACCGTGCTGCCGATCGACCGGATCGCCGCCGACCGCCCGTACTACTCCGGCAAGAAGAAACACCACGGCATGAACGTGCAGATCCTCACCGATCCCTTCGGCCGCCGGCCGCGGGCCTCACCCGCGCTCCCAGGCGCCACCCACGATCTGACCGCGGCACGTGAGCACGGCATTCTGGATGCGCTCGGCGCGGCCGGACTCACCACCTGCGCCGACAAGGCGTACCAGGGCGCAGGCCGCCCCGTTCGCATCCCGTTCCGCGGACGCCGCCTCAAGCGGTGTCAGAGCCGGTACAACACCACCCACGCCAAGATCCGCTGCGTCGGCGAACAGGCCATGGCGGTCCTGAAGGGCTGGCGCCTACTCCGCAAACTCCGCTGCAGCACCAACTGCATCACCGACATCGTGAAGGCCGCCCTCGCCCTTCACCTCGCCTCAACGTGATGTTGGAAAACGCTCAGTGGGTAATCAGGAAGTCTGGCGTGGGGCAAGTCGCCAATCCCCGGAATGGCCAGGTGGGAGGGCCAGGTCACGGCGGACAGCTGCGTAGTATCCCTCACGTGCGGCGCGTTGGCGCTTGAGCATGTGTGACCAAGTTTCGGGGCTATGGGTCTGGTCTCGCAGGAATCCTTCCATCTCCATCACCGCGACGACCCATTCGCGGGCTTTCTCCACCACGTCCGGGGTGCCAAGCATCAACAGTGCCTCGCCGGCTGGGTCTCGGGCCTCAGTGGCATCGGCCAGGTGAGGCGCCGCTTCCTCGGGTGACAAGGGGTGCGGGTGAGGGTCGTTGCCGAGGTGCGACGCGATCCGGTATGCCAGGGTGACACTCTTCTTCAGCGACCTGGCGAAGTCGGCGTAGGCCGTCAGCCGCCGCTCTTCCCAACGGGCGGCCTGCTCGCGACGAAAGCGGGCTTGGTCGCCTCGCGTGCTTGCCAAGTACGATCCAAGGGCACCGATTACCACGCCGATCAGCGCGGGGAGCTGTTGCATGAACGCCGACATGGCCACACGGTATAGGGCCATGTCAGGTGAGACTTGATGGCGTTTCAATTCATGAGTCTTCGGTAGCCGATGAGGGATGTGGCGATGCCGACGAACGCGGGGAAGCGAGCGGCCTTGCGTTCGTAGCGACGATGTAGGCGCCGGCAGCCGGCCGGCCAGGACACCGTCCGCTCAACTACCCAGCGGCTGTGTCGGCCCAGTCGCTGCGAGGGCTCAATGCCCCTTGCGGGCGATGCGGTGGGTGATGCCTCGGCTGTGCAGCCATCGGCGCAGGTGGTCGTAGTCGTAGCCCTTGTCGGCGTGGAGCTTTGCCGGCCGTCGGCGGCGGGGCCTCGGCGGGAGCGGATCGGCGGGATGCCACGGATAAGTGGCTCAAGGGCCTGGCTGTCGTGCAGGGTGGTACCGGAGACACCCAGCGACAGCGGCAGCCCGTTTCTGTCCGTGACCAGGCAGATTCTCGAACCCGGTTTGCCGCGGTCGGTCGGATTGGGTCCGGTCAGTGGCCTCCTTTCGCACTCGGCGACCAGGTCCGGCCGGTCAAGAGGCACGGTCACCGTCGGCTCGGCCTCGAAGGACACGACCGGGCGCCACGCGGCCCGGGGCGGCAGCACCTCTTCCGTTAGTGGGCCCCCACGATTTCCAGCCTGGCGTGCTGCAGCAACTCCGCGAGCTCGTGCCTCCCACCCGTCGTGCCCGTCATGGAACCTCCTCCTGCCCGAGCTGATTCCTGTCTCTCAGGGGCCCGGTCCCTCGCCGCCTGCCTCACGACTCCACAGGTCCACGGCTCCCTACAGCTTCAGGCCGTGCCGGGTGAGGTACCAGTTGTGGAACGTGAACAGCCCGCCGAGCATCACCAGCCAGAGCACGGTGCTGGTGAGCGGGAAGGCGTCCAGCGGGATCGTGTACACCAGCACCACCCGCAGCAGCGCGTCGAGCAGGAAGACCGCTCCCCACACCGCCGTGATCAGTCGCAGGTGGTGACGGAATGCCGGCTCGTCGTCCCATCGCGCCTCCCAGGCGGTCAGGCCGGCCTCGCCCACCTTCGCGATGACGATGCCGCGTGAGGCCGTCATGATGAACGGGCGCCGAGTGAGCAGCGTGCCGAGCACCCAGAGTCCGATCGCGGTGGTCAGCCAGCTGTCCCGGATCATCAGCACCCGCGGGCTGCCGGTGATCAGCGACAGCAGCGTTCCGGCCACCACCAGGCTCAGCGTGAACACCGCCATCGCCTCGACGCGCCGCTGCCGCACGATGCCGTAGCCGATCCACGGCAGGAGCAGCACACCGCCGACGACCATCGAGAGCCACTGGCCCGCGCCGGCCGCCCGCAGCCCGTAGTAGGAGCCGAGCGGGAGGACGAGCTCGAAGAACAGTTGCGCGGCGAGCCGCCGGCGCAGCGCCGCCGTACGGCCTCGGGCGGTCGCCGCGGCGGACGCGTCCGTGTCGGTCTGCGGTGCCTGGTGCGTTGCCATGGTGTGTGCCCCCGTGTCCGCTGTGGTCATGACGTGTTCCTGGTGGCGCGGTCGAACAGGTCCGCCAACTCGCGGCCGGCGGCCCGCACATCGAGATCGGGATCGTGGGTGGCGCGGCGCACCACGTCGTCGATGGCGGCGCGGATCGCCCGCATCATCACCCACGGGTCGAAGTCGCAGAACTCGCCCGCGCGTTGTGCCTTGCGGATCTGCTCCACCTGGACGGCGAGGTTCGCCTCCGTCGAGTCGAGGAAAGCGACCATGCCGGGGTCGCCGCCGCGGAGGTGGGCAAGGATCTCGACGATCGCCGCGAGGTGGTTCGGGTACTCGGCGAACAGGTCGAGGTTGCCCTCGATCGAGGCGCGCAGGCGGGCCGCATAGCTCTCGTGGGCCTCGATGCGGGGGCGGATGTACCCCTCCGCGAGCCGCATCACCTCGGCGACGACCTCGCGCATCAGGTCGTCCCGCCCGTCGAAGTGGTAGGAGATCATCCCTGTGCTGCTCAGCCCGGCGCGCTCGGCGATCTTCGCGAACGAGGCCCGGTGGTACCCGACATCGGCGATGACCTCGATCGCCGCGGCGACGATCTGAGCCCGGCGGCCCGTCTCGGTGAAGGAAGGCTTGGTCTTGCGTGCCACCTTTTGCTTGGATGCACTATTCCTTGCTTGCATGAGCAAGAAGGTAGCGGGGTTTGCTCACCCGAGCAAGAAGGTGAGAGTGCGGCTGTCCGCGGTACGGGCATGGGCGGTGCGGGGCAGCGCGGACGCCTGCGCCGCACAATGGGGAGTGGCCGCACATCCAGGCGTCTCCCGGGGACTTGGCCGCCACCGCCGGGAGAGGACCCTCTCCCCCGGACGACTTACGACGCCGCCTTACTCGCCAAAGCCGGAGGGCCGGGTGCCGTACTCAGGGGCCTCCCGTACCGGCAGCCCCCGCAGCAGGCTGTCCAGGAAGAGATCGAAGCGAAGCGGCGCGTCGCCGAGAAGACGCCGCTCCTGCGCACCGAGCCAGGTGACGAGCACGGTTCCGAACACGTACCAGCTCTGCTCGGCCGACTCGGAGTCCGCGCCGCCCGCACGGAACGCCGCGATGACGGCGTCCCGCATCTTGAAGAAGCCGCGTGTGTGCCGGTGGGGCCGGGAGATACGGGTGGCGTAGCCGGGAGTCGCAAGGAACTCGTCATGCGCGGCCCAGGCGAGACGCCCCAGCCACGCACGCCAATTGCCCGGCGTGGGCGCATCGGCGGGAACGATGCGGTCGATCAGCGTCTCACTGATCAGGTCGATGACGCCCTCCCGCCCCTGAACCCAGCGGTAGAGGGCGGAGTGCGAGACCCCGAGCCGGGCCGCCAACTGCCGCATGGACAGCGACTCCAGGTCGCCGGAGGCGAGCGCAGCCTCCACGATCGCCCCCCTGCTCAGCCGCGCAGGCGGGCCGGGCCGCTTACCAGGACCAGTCATGCTCCGGACCTTACCGACCTGGCGGGGGCTCCCGCTGACGGCCACCCCAGCCATGACGGCAGCCCCTGACGGTGGCGCGCCACTTGTCGGCGACGACTCCCTTGTCGGCGACTCCCCTGCCGGCGACTCCCCTGCCGGCGACTCCCCGCATCTTGGTGACCAATGGTCTCTATTGAGTTAGGCTCACCTTACTTACTTCTGCTTCTCCGGTTTCTCCGTGCCGAAAGGAGGGAGTGCTGTGTCCGTACGCACGGAAAATGACGCGCGCCCCCGCAAGGACACGACCAGGCACCCCGCGAGGACCGTCGCACCCCCCGCGCTGCTCCTGCTGCTCGCCTGTGGTGCGCTGTTCCTGGTCATCTTCGACGCCACGATCGTCTCCGTCGCCCTGCCCGCGGTCGGCTCCGAACTCGGCTTCGGCAATGCGGGACTGGGCTGGGTGGTGAACGCCTACACGCTGACCTTCGCCGGTTTCCTGCTGCTCGGCGGGCGATTAGCCGACCTCTTCGGCACCCGTCTACTGCTGGTGACAGGCCTTGTGATCTTCACCCTGGGCAATGTGTGGTCCGGCCTCGCCGGCGGCCCGGTGCAGTTGGTGACCGCCCGCGCCGTGCAGGGCATCGGCGGGGCGCTGCTGATGCCCGCGACGCTGATCGTCGTGCACCAGGCGTACCGCGACCCCGTACGACGTGCCCGCGCGCTGAGCCTGTGGAGCATGGTCGGCGCGGTCGGCTCCGCCGCCGGAACGGTGTTGGGCGGGGCCCTCACCGACACGCTCGGCTGGCGCTCGGTGTTCTGGGTCAAGGTCCCCCTCGGCTTTGTCATCGCCATGGCCGGATGGCTGGTACTGCCCCGCCGGTCAGCCTCCACCGAACCGGGTGCAGGGCGCCGTTCCGTCGACGTGCTCGGGGCGTTCCTGGTGACAGCCGGTCTCGCCGCCCTCATCTACGGCGTCGTGACGGTCCGCGCGCCCGGCACGCGCGGTGCGGCGTTGGCGGCCCTGGCCGGAGCCGTGACGCTGCTCGCGCTCTTCCTCGTCCATCAAGGCCGCTGGGCCCGCGAACCCCTCGTACCACTGCGCATCTTCACCTACCGGTCGGTCAGCAGCGCCAACGCCGTCATCTTCGGTTTGGGCGTCGCCTACCTCGCCAGTCCCGTACTGCTCGCGCTCTATCTGCAACAGGTGCTCCACTACAGCCCCACTCGCGCGGGGTTCGGCTTCCTGCCGACCGCCTTCGCCGTGATGATCGGCGCTCACCTGTCCGGGCGCCTGACCCCGCGCTGGGGCACCCGCCGCACCGCTGCCGCGGGGACAGCCGTCTCGGCCGCCGGCTTCCTCTGGCTGTCGGGGATCGGAGCCCACAGCGCGTTCCTGGCGGACATCGCGCTGCCCGCGTTGCTGTTCGGCCTCGGCGCCGGCCTCGCGTTCACGCCCATCACCGTGGCCGCCACCAGCGGCATCGACCCTTCGATGACCGGGCTCGCCTCGGGCCTGCTCAACACGACCCGGCAGGTGGCCACGGCACTCGGCATCGCCGTCCTCACCACCCTCGCCGAGGCCCGCGGTGGAGCCCCCGGCTTCGCCCTGGCCTTCGCGGCGGCCGCGGCGACGGCCCTCCTCGCCTCCCTCGCCGCCGCGGTGTGGATGCCGCCCCGCGTCGAACCCCCGCGCTCCCCGGCCGCTTGAGAAAGGTGGCACCAGCAGGAGCGGCCTCGGGAGCAAGGCAGCCGGCTCAGCCGGCCCCGGCGGCGGCCCCTTCCGAGGAGCGCCGTCGGCCACGAGCGGTGCCGTCCGTCGGTGCTCGCCCCCGCAGCTGGTGCGTCAGCCGAGATCCAGCAACTGCTCGTAGAAGCCGCCGATTTCCCGTTCCGTGTCGATCAGGTGGATCTCCAGGATCCAGTGGCAGCGCCGGCCGGACTTGTCGGTGCGCCGCATCGGGGTGTCGTTGGCCGGGGTGATGTAGGACTCGGTGTCGGCACCGTCGATCTTCTCGTGCGGGAATTCTCCGACCAGGTGGCCCGCGTGCCATCCTCCGAGGGCCCAGCCGGCTTCGACGGCAAGGTCCTGGACGTGGGCGTACAGCTGCCTGCCGGTGATGTCCGGGGTGGCCTCGAAGGCGTGGCGTCCGGCCGCGAAGATCTTGGGCAGGTCGTCCCGCAGGCGGTGTTTGACGGGGTCGTCGCCCAGGACGTAGGTGCGGCCGAAGTCGGCTTCGTACTCCTCGAAGATCGGGCCGAAGTCGGCGAAGGCGATGTCGTCGGCGCCGATGGTGCGGTCCGGTGGGTTCTCCCGGTACGGCTGGAGGGTGTGGGGTCCGGAGCGGATGATCCGTTTGTGCCAGTGGCGGGTGGTGCCGAACATCTCGTTTGCCAGGTCGCGGACGCGGTCGCTGACCGCGCGCTCGCTCTCGCCGGGCGCCACCAGGCCACGGGCGGCGATCTCATGGAACAGCGCTTCGGCCTTGGCCTGGGCTTCCAGCAGCCGTTCGGCGCGTACGGATTCATTCGCCATGCGACAAAACCCTAAGGGCTGTGCCGTCGTCCCTGGTGGACCGGCGCACGGCGGCAGACCGTCCTGCGGACAAGCGAAGGCTGCGCATGGCGGGGGTGTTGAACGGGCGTGGGGCGCCCCTGCTGTCACGGGGCGGTTGGACGCGCAGCCGCACTCGAATACCGCAAAAGGGGGAAGACCATCCTTTCCCTCTCCGATGGTGAGGGTCTTTGCCTGCGCGACGGGCGAGGGCGGGTCACATCGCCCCCATAGGGGGGCTACCGCGAGACCGCCGCAAGTGGATCTTTTGGTTTGGAACCAAAGGTGAGCATCCTTTTTGGGTCCATACATAAGAGGCTTCCGCCGGAAGTTGTCTTTGCATGAGCGATTGCACGAACTCCATTCGAACCCCCTTGTGGTCTATGCCACTTTCGATGAGTGACTTGAGCCACACCGCCATCCCGGCCAGTTCGTGAACAGGGAATATCACTGCGTGTACTCAACCCTTCACGGCGATCAACTTAGCGTGCCGCTCGAAATACCCCGTCCGCCAGGGCAAGATGGAGACATTGACCGCTCAGTCGGTGACACAGATCACTAAATACCCGGAGTGCTTGCGCTCTCGGGTTGAGCGAAAACCAAGAAGGGCCCTGCCTCCTAGGCGCCAACCCGGCGGAGACAGGACCCGGCTGCAGCGGCCTCGGCTCACCAGCCGAGGCCACACTGCTCAGTGGAGATGCTGAAAGGCTTCCCGCAGGAACTTCAGTGCCGCGAAGAGCGGACCGAACCAGCGAACCTTCCGAAAATAGCCTTCCCACGTGCAGCGCCTGCAGCAGCAACCATCCGGGCAAGCGCCCATCGGCCACCACCTCCAATCCAGGGCCGGACTGTCGCAGCCCCGCGGGAGCCGCGAGCTGAAGCCCCATGGGCTGGAGGTAAGGCATCACATTAGCCGGGCCCACCGGCACACACCGTCCCCCCTGCCTCTCGGCCGCCTTCAGCGACGCCCCGAATCGGGCACCGAGGGCCGCCAGTTCACCCCGCCGCGCCATACTGGCCGCCCGCTTTGCGCCTCGGACCTGCAGGCCCCCTTCTACCGGCGGGTAGTACCGGGTGCCAGTTCCCCACGCCCAAGTTGTCTAAATCACACGGAAACCGCGCTCCCGTGATAGGGAGGCGCGGCCACTGAACGGTGACATCCGGCCACTTCCGCAGCGCGCCGTACCTCCGGGCGGCCTTCGCTTCGTATGGCCGGACGGGTGGTCAAGTCGGTGTCCACGGCGGCCGTATGGGCAACCGCCGTGCTGCGGAGGGCTGTCTCGGCGGGGCGGGCCGTCTCGGTGGGGCGGGCCGTCTCGGTGGGGCGGGCCGTCTCGGTGGGGCGCGCGCGAGCCGTCAGCGGTGCCGGCCGGCGTTGAGCCGGGCGGCCTGGCGCGTCAGGTGGTCGCGCTCGGCGAGGTTGGGTGCCTTGCGGGCCGCCTCGGCGTACAGCCGTGCCGCCGTCTCCAGGTCGCCGTCGCGCTCGTGGAGGTATGCCGCCACCGCGGCGTAACGGGGCACGGGGTCTCCCCTGCCCGGAGAGCTGGGGGCGGAGTCGTCCAGCTCCGCGAGCGCCGCCAGGCCGGCGCGCGGTCCGTCGGCCTCACCGACGGCCACCGCGCGGTTGAGCCGGACGACCGGGCTGTCGGTCAGGCGCGCGAGCTCGTCGTACCACTCGACGATCTGCACCCAGTCGGTCTCCTCCGCGGTGGGTGCGTCGGCGTGGAGTGCGGCAATGGCGGCCTGGGCCTGGAACTCGCCCAGCCGGTCGCGGGCGAGGGCCGCCCGCAGGATCCTGACGCCCTCGGCGATCAGCCCGGTGTCCCACCGGCCGCGGTCCTGCTCGGCGAGCGGCACCAGGCTGCCGTCGGGCGCGGTCCGGGCGGCGCGCCGGGCGTGGTGGAGCAGCATGAGGGCGAGCAGCCCGGCCACCTCGGGGTGGTCGACCTGGGCCGCGAGCTGCCGGGTGAGCCGGATGGCCTCGGCGGCGAGGTCGACGTCGCCGGAGTAGCCCTCGTTGAAGACCAGGTAGAGGACGCGGAGCACGGTGGCGACGTCGCCGGGCCGGTCGAACCTTCCCCAAGCTCTCGACTTCGCTCGACCAGGGGAGACCCCAACGCGGGAGACGGTGCGCTTGGCCCGGCTGATGCGCTGCGCCATGGTGGCCTCGGGCACCAGGTAGGCCTGAGCGATCTGACGGGTGGTCAGCCCGCCGACGGCGCGCAGGGTGAGGGCCACCGCGGATGACGGCGTCAGTGACGGATGGGCGCAGAGGAAGTAGAGCTGGAGTGTGTCGTCCACCGCGGGCGCGGGGCCGGGCGCCGGCTCCTCGTCGACGCGGTCCTCGCGCCGGCGGCGGGCCGCGTCCGCGCGGGTCGCGTCGAGGAAACGGCGCCAGGCCACGGTGACCAGCCAGCCCTTCGGGTCCCGGGGAGGGCCGGCCGGCCAGACGCGGACCGCCTCGACCAGCGCGTCCTGCACGGCATCCTCGGCCGCCGCGAAGTCGGCTCCGCGGCGGACGAGGATGGCGAGCACGCTCGGTGTGAGGCTCCGGAGCAGGGCCTCGTCCATCGGTGAGGTCACTCCGTGATGGTGGGCGGCGCGGTCAGGAACGGGCGCAGTTCGAGCCACTCGTGGATCGGCTTCCCGCCCGCCCCGGGGGCGGCCGACAGCTCTCCTGCCAGCTCGACGGCGCGCTCGTAGCTGTCGACGTCGATCACCATCCAGCCGGCGATGAGGTCCTTGGTCTCGGCGAAGGGTCCGTCGGTGACCGGCGGGCGCCCCTCGCCGTCGTACCGCACCCACGTCCCCTCGGGGGCGAGCGCCTGACCGTCGACGAATTCACCGGTCTTCTCGAGCCGGGCCGCGAAGTCGTTCATGTACTGCACGTGCGCCGAGATCTCTTCCGGCGTCCACCGGGCCATGGGGACGTCGTTGACCGCGGCCGGTGCGCCTCGGTAGTGCTTGAGCATCAGGTACTTGGCCATCGTGCTTCTCCTCGGTGCGGGTGCGGCCCATTGTGGTCGCGTTCACTGCGGGGACGGAGCCGGTCACGGGTTCTCGACATCGCCGGGCGATTTTTTTCGCTCTTGCAGAGGAGCCGGGGCTCGTACCCCGGGCGGGCCGCGGCAGCAGCGGTGGAAGGGATGCCCCACCGGCCGGTGGCTCGGCTGACCGGGCTGTCCGGTCTCACGGTTACGATGATCTCCGCTGCGGCGCCATGTCGGGGGCATGCCGCCCCTTCGGCGTGCCACGTCAGGGCGGGCAGCGCAAAACGCACACACGGGGGATCAATGGCCGGCCATTCCGGATACCACGTCCAGCAGAGCGGCATGGACGCCGAGGCGAAGAAGCTCGACTCGGCGGGAGACGATACCGGCGACATCAAGGCCGCCATAGCCGACGCGGTCTGCTTCGACGACGACATGCTCGGCGGCTCCGATTCCGGCCCCGCCTACCGGTCGTTCTCCACCGCCTGGCAGCAGGAAGCGAAGACCCTGGAGAGCGCGCTCCACGAACTCGCCGACAAGGTCCGGGCGTCCAAGGGCAACTACGACCAGGCCGATCACGAGGTCATCTCCCAGGTCGGCGGAGCGGCGGGCTCGGGGAACCCGTCATGGACGACCAGGCCGGCCCCCGTGACCGACCGGTCCCCCTTCGGCTGAGCCGGGGCCGCGACGGTCCGCCCGGTCCGCCCCCTTTCGTCCGACGACACCGCACACGAAGGTCTTTTCATTCCCGATGGCTGAGCAGGGATCCACCACCGAGCGCCGCGCCGCGCTGGAGGCGTGCTACAAGCAGCTCCTCGACTGCGACGACAAGAACGAGATGATCAACCTGATCAACTCCGCCCTCGCGGTCCCGGCGCCGGTCGGCTCCGCCGGCACGCTGGAACTGCTGGGCAAGCGCTACCGCACCCAGTCCAAGAACGCCGACGAGGTCGCCCACAAGGTCAACCAGGTGGCGACCTCCGGCCTGCCGGAGGTCTGGGTGGGCAAGGCGAGTGTGGGAGCGACCGAGGTCGTCCAGGCCGCCGCGCGGGCGGCCGCGCAGATGGCCGAGGCCCTGCAGAAGGGCGGCAACGCCCTGCTGACCCTGAGCGACGCGGTCGGGGACGCCCAGAAGCTGGACGAGACCGGCCGGGGCCAGCTGCAGGAGGCGTTGTCCATCCTCGGTTCCGAGGACGGATTCTTCGACAGCATGGTGGACACCGACGAGGAGGAGGACGCGATCTGGCGGGCCGGCACGGTGGCCACCGCCGGTGTCGAGAAGATGCGCTCCGCGGCCCGGTCCGTCGACGACGCGGCCCGCGCGGCCGCCCGCGACCTCAACAAGTTCGCCTCCGAGGCGCGGTCGGGCAAGATGCACACCAGCGGCCTCTCCGCCGCCGACAAGCTCGTTCTCGCCGACACCGCGGGCGTCTACGGCCCGGCGGAGATGAACGAACTGCTCAGCGCGAACGACCTGGAGCGCTCGGGCCGGTACATGGAGAAGATGAATGCCAAGGACCGCGCCGAGTTCGACACGATGCTCGCTCAGTCCAAGTCACCGCAGGAGCGCGCCTACTTGGTGAAGGCGCTGGCCGCGGGCTACGACCTGGACGCCGTGTCGGACTTCCGGGAGAAGATCCACGGCAAGGACCCGGGATGGCTCCAGCGGCACCTCACGCCGGTGTCGACCGCCGGCGACAGCATGAACGACGAGGGCCGTGCCAAGGACGGCAGGAACAACAACACCGACGACCAGGCCTTCGGCGACGAACGGTGGTCGCAGGACGGGAACACCTGCGTGCCGTCCTCCACGGTGAGCGCCCGGGCCATGGTCGACCCCGTCTACGCCCTGGAGCTGACCGGCGGTCCCTCCGGGCAGGAGGACGACCCCGACGCCTTCCGCGACCGCTTGGGCGCCGAACAGCAGCGGGTGCACGACGAGGGCGACGGGGACTACGACTACGACTTCCCGTTCTCCCGGCACCCGGACGGTATGGACAGCGACGGCAAGACCACCGTGGTCAACAAGGAGATCAGCCCGCACACCGGTGCGTCGTACGACTACCAGGAGACCAGGAGCGCCGATGCCCGGCGCGATGTGCTGCCGGACATCGAGAAGTCCGTGGCCGACGGCAAGCCGGTGCCGATCGGCGTCGAGGGGTACAAGGACGGCGACCGCACCGGCCACGCGATGATGATCATCGGCCAGGAGGGCGACAAGCTCCAGGTCTACAACCCCTGGGGCACCACCACCTGGGTCAGTGAGGACGACTTCATCAACGGCCACATGGACAAGGCCTCCGACAACCGCATGCCCGACGCCTACGCCGTCCACCTGCCCGCCGACTGAAGCGATCCATGATGCGCACACACCTCCCCAACGCCGCCCCGCGCCGGGTACTCGTACCGGCCCTCACCACGCTCACCGCCCTCGCCGCGCTCACCGGATGCGGTCTCTTCGGCCCCGCCACCTATGACCGGGACGAGACCGCCATCGAGGCCAACCCCGGCGAGGAGTTCACCCTGTCCGTGCCCTCCAACGCCTCCCTCGGCGAACGCTGGTACGTGGCCGAGCCGAAGCCCGCCGCCGGTGTGGTGCGTGCGGCAGGCGAGGAGCAGGAGAACTCGGGGAGCGACGCGGACGGGGCGGACGGCGGCAGTCAGCTCTTCCGCTTCACGGCAGTCGGGCGGGGAAGCACCAAAATCCGGCTGATCCACTGCCCCGTGCACGCCTGCATCGACAAGGGCGAGGACTCGGCCACGGCGTCCCCGCCGCCCTCGCCGCCCCCCGGCTCCACGGTCGCACCGGCACCCGTCCGGCCGACCTACCACACCTACACCGTAACCGTGAAGTGACCGACCGCGAGACAGGTATGCATCCCACCCCTCCCCCAGGCAAGACCGACGACGAACTCGCCACGCTCGATATCACGGCGCTGCTGCGCTACGGCATCGGATTCGGCGGCTCGCACCGCACCGCGCTCTTCGGGGACGGTGCGGTGGGCGCCGCCGTCGTACTCGACCGGCAGGGCGTCCTTCCGCGTGCGGTCGCCTTCCTCGCCGAAATCGTCCGCAGCGGCGGGACCGGCTACGCCGCGGCGCTCCCCGAGCCGGTGCCGGGCGACGCCGCCGCACAACTCGTGTGTGGCTGGCTGCAGTCGGCCGCCTCCGTGGTGCGTACCGTGGAGGGCGACCAGGACGTCGCCCGGTGGCTGGAGTCCGTCGCCGCCCTCATGGCGCTCCGGCTCACGTACCGGGCCAGGACCGCGGGACCCGGCGCCGGCTGAGCCGGCGACGGCCGCCTACCTTTCGGGCTCCGCCGCCGCGACGGGCTGCGCAGGCACTCGGCTCCGTGGCGCGGCTTCCGGGGCCGGGGACGGCGCCCTCCTCCGCATCCGCGACACCGCGACGCCGGACAGGCACAGGAGGCCGCCGCAGAGCGTCAGCAGGCCGGGGACCTCGCCGAGGAACAGCCACGACAGGAAGACGACGAGCACCGGCACCGCGTAGGTCGTGGTGCCCATCTTCCCGACGGTCGTCCGCGACACCGCATAGGCCCAGGTGGTGAACGCAAGGGCCGTCGGGAAGACGCCCAGGTACACGATCTGCAGCGTCGCCGCCGCGGGCGCCCGGCTCACCTGCGACATCAACTGCCCGGCGAACGGCAGGCAGGCCACCGCTCCGGAGAGCGCACCGAACGTCGTCACCTGCATCGGTGTGGCGTGCCGCAGCGTCGGCTTCTGCAGCACCACACCCACCGCGTTCGCCAGCGCCGCGCACAAGCACAGCAATACGCCGATGAGAGACGACTGTCCTTTGCCGGACAGGGACAGTCCGACCACCACGGCCCCGGTGAACGACACCGCCATGCCCGCCATCAGTTTGCGCGGGAAGCCCTCCTTGAGCAGCCATCCGCCCAACAGCGCCATCAGAATCGGCCCGATGTTGATGATCAAGGCAGCCGTTCCGGCATCCACCCGCTGCTCGCCCGCGTTCAACGCCACCATGTACGCGCCGAACCACAGGACTCCCGAGCTGATGATGCCGGGCCAGGCTTCGCGCGGCGGGAATCCACCGCCACGGACCAGCAGGAGGACGCTCAGCACGACGGACGCCACCAGCAGTCTGCCCAGGGCAAGCGCGCCCGGCCCGAAGTACGCGGCGGAGTTGCGGATCACGATGAACGCCGAGGCCCACAGCAGCACGGTGACCAGGGCCGCGGCGACCGCGCGCCCGTCTGGCCCGCTCGCGGAGCCGGCCCCGCCGTCCGCTGTCGTTGTTCCCGCCTGTCGGCTCACGAGGGTGTCCTTCCGGAGTCGCTGTGTGCGAGGCGCGGCGAGAGTGGCCGTTCGCTCGGTTTCGGGTGGCATCGGCTTCCTTCGGGTGGCATCGGCTTCTTCTTCCGGCGCAGCATTCCGACCGCGATTCCGACGACGACAAGAGCCGCGGCGCAGAATGTCACCGGGGTCATGTGCTCGCCCTGGAATAACCAGGCGGATGCCAGGCCGAATACCGGGACGAGCAACGAGAAGGGGGCAACGGTCGGCGCGTCATAAATCCGCAGGAGGTATCCCCAGGTGGCGAACCCGAACAGCGTTGCCCCCCACGCCACGTAGAGGGCGGCGCCCAGCCCGCTGAGGTTCATCTGCTGCAGCGCCCGCAGGTCCGCGTCGCCACCCTCGAAGAGCACGGAGAGGAGCGCGAGCGGTACGGGCGGTACGACACTGACCCAGACCATGAACCGGAAAGCGTCCGGCGAGCCCGCCTTCCGCATCGCGATGTTCGACAGACCCCAGCACGCCGCCGCGCCCACGACCAGCAGAAATCCGGTCAGGGTGCCGGCCGTCGAGTCCAGACCGGCCAGCACGATGCCCACCGAGGCAATGGCCGTGCCGGCGATCTGCACCCGCCGGGCGCGTTCCTTCAACAACACCGCGGCGAACAGCACGGTGAACGCCGCCTGGCCCTGAAGGACCAGGGAGGCCAGTCCCGGGGGCAGTCCCGCATGCATACCGAGGAAGAGCATGCCGAATTTCATGATGCCGAGCGTGACCCCTACCGCGACCACCCAGCGCCAGGCGACTTGCGGCCGTCCGACGAAGAAAACCGCGGGAAATGCGGCCAGGAGAAATCGCACGGCGGAGAAGAGAAGTGGCGGAAAATCGCGCAGCCCTACGTCGATCACCACGAAGTTCGCACCCCATACGGCGGCGACTGCCACCGCCAACGCCACGTGTACGGGCTTCATGCCAATTGCTCCTGGGACGCGCTTCTTCGGGATGTCCCATCACAACAGCCGCCGTCCGAAAGGGCCAGCGAACGTTTCTGAAGGTGGGGTATTAGCATCGCTTCATGTTCGACCTCAATCGCCTGCGTGCGCTGCGAGCCGTGGCCACCCACGGCTCGGTGACGCGTGCGGCGGCCGCTCTGGGCTACACGCCGTCCGCCGTCTCCCAGCAGATCGCCAAGCTGGAGCGCGAGACCGGCTCCGCACTGCTCGACCGGCAGGGCGGCAAGGTCGGACTCACGCCCGCGGCCTGGCTGCTCGCGGAGGCGACGGACGAGGTCACCGCCGTGCTGGAGCGGACCCGTTCACGGCTGGAGGAACAGCGTGACCAGCCCACCGGGCAGTTGGTGCTCGCCACGTTCCCCACTGCCTGCCGGGGTTTCGTCGCCGCCTCGCTCGCCGACCTCGCCGGGCGCCACCGCGCCCTGGACTGCCGGCTGGTGGAGTGCGACCCCCACCTCGCCATCAGCCTTGTCGTACGGGGTGAGGCGGATGTCGCCGTCGTGCACGACTGGCACAACATCCCGCTGACACTTCCCGCCTCGCTGTCCGTCACCGAACTGGGTGAGGACATCGCCGACATGATCCTTCCCGCCGGGCACCCGCTCGCCGACCGGGCCCTGGTGACCCCGTACGACCTGCGAGGGGAACGCTGGATCGGACACGGCCCCGGCGCCATGTGCCATGAGTGGCTGGTGCGTTCCTTCTCCGATCTCGGCATCGAACCGGACCTCGCCTACAAGGTCGACCAGTTCGAGTCCCAAATAGCCTTACTGGCGGTGGGGTTGGGCGTCGCCATGGTGCCCCGGCTCGGCCGCGGCGCCCTGCCGTCCACCGTCCGTGTCGTCCCGATGGATCCCGCGCCCTCCCGCCGGCTGTCGGCCGTCTGGCGCTCCCAGGCCGACCGCAGACCTGCCGTGCACGCCGCCTTGGCGGCACTGCGCGGGCGGTGGCCGGGCACGGATGCCGGCCCCGCGCGGGCCTGTTGATCTGACGTCCGCGGTCCTCACGGACGGCGGTGTGTTTCGTCGTCGGCGCGGCCACCGGCGCCCAGGAGTCCGGTCGCCTCGAAAGGGGTGCGGGCAGCCAGCCGAGGGAGCTCCCGCCGTGCGAGCCGGGTGACGACGGCGGGCAGGGCAGCACGTACCGCCTGTGCCGCACGGAGCCAGGCCGGTACGTAGACGGCAGCGGCACGGCGTTCCACGGCGGTGACCAGCCGGGCGGCGACCCACCCGGCCGGATAGACCTTCCTCGCGGGCGGGGGCATGTGGGCGCGGAGCTCGCGCAGCACGGGGTGCCGGTCCGCGTCCCGGATCATGTCGGTGTCGGTCCAGTTCAGATAGGCGATTCCGACGCCCACGCGCTGAGGGGCGAGTTCGGCACGCAGCGAGTGCGCGAGGGATTCCACCCCGGCCTTGGAAGCACAGTAGGCGCTCATCAGGGGAGCGGCTCCGATGGAGGCCGTCGAGGCGATCTGCAGGAGGTATCCGTGTGTGGCGAGCAGGTCCGGCAGGAAGGAGCGCGCGGTGATCGCACTGCCGGTCAGATTGACCTCGATCACCCGGCGCCAGGTTGCCGGATCGGACTCGGCGAAGGGCCCGCCTTCGGCGATCCCGGCGTTCGCCACGACGACGGACACCGGACCCAGGCGGTCGCGGACCTCCTGCGCCACCTGTCGCATGGCGTCGTCGTCGGTGACGTCGACCGCCCAGCAGCTCGATGCTGCCGGAAGGGACGACGCCACTCGGCGCAGTGCCGCTTCCTCCCGCCCCAGCAGTGCCACCCGGGCCCCTCGCCGGGCCAGCTCGCGGGCGATTTCCTTCCCCAGACCGCGTGCGGCTCCGGTCACCACCGCGGTGCGTCCGTGCAGCGCGTGCGGCCGGCGCGCGCCAGCCGTCGAACGCGGTCGTGGTGAGTGCGCTGAGCGCGGCGGGAAGGGCATCGAGAGCTCCCCACTCCTGACGACAAGCGGTCGGGCTCCTTTCGTTTCACGGTAGGCGCGCCGGGGCGACGGCGCGCGCCGCGCGGCGGGCCGCCATGGGTGCCGGCCGCTGTCGTCCGTCCGGCGGACCGCTTTCCGGTACCTTGCGCGAACGGGTGGCACGTTGTGCGTACGCGTGCCAACCTTCTGTAATCAGTCGGCGGCTGCCGTGGCCGTCGCCGGCGTCACAGCGACTGTCATCCCAGTCGCCGGGTGCACAGTCGCCGCCTGCAGATCCGCTGTCTGCACCGTCGCTGTCTTCACGGGGGGCCGAACAGCGTGCAGGAACGTCCGTTGGGGATACAGGGCATCGAGGCCCTGTACGAGGAGTGCCGCAGCCGGCTGCAGGACGGCAGAACCGCTGCCGGCGGGCGCGGGCTTCCCACCGTCGTCCTCGTCGGACCGCGGGGCAGCGGCAAGACCACCACTCTGAACTGGCTCGGCTACCTCGGATCACGGCGCCCGCACGCGTACTTCGACTTCGGCTCCGCCACGCCCCGCAGGCCCCATGAGGTCGCCGGCCGTCTGGCGTACGGGCTGTCGCACCGCTTTCCCCGGCAGACCCCCCTGGTCTTCCCGCGGCTGACGCTGGGGCTGGCCGTGGTGGCCCCCGAGCTGTCGCTGGACGCGACGGATCCCGAGCGGGCCAAGAAGCAGTTGCGCCAGGCGCTGCGCGGACCCCAGGAGCCCAACGCCGCAGCCGACCGGGTCGCCGCGGTGGCCGGGTTGCTGCAGGACCTCAACCTGGTCCGGATCCCCGGCGTCAGCCTGCTGGCCAGCCTCATCCGGCAGCCGCCCAGCATGCCGCTGCGGGTGACCCGGCACACCGGATTCGCCTGGTACGCCGGTCCGCTGGCCGCCCTGGACGCGCTCGTCGAACTGAACCAGCTGAGCAAGAGCGAGGAACCGGCGGACCGGGCCGCGGTGGACCGGCGGCTGTGCGAGGCGTTCCTGGCCGATCTGCGCGGCGAGTACGCGCGCCGCCAGCGCGACCGCAACTGCGTCGTCCTGCTGGACAACATCGATGCTCCCGGCGGGCGCGAATTCCTGGACCTGCTCATGGAGCTCCGGGACGCCGGCGGGCAACCGGATCCGCTCCTGGCCGTGGCCGCGGCGTCGAACGTCGGGCGGGTGCCGGCGATGTTCGCGACCGGCCCGGCGGGGGTACGGCTCCGCACCCCCGAGCAGGCCTGCTACGCCGACTGGGAAGCGGCCGTCCCGGACCCGCCGCCGGACCGCTCCTGGCGCTGGTACTGCGTCCACCTGCGCGGCCTGACCGCCGGCGAGACCGCCCAGCTCGGCACGAACATCGCCGCGCGGCTGCCGGAAGCACCGCTGCTCGCCCACCGGTTGACCGACGGCCATCCGTGGAGCGTCCGGCAGCTGCTCACCGCCTCGGCACGGCTCGTGGGCCGCGAGGACCCGGAGCGGCTGCTGCGCGCGGTGCTCTCCGGCACCGCGCCGTCCGCGGAAGGCGCCGACGAGGGGCCGCGGCTGGAAGAGGAGGCGCGGCAGTACCTGCTGCGCGATCTGACCGACGACCAGCACCGTGCGCTCGTCGAGTGCTGTGCCGCCCGCGAGTTCGACGCCGCCTGCGACGCGGGACTCCTCGACCGCTTCCAGTTGCACACCCGCGATTCGCTGGCCCGGGTGGTCGCGACCAGATTATGGCTGACCGACCCGGTCCCCCAGGATGCCGAGGCCCGCGGTGGCCGGGGCAGCGGATATCTGGAAGGCATCCATCCGCACCCGTTGCGCGGCAGCTCCGTCCTGCATCCGTGGCTGCGCCTGCTGCTGTTGCAGGAGCTGGCCGCCCGCCCGGACCGCTGGATCGCCGTCCACGGACAGCTGCGCACGTGGCACGCCCACCACGGCCACCCGCTGGAAGTGCTGTACCACTCCCTTGCGCTGCACCGGGTGGATGACGTCGTCGAGCATCTCGCCCGGCGTCTGGTCGAACTCTCCGACACCGACGTCTGGTTGTACGAGCTGTACACGATCACCGCCGCACCACTTCGGGAACCGGTGCGGCCGGAGCAGCCCGCCACGCTGCGTCTGGAGCAGTTGGCCGCCGACCTCGCGCCCCGCTCGTTCGCCGAGCACACGCCCCTGACCCTGCTGGTGGTCGGGCTGTGGCTGGCGTCCGATCCCCGCAACCGGCTGCCCGGTACGAATCCCGAGCTCAACCGGACCGTCAACGCGATGCTCCAGGACCTTGCCATGCGCTCCGTCCCCCGCCGGATCGGGCTCATGCACGAGGCCGCGAAGTACGTGTGAGCACCCTGCAGCACCCCGTCCCTAGGAGCCGGCCCCATGCATCTGCCCCCGCAACCCGCCGACGCACTCCCCCCGTGGTGGAAGGGGTGGCGAGGAATCGCCGCCCTCGCACTCGCGCCGGCGCTGATAGCCGGCGGGCTCTGGTTCCTGTGGCCGGTGACGGAGGACACCAGCTGCGCGGCAGACCAGCCGGGGCTGCACTGGGACGGCACCGGCCCGCAGCGGGAGTGCGTCGGCATCACGGACGAGAAGGCCTTCGCTTTCGACCCCCGTCTCAAGGGGATCACCGACCGGATCGCCCAGGAGAACCGACGCGTCCGCGCCCAGTGGGAGAATCCCGCCTCCGGAAAGAGCCGGCTGCCCTACGTCAAGGTCGGCGTTTTGATGCCGATGACGGAGAGCGACACCAGCGCGCTGCCCCTCGCGGAGATCCGCACGAGCCTGGAGGGCGCCTTCATCGCGCAGTGCCGGGCGAACGCCTGCCCCGAACTGTCCACGACCAGCTCCACCGGCATCCAGGGCAAGACGCCGCTGATCCAGCTCGTGCTGGCCCATGAGGGACGTAACGAGACGCACTGGAAGCCGGTGGTACGGCAGTTGGCCGACCTGGTGGGCGACGAGCATCCGCTGGTGGCCGTCACCGGCATGGGCGTCAGCATCCCGGAGACCCAGGCAGCGGCCACCGAACTCAGCCGGCTGAAGATCCCCGCGATCGGTGCGGTCCTGACCGCCACCGACCTCAACTCACCCCGCCTGTTCAAGGTGTCGCCCTCCAACGTCGACTACGCCAAGGCGCTCCGCCGGTATCTGGACCACTCACCGCTGGCGGGGCACCGCGGCTACCTCGTCTTCGACAGCCGGGACGACAACTACGTCAAGACCATGCGCAAGGCGTTCGACGACGAATTCAGCGACTACGTCGGCCGGCGGCGCGCCTCGTTCGTCGGCACGACCGGCCACAACCCCGCGGGCATCCCCCGGCTCTTCTACAACGCCGTCAACAACATCTGTCTGACCAAGGCCCAAGTGATCTTCTACGCCGGACGGGACCGCGATCTCGCCGACCTCATCCGTGCCCTGTCCACCCGCGGCCAGTGCGGTCACGACGCGCCGATCACTGTGATGACCGGGGCCACCGGGGCGTTCGCGCAGGGGCAGCAGGTACGGAGCCTGCTCAGGGACAACAAGATCACCATCCTGGACGTCTCGGCGACGAGTCCGGCCCAGTGGGTGCGTGGCGTCCATGCCCCGTCCGGTTTCAAGCCGTTCCACCAAGCCCTGCGGGACCTGCGGTTCCCCGACTCGGTGATGGATGACGGATACGCGATCATGCACCACGACGCCGTACTGACCGCGATCTGGGCCACCCGCAACGTCACCGGCCAGACCGGCAAGGAAGCGCCCGACGTGCAGGACGTGTACAACGAGATGACCAATCTGCATGACGCGAGCACCGTTCCCGCGGCCGGTGGAGAGCTCAGCTTCGACGACGCCTCCAACGGCTGGCCGCACAACAAACCGGTTCCGGTGATCCGGCTGCCCGAACCCCTCAAGGATCCCGGCCCGCCCTACCTGGTGCCGTGACCCGGTCCTGAACAGGTCAGCGCGGCGTACTCCGCGACCATGACCTGCATACGGCCTGGCGGAAGATCCAGCCGAGCCTGAGTTGACCTGCTTGTCCGGCTCCGGGTGTCGCGGCCCGTACCGCGGTGGCGGTACGGGACCGGCGGCGCCGGACGCGGCCATACGCCTACCGTGGCCCCGGGTGGCGGTACCGGGCCCCGCCCCGGCCCTCAGATCTCCAGCGCGCCCCTGAACCTGCCGTGCCCGACGTCCAGGCTGGTCACAGCGAGCCGGCCATGGCCCACCCGGTCGAGCACTTCGACGGTCGTCGGCTGGATGGAGATCCACGACGCCGCCTCCTCCGGGTCGCGGACACCTTCGGCGTACTCCTCGGCCTCTTCCGGGTCGTACAGTTCGTCGTCCTCGTCCTGCATCAGGGCCCGCTCGAACTCCATGGGCTCGCCGACCCATTCGGGGTCACCGTAGGTGCGGTAGCCACGTTTGTCCTGCCCGTTCTCCGCGACCCACCACACCCGAGCGCCATTGCATTCGTCCACTGCGTAGAAATGGGCTTCCCCGCACCGGGCACTGAGTTTTTCGACGGCTTGTGCCCAATTGTCGTTGAGATAGTCAGCACCGTAGACGAGCCGCCAGCCGTCGAATTCGGGAGTGATGAACACCCGGTATTCCGTGGTGGTGGTGCCGTCAGCGCAAGGGTGATCGAGCGAATTCTCCTCGTGGACGGCGGCGGACACCCCCAGGGCCGTGGTGACGGGGCGCGCGTCGTGCAGCCCCAACGCCCCGACGATGTCCTGCACTTCCGCCCGGGGCACCGCCACCCAGGACCCGGTCGGAAGGTCACCGGGCGTTTCGTCCAGCAGCTTGATCCGTACGAGTCGTTCAACGGCCGCCCGGTCGGCGGGGGTCAGGGCATCGGCGCCGCCGACACCCGCGAGCATGCGGAGCGCGGCCGGCCGCAGGCGGCCGGGGCCTTCGCTGCGCACCCTCCTCAGGGGCTCGATCGCCGCGGTGCCAATGCCCTCCAGGCACAGCTCCGCGGCCAATCGCCGGGTCCCTTCGCCATCGACGATCAGCGGCAGAAGGTGCTCCACGGCCGGGGCTCCGAGTGCGACCAGCCGGTCCGTCGCCGCCCTGCGCTCGTCCCATTCCCCAGCGGCCAGTTGACGTACCAGCGCGGCGACTTCCTCACTCATGGGAACGATCCTAGCCGAGCGGATAATGCCCTCACCTCGAAGGCAATGCCTTGGACCGGCCGCCCAGTACGGCGAAAAACTTGTCGCGGCCAAGCCTTTTCCGTGGCTCTCGGGCCTGCCTATGTTCCACCGGGGGAGCGCCGCACCCCGACCATCGCACACCGGATACCGGATACCGGCTATCCCATACCCGCCACCTCAGCATCCTTCCTGGAGGACCGCACCTTGCACAGCAACGCCACCGTGAACTCCACGCAGGCCACCGGCTCCGCACACACAGCGGACCCCACACCAGCCGTGAAATCCGCACACCCCACGGGCTCCACACAGGCCATGGACTCCGCCGATTCCGCGGATTTTCCACACCAGTTCGCCCGCACCCGCCGCTTCTCCGTCGGAGTGCCGCGGCAATTCACGCTCTCCCCCGACGGCAGCCGGGTGCTGTTCGTCCGCACGGCCTCGGGCACCGATCCCGTCGGCCGACTGTGGCAGTACGAGGACGGGACGGAACGGCTGCTGGCCGATCCGGCGCTCCTGGTCGGAGCCGGTACCGGGGCGGTCCCCGAGGAGGAGCGGCTGCGCCGGGAGCGCGCCCGTGAGCGGTCCGTGGGCGTGGTGTCCTACGCGACCGACAGCGCCGCCCGTCTCGTGGCGTTCGCGCTGTCCGGAGCGCTGTGGGCGGTGCGCACCGACGGTGGCGCGCCGTTCTCCGTCCCGGCCGCAGGTCCGGTGGTCGACCCGCGCCCCTCCCCCGACGGGCGGCACATCGCCTACGTGAGCCGCCGCTGTTTCCACGTCGTCGATCTGAGCGGTACCGACCACCGGCTGGCCGCCTCGGAAGGCCCGGACGTCTCCTACGGACTCGCCGAATACGTGGCCGCCGAGTCCATGCACCGGATGCGCGGCTACTGGTGGGCGCCGGACAGCCGGCACGTCCTGGTGGCCAGGGTCGACACCGGCCCCGTGGAGCGGCGCTACATCGGCGATCCGGCTGATCCGGCGAAGCCGCCGCGGGCGATTCCGTATCCGGCGGCCGGTACGCCCAATGCCGAGGTCACCCTGCAGATCCTCTCCCTGGAGGGGGAACGGGTCGAAGTGGAGTGGGACCGCAGGGCGTACGAGTACCTGGTGGACGCCGGCTGGGATGCACACGGCCCGTACCTCGCCGTCCAGAGCCGCGACCAGCGGGTCGTGCGCACGCTCTCGGTCGATCCGGCGACCGGGGCCACCGCAGTGCTGCATGAGCGGACCGATCCG
The DNA here is from genome assembly GCF_900187385.1 of Streptomyces sp. 2114.4. Taxonomy (NCBI): domain Bacteria; kingdom Bacillati; phylum Actinomycetota; class Actinomycetes; order Kitasatosporales; family Streptomycetaceae; genus Streptomyces; species Streptomyces sp. 2114.4. The sequence continues at coordinate 887,024 of NZ_FYEY01000001.1, forward strand.
GCATGGGTGGAGCTCGTTGACGGCACCCCGGCCCGTACGGCATCGGGCGCCCTGGTGCTGCCTGAGGACGACGACGGCACCCGGTATCTGACCGTCGGCGGCCACCGGGTCACCCCGGAGGGTCTGCAGCTGTGCACGGTCCTCGGGGTCGAGGGCGAGCGGGTGCTGTTCACCGCGAGCGAGGACCCGTTGGAGACCCATGTGTGGTGCCATGCCCCCGGCCACGGCTGCCGCCGGCTGAGCCACGGTCCCGGCCGGTACACCGGTGTGGGGCGTGGTGGCACGGTCGTCCTGGCGGGAGTGACGCCGCGGGGCGATGAAGTCGGTGTGCTGCGGGGGACGGGGCCGGCGGCGGGGACGGTGCCGGGACCGGAGTCGGACACGGGGACGGGGACGGGGACGGGGACGGCCTCAGGGTCTGGGACGGGGACTGGGACGGGGACGGGGACACACGTCGACGCGCCCTCGCCCTATCCGGAGGTCATCGCCTCGCTCGCCGAGGAGCCCTTGGTCACCCCGCGCCCCCGCCATCTCCTCCTCGGGGAACGGCAGTTGCGTGCCGCACTCTTCCTGCCGTCGTGGCACGAGGAAGGCGCCGGGAAGCTGCCGGTGCTCCTCGACCCGTACGGGGGCCCTGGCACGCAGCAAGTGGAGCGGGGCCGCGGGTGGCCCAGCTGCGTTTCGCAGTGGTTCGCCGAGCAGGGGTTCGCGGTGCTGGTGGTCGACGGACGCGGGACACCGAACCGCGGCCCGGCCTGGGAAAAGGCCATCCTCGGCGACCAGCTCACGCCCGCACTGGAGGACCAGGTGGACGCGCTGCAGGCGGCCGGGGCGCGCTTCGACGACCTGGACCTGACACGGGTGGGGATCCGCGGCTGGTCGTTCGGCGGGTTCCTCGCCGCGGCCGCGGTGCTGCATCACCCCGAGGTCTTCCACGCGGCGGTCGCCGGCGCCCCGCCCACCGACCAGCGCCTGTACGACACCCACTGGAAGGAACGGTACCTGGGCCACCCGGCGGAGCACCCGGAGAACTATGTGCGCTCCTCACTGGCCGGCCACGGCCATCTGTTGCGCCGCCCCCTCCTGCTGATTCACGGGCTCGCGGACGACAATGTGGCCGCCGCGCACACCCTGCGTTTCTCGGCGGAACTGCTCGCGGCAGGCAAACCGCACAGTGTGCTCCCGCTCCCCGGCGCCACCCACCTGCCGGCCGACGACACGGTCAACGCGCAGTTGCTGTACTTCCAGCGGGACTTCTTGCTGGATGCGGTGGCGGCGGGCGTGGACGGGGGCTGAGGGGCCCTTGCGAGCTCGGCTCCGTGGTCGCTCGGCCGGCGGGGGCCCGGCTCGGCGGCTCCCCCGGGTACGGGCACCTTCGGGCCTCCCCTGCCCCTCGTCCGACCTCCGTCTCCCCCTCGGCACTGCGCTTCCGCAAAGGGAGCGTCCCGCATTGAACACGCCGGGCGGCCCCTCCGTATGGACCTTGTGCAACGTCCATGGAGCACGGAGTACCACGCGCACCACAGGCACCACCATGAACCGGAGGCACACGATGGCTCGACAGGCAGCGTCGCAGCGGACCGAGACCGAAGCGATGACCGCGACGGAGGAGACCGGACAGGCGACGGCAGGTCGCGGGGCGGCGCGGCGAACCGTCGTCGCGGCGGTCGGCGCGGCCGGGCTGACGGCGGCGCTCGCGGCCTGCGGAGGCAGCATGGAGGACGCAGGGAGCGGCAATTCCAAGGCGGAGGGCGGCGGTCAGGCCGGCAGCTCGGGGGCGAGCGGTGGTGACGCCGCCGGTGGGGGCGGCGGCACCATCCTCGCCAAGACATCGGAGATCCCCAAGGGTGGCGGCAAGATCTTCAAAGCCGACAAGGTCGTCGTCACTCAGCCCCAGGACGGCGACATCAAGGCGTTCTCCGCGATCTGCACCCACGCGGGCTGCGTCGTCGGCGAGGTCTCCGGCGGCACCATCAATTGCATGTGCCACGGCAGCAAGTTCGACATCACCGACGGCAGCGTGAAGAAGGGCCCCGCCACCAAGGGGCTGGCACCGGCCAAGGTGAACGTCAAGGGCGGTTCGGTCGCACTCGGCTGACGGCTCACACGTGCCACCGGCCCGCCGGGACTGCTCTCCCGGCGGGCCGGTGGCACATGCGCCGCCCAGGGCACTGGGGGGAATCCGGGGAATATCAGGCCCGCTCCGCTTTGAGCTGCTGTCCTCTAGGCTGGCGCGGCGGCTGATGAGCAGGAGCGGGCCGTCGCACACTGCGAGCGGATCACCGTCGCGGTGGATCTGCGTGAGGACTGGCCGGGCGCGCAGGCCGCCGCAGGGCACGACCCGGCCGTGCCGACCGCGTGGATCGCCGAAGGACTACTGATCTATCTGCCCAGGGACGCGGTGGAACTACTGCCGGCCCGGATCAATACGCAATCGGCGGCAGGCAGTCGGATGGGGCTGACATTGGGCCCGCGCGGCGTGATCGACCGCTTCGGCGCGGACGCCGCGCCGGGATCGGCGGCATCCATGTGGGTCTCGGAGATGCCCGACGACCCGGTCCGCTCCGACCAGGACAGACCGCCGCGGAAGCGACACGAAGCTGAGACTTGCTGGTCAGGGCCCTCGTTCGTTTCATTGGTCCGCTACCGCACTATCCCGCGCTGCGCGGCGGCAGCCGCTGTGTGATCCGGTCGAACAAGTCCGTCAGCGGCTCGCCGATCTCCTGGCCGAACTCAGTCAGCCCGTAGGTCACTTGGGGCGGCGTCGTCGGCTCGACCTCCCGCCGGACCAGGCCGTCCTGGACCAGCGCGCGCAGGGTCTGGGCGAGCATCTTCTCGCTGATGCCCTGGATGCTGTCGCGCAGCGCGTAGAACCGAAGGTCGTTGCTCCGCAAGGCGATCAGCACCCAGATGCCCCACTTGCTGGTCACGTGGTCGACCAGGTCACGCGCGGGGCAGTCGGTGTGAAACACCTCATACCGAGCGCCCGCCTCGGCCTGTGTCAGCTGCGCGCCTTCCCTCATATCCGGAGCTTACCTCCGGGTATGTTCTTACGAAAAGTACGCCCGGCTCCTAACGTCAACTCCCGTAGCGCACAACGAACCAGGAGCTGAACATGATCGTGGTGACCGGGGCAACCGGGAACGTGGGCCGGCCTCTGACGCAGGCCCTGACCGACGCGGGCGAGCAGGTGACAGCGGTGTCGCGGCACGCGGCGGCGGTACCGGACGGAGTCCGCCATATGGTGGCCGACCTGACCGAACCGACCAGCCTCACACCCGCGCTGGCCGGGGCGAAGGCGCTGTTCCTCCTGCTGTCCGGCGATCTGCACGCCCCCGAAGCCAGGCCGGCCGACATCATCGGCCTGGCCGCGGCCCGCGGGGTCCGCCGGATCGTCCTGCTGTCTTCGCAAGGCGTGGCAACCAGGCCGCTCGGCCCGACGCGGGTCGCGATGCGCGCGCTGGAGGACGCGCTGCGGGAGTCCGGCCTGGACTGGGCCGTCCTGCGACCGGGCGGCTTCGCCTCCAACGCCCTGGCCTGGGCGGAGTCCGTCCGCACGCAAGGAGTGGTCGCGGCACCCTTCGGCGACGTCGGCGTGCCCGTCGTCGACCCGGCGGACATCGCCGAGGTCGCGGCCGCCTGCCTGCTGGACGACCGGCACACCGGCGGGGTGTACGAGCTGACCGGGCCAGAGGTGATCACGCCGCGTCAGCAGGCTGCGGCCATCGCCGCCGCGCTCGGCTCGCCGGTGCGGTTCCACGAACTCACCCGCGACGAGGCCAAGGCCGCGATGACCCCATTCGTGCCGGCGGAACTCGCCGACGACACCCTGGACATCATCGCCGCCCCGAACCCCGCCGAACTGCGGATCAGCCCGGACGTGGAACGAGCCCTCGGCCGTGCCCCGCGCCCCTTCGACGGCTGGGTCGCCCGCAGCATCGCCGCATTCCGCTGAGACACAACGGATTCGGACGCAACCGTGAGACTGGCTGACTTGAACACGGCGTGAGACATCGGGGCCAGCCGCAAGCCACAGCCTCGCGGTAGGACACGAACCGCGAGAACCTGCATGACGGACAGAGATCCCGGCGCCGCTTAGCAGACGCGGCCGTAGCTGATCGGGGCGATATCGGCGCCCTGGACGAACCCGGGCGCCTCCACCCGTTGACGGATTCTCGCCGGCGGCCGTCGATGCAGTATGATCATGAAGCAACTTCGGTCCTCGGGCCGGAAACGCGCGTCTGTGGTCCAAGGAAAGACGTCCACCAGCCGGTGGGAGATGCAGGTGCAAGGCCTGCCGGGCGCTCCACCAAGGGGCCCTTCCTCGTACGGGGAAGGGCCCCTTTTTTTGAAGGGTCGGCCCGCTCGCCGACCACAACTCACCCCAACCCACCTCCACTCGCGCGGAGAGCATCAACCTCTGGATACCTCGCAGCCAACGCGGAGTGCTCGGGGCAACGATCGTAGAGGTGTGCGAGGCTGACGCGATGCCGCTCTCCCCTCCCCCTGCAGAGCCGATAACGCGGCGTGGTCTTCCTCTCGTTGGAGGCCTCGCGGCTGCTTCCGGTGGCCGTCGCCCGCAGCGCCTTCCGGCTGGCCGGGGCCGCGCGGGGCGCGCTGTCGGATCGCGGTGCGCATCGGCGAGCGGATCGAGGAGCCGACCGCCCTCGAACACTTCCTGACCGCCCGCTGGGGCATGCACAACGCCTTCTTCGGCCGACCGGTGTATCTGCCCAATATCCACCCGCGCTGGCCGCTGCACCGGGCCGAACTTCTGTACTGTGAGGATGAATTGGTGACCGCCGCCGGGCTGCCGTCGCCGGCCGGCCCGCCGGTGAGCGTGCTGTACTCCCCCGGCTTGCCGGTTCGCTTCGGCCGCCCTGTCCGCCCGGGCGGCCTGCCCACCCCCTGAGCCCGCGCAGGGCGCATGGCGGGCCACACCCCTGCTCGTCGCCCCGGTGATCCGGGCACGTCCGGGTCGCCCGGGAGCCTCCGGCGGTCAAGCCGACGCCGGGCGCCCCGGAGCCAGCTCAGCGGGTCAGCAGGTCAGAGGGTCAGCGGGTCAGCGGGTCAGCGACCATCGCGCAGTCGTCGCCATATGGCCAGGACATCATCGGTGGTGGTGACGGTGGCGACCAGAGCGAGGGTGTTGCGGACCATCGCGGTGGTGTAGTCGGCGGGTACCCCCGCGATGGCGTCCGCGGGCACCACGGCCGTGTAGCCCAGATTGACCGCATCGAACACGGCATTGGGGATCGCCACATTCGCCGACACCCCGGTGACGACGAGCGTCCGGCATCCGAAGTTGCGCAGCAACGCATCCACTTCGGTGCCGGCGACCGGCGAAAGGCCGTGCAGTCTGCGCACCACCAGATCGTCCTCCGAGACGGGGATCGGATCGGCGACGCGTACTGCGGTGGATCCGGTGAGCTGCTGGACGGGCAGCCGCTCGGCCGCCCGGAAGAGGCGGGCATTGTGGCTGGCGCCGCGGCCGTCGGGACGGCGTTCGGCCACCGCGTGCAGCACTTGGACGCCGGTGTCGTGGGCGGCCGCCACCAGCCGGGCCACCCGCGCCAGCGCACCCGAAGTGCGGGCCGCGTCCGCCAGTTCGGGCAGCGCGCTGTCCGGGCCGACCACGCCGCGCTGGCACTCGACGGTGAGCAGCACCGTCGACGCCGGGTCCAGTTGCTCGATGAGCCGTGCAGCGCCCGAAGACATCGCGTTCCCCTCTGATCGCATTCCCCTCTGACGGGCGTGATTCCCTGCCGGCCTGGCGGCGAGCCTGGCCCCTCACCCACCCGGGCCGGGCCGGGCCGGGCCGGGCCGGGTGGGTGAGGGGCCAGGCCGGGCCGGGCCGGGCCGGGCCGGGCGAGGGTACCGGGCATTGCGCACGTCAGGAAGAGCCCGCATCATTCCTGACACGATTCCTGACACCTCGTCAGGTCGTAGCGAGGCAGGTGCCAGGCAAGCGGGACAGCCAGTTCAGTGCCGCCCCAGGAGGGGGCACACGACGGAGGGCGATGAAGCATGGCCGACACACAGCGACGCGGGCGCCGGATCATGATGACGCGGGGCGAGCTCGACGCCTTCCTCGCGGCGCAGCGCACCTGCCGGGTCGCGACGGTCGGTGGCGACGGCGCGCCGCACGTCGGAGCGCTCTGGTTCGTCTGGGACGGTACGGCGCTGTGGCTGTATTCGATCACCCGGAGCAAACGGTGGGCACAACTGCGCAGGGACCCGCGGCTCGCTGTGGTCGTCGACGACGGGCACGAGTACGGCGAACTGCGTGGGGCCGAGCTGACGGGCCGCGCGGACTTCGTCGGCGAGGCGCCGCGCACCGGCGAGCCGTGCCCCGGGCTCGACACCCCGGAACGGCTCTTCGCCAAGAAGTACTTCGGGATGTCCGCGATGCCGCACGACGGCCGCCATGCATGGCTGCGCCTGACACCGGAGTCGGTCGCGTCGTGGGACTTCCGCAAGATCCCGGGGTGAGCGGGTCAGGGCGGGGGCGGGGCAGTGCGGAGGTGGGGCAGTGCGGAGGTGGGGCAGTGCGGAGGTGGGGCAGTACGGGGTGGTGGTGCGGGGTGGCGTGGGGCCGATCACCGGGCACGGAGGGAATCGGCCCCGGGATCTGATCGCGTTGTCAGTGGTCTCTGCGAGAGTGGTGGGGGTCAGCCCGCTTCGGTACCGGCAGGTGCGGGAGCGGGACGGTCCGGCCGCCACGGGCCGGGTACCGACGAGGACGAAGGAGATCCGGTGAACGTGCTCTTCCCCGCGCTGCGCGACGCTTCACCCGCACCCGCGCTGCGCTTCGGTGACCGCACCCTCAGCTATCGGCAATTGGCGTCGGTGGCGGGCAAGGTCGCCGAGCGGATCGCCGGCGAGACCCGTATCGCCGTGTGGGCGACGCCGACGCTGGAGACCTCGGTCGGTGTGGTGGGTGCGCTGCTCGCCGGAGTGGCCGTGGTGCCGCTGAATCCGAAGGTCGGCGCATACGAGCTGACGCATATCGTGACGGACAGTGCGCCGTCGCTCGTCCTCGCCGAACCGGGCGCCGATCTGCCGGGCCCGCTCGCCGCGCTGCCCCGTGTCGACATCGAGACAGCCGAGCCGCCGGAGGGCGCCGAGCCGGGCCCGCTGCCGAACGAACCGGGCGACGAGGCACCGGCCCTGATCGTCTACACCTCCGGCACGACCGGCCCGCCCAAGGGCGTGGTCCTCCCCCGGCGCGCCATTGCGCACACCCTCGACGCCCTGGAGGACGCGTGGCAGTGGACCGCCGACGACGTCCTCGTCCACGCCCTGCCGCTCTTCCATGTCCACGGCCTGATTCTCGGCATCCTCGGACCGCTGCGCCGCGGCGGCTGCGTCCACCACCTGGGGCGCTTCAGCACCGACGCGGTGGCCCGTGAGCTCTCCGCGGACGCCACCATGCTGTTCGGCGTGCCGACGATGTATCACCGCCTGGCCGCCGAGGCCGGCCGCGACCCCGCACTCGCCAAGGCGCTCTCCCGTGCCCGGCTGCTGGTCTCCGGCTCGGCCGCACTGCCGCTGACCGATCATGAGCGGATCGCGGCGGCCTCCGGCCGACGGGTGATCGAGCGCTACGGCATGACGGAAACGCTCATGAACACCAGTGTGCGGGCGGACGGCCCCGATGCCACGGGCACGGTGGGCGTGCCGCTGCCGGGGGTGTACGTCCGGCTCGTCGACGACGCGGGCCGGGCCATCGACGAGAACGACGGCGAAACGGTGGGCGAGATCCAGGTCCGCGGCCCGAACCTCTTCGTCGAATACCTCAATCGCCCCGATGCCACCGCCGCCGCGTTCGACGGAGGATGGTTCCGCACCGGCGACATGGCCATCCGGGACGGCGCAGGCAACTACCGCATCGTGGGCCGCAAGGCCACCGACCTGATCAAAAGCGGCGGCTACAAAATCGGCGCGGGCGAGATCGAGAACGCACTGCTGGCACACCCCGGGGTCGCCGAGGCCGCCGTCACCGGCGCGCCGGACGAAGACCTCGGCGAGCGGATCGTCGCCTGGGTCGTGGCGGAGACCGGTCCGGACGCGGGCCCGGCACCCTCGGGCCAGGAGCTCGCCGATCATGTCGCCCGCCAGCTCGCGCCGCACAAGCGGCCCCGCACCGTGCACTTCCTGGACGCCCTGCCGCGCAACGACATGGGCAAGATCCTGAAGCGTGAGCTCCGTGCGTAACGGCGGACGGGACGGGGCCGGGGCCGGAGACGGACGCCGCGGGGCGGACGACGACCGGGGCGCGAGGGGCGCGGGCGCGGGTGCAGGCGCGGGCCACACGGCCGCGGACGACAACCGGACTCCGGCCACCGCCACTCCAAGCACTCCCACGACTACCACCACTGCCACGACGAAGCCATGCGCCCGGCTGACGGCGCGTCAAGCCATAGCGGCGGTGGCGGATACGTACACCGAGACGACCGTTCCCGCCGGCCGCGAAATGCCCCCGGCGACATCGGCCCCACCGGACGGCCCGCTCGGCTGGCGTGGTTACGACGACGCCCGGGCCCGTGTGCGCGCACGGACCGGCGAGGAGGAGTCGGTGGTCACCGCCCTGGCCACGATAGGCGGCAGGGAAAGCGTCGTGCTCTCCTTCGAGTTCCGCTATCTGGGCGGCTCCCTGGGCGAGCGCACCGGCGACCGTCTGGAGGCCGCCTACGCGCTCGCCCGCGCACGCGGCCTGCCGGTCGTTTCGCTGATCGCCACGGGCGGCAGCCGCATGCAGGAGGGGATGCGCGCGCTGACCCAACTCCAGCGGGTGGCCCGGCAGTCGGCACTGAACCGCGCCGCGGGGCTGCCGCAGATCGCCGTGCTGCGCGATCCGACGACCGGCGGCGGCTGGGCCACCCTCGGCGCGGCTGCCGATGTGATCCTCGCGCTTCCCGGGGCACAGGTCGGCTTCGCGGGCTCGCGGGTGCGCCCCCCGGACGCCGACCCGTACGCCTACTCCGCCGAGGGGCAGCTCGCCTCCGGTCAGATCGATGCCGTCGTGCCGCCCGACCAACTGCGGGGCACGCTCCAGCGGTGGATGCACCTGCTGTGCCCGCCCCCTCGGCACCGCACGGGCACCGTGGAGCCCGCGCCTGCGCCGTACGCGCTCGGGGCTCCCGGGCTGCCGGAGACCGGCTGGGGTGCGGTGGTCCGCGCCCGCGAGCCCGGCCGGCCGCGCGCCGAGGCGTATCTGAGCGCGTACTTCGACGACCGGGAGGAGATCAGCGGTGACCGCTGCGGCGGCGCCGACCCCGGGATACGGTGCGGTTTCGGCCGTCGCGAGGGGCGCACGATCGCCTTCGCCGCCCAATGCGGCACCGCCACCCGCCCGGGCGGTTTCCGTACCGCCGCGCGCCTGATCCGGCTCGCCGACCGGCTGGGCATCCCGGTCCTCACCCTCGTGGACACCCCGGGCGCCGCCAACGATGCCGCGGCCGAGCGGGCCGGTGCCGGCGCGGCCATCGCCGAGGTCTTCGCGGCGCTCGCCACGGCCGACGTGCCGGTCACCTCCCTGCTCATCGGCGAGGGTGGTTCGGGCGGTGCCCTGGCCCTTGCCGCACCGGGCCGGCTGTGGGCGACCCCGGACAGCTACTTCTCCGTGATCGCCCCGGAGCTGGCCGCGGCCATCCTCAAGCGCGACGAAACACAGCTCCACGAGACCGCTGACCAGCTCCGCATCCGCCCCCAGGACTTGCTGGAACTGGGCGTCATCCAAGGCATCGTCCCACCGCCCTGAGCGGGAGGCGGCGAGAGCCAGGCGGCAGGAGCCAGGGGGCAGGGGGCGACAGACGGCCGCCGACAGGCTCCGTCTCAGCGGGCCTCCACGTCCTTCCCGGCCGCGCGGAGCGCCTCCACGGCAGCGCGGATCGAGGGCCTGCGGTCGGCGTCCGCGCGCCAGATGGCGTAGACATGACGACGCATCGTACGGCGGACGGGCACCACGCTCACTCCGTCCGGTACCGGCCCTCGCCCGAGGCGGGGAGTCACCGCGACGCCCAGCCCGGAGGCGATCAGGGCCAGCTGGGTGTGGTGCTCCTCGGCCATGTGCGCGATACGCGGTTCGATGCCGTTGCTGCGCAGCGTGAACATCAGCCATTCATTGCAGAACTCCCCCTGCGGCCAGGAGATCCACTCATCGTCCGCGAATTCCTCCAGCTCCACGGACCGCCGTCCGGCGAGCGGATGGGTGGACGGCATCGCCACATCGGCCGGATCGTCCAGGAGCGGCGCCTTCGCCAGCCCTTCGGGCAGCGACAGTGGCCGGTTGTACCAGTCGAGGACTACGGCCAGATCGATATCGCCGCGCACCACGCCGCGTACCGCTTCGCCCGGTTCCATTTCCGTCAGCCGCGCCCGTAGCTGCGGGTGCTCGGCCCGGAGGGCGACCAGCGCGGCGGGGAAGAGGCCCCGTGCCGCGGTGGGAAACGCGCTCAGCCGCAGGTCGCCCACCGCCTGGCCGCGATGCGCTTCCAGTTCGGCCTGGGCCAGCTCGACCTGGGAGAGGATGCGCGTCGCGTGGTCGGCGAGCAGCCGTCCGGCGTCGGTCAGCCGGACGCCGCGCCCGTTCTTTGCCAGCAGTTGCTGTCCGGTCTCCCGCTCGAGTTTGGCGATCTGCTGCGAGACGGCAGAGGTCGTCACATGCAGTCCGTCGGCGGCCGCGCTCACCGAGCCGTGCCGGGCGACCGCACTCAGCGTCCGTAGGCGATCAAGGTTCAACATATAAGCAATGCTAAGCGATACCTGCCACGAATACTCGCTTGTGCTACGAAGTTGTGCACCGCATCGTGGTCGTCATGAGCACCGCCACCGGCGCAGCCACCGCCTCCTCCGCCACCACCACGAACTCTTCGACGACGACCACGACCACGGCCGCGTTCCCCACTGCCGACGCACACACCACGGCGACCGCGCCCGCCTCAGCTCGCTCCGGCGCCTCGCCTGGCACCGGCGCCGCGGCGCCGAAGCCCCCCGGCCGGACCCTCGGTTGGCCGCTCCGCTTCGCCGCCCTCTCCCTGATCTGGGGCTTCAGCTTCCTCTTCATCAAGGTGGGCACCCAGGGCTTCGCGCCGCTGCAGTTCACGCTGGGCCGGTTGGCGTTCGGAGCGCTGGTGCTGCTGATCGTCGTCGTGCTCAAGCGGGAGCGACTCCCCCGCTCCCCCCGCGTCTGGGCCCACCTCACCGTCGCCGCGTTCTTCCTCAATGCACTGCCGTTCTCCCTCTTCGCCTACTCCGAGCTGACCATCCCCTCCACGCTGGCCGGCATCTGCAATGCCGCCTCGCCGCTGTGGGGCATGGCGCTGTCGGTCATCGCGCTCGCCGAGGACCGCCCCAGCCGGCGGCGGGTCGCGGGGCTCGGCCTCGGATTCCTGGGTGTGCTCACCGTGCTCGGCGCCTGGCAGGGCTTCGCCGGTACGGACCTGACGGGCACCGCGATGGCACTGGGCGGCTCGCTCAGCTACGCCATCGGCTGGATCTACGTGCGCCGCACCCTGGCGAGCGCCCCGCATTCCCACCTGTCGATGTCCAGCGCCCAACTGCTGCTGGCAACCGTCCAACTCGCGGTGGTGACCCCCCTGTTCACCACCGCACCGGCCGGCTACCCGGTCATCCCGCTGCTCGCCGCCCTCGCCCTCGGCGCCCTGGGCACCGGCCTCGCCTTCCTCATTCAGTACGGGCTGGTGGCCGAGATCGGCCCCACCACCGCACAGATGGTCACGTATTTCGTCCCCGTGATCGCCACCGCGGCCGGGGTGGCCCTCCTGCACGAACAGCTGAGCTGGAACACACCCGTCGGCGCCCTTGTCGTCCTGGCCGGCGCCGCCCTCACACAGAGCAAGCCCCGCCCACGCCCGGGTACCCGCTCACTTCCCCGTCCCGGTTCCACCACCCGCTGACGGCACCGTCCGGGCATCGCGCCCAGGCTCCCGAGCTCCCGTACTGCCGAACCCCGTGGTGCCAAGCCCTGGCGCCCCAGCCCCCGTGCCCCGGCGCGGGGCTGGGGCACCTCCTCACGAGGTCTCCCGCACGTAGGCACGGGGAGGGCGCCTCCTGCCCCGGCCAGACCTCCTCACTCGTACCGCCGCGCCTCCCCCACGCCCCGCGCCGCAGCAACGGCGTCCGCCACGGGAACGATGTCGTCATCAGTCAGGGCGGAGACGGTAATGCGGATGCCGGGCGGGGAGTGCAGCCGGAAGCGGGCACCGGGAGCCACCGCCCATCCGGAGTGCAGGAGCCGGGCCACCGCACCGGTCTCATCCGGGACCGGTACCCACACGTTCATTCCGCTGCGCCCCCGGGCGAGGACTCCGCGCTCCGCCAGGGCCCGTATCAGCGCATCCCGCCGCCGCCCGTACGCTCCGGCCACCGCCTTCGGGTCGACCGCGGACGTCCGCCAGAGGTGGACGACCACGTCCTGGAGCAGATGGCTGATCCAGCCCGGACCGAGGCCCTGGCGGCCCCGCACCCGGTCGACGGTCAGCGCGTCACCGGTGAGCACCGCCAGGCGCAGATCCGGGCCGTACGCCTTGGCCGTCGAGCGGACCAGGACCCAGTGGTCGGTGACGCCGGAGAGCGGATGAAGCGGGAGTTCGACGATGCCGTGGCCGTGGTCGTCCTCGATGAGCAGGACGCCCGGGTGGGCTGCCAGGAGGGTGCGGAGTTCGGTGGCGCGGGCGCGGCTGACCGCGGCTCCGGTCGGATTCTGCGCCCGGTCGGTGACGACGACGGCACGGGCGCCGTCCTGGAGCGCACGTGCCAACTGCTCCGGCAGCGGGCCTTCGTCGTCCACCCCGACCGGGGCGGGCCGTAGCCCGAGCGCCGGGATGAGATCCAGCAGACTGCCCCACCCCGGATCCTCCACCGCCACGGTGTCACCGGGCCGCAGATGGGCGGCCAGCACCCGCTCGATGGCGTCCAGTGCGCCGCTGGTGACGGCCACGGGGCCGGCCGGCACGCCGTCGCCGTCGAAGGCCGCACGGGCGAGGGCCGCAAGGTCGTCGTCGATCGCAGGGGTGCCGTAGAGGACGGGGCGCCGCGCGCTGCGCGCCGCGGCCTGCGCCAGCGCCCGTTCGAGCGGGGGCAGCAGGGCCGGATCGGGGTTTCCGTCGGAGGCGTCGTGGACGCCGGGCGGGACCTCCACCCGCAGCGCCTCCCGGGGCGTGCTCGCCGGACGGGGGCGCACCCGGCTGCCCCGCCGGCCCGCGGTTTCGATCACCCCGCGGTCGCGGAGCGTGCGATACGCGGCCGCGACCGTATTCGGATTGACTTCGAGATAGACGGCCAACTCCCGCAGCGGGGGCAGGACTTCGCCCGGTTGGAGCTCACCGGCACCGACGGCTCGCTCGACACTGGCGGCAATCTCCGATGCACGCCGCCCTGCGATCCGATACTCTCCTAGCACAAACATAATTATGCACTAGTGCAATGGAGTTGGCAATGCCCCGAGGCGAGGCGTACGAACCCACCGCCCGCACGACCCCAACCCGCGCCCGTGACCGCGCGGCCTACGACCACGACACGGTGCACGCCATCCTCGACGCGGGATACGTCTGCCATCTGGGCTTCGTCCGCGACGGCTCACCTGTTGTCCTGCCGACGCTCTACGGCCGCGTCGGCGACCGCCTCTATCTGCACGGATCGTCCGGTTCGCGCCCGCTGCGGATGGCAGGCGAAGCGGCAGGTGAAGCACGGGACCCCGGCCTGGAGGTGTGTGTCACGGTCACCCACGTGGACGGCCTGGTGCTGGCCAGGTCCGCGTTCCACCACTCCGTCAACTACCGCTGCGCGGTGGTCCACGGCACCGCACACCAGGTCACCGACCCCGAGGAGAAAAAGGCCGCCCTCGACGCGCTCGTCGACCATGTGGTGCCGGGCCGTGCCGCGGACTCCCGGCCGGGCAACGCAAGGGAACTGGCGGCGACCGCCGTGCTCCGCCTCGACCTGCGCGAGGTCTCCGCCAAGATCCGCACCGGCGGCCCCCACGACGAGCCGGAGGACCTGGCGCTGCCGTACTGGAGCGGTGTCCTCCCCGTGGCACCGGTGTACGGCGCGCCCATACCCTCCGACGATCTCGCGCCCGGCACGCCCGAGCCCGCGTACCTCTCCGCCCGCTGAGGAGCGACCGTGCTGATCCATCCCTGGGACGCCCCCACCGAAGACGCCGAGTGGCAACGGTGGCTCGCGGCGCACGACTTCGGCCAGCTGGCCGCCAACGGACGGCCCGGTGAGCCTCCGATGGTGCAACCGCTGCACTTCGCCTACGACCCCGCCCGCCGTGAGGTCATCACCCATCTCGCCCGCCCCAACCCCCTCTGGGACGCGCTGGAGGACCGGCCGACGGTGCTGCTGAGCGTGGTGGACGACTACACCTTCATCCCCGGCCCCTGGCAGGCGGCCGAGGACCAGCCGCCCGAGCACGGCGTCCCCACCAGCTTCTACGCGGCGGTCCAGCTGACCTGCACCGCCCATGTGGTGGACGCCCCGGAGGAGAAGGCCGAGCTGCTGCAGCGGCAGACGAGCCACTTCCAGCCGGACGGCGGCTCGGCCCCGGTCACCGCCGGCGCGGCTCCGTACGGGCGGATGCTGTCCGGTATCCGCGGTCTGCGCCTGGAAGTGCACGAGGTCCGCGCCAAGTTCAAGTACGGAGGCAAGCGGAGCGAGGCCGTCCAGCAGCGCATCTCGGAACGCCTCGCCGAACGGGACGGCCCCGGGGACGCGGCGGCCCGTACCCACCAGCAGCGCCGGCTGGCAGCAGCCGGCACGCCCACCGGCCCGCCTCCCTACTGAACGGCGCCCCTGACCCGCCGCGCGAGAACGGCGCCCCTGACCCGCCGAGGGACAGCCCCTACGAGGCCGAGGACGCCGAAGACGCCGGGCTCGGGGATGCCGGGGAGCCACCGCTTCCCGGCACGCCGGCGTCCGCCCCGTCCTCCGCTCCCGCGCCCGGCCCGGCACCGGCGCCCGCCACCCGCACGGTCTCCGTCGTCTTCGGCTTGGCCGACTGGGCGATGAAGGCGCCGGCCAGCACCACCACTCCACCGACGATCTGCGGCGCCCAGAGGTGTTCGCCGAGCAGCACCCAGGCGAGGACCGTCGCGATGACCGCCTCCAGACAGGCGACCACCCCGGCCACCTGCGGCGAGAGCCGGCGGATCGAGACCACTCCGGTGAGGTACGCGGCCACCGTCGCGATCAGCACGATCCAGGCGAGCAGCAGGACGGCGGGCACCCGGGTGCCGTTCATCTCCGCGCCGCCGCCGAGCACCGACCAGTCCATGCCCCAGGGCCGGGCGATCGCGGTGAGGACGACGGCGCCGATCAGCAGGCCGTACGCGATCACGCCGAGCGGGTCCACCGTGTCGTCGCCGTCGGTGCCGTGATCGGAGAGCACGAAGTAGCCGACCTGGCAGCAGGCCGCGCCGAGCGCGAGAGCGAGCCCGAGGGCGTCGAAGCTCAGCCCGGACCAGACCTCGACGACACAGGCCAGTCCGCCGACGGCCAGCACCACGCCGACCGCGGCGGCGCGGGTGACCGGCCGCTTCTGGACGAACCGCACCCAGCCCAGCACCAGGGCGGGCGCCAGGTATTCGATGAGCAGCGCCACCCCGACGGGGATACGGGAGAGCGCGGCGAAGTAACAGGCCTGCACCCCCGCGACGGCGAGCAGTCCGTAGCCCGCGAGCAGCGCGGGGCGGCGGCGCGGCAGGTCCCGGTGGCGCCAGGCGAGGGGCAGCATGACCAGCGCGGCGCCGGCCACCCGCAGCCAGGTGACGTGCAGCGGTTCGAGACCGGCGGATATCAGGGGCTTGGCGGCGACGCCGGAACCGCCGAAGGCCAGGGCGGACAGCAAGGCGATCCCGAGGCCGGCGCCGCGCCTTCGGGGCGCTGCGTCACGGCTCGCCCCGAGAGTGGACGGTGACGAATGGGTCCCCCAGGACCCGGACTTTCCCTGGCCCGGACCGGCCGATGAACCTGCCGGGCTCCCCGATGACGCGTGCATCGGGTCATCATGGCAGCCACCGTCAGCGGTGACACCCCCCGATGCCCCTGTCCTTACCCACCTGGCTCGCCCTGCCCGCCGGGGTGCTCCTCTCAGTCGCAGCCGGCGCGTTCCCCGTCCAGACGGGCGGCGAGCCGGCTGGTGTCTACGGAGGCCCGGCGCAGCACTTCGACGGCCCGGGACTCGGGATCGTCCACCAAAGCGGCGAGCAGGTCGAGGCAGCCCGCGCGGGTGGCGTAGCGGGCATGGGCGCGGTCCAGGGCGCCGTCCAGGGCAGCGGCCGCGGCCGGTGACCAGCCGGGGACCCCGCCCTCGGCGACCATGGGGACCGCGCCGGAGTCCTCGATGGTGCCGTGCCACTGGAGTCCGTAGCCGATGCTTCGCTGGACGAGGTAGCCCAGCAGCCGGGCGATCTGCGGGGCGCCGTCGAAGGCGTCGCGTACGGCGGGGTCCGATTCCAGGAGGCCGTGCAGCAGATGCGCGGTGTCGACCTGCCGGTCGCCGTCGCGGGTGGCCCGCCTGCGGGCGGCGGAGACGACCGTCGCGAGCTCGACGGTGAGCAGATTGTCGAGCTCCTCCTGGGCGGGCCCGTCGCCACCACTGTACGCAGTACGGTTTTGCACACCACCCACCCCACCAGCCCCCGAGCGCCGGAACATCCCCGGCGGGAAGCATTTGCGCATCCCACGATGGTTGGGCACGGCCGCACACCATCTCATCCTTACGGAGGAGATGCGGGGGAATCGTGGAGGCCGGACAGGCAAAGCCCGGGGTGGCCGCCGGTGTCTCGCGGCCACCCCGGGCGAGCCCTTGAAAGATCTCCTGACGGGCCATCAGGAGGAGGCGGTCATCGGTATTGAACCTTCACCCCCGCGCGGTTACCTTCCGCGGCACCAGCCAGGGACCGTCACCGAAGGGGTGATCGCATGGCCGAAGTGACCGCGCAGGCCCGTATCGAAGCACCGGCCGAGAAGCTCTGGGAACGGCTCACCGACTTCGACTCATACGGGGAGTGGAACGCCACCCACACCGCCTTCCCCACGGGCGGGCCGGAATCGCTCGAGGTCGGCGCGGGCTTCGAGGAGCACATGAAGCTGATGGGCTTCCCCGCCGAGGTCGTCTGGACCGTGCGGGAACTGGCGCCCGGCCGACTCCTCGACCTCCAGGGCAAGGGCCCGATGGGTGTCAGCCTGGGGATGCGCTACGAGCTCATTCCGGACGGCGGGGCAACGGCTGTGCGAATCGACGGGGCGTTCACCGGCGCCGCGGTCTCGCTGATGGCCGGCAAACTCAGGGACTCGGCGGGCGCCGCACTCAACGAGTCACTGCGCAGGCTCGCCGGCCTGGTCACCTGACCCTTCGGGAGCTGCCCCCCATGCCGCGGCCCCCGAGACTTCCACCCCTGTCACGCACCGCTCAGCCCTCTTCGGCTCAGTCCTCCTCGGCGAGGATCAGGTACAGCTCCTTGCGCGCCCTGTTGACCACCGTCATCGCCTTCTCCCGCTGGGCGGGGCTGCCCGTGGCCCACACCTGGCGGAAGGCCTCGACCAGGCCGCTGCCGGCCTTGCGGATCTCATTCATCGCCTCCCAGTCGACGCCGCGGCCGGCGTCCTCCCAGGGAGCGTCCGAGCCGCTGTCGGCCTCGGAGCGCCCCGCGTCGGTCAGCGAGAACAGTTTCTTGCCGCCCTCACTTGCGCTGGCGATCAGCCCCTCGTCCTCGAGGAGCTGCAGCGTCGGGTAGACCGAGCCGGGGCTGGGCTTCCACGCCCCGCCGCTGCGCTCGGCGATCTCCTGGATCATCTCGTAGCCGTGCATCGGGCGGTCCTTGAGCAGCGCCAGTATCGAGGCGCGCACATCGCCGCGCCGCGCCCGGCCGCGCGGTCCGCCGCGCCCCCGTCCACCCATGGGCGGCCCACCGAAGGGCGGGCCTCCGAACGGCGGGCCGAACGGGCCGAAGGGGGAACGCCTCCGCTCGCCGCCCGGGAAGTCACCTCGGCCGCCATGCCGGCCGGGACCGCAGCGCTCATGCCCGTGCTCATGTCCGTGCTCGTGTCCGTGGGAACGCATGATGCGCCCTCCATTCCTCTCGTTGATCGGTCGCGATACCTCAACGATATATCGGGACTGTTCGTCGAAGCAAGCCTCCGAGTGGAGTCGGTGGAGGTACGTCCCGTGCAAGCGGTGCGCCACGGGCAGCCGTGACCGGCCCCGCATCCCGTGGCCAATTCCCTCGAATTGGCCTTGGCCTGCGGCTTTGCGGCACCTCTACGCTCGCGGCCATGAGGATTCGTATCGTCGACGCCTTCAGTGCGCGTCCGTTCGCCGGAAACCCCGCGGGAGTCGTGCTCCTCGATTCCGCCGCCTTCCCCGATACGGCCTGGCTGCAGCAGGTCGCCACCGAGGTCCACCTCTCCGAGACCGCTTTTGCGCACCCGCTGCCCGAGGGCGAGGACGCCGACTGGGCGCTGCGCTGGCTCACCCCGGCCGCCGAGGTCAACATGTGCGGGCACGCCACACTGGCCACCGCACATGTGCTGCACACCACCGGGACGGCCACCGGGACGGTCCGCTTCCGCACCCGGAGCGGGGTGCTGACCACTACGGCCGGCGCCGACGGAGAGATCACCATGGACTTCCCGACCGCCCCGCTCACGCCCGTCGAGGTCCCGCCGCTCGTCGCACACGCCCTGGGCACCGAGATTTGCTCGGCGTACGACACCGGCCCCGGTGTCGGGGATCTGCTGGTGGAGCTGGCCGACGAGAAATCCGTACGGGCGCTGGCCCCGGATCTCAAGGCGCTGGCCGGACACGGCGGCCGCGGCGTGATCACCACGGCGCGCGCCGAAAGCCCCGGCGGCGGCTATGACTTCGTCTCGCGCTGCTTCTTCCCCGGGGTGGGTATCGACGAGGACCCGGTGACGGGCAGCGCGCACACCGCGCTCGCCCCGTTCTGGTCTCCGCGCCTGGGCCGTGACGCGCTCGTCGGCCTGCAGGGTGCCGCTCGCACCGGCTTCGTACGCACCGAGCTGCGCGGCGACCGTACGCTGCTGACCGGCTCGGCGGTCACGGTCATCGACGGCGAACTGCTGGTCACCGGCTGAGCCGGACCGGGCAGAAGCAGTCGCTGAGGGCTGTCCCGTCATCCCTGGCGGGCGCAGGGGTCACGGGACAGCCCTCAGGGTGCGCGGCCGGCACCGGCGGTGCTCCGCGCCTCGCCCGTCTCACGCCGTCGGCAGCCACCTCACATGCCCGGCGAGCACCGCATAGCCGACGAACGCCACGGTGTCGATCAGGGCATGCGCGGCGACCAGCGGTCCGACCCTCCCCCATCGCCGGTAGAGCAGGACGAAGATCACGCCCATCACCATGTTGCCGACGAAGCCGCCGATGCCCTGGTAGAGGTGGTAGGAACCGCGCAGCAGGGAACTGGCCGCGAGCGCCGCCGGCGGGGACCAGCCCAACTGCCCCAGCCTGCGCAGCAGATACCCGACGACGATGACCTCCTCCAGGACGGCGTTCTGCAGCGCGGAGGCGATCAGCACCGGGATCTTCCACCACACCGCGGGCAGCGCCTCGGGGACCACCGTCAGATTGAATCCGGCCGCCCGCGCGCCCAGATAGAGCAGCAGTCCGCTGCCGCCGATGACGGCGGCCAGCCCGGCCCCGCGGCTCAGGTCGAAGCCGGGCCGCCGCCGGTCGAAGCCGATCGCCCGCAGCCCCCCGGCCCGTTCGCGCAGCAGGAAATGCGCCACCAGCACCACGGGGACGAGGGCGGTCGCCACACCGAACAGTTGCCAGGCAAGATCCAGCCATGGCCGGCCGGGCGCATGCGAGCCGTTGAGCGTCGCCGCCTGGTGCTTGAGGCCGCCGGGCTTCGTCAGCGATCCGATGAAGCTGATCAGCGCCGACACCCCGCTGGCGCCCAGCGAAAGGGCCAGGACGATCAGCGTCTCGCTCCGCAGGATGCTCCGGGACGGCTCCTCGGCCACTCCCGTACCCGGCCCCGTACCGGGCCCTTTACCGGGAACGTCCGCACCAGCCACGGGACTTGTATCCGACTGCACGCTTCCTCCACTTCCGCATTACCGCCTCTTCGCCACCACCGCCCCGCTAGGGTCTCGGCAGCAGGTACGAAGATCGCGCGCGACAGGCCGGGGACGGGCGCCATCCACGTGGCGCGCTTCCCCTCTCCCCATCGAATCCCGATCGAGCTCCGAGAAGGAGAGGCGCTACCGCAATGGGACGACACAGCTTGCCCGACGGCTCCGCACCGGAGCGCACGGGGGCCCGCTCAGGTACCCGCCGGCGCACCCTCGTCCTCTCCACCGGCCTCGTACTGGCCGTCGTGGCGGGCTCGGTGGTGGCGCTGGGCAGCGGTCTGCTCCCGTTCGGGAGCCCGTGCGACGGCGAGTCGGCGCGGCTCGACGTGGCCGCCTCGCCCGATATCGCCCCGGCGCTCGAAGCGGTGGCCAAGACTGCCCGCGAGGACGCGACGCGCACCGACGGCAGATGTCTGGACGTCAGGATCACCGCGCGCGCCGCAGGCGACGTCGCCGACGCGTTCGGGCAGCGGCCGGTCGACCCCGAATTCCAGGTATGGATACCGGATTCGAGCCTGTGGGTGGACCGGGTCGACGCGGAGCGCGGCACTCCGCTGACCGCCGCGAGCACCATCGCCTCGTCCCCGATCGCGCTCGGCGCCGTCCCCCGGGCCGCCGGCTCGCTGGGCTGGCCCGGGAAGACCTACACTTGGACGAAGCTGATCCGGACCGCGACCTCCGGCGACGCACCGCGCCTGGGCGTCGCCGACCCGGCGCGCAGTGCCACCGGGCTGCTCGCGCTCGACCGGATCGGCGCCGCCCATGCCAAGGACACCCAGGACAGCGGCGAGGCGGGCACCCGCACCGCCGCGACGGCCAAGCTTCTCCACCAGCGGATCGCGGACAGCGACGGACAGGCCCTGGCCACCCTGCCGCGGGACGACTCCGGTGCGGAGCAGGGCAATCCGCGCCGTAATCAGGCACTGCTGCTGTCGGAACAGGCCGCATACGCCCACAACGCCACGGCGGGCGGCGGGCCCCGGCTCGACCTCTTCTACCCCCAGGACGGCACGGCCCGGCTGGACTACCCGTACACCCTGGTCGACGACGTGGAGATGAGCCCCGAGCAGACCCGCGCCGCCAGCCGTTTCATGACGCTGCTGGGCGAGGCCGACGGACAGCGCACGCTACGCCGGCACGGCTTCCGGGCCGGCAACAACGAGGCGGATCCGAAGGTGGTTACCGCGGCCGGCGGGCGCGCCCCGCAGCCGTACGCCGCCGCCCCCGCCGATCCGCCGACCGTCAAGGAACTCCAGGCGGTGATGGGCAGGTGGACGGTCACCGTCCAGAACAGCCGCCTCACCACGGTCGTGGACGCCACGGCGTCGATGGGCAGCCCCGTCCCGGGCGGCGACGGCCGGTCCAGGATGGATCTCACCAAACATTCCCTGCTCCAGGCGCTGGCCACCTTCACGCCCGAGGACGAGATCGGGCTGTGGAAGTTCGCCACCTACCTGGAGGGCGACAAGGACTATGTGGCGCTGTCCCCCACCGGCCGCCTCGGCGACCGGGACCCGGCCGGCGGCACCCACCGCGACGCCCTCACCGCCGCGTTCGACTCGCTGGCCCCGGCGCCTCGTGCGGCCGGCGGCCTGTACGACACCACGCTCGCCGCGTACCGGGAAGCCTGCGCCACGTATACGAGCGGGAAGCTCAACTCCCTGGTCATCGTCACCGACGGGGCCAACGGCGACGCCGGCCTCGGTCTCGACGCCCTGGTCGACAAGGTCAAGGAGCTCGCCGACCCCAAGAGACCGGTGCCGGTGATCGCCCTCGCGATCGGCCCGGCGGCCGACACCGCGGCCCTGGACCGCATCGTGGCGCCGACCGGCGGATCGGTCCACCGGGTCGGCGATCCGTCACAGCTCCACCAGGTGCTCCTCAAGGCCCTGATGACGGCGGGCGGCAAGGGGCCGCGCTGACCGGCACGCGACGGCCGGATCCCGCCCGCCGCACCGGCACCCGCCGGGCACGCCCCGCTACATCCCCTCGGTCGCCGCCTCCTGTGGCTCCCGTACCGCGGACCGCCGGCCGACCGCCCAGGCGGCCGGCCAGGTGTGCACCGGCTCCCCGGTGTGCATCAGCTCGCTGTAGCGCCGGGTCATCGCGGCGAGCGCGGCCTCCCGGTCCAGGCCCTGGCGCCGGGCGTGCCGGCAGGCCGCGGCCTGCCAGGACGCGCCGTTGACCCGGCGGCGGCAGCGCTCCTCGATGATGCCGAGGTAGTGGTCACGGTCGGCCGGCTCCACCCCCCAGGCGTCCAGCCCGCGGGCCGCCAGGGGCAGCAGTTCCCGGCGCACCAGCCGTACGGCCGGGATCTCGGCGATCCCCCCGGCCCGTCCGGGGCGGGGCCAGGCAAGGGTGGCGTCGATGCCGTACCGGCAGGCGGCGTCGAAGTTACGGGACGCGGCGGCGAACGGGAGCCGCGACCAGAGGGGGCGCGGCTCCTCGGCCAGCGCCCGTACCAGTCCGTAGTAGAAGGCGGTGTTGGCGATGACGTCGGCGACGGTGGGGCCGGCCGGCAGCACCCGGTTCTCGACCCTGAGATGCGCGACGCCGTCGGCGACCGCGTAGACGGGGCGGTTCCAGCGGTAGATCGTGCCGTTGTGCAGCACCAGCTCGGCCAGGTCGGGCGCCCCGCCCTCGTCGAGGACCCGCAGCGGCTCCTGCGGTCCGCACAACGGCAGCAGCGGCTGGAAATAGCGGAGGTTCTCCTCGAAGAGGTCGTATGCGGAGTCGATCCAGCGCTCGCCGAACCAGGTGCGGGGGCGTACCCCCTGGGCCTGCAGCTCGGGCGCCCGGGTATCGGTGGCCTGCTGGAAGACCGGCGGCCGGGATTCGCGCCACAGCTCCCGGCCGAAGAGGAACGGTGAGTTGGCGCCGACGGCCACCTGCACGGCGGCGATGGCCTGTGCCGCGTTCCAGACCGCGGCGAAGCGGCCCGGTGTCACCTGGAGGTGCAGCTGGACCGAGGTGCAGGCGGCCTCCGGTGCGATGGAGGGCGAGCGGGAGACCAGATGCTCGACGCCCCGGATGTCGAGTGCGAAGTCCTCGCCGCGGGCCGCCCGCATCTGGTCGTTGAGCAGGACATAGCGGTCGTTCTCGGAGAGGCTGGCGGCCGTGAGGTCGGTGGCGTGCAGAGTGGGCAGGATGCCGATCATCACGATCCGGGCGGCGACCTCGCGTGCCTTCCTTTCGGCATAGGCGAGTCCCGTACGGAGTTCTTCGGCGAGCTGGTCCAGTACCCGGCCGCTCAATCGGTGCGGCAGGATGTTGACCTCGAGATTGCACTGGGCGAGTTCGGTCTGGAAATCACAGCTGGCGATGCGCTCAAGAACTTGAGAGTTCATCATCCGGGGCAGGCCGTCGGCGCCCGCCAGATTGAGCTCGATCTCCAGGCCCATGAGGTTCCTGGGCCGGTCGAACCTCTCCTCCTCCAGGAGTCTCCGCAATCCCGCAAGACACTCGTGGAGCTTTCTTCGATAACGCTCCCGGTCCGCCAGGTCGATCCCGTCCGCGGCGACCTTCTCCCCCATCGAAGGGTCCCTCCTCGAGTGAACGGCCCGCAACCACGGACCACTTGGGGCCTTCCCCGACTACGGCGGGGCTCACGCTACGGTCGATGATGCCCCGGCAATCTGATCGATAACGCCGCGGCGGCACGCCGGTACCGATAGGCTCGAATCGGACCGGCCTCCGGCACCTCCCTCAGGCATATCTCGGTGGCGATCGCCTTCCGCATTACCGTCGCGATAAATACCGGCGAAATCCGGCCTACCGCGCTGCCGAAGGAATACGAGGTGGCGCCGCAAAAGCAACGCGCAAAACGGAGTAAAGCGCCTCACACGGGGGTCTCTATTTCCCCTTGCCCGAAATCCGCAAGGCCGGTAGTCGAAACACTTTCAGAACATACGTCGTATAAACTCCGCTTACGAGGCAGAGACTTGGCGCCCAGCGTCCGGTTGTTCCCACCGGCACGGGGGCACAGCGATTGACCTCGCCGGGCCGCAGCCCCGGCCGGCCACGCTCTGACCCCGCACGCAGACAGCGTCGTTTGCACCCTGCCAGGCTCCACCGTGTCTCCGAAGTGAGAGGCGACCCACCATGCCGCTGCACCTTCCCCCTGCCCCCACGCCTGCCCTGCGTTGCGTTCTCGCCGCCCTCGGCTCCCCCACCGCGGTCCGCGAGGCCCCGGTCTCCGCACTGCGCGCCCATCAGGGCCCGCTCAGCCCCGACCACCCGCTGCCCGTTCACGTCTGGGAGGACGTCAGCCGGACCGGCGGCACGCCTCGGACCCGCCTGGCCGGCTGGCGTTTTCTGGTCCGCGGCGGGGAGCGGGCCGTGGCGACCGCCGAAGCGGTGCTCACCGCGGATGGCTGGACCTTCGCACGGTTCTGCGGCGGCCCCTATGTCGCCGCGACCGAGCAGGCACTGGCACAGGCCGAATCGCTCGCCACCCCGTACCAGCCGCGGCTGCTGTCCGTACCCGAGCTGTACATGCTCACCCTGTGGCTGCACCACGACACCGCCTCGGACGGCACCGAAGGACCGGCCGCGCCCGGCGACCTGCTGGTGCCGCTGGCGCCCGCCCCGCCGGGGATCGCCGCGCACCGTCCGCAGCGCATCGCCGACCTGCTTCCCCGGCTCACCCTGCGCCTCACCCCGGCCACCCCACTCCTGGCCGAACCCGCCTGAGTCCACCCCTCCGGCCCCGGTTCTCCGCGGCGGACACCGGCGCCGTCTCACCCGGCATGAGCATGCCCCGCGGCCCCTTCGGGCCACGGGGCGCTCTGTCGCGCTCACCCGTGCGGGCTAGTCCGCGGCTACCACTCCCAACCCGCTTGGGGAGGAGTGCAATTGGGAGCAACCGCCCGCACGGGTGACGCGTCCCTACCGAGTGAGTACCGCTGCTGCGAAATCCCTGCGGAATCCCGCCCGTGGGGCAACACTGGGACCGACCGATGGAAACGGGGGAGCGGCCATGCACACCTCATCGAGCCGCACAACGACGTTCACCACACCGCAGCGAAAGACAACTTCCATGTGCCAGCACCAACCGCCATGCCCGTCAGCCGACTCCACCGACCGGGAGGCCGCACACCTCGTGGCGCACCACCCGGAACAGGGCTGGAGCCTGCTCTGCAACGGTGTCCTGCTCTTCGAGGACACCGGTGAGCTGCTGCCGGACGGGCAGGTCATCGCCCCGCACCGCACTCGCGCCACCGCCGCCGCCTGACCCGCGAGCACGGCACGCACCACAGGGCCCCCGGCAGATCTGCCGAGGGCCCTTGAATGTTGCGCTGAACCGCCGCGGTGCATCCCCTGCGGCGAGTCCGTTGCCGTGACTCAGTTGTCGTACGCGTCCAGCGGCGGGCAGGAGCAGACGAGGTTGCGGTCGCCGAAGGCACCGTCGATGCGGCGCACCGGCGGCCAGTACTTCTCCGCGGCCTCGACACCGGCCGGGAAGACGGCCTCCTCACGCGTGTACGGGTGCGGCCAGTCGCCACCGAGCGCGCCCGCGGTGTGCGGGGCATTGCGCAGCGGGTTGTCGTCCTTGTCCCACTCCCCCGTGCCGACCTTCTCGATCTCCGCACGGATGGCGATCATCGCGTCGCAGAACCGGTCCAGCTCGCCGAGGTCCTCGCTCTCGGTCGGCTCGATCATCAGCGTGCCGGCCACCGGGAACGACATCGTCGGCGCGTGGAAGCCGTAGTCGATCAGCCGCTTGGCGACGTCGTCGATGCTCACACCGGTCGCCTTGGTCAGCGGCCGCACGTCGATGATGCACTCGTGCGCGACCAGACCACCGGGCCCGGTGTAGAGCACCGGGTAGTGCGGCTCCAGGCGCTTGGCGATGTAGTTGGCGCTCAGCACCGCCACCTGGGTGGCGCGCTTGAGGCCCTCGCCGCCCATCAGGCGGACGTATGCCCAGGAGATCGGCAGGATGCCGGCCGAGCCCCAGGGCGCCGCGGAGATCGGTCCCACGCCCGTCTCGGGGCCCGCGCCGGGCTGCAGCGGGTGGTTGGGCAGGTACGGCGCCAGGTGGGCGCGTACGCCGACCGGACCGACGCCCGGGCCACCGCCGCCGTGTGGGATGCAGAACGTCTTGTGCAGGTTGAGGTGCGAGACATCGCCGCCGAACTTGCCGGGCTCGGCGAGGCCGACCAGCGCATTGAGGTTGGCGCCGTCGACGTAGACCTGGCCGCCGGCCTCGTGCACCGTGGCGCAGATCTGGGTGATGTGCTCCTCGAACACGCCGTGGGTGGAGGGGTAGGTGACCATCAGGACCGCGAGCTCGTCACGGTGCTTCTCGATCTTGGCGTGGAGATCGTCGGCGTCGACCTCGCCGTCCTCACCGGTCTTGACGACGACGACCTTCATCCCGGCCATCACCGCGCTGGCGGCGTTGGTGCCGTGTGCGGAGGACGGGATCAGGCAGACGGTGCGCTGCTCGTCACCGTTGGCACGGTGGTAGGCACGCACCGCCAGCAGACCGGCCAGCTCGCCCTGCGATCCGGCGTTGGGCTGGATGGAGACCTTGTCATAGCCGGTGACGGTGGCCAGCCGCTCCTCCAGCTCCTGGATCAGGGTGAGGTAGCCCTGGGCCTGGGCGGCCGGCGCGAAGGGGTGCAGCTGCCCGAAGGCGGGCCAGGTGACCGGCTCCATCTCGGTGGTCGCGTTCAGCTTCATGGTGCACGAGCCGAGCGGGATCATGCCGCGGTCCAGTGCGTAGTCCTTGTCCGCGAGGGTGCGCAGGTAGCGCAGCATGGCGGTCTCGGAGCGGTACTGGTGGAAGACCGGGTGGGCGAGGTAGTCGTCGCCGCGCAGCAGGTCCTGCGGCAGCGTTTCGGCGGCGGCCGCGTCCAGCTGCTCGACGTCGCCGTGCACCCCGAAGGCGCCCCAGACGCCGGCCAGCTGCGCACGTCCGGTGGTCTCGTCGCACGCGATACCGACGAGGTCGGCGTCGACCTGCCGGAGGTTGACACCGGCCTCGCGGGCGGCGGCGACGACCTCGGCGGCCCGGCCGGGCACCCGCGCGGTCAGCGTGTCGAAGTACGCGCCGTGCACGATCTCCACCCCGCCGGCCCGCAGGCCCTCGGCGAGGACCGCGGCGTAGCGGTGGGTGCGCCGGGCGATCGTCCGCAGCCCCTCGGGGCCGTGGTAGACCGCGTACATACCGGCCATGACGGCGAGCAGCACCTGTGCGGTGCAGATGTTGCTCGTGGCCTTCTCGCGGCGGATGTGCTGCTCGCGGGTCTGCAGCGCGAGGCGGTAGGCCTTGTTGCCGTCGGCGTCGACGGAGACGCCCACCAGGCGGCCCGGCAGGCTGCGGGCGAACTGTTCACGAACGGCCATGAAGCCTGCGTGCGGCCCGCCGAAGCCCATCGGGACACCGAAGCGCTGGGTGGTGCCGACGGCGATGTCCGCGCCGAGCTCACCGGGCGAGGTCAGCAGCGTCAGGGCGAGCAGATCGGCGGCGACGGTGACGACCGCGCCCAGCTCGTGGGCCTGCTCGATGACGGCACGCGGGTCACGGACCGCACCGGAGGCGCCGGGGTACTGCAGCAGCACACCGAACACACCGCGCTCGGCGACGTCGGCCGGGATGCCGTCGGACAGGTCGGCGACCACGACCTCGACGCCGGTGGGCTCCGCGCGGGTCTGGATCACGGCGATGGTCTGCGGCAGACAGTCGGCGTCGATCAGGAAGACGCCCTGCTTGACCTTGCCGACCCGGCGGGAGAGCGCCATCGCCTCGGCGGCCGCCGTGCCCTCGTCCAGCAGCGAAGAACCGGAGGTGGGCAGACCGGTCAGGTCGGCGACCATGGTCTGGAAGTTGAGCAGCGCCTCGAGGCGGCCCTGTGAGATCTCCGGCTGGTAGGGGGTGTAGGCCGTGTACCAGGCCGGGTTCTCCATGACATTGCGCAGGATCACCGGCGGGGTGAACGTGCCGTAGTAGCCGAGTCCGATCATGGACGCCAGCACCTGGTTACGGTCCGCGAGGCCGTGCAGCTCCTGCAGCACCTCGGCCTCGGTGCGGGCCTGCGGCAGGCCGAGCGCCTCCGCGCTCTTGATCACATCGGGCACGGCGGTGGCGGTGAGTTCGTCCAGCGATCCGAAACCGATGTGCGCGAGCATCTTGGCCTGCGCCTCGTGGTCGGGACCGATGTGCCGGTGCTCGAAGGGAGTGCCGCGTTCCAGCTCGGTCAAGGAGATGCGATTGGTGTTCATCTGCGGGGGCCTCCTGGTCGTACGACCTACGAGGGGCACCACGGCGCGGGTGCCCGGACGGCCTCCCCCTCTGTCATCTCAACCTGAGAGCTTCACCGGCCCGCGCGAGGCGGCCCGGCTTTCACCGTCGGTGAGGAGGGGTCCCGGAGTTGTGCCTTCCGCGGCCCGCCCTGCTTTCCAGAGTGACCTCGCCCACGCGGTACGTGTGCCTGAGAGATTCCGGGGAGGATTTGCTCCTTCGGCGCCCTCGCCGCGAACGACAAAGGACTCTCCCGCACGGGGTCTGCGGCCATTGGCCAGCCTACCAGCGCGGCACTCGAAGGATCCTTCGAGTGGCCGGGGCATGAAATGTGCCGTTTGGTTGTTGTCAGAGGGCAGTTGCGACCAATTGGAGGGACCGTGCAAACCGATATCGATCCCCGGAGCCTGATCGGCCGCAAAGCGTTCGACCGTAACGGCGCCAAAATAGGCACGATCGACGAGGTATATCTCGACGACGCGACGGGGGAACCGGAGTGGGCGGCCGTGCGCACCGGACTCTTCAGCCGGGACGCGTTCGTCCCCCTCGAACCCAGCAAGATGGTCGGTGAGGGCCTGCACATTCCTTACGACCGCAGGCTGATCAAGGACGCGCCGGACTTCGGCGTCGGCCGCCATCTCTCCCCTGAGCAGGAACTTCAGCTCTATCACCACTACCGACTGGATATCTCCTCCCCGACATCCGACCCCGTGTCCTCGCCCGGCTCCGGTGACAAGGACTTCGGCAGGATCGCCGGCTCGGACGACTGACCGTCCGCCGGTCCCCCGCCCACCAACGGCAGGGGCTCCCCGGCCGCAGCGCCGGATCCTCCACAGCAAAGGTCCGCACCCTCCCCGGTGCGGACCACGGCGTTTCGAAGCGCACGGTCACCCTCCCCACCCCGCTGCCCTGCACCCAGCCCGCACCGTACTCGTCGTGCACCACGTCCAGTCCGGGATGCCAGCGCCGCGGCCGCTCCTCTTCGGCCTCCCGCGCCGCCGCCTCGCCACCGGACAGCTCCGCCGCCGCTCTCGCGGCCTTCTCCTCCTCCGCCGCGGCCTGCTCCGTCGCGAACTGGGCGAACAGATCCTCCTGTGTGAAGTCGGCCAGGCCGCTGACCCCCACGCCCAGCAGTCGGACCCCGCCCGTGGTGTCCACCATCTCCAGCAGCCGCACGGCGGCCTCCCTTATCACCGCGGGGTCGTCGGTGGGCCCACGGAGCGTCTCGGAGCGGGTCAGCGTCGAGAAGTCGTAGTTGCGCACCTTGATGACCACTGTCCGCCCGGAGCGCCCGGCGGCCCGCAGCCGCTCCACACAGCGGTCGGCCAGCCGCAGCACCTCGCTCCGTACCCGCGTCCGGTCGGTCAGGTCGACCTCGAAGGTGTCCTCGACGGAGATGGACTTCGCGTCCCGCTCGGCCACCACCGGCCGGTCATCCCGGCCCAGCGCCATGGCGTACAGCCCGGCACCGTGCGCCTTGCCCAGCAGCCGCACCAGCTCGGCCTCACCGGCCTCCGCGGTCTCCGCGACGGTGTGGATCCCCGCCCGGCGCAGCGTCTCGGCCGTCGCGGGCCCCACCCCCGGCAGCGTCCGCACCGTCATCGGGCCCAGCAGCTCGCGCTCGGTACCGGGCTCGATCACCACCAGACCGTTCGGCTTGGCCGTCTCGGACGCGATCTTCGCCAGCATCTTGGCGCCGGCCAGCCCCACCGAGCCGGTCAGGCCCGTGGCGGCGCGGATCTCGCGGCGCAGTCGCTCCCCCACGGCCCGCGCCGCGGCCGTCCGCGGCGGCACCCCGCCCGCTTCCAGGTCGACGAAGGCCTCGTCCAGGCTCAGCGGCTCCACCAGCGGCGACAGCGCGTGCAGCAGCTCCATCACCGCCTCACTCACCTGGCGGTACAGCGAGAAGCGCGGGGTGAGATAAGCGGCGTTGGGGCACAGCCGCCGCGCCTGGGCCGTGGGCATCGCGGAGCGGACCCCGAACACCCGGGCTTCGTACGACGCCGTGGAGACCACCCCGCGCACGCCGATCCCGCCGACCACCACGGGCTTGCCGCGAAGGCTCGGCTTGGCCGCCTGTTCGGCGGCCGCGAAGAACGCATCCATGTCGAGATGCAGGATCGTCGGCGCGGGTCTCACATCTCCGATGCTGCCCCATGCCACTGACAATCGGCCCCTTGCCGGGCCGGTGGCGCGGTCAGGGACTCAGCCCGCCCGGTTGCGCCGCCGCGCCAGCTCGTCGTGCGGGTTCTTCCCGATCAGGGTCTCGCCGGTGTCCACCCGCTCCCCGTGGAGCTGTGACAGCACGCCCTCCACGTCCCGCCACACCACGCCCACGGCGATGCCGAAGACGCCCTGGCCCCCCTGGAGCAGATCCACGACCTGGTCGGGCGAGGTGCACTCGTAGACCGTCGCGCCGTCGCTCATCAGCGTCATCCGCGTCAGATCGGCCAGCCCGCGCGCCCGCAGATGCTGGACCGCGGTGCGGATGTTCTGCAGCGACACCCCGGTGTCCAGCAGCCGCTTGACGATCTTCAGGACCACGACGTCCCGGAAGCTGTAGAGCCGCTGGGTGCCGGAGCCGTACGCCGGCCGGATACTCGGCTCCACCAGGCCCGTACGCGCCCAGTAGTCGAGCTGCCGATAGGTGATGCCCGCTGCCGCACAAGCGGTCGGGCCGCGATAGCCGATGTTCTGAGCCTCGCAGTCCCCCGACACCGCCGCGGCCGGTGCCGGGGCAGGGTTCGCTGCTGCGCCCGAGTGGAGCGGCAACGCCCCTTCCGCCGCCATACCGTCGCCGGTGATTGCCACGCCGCCCTCCGTCCTCCACGTCCCGGACGGGACCTGCCACATCGACGGTATGCAGTCACTCGGGGTGCGTCAACGATCGCCGCGCTCGCCACGCCGAGTGATAATCACCCTACGAGTGGTTTCTCGTGACCCCACACGGGGAACAGCTAGAGGTTTGGCCGGAAACAGGCGGTTCACCTGGCCGGTATTACTGGCTGTTGGTCCCGAAGTCCTCGGGCGAGATCTGGTCGAGGAACTCGCGG
The DNA here is from genome assembly GCF_900187385.1 of Streptomyces sp. 2114.4. Taxonomy (NCBI): domain Bacteria; kingdom Bacillati; phylum Actinomycetota; class Actinomycetes; order Kitasatosporales; family Streptomycetaceae; genus Streptomyces; species Streptomyces sp. 2114.4. Next base: position 918,449 of record NZ_FYEY01000001.1, read on the forward strand.
AACTTCTCCACCTCGTCCTCCTGCTCGTCCGGGATGGCGATGCCCGCGTCGTCCAGCACACCGTCGGTACCGAAGATCGGCGTTCCGGTGCGCAATGCCAGCGCTATCGCGTCGGACGGACGCGCGCTGACCTCGACCCCGCTCGCGAAGACAAGTTCGGCATAGAAAACCCCCTCGCGCAGATCCGTGATGCGGACCTGCGTCAGTTCCTGGCCCACCGCTTCGAGCACATCCTTGAAAAGGTCATGCGTCAGCGGCCTGGCAGGGACCATGCCCTGCTGGGCAAAGGCGATGGCGGTGGCCTCCCCTGGCCCGATCCAAATGGGCAAGTATCGGTCGCCTCCCACCTCCCGCAGGAGCACGATCGGTTGGCTGGAAGGCATTTCCACCCGGACACCCACGACGTCGAGCTCGTTCACACAGCAACCCTAGGACGTGCCCGGCCGGTTTGGGTAGTCGGGCACTCGTTTGCTCACTACAGCCGGACCCGCAAAGCACTCTGCACCAGTGCCGCATGCAGCCGTACGGACAGCGTTGCCAGCTCTCTGGCAGTGGCTTCGGCATGGGCCCTGGTCTGCGGATTACGGTGCCGCCGAAGGGGTGCAACGACCTGCTCGACCAGGCCCGCCTCGCGCTCGGCGGCCGCCTTCACGGCACGCAGGTGCCGCGGTTCCAGACCGAAACGGCCCAGGTCCGCAACGAGCTTGGCCACGGTGACGGCCTCGATGTCGTATCCGCCCTCCGCATGAGGGACGATGAGTCCGTAGGACTCCCAGTCGGCGAGGGCCGCCTCGTCCACCTCCGCGGCGGCCAGCAGCTCCGCCCGGCCGATGCGGGCAGCCGTGGGGCGCTCCTCACCCGGCTTGTGCACGCCTTCGACGAGGTCGCGGGAGGGTGTGGCCGGAGCCGGCAGCTGCACCCGCTCACCGCGCTCCAGGGCGTCCAGATGCTCCCGGATGACCTTGAGCGGCAGGTAGTGGTCCCGCTGCATCCGCAGGACGGCGGCCAGCCGCTCGACGTCCGCCGCCGTGAATTTGCGGTATCCGGAAGGCGTGCGCTTCGGCTCGACCAGTCCCTCGGCCTCCAGGAAGCGGATCTTGGAGATGGTGACCTCGGGAAACTCCTCGCGCAGCAGGGTGAGCACCGTGCCGATGCTCACCGGCTTACCGTCCGAGGAGGCGGCGCCGGCAAAGCCGGCGCCGCCTTTCGGTGTATCGCGCATATGCCTTCCCCGGCCGGTCAGATACCGGCGCCTCGCTGGCTGGCGCAGAAGACCAGGCGGAACTTGCCGATCTGGACCTCGTCGCCGTTGGCGAGGGTGACGGAGTCGATCCGCTCGCGGTTGACGTAGGTGCCGTTCAGGCTGCCGACGTCGGCGACCGTGAAGAGCCCGTCCGGACCGCGGCGGAATTCCACGTGACGGCGCGAGACCGTCACATCGTCGAGGAAGATGTCGCCCTGCGGATGCCGGCCCGCCGTCGTCAGCTCACTGTCCAGAAGGAAGCGGCTGCCCGAATTCGGACCCCGGCGGACGACCAGCAGCGCCGATCCCAACGGAAGCGCGTCGACGGCCGCCTGGGCCTCGGGGGACAGCGACGGCGACAGATTCTGGCCCGTCGCCTCCGAATCGTAGGCCTCCAGCCCCGAAATGGAGATGGTGGAGGTCGTCTCGGATGCCCGCTCGGGCTGAGCGCCCGGGCGGAGCGGCGCACCACAGTTGGAGCAGAACCGGCTCGCCTCGGCGTTCCGGTTCCCACACCTCGTACAAACCGGCAAGGCCGACCCTCCACCCGTGCGTGCGGCTGATGGTTCCTGGGAACCTATGCGGCCGGCACCGGAGGGGTCAACAGAACCCGCGCCGTGCCCCCCGGACGGACCGCTGACCTCGTCACGGAAGAGCGGACGATCCTCCGCCGCGCCACTCTCGTCGGGCCGGCCCGACGCACGGTGCCGCGCGGAGCCGCTGCCGCCGTCCTGGCGGGCGCTCTTGCCGAACAGCTTTCCAAACAACTTCACGGGCGATTCCCCTTGAACGACATAGACCCGCCCGTGGGGCAGGACGAACCCTCGATGCACACACCGGCCGATCCGGACATCCTGTGAACGTCCGTGGCCTTCAGACAGTTTCCACCACACACCACACGCACGGTGCGTCGACCCCCCGTTACCTCATGCCCTCGCCGGGCACTCGACATACGTGTACGCCTCACTGCGATGACGACCGAGCGTAGTCAGGCCGCTTCGCCTCTCGCAAGGCGTCCACAATGATCTTCTCCTCACGGGTCACAGACACCTTGGCCTGCTCCTTTTCCAGCGTCTGGACCACTCCGCCGGGAATGTTCAGCGCCGGTTCCAGGTCCTGCGGCTTACCGATGACCTTGAAGCGGTACGGCTGAGCGACACGCTTGCCGTCGATCTCCACGCCACCCCGGAGATCCGAGAGAGAGGTGTTGGCGACGACCCGGACATCATTGACCTGGATGGCCTCGGCGCCGGCCGCTCGCAGCTCCTGGATGGTGTCCAGCAGCTTGTCCGCCTCGACGGAGTGCGTCGGGTCGTCGATGGTCAGGGTGATGCCGGGCCCTTGCGCCGCGACGGTCCCGGCCAACACACCCAGCTGCTGTTCCTTCTCCACGGTCTGCTTACGGGCCTCCTCGGCCTGGTCCGAGCTGTTCGCCAGCTCGGTCTTCTGCCCTTCCAGGCGCCGCTGTTCGTCGGTCAACCGCTGGGAGCGATTGTCCAGCTCGTCCAGAATGCGCACCAAGTCCTCCTGACGCGCACCCCGCAGCGCACTGCTGTCACTTGTGGAACGTACCTGAATCGCCAGGCCGAGACCGAGAATGAACAGGAGCAACGCAACGATCAGTTGAGCCCGGGTCAGCCGCGGCGGCCACAGGCTCGCCACCAGCCGCTCCCGACCGCTCTTCGGGCGCTGTGCACTCCCGTTATCGGCAACCGCCTCCGGAGTCGAGGAGTCTGCCCCTTTGTCGGCCTTGTGTCCAGCACTGTCCGGTTCCGGAGCTTCGGTATCTTCCTCGGCCTCCGCCCGCTCCGGGGTGATCCGGCTCTCGGGCGGCATCGGCCACCGGCCGGCCGGGCCGCTGTCCTGCTCCCGCTCCGGCTGCTTCTCCGGCTCGGTCTTCTTCTCGGGCTCCGGCTGCTTCTCCGGCTCCGGCGTCTTCTCGGGCTCCGGCTGCTCCACCTGATCCGCCCGCGCCGACTGTTCCGGCTTCTTCTCCGGCTCCGGGATCTCGTCCGTCGACATCCGCCTCACGCCCGGAAGACGTGCCGGCGAATCGCGGCGGCGTTGGAGAAGATCCGGATACCCAGCACCACGACGACGCCGGTGGAGAGTTGGGCACCGACGCCCAACTTGTCACCAAGGAAGACGATCAGCGCGGCGACGACGACATTCGACAGGAAGGAGACCACGAAGACCTTGTCGTCGAAGATGCCGTCCAGCATCGCGCGCAGACCGCCGAACACGGCATCCAGCGCCGCGACGACAGCGATCGGCAAGTAGGGCTCGACCACCGTCGGCACCACGGGTCGGACGACAAGCCCGACCACGACTCCCACGATGAGGCCCAATACGGCGATCACGATGTGCCCTTCCCTGTGTCGGTGCCGTCCGCCTTGGCGGCACCGGCCTGCGGCTTTGCGGTACGTACGATCAAACTGGGCGCGGGCGGCAGCCGGACCTCGTTCTCCACGGAAATCCTGGTGCGGACCCCATAGTTCACCTGCAGCACATGAAGGTACTGACCGTCTGCGCTGTCCTGGAAAGCGGTGCTCAGCCGTTGCCCGTCCCCCACCGCCAACACCGTATAAGGCGGCACCAGTGGCTTGTTGTCGACCAGTATGGCGTCTCCCGCGGCTCTGATCGCCGAGAGTGACGTAAGCCGCTGGCCATTGACGGAGACGGCCTCCGCACCGGACGCCCACAGCCCGTTGACGACGCGCTGCATGTCTCTGTCGCGTACCCGCCCCGTGTCCGAAAATCCACTGCTCTCGCGCGGTCCGCCGCCGCTGGACTCCGCATCCTTGGCATCGTCCACGACGAGTTTCACGCCGGGCCCGGAGACCTGGGTCGAACCGGACAGCAGCCCCAGCAGTTCGGCCTTGTCGCTGCCGTGCTGCTTCAACGCCTCGCGCTGCATCCTGCTGACGTCGTCCCGGAGGGCATCGACCCGCTGCTGCTGCCGGTCCGCCTCGCCGGTGCCCTTCTGGATGCGGTTGATCAGCTCCTCGCGCTCCTTGGCGAGCGTCGGTGCGGATATCCGCGCCTGCGCCGCACCCACCGTCACCACCAGCGCGGCGAGCACCAGACCGGCCGCGAGGCCCAACTTCGCCCGCAGCGTACGCGGCAGACCGCGCACCCCTGCCTCGGACTTCCGGGCGGCCGCCTCGGCGTATCCGTCGTCGAGACTGTGATCCATCACATTGGTCAGCAGCGACATGGACGCATCGGGGCGCGCGGCCGGGGTGTTCGGGTTGCTCCGATCGGGGCGCTGCTGCGACATGCCGCACATCGTCGCACGTCGGCCGTGTGGTCTCCCAATGGCCCCACCGGCGTGCCGAGGCACGGGCCGCCGGTGGGGTCCAGGTCAGCGTCCTGCGCTGTCCACCACTGCGGACCATTCGTCCAGCAGCTGCTGAGCGGAGGCGTCGTCCGGCCCTTCCGCCCACAGGTGGGTGACCGCCTCTGCGGGGTCGGGCAGCACCAGGACCCAGCGGCCGTCGGGCTCCACGACCCGTACGCCGTCGGTGGTGTCCACGTCCCGGTCACCGGCCGCCTCGACGACATGCCGCATGACGAGCCCCTTGACCGCCCAGGGAGTGGCCAGGTCACGGCGCTGGACGTGCGCCCGCGGGATCCGTGCGTCGATCTGGCTCAGCGTGAGCTGGGTGCGGGCCACCAGGCCGATCAGCCGGACGAAGGCGGCAGTGCCGTCGAAGACGCTGCTGAACTCGGGGATGAGGAATCCGCCCCTGCCGTCCCCGCCGAAGACGGTGCCGTCCTCGCGCCCCACTCGCGTCAGATCGTCGGGCGAGGTCGTCGTCCACTCCACCTGCGTCCCGTGGTACGCCGCCACCTGCTCGGCGATCCGGGTCGTGGTGACCGGCAGCGCCACCCGCCCGGCGCGCCGCTCGGCCGCCACCAGATCCAGCATCACCAGGAGCGCCCGGTCGTCCTCGATGATCCGGCCGCGCTCGTCCACGAGAGAGAGCCGTTCGCCCACGGGGTCGAAACGCACGCCGAAGGCGGCCCGGGCCGATGCCACGATCTCGCCGAGCCGGACGAGCCCCGAGCGCCGTGCGTCGGGCGTTTCCGTCGGCCGGGACTCGTCGAGTCCGGGGTTGATCGTCAGGGAGTCCACGCCGAGCCGTCCCAGCAGGCTGGGCAGCACCAGGCCTGCGCTGCCGTTCGAGGCGTCCACGACGACCTTCAGCCCGGACTCGCTGATGCCCGTGATGTCCACGGCCCGCAGCAGGGACCCCGTGTAGGAGTCGAAGACGCTGGCCGGGAACATCAGATCGCCGATCTCGCCGGGGAAGGCGCGGCGGTACTCCTGGCGGGCGAAGACCCGGTCGAGCTTGCGCTGCCCGGCCTGCGAGAGATCCGCGCCCCGCTCGTCGAAGAACATGATGTCCACGGAGTCCGGCACACCGGGGGTCGTACGGACCATGATGCCGCCGGCGCTGCCGCGGGCCGTCTGCTGGCGGGCGACGGGCAGCGGGACGTTCTCCAGGTCGCGTACGTCGATGGCGCTGGCCTGCAGTGCGGAGATCACCGCGCGCTTGAGTGCCCGGGCGCCACGGGAGTGATCGCGCGCGGTGGTGACCGTGGATCCCTTCTTGAGCGTGGTGGCATAGGCGCCCGCGAGCCGCACGGCGAGTTCAGGCGTGATCTCGACGTTGAGGATCCCGGACACACCGCGGGCGCCGAACAGATGCGCCTGGCCGCGGGACTCCCAGATCACCGAGGTATTGACGAAGGCGCCGGCCTCGATGGTCTTGAACGGATAGACCCGTACATTGCCCTGCACGATCGATTCTTCACCGATGAGGCATTCATCGCCGATGACGGCGCCGTCCTCGATACGGGCGGCCCGCATGATGTCGGTGTTCTTGCCGATCACACAGCCGCGCAGATTGCTCTGCTGCCCGATGTAGACGTTGTCGTGCACCACGGCACGGTGCAGGAAGGCACCGCTCTTGACGACGACATTCGAGCCGACGACGGTGTGCTCCCGGAGCTCCGCGTCCGCTTCGATCTTGGCGTAGTCGCCGATGTACAACGGCCCGCGGAGCACCGCGTCGGGGTGGACCTCGGCGCCCTCGGCGACCCAGACGCCCGGCGAGATCTCAAAGCCGTCGATCTCGACGTCGACCTTGCCTTCGAGCACATCGGCCTGTGCCTTCACATAGCTTTCATGTGTGCCGACGTCCTCCCAATAGCCCTCCGCGATATAGCCGTAGATCGGCTTGCCTTCCTTCATGAGCTGCGGAAAGACATCGCCCGACCAGTCGACCGGCACGTCGGGCTCGAAGTAGTCGAAGACCTCCGGCTCCATGACGTAGATACCGGTGTTGACGGTGTCCGAGAAGACCTGGCCCCAGGTCGGCTTTTCCAGGAAACGTTCGACCTTGCCGGCCTCGTCCACGATGGTGATGCCGAACTCGAGCGGGTTGGGAACCCGTGTGAGGCAGACGGTGACGAGGGCGCCCTTTTCCTTGTGAAACCTGATCAGATCGGTGAGATCGAAATCGGTGAGGGCATCACCGGAGATGACGAGGAAGGCGTCGTCCTTGAGAGCTTCCTCGGCGTTCTTCACGCTGCCTGCGGTACCGAGTGGCTTTTCCTCATTGGCGTAGGTGAGCTCCATCCCGAGCTCTTCGCCGTCGCCGAAATAGTTCTTGACGAGCGAGGCAAGGAATTGCACGGTTACGACGGTCTCATTGAGACCATGCCGTTTCAGCAGCCTGAGTACATGCTCCATGATCGGCCGGTTGGCGACCGGAAGCAGTGGCTTGGGCATGCTGGACGTCATGGGGCGAAGGCGTGTTCCTTCGCCGCCGGCCATCACAACGGCCTTCATGTCGGAAGCGTCCTCCTCTAAGAGACGACGGTCTTGCCGACTTCACCTGTTCAAATCGCCCGCTGATCCTGTTTTACGTACGGGCACCGGGCCCAGGCACAATCTGCCGGTCCGGAGAGCTCAGTCGGCCGTGGCGTCCGCCCTGATGATTCGACGGACCTGGACCACGTAGAGGATCCCTGCCCACCAGTAGAGCGCCGTACCCCATCCTGCGAACGCCCATCCGAAAACAGTGGCGAGTTCGTGAAGCCAGCCCCTCCGGTCGCTCAGGAGGAGCAACGGGAAGGCATACATCAAGTTGAACGTAGCCGCTTTGCCCAGGAAGTTCACCTGGGGAGGCCCGTAGCGGTGGCGTCCGAGGAATCCGACCGCGATGAGCAGCATCAACTCACGCGCCAGCAGGGCCGCGGTCAGCCAGAGCGGCAGGATCTCGCGCCACGTCAGACCGACGAGGGTCGACAGGATGTAGAGGCGGTCGGCGGCCGGGTCGAGGATGCGCCCGAGGCTGCTGATCTGGTTCCAGCGCCGGGCGAGTTTGCCGTCCAGGTAGTCGCTGACGCCGCTCAGAGCGAGGATCAGGAGCGCCCAGAGGTCAGCGTTCGGACCACCGAATTCCGGCCACAGGATCAGCCACAGGAACACCGGCACGCCAACGAGACGGGCCATGCTCAGGATATTCGGGATGGTGAGGACGCGATCCGTCTGGACCCGCGTCTCCTGGACCTCCACGCGGGGGCCTCCTGTGGGGGAAATGTGCCAACGATGCCCCCTGACCTTACCTGCCCCGCCGGCCGGGCCGTCCCCCGGGGCCCCAGACCACGACAAAGCAGAAAAGCCCCGCGGGAACGTTGGTTCCCACAGGGCTTTTCTTAAAATTTGTTCGGCGGCGTCCTACTCTCCCACAGGGTCCCCCCTGCAGTACCATCGGCGCTGAAAGGCTTAGCTTCCGGGTTCGGATTGTAACCGGGCGTTTCCCTAACGCAATGACCACCGAAACACTATGAAGATATCAACCCGGACATGACACAGGTCGTTACTTCAGAACCTACACAGTGGACGCGAGCAACTGAGGACAAGCCCTCGGCCTATTAGTACCAGTCAACTCCACCCGTTACCGGGCTTCCATATCTGGCCTATCAACCCAGTCGTCTACTGGGAGCCTTAACCCCTCAAAGGGGGTGGGAGTCCTCATCTCGAAGCAGGCTTCCCGCTTAGATGCTTTCAGCGGTTATCCTTTCCGAACGTAGCCAACCAGCCATGCCCTTGGCAGGACAACTGGCACACCAGAGGTTCGTCCGTCCCGGTCCTCTCGTACTAGGGACAGCCCTTCTCAAGACTCCTACGCGCACAGCGGATAGGGACCGAACTGTCTCACGACGTTCTAAACCCAGCTCGCGTACCGCTTTAATGGGCGAACAGCCCAACCCTTGGGACCGACTCCAGCCCCAGGATGCGACGAGCCGACATCGAGGTGCCAAACCATCCCGTCGATATGGACTCTTGGGGAAGATCAGCCTGTTATCCCCGGGGTACCTTTTATCCGTTGAGCGACGGCGCTTCCACAAGCCACCGCCGGATCACTAGTCCCTACTTTCGTACCTGCTCGACCCGTCAGTCTCACAGTCAAGCTCCCTTGTGCACTTACACTCAACACCTGATTGCCAACCAGGCTGAGGGAACCTTTGGGCGCCTCCGTTACCCTTTAGGAGGCAACCGCCCCAGTTAAACTACCCACCAGACACTGTCCCTGATCCGGATCACGGACCCAGGTTAGACATCCAGCACGACCAGAGTGGTATTTCAACAATGACTCCACCCTAACTGGCGTTAGAGTTTCACAGTCTCCCACCTATCCTACACAAGCCGAACCGAACACCAATATCAAGCTATAGTAAAGGTCCCGGGGTCTTTCCGTCCTGCTGCGCGAAACGAGCATCTTTACTCGTAATGCAATTTCACCGGGCCTATGGTTGAGACAGTCGAGAAGTCGTTACGCCATTCGTGCAGGTCGGAACTTACCCGACAAGGAATTTCGCTACCTTAGGATGGTTATAGTTACCACCGCCGTTTACTGGCGCTTAAGTTCTCAGCTTCGCCAACCCGAAGGTCGACTAACCGGTCCCCTTAACGTTCCAGCACCGGGCAGGCGTCAGTCCGTATACATCGCCTTACGGCTTCGCACGGACCTGTGTTTTTAGTAAACAGTCGCTTCTCGCTGGTCTCTGCGGCCACCACCAGCTCACCGAGTAAATCGGATCACCAGCAATGGCCCCCCTTCTCCCGAAGTTACGGGGGCATTTTGCCGAGTTCCTTAACCATAGTTCACCCGAACGCCTCGGTATTCTCTACCTGACCACCTGAGTCGGTTTAGGGTACGGGCCGCCATGAAACTCGCTAGAGGCTTTTCTCGACAGCATAGGATCATCCACTTCACCACAATCGGCTCGGCATCAGGTCTCAGGCTTCATGCTGTCCGGATTTACCTGGACAACGCCCTACACCCTTACCCCGGGACAACCACCGCCCGGGCTGGACTACCTTCCTGCGTCACCCCATCACTTACCTACTACCACCTTGGGTCAGCGGCTCCACCACTCCCCTTCACCCGAAGGATCCAGGGCGGCTTCACGGCCTTAGCATTAATGGATTCGATATTGGGCGCTTCAAAGCGGGTACCGGAATATCAACCGGTTGTCCATCGACTACGCCTGTCGGCCTCGCCTTAGGTCCCGACTTACCCTGGGCAGATCAGCTTGACCCAGGAACCCTTAGTCAATCGGCGCACACGTTTCCCACGTGTGTATCGCTACTCATGCCTGCATTCTCACTCGTGAACCGTCCACAACTCGTTTCCACGGCTGCTTCACCCGGCACACGACGCTCCCCTACCCATCACAACGGACGTTGGTCCTCATGTTGCAATGACACGACTTCGGCGGTGTGCTTGAGCCCCGCTACATTGTCGGCGCGGAATCACTTGACCAGTGAGCTATTACGCACTCTTTCAAGGATGGCTGCTTCTAAGCCAACCTCCTGGTTGTCTCTGCGACTCCACATCCTTTCCCACTTAGCACACGCTTAGGGGCCTTAGTCGATGCTCTGGGCTGTTTCCCTCTCGACCATGGAGCTTATCCCCACAGTCTCACTGCCGCGCTCTCACTTACCGGCATTCGGAGTTTGGCTAAGGTCAGTAACCCGGTAGGGCCCATCGCCTATCCAGTGCTCTACCTCCGGCAAGAAACACACGACGCTGCACCTAAATGCATTTCGGGGAGAACCAGCTATCACGGAGTTTGATTGGCCTTTCACCCCTAACCACAGGTCATCCCCCAGGTTTTCAACCCTGGTGGGTTCGGTCCTCCACGAAGTCTTACCTCCGCTTCAACCTGCCCATGGCTAGATCACTCCGCTTCGGGTCTTGGGCACGCTACTCAACGCCCTCTTCGGACTCGCTTTCGCTACGGCTTCCCCACACGGGTTAACCTCGCAACATACCGCAAACTCGCAGGCTCATTCTTCAAAAGGCACGCAGTCACGACACAAGGACAAGTCCTTGTGCGACGCTCCCACGGCTTGTAGGCACACGGTTTCAGGTACTATTTCACTCCGCTCCCGCGGTACTTTTCACCATTCCCTCACGGTACTATCCGCTATCGGTCACCAGGGAATATTTAGGCTTAACGGGTGGTCCCGCCAGATTCACACGGGATTTCTCGGGCCCCGTGCTACTTGGGTGTCTCTCAAACGAGCCGCTAATGTTTCAGCTACGGGGGTCTTACCCTCTACGCCGGACCTTTCGCATGTCCTTCGCCTACATCAACGGTTTCTGACTCGTCCTGTTGCCGGCAGACAACAGAAGAGAGATCCCACAACCCCAACCACGCAACCCCTGCCGGGTATCACACGTGACTGGTTTGGCCTCATCCGGTTTCGCTCGCCACTACTCCCGGAATCACGGTTGTTTTCTCTTCCTGCGGGTACTGAGATGTTTCACTTCCCCGCGTTCCCTCCACACTGCCTATGTGTTCAGCAGCGGGTGACAGCCCATGACGACTGCCGGGTTTCCCCATTCGGACACCCCCGGATCAAAGCTCGGTTGACAGCTCCCCGGGGCCTATCGCGGCCTCCCACGTCCTTCATCGGTTCCTGGTGCCAAGGCATCCACCGTGCGCCCTTAAAAACTTGGCCACAGATGCTCGCGTCCACTGTGCAGTTCTCAAGCAACGACCAGCCACCCACCACCCCAACCCGAAGGCTGAGTTCACTGGGGCCGGCATCGCGAAGGTCCAGACCACAGTCCGTACCCTCAGATACCCAACAACGTGCCCGACACGACCAGCCGACTCCTGTGTTCCACGCCGAAGCAGTACTAACAGTCCTCATCTGACCGTGCCGAATAGTCAACGTTCCACCCATGAGCAACCAGCATCAGACACTCGCTGATGTACTGGCCTCTGACCCGGACAAGTCCGAGTAAGAAGTGCTCCTTAGAAAGGAGGTGATCCAGCCGCACCTTCCGGTACGGCTACCTTGTTACGACTTCGTCCCAATCGCCAGTCCCACCTTCGACGATTCCCTCCCACAAGGGGTTGGGCCACCGGCTTCGGGTGTTACCGACTTTCGTGACGTGACGGGCGGTGTGTACAAGGCCCGGGAACGTATTCACCGCAGCAATGCTGATCTGCGATTACTAGCAACTCCGACTTCATGGGGTCGAGTTGCAGACCCCAATCCGAACTGAGACCGGCTTTTTGAGATTCGCTCCACCTCGCGGTATCGCAGCTCATTGTACCGGCCATTGTAGCACGTGTGCAGCCCAAGACATAAGGGGCATGATGACTTGACGTCGTCCCCACCTTCCTCCGAGTTGACCCCGGCAGTCTCCTGTGAGTCCCCATCACCCCGAAGGGCATGCTGGCAACACAGAACAAGGGTTGCGCTCGTTGCGGGACTTAACCCAACATCTCACGACACGAGCTGACGACAGCCATGCACCACCTGTACACCGACCACAAGGGGGACCCTGTCTCCAGGGTTTTCCGGTGTATGTCAAGCCTTGGTAAGGTTCTTCGCGTTGCGTCGAATTAAGCCACATGCTCCGCTGCTTGTGCGGGCCCCCGTCAATTCCTTTGAGTTTTAGCCTTGCGGCCGTACTCCCCAGGCGGGGAACTTAATGCGTTAGCTGCGGCACGGACGACGTGGAATGTCGCCCACACCTAGTTCCCAACGTTTACGGCGTGGACTACCAGGGTATCTAATCCTGTTCGCTCCCCACGCTTTCGCTCCTCAGCGTCAGTATCGGCCCAGAGATCCGCCTTCGCCACCGGTGTTCCTCCTGATATCTGCGCATTTCACCGCTACACCAGGAATTCCGATCTCCCCTACCGAACTCTAGCCTGCCCGTATCGAATGCAGACCCGGGGTTAAGCCCCGGGCTTTCACATCCGACGTGACAAGCCGCCTACGAGCTCTTTACGCCCAATAATTCCGGACAACGCTTGCGCCCTACGTATTACCGCGGCTGCTGGCACGTAGTTAGCCGGCGCTTCTTCTGCAGGTACCGTCACTCTCGCTTCTTCCCTGCTGAAAGAGGTTTACAACCCGAAGGCCGTCATCCCTCACGCGGCGTCGCTGCATCAGGCTTTCGCCCATTGTGCAATATTCCCCACTGCTGCCTCCCGTAGGAGTCTGGGCCGTGTCTCAGTCCCAGTGTGGCCGGTCGCCCTCTCAGGCCGGCTACCCGTCGTCGCCTTGGTAGGCCATCACCCCACCAACAAGCTGATAGGCCGCGGGCTCATCCTTCACCGCCGGAGCTTTCCACCACCAGACCATGCGGTCGGAGGTCGTATCCGGTATTAGACCCCGTTTCCAGGGCTTGTCCCAGAGTGAAGGGCAGATTGCCCACGTGTTACTCACCCGTTCGCCACTAATCCCCTCCCGAAGGAGGTTCATCGTTCGACTTGCATGTGTTAAGCACGCCGCCAGCGTTCGTCCTGAGCCAGGATCAAACTCTCCGTGAATGTTTACCGGTAATCCGGTGAACACACACGAGAGCGGAACGAGCGGACGGAATAGGTCCGGTCGTTCACAGCGTCCTCGCTGTGTGTGCCACCCCGACCGCTCGGGCCGTGGTGGGCTTTCAAAGGAACCTCATCTCCATGATGGAGACGGGGTATCAACATATCTGGCGTTGACTTTTGGCACGCTGTTGAGTTCTCAAGGAACGGACGCTTCCTTTGGATTCCCTCTCGGGTTTCCTCCGGGCGCTTCCCTTCGGTGTTTCACACTCTATCAGGGCTTTTTCGGCTTTCGAACCGCCGCTTTTCTGCAGACATGCAGAAGCGCGCAATTCTTGAGTCGCAATCAAGACGCTGAGAGTGCCGCCCACCTCAACCGGACGCAGTTGATTGCGTCCTGGCTGTCCGGGGCAGGTCTCAGACAGTACAGCTCTGCTGTGGGCGAGGCAAATCGATTCGGCGTGACGCGCGGTGGGCAACCGACGTCTCTCATGCGGAACCGTCAGTTCTTATGACTTACGCTTCTGAACGGTGCGCCGTCCAGGACAGGTAGTGACGGCGGCCTGATGAATCTCCACCCCTGGGAGGCTTCCCATGACCACCGTGACGTCCCCTCTTGCCGGACGCGCCATCGGACTCGCGGCTGTGCCCGATCCGGTGTTCTCCGGAGCGATGGTGGGTCCCGGTACCGCCATCGATCCGGTGCGTGAGCCGTCTGCTGCGGTTTCGCCCGTGGACGGCGTTCTCGTATCCCTGCACCCGCACGCGTTCGTCGTCGTCGACTCCGAGGGGCACGGCGTGCTCACCCACCTCGGGATCGACACCGTTCAGCTCAATGGCGAGGGCTTCGAGCTGCTCGTGAACAAGGGTGACACCGTCGCTCGTGGGCAGGAGATCGTGCGCTGGAACCCGGCCGCGGTGGAGGAGGCCGGTAAGTCGCCGGTGTGCCCGGTCGTCGCGCTGGAGGCCACTGCCGATTCGCTCGGTGAGGTGCGCGAGGCCGGCGATATCAAGGCGGGCGACCAGCTCTTCTCCTGGCAGTAGCCGGGCGCCGTTCCGTACGGCAGGTACGACATCCATCGCGGCGGCCCGGACCGCCGCATCAACCGGAGACGGGTGCAATGGAGACAACGCTGCGAGGCGTCGGCGTCAGCCACGGCGTGGCGATCGGCGAGGTGCGGCACATGGGCACGGCGGTCCTGGAGCCGCCGGCCAAGCAGATTCCGGCGGACGAGGCGGAGCGCGAACAGGGGCGTGCCCGCCAGGCCGTGGAAGCTGTGGCTGCTGACCTCATAGCGCGGGGGAACCTGGCGGGCGGCGAGGCGCAGGCCGTGCTGGAGGCCCAGGCCCTGATGGCTCAGGACCCCGAGCTGATCGCTGATGTCGAGCGGCGGATCGCCGTCGGCTCCACCGCCGAGCGCGGGGTGTACGACGCGTTCGCCGCCTACCGGGCGCTGCTTGCGGGTGCCGGTGAGTACCTCGCGGGCCGGGTGGCCGACCTCGATGATGTGCGCAACCGGATCGTCGCCCGGCTGCTGGGTGTGCCGATGCCGGGCGTGCCGGACAGCGACGAGCCGTATGTGCTGATCGCGCGGGATCTGGCGCCGGCCGACACCGCGCTGCTGGACCCGACGCTGGTGCTCGGGTTCGTGACCGAGGAGGGCGGGCCGACCAGCCACAGCGCGATTCTTGCGCGGGCGCTGGGGGTGCCGGCCATCGTCGCGCTCCCGGGCGCGGGTGAGCTCGTCGAAGGCACGGTCATCGCGGTCGACGGCAGTACCGGTGAGGTCTTCGTCGAGCCGGGTGCCGAGAAGCGGGCGGCGCTGGAGCAGGCTGCGGCGGAGCGGAGGGCGGCGCTGGCGGCGTCGTCCGGTCCGGGTGCCACCTCCGACGGGCACAAGGTGCCCCTGCTGGCGAATGTCGGTGGCCCCGGTGATGTGGCCGCGGCGGTCGAGGCCGGGGCGGAGGGTGTTGGGCTCTTCCGTACGGAGTTCCTGTTCCTGGACGACAGCAAGAAGGCGCCGTCCGAGGAGAAGCAGGTCGCGGCGTACCGGGCGGTGCTGGAGGCGTTTCCGGAGGGCCGCGTGGTCGTGCGCGTGCTGGATGCCGGGGCCGATAAGCCGCTGGAGTTCCTGACGCCGGGTGATGAGCCGAATCCCGCGCTGGGTGTGCGGGGGCTGCGGACCCTGCTCGACCATCCGGATGTGCTGCGTACGCAGCTCACGGCGCTGGCCAGGGCGGCGGCGGGGCTGCCGGTCTATCTCGAGGTCATGGCGCCGATGGTGGCGGACCGGATCGACGCCAAGGCGTTCGCGGATGCCTGCCGGGAGGCCGGACTGCGGGCGAAGTTCGGGGCGATGGTGGAGATTCCGTCGGCGGCGCTTCGGGCGCGGTCGATTCTTCAGGAAGTGGAGTTCCTTTCGCTGGGGACCAACGACCTGGCGCAGTACACGTTCGCCGCCGACCGTCAGGTGGGTGCGGTCTCGCGTCTGCAGGACCCCTGGCAGCCGGCGCTGCTGGACCTGGTGGCGGCTTCGGCCGAGGCGGCGAAGGCCGAGGGCAAGAGCTGTGGTGTGTGTGGTGAGGCGGCCTCCGATCCGCTGTTGGCGTGTGTGCTGACGGGGCTCGGTGTCACCAGCCTTTCGATGGGGGCGGCGTCGATTCCTTACGTACGGACGACGTTGTCCAAGCACACGCTGGCGCAGTGCGAGCGGGCGGCGGCCGCGGCGCGTGCCGCGGACACCGCCGACGATGCGCGGGCCGCCGCGCAGGCGGTGCTCTCCGGGGAGTGATCCCGCGCGGCGCGGTGCGTCGTAGGTGTCAGGAGTGTTGATGGCCGTCCCGCCCTTGTGGCGGGGCGGCCATGGTGTTGTGGGGTGCCGGGTGGGTGGCCCGGTCAGTGGCTGTGCGGGTCGGGTGGGGGTGTGAGGGGGAGGCCGGGGGCGTAGTCGACGCCGTGCTCGGGTGGGATCGGTTCGCCGGTGTCGGCGTCGGTGCAGTAGGCGGTGAAGACCTCGGCGGCGCCGAGGGGGCGGGGCCAGGAGTCGCCGAGGGTCCAGCCGCGGACCGTGTCGTGGGTGTGGTCGCCGGTGGCGTCGCGGGTGGCGGGAGCGGTGGTGCGGGAGACGAGGCCGCCGGGGCTGCGCAGGGCGAAGCCGGCGGCGAGGACCGTGCAGAAGACCAGGGTTTCGGATTCGGCGAGCCGCGGCCGGGCGCCGTCGCTGCCGGTGGCGTGCAGGACGGCCAGGAGGGACGGCTCGCCGGCCGCGACGGAGCAGACGAGGTGGTGGGTGCCGTCACCGAGGGAGGCCAGGAGCTGCTGGAGGGCCTGGGTGGCGCGGGCGAAGGCGGAGCGGGCGAGGTCTTCGCCGCACTCCTCGCAGCTGCCGGCGCGGGCCAGGACGCCCGAGGCGTGGTCCCAGGTCGCCTGGCGGTCGGCTTCTTCGACGAGGAGCGGCAGCAGTTCGGCCAGCGGTTCGCCCTGGTAGGTCAGTGTGGCGCCGGTGCGGGCGACGTCGGCGGTGTAGCGGCTGCGGCTGTCGGGGCGGTCCGGGTCCAGGGCGAGGTCCGCGCAGTATTTCTCGTAGGCGGCCGGGTCGAAGAGGCTGAGGGTCGTGAGCACGCCCTCGGCGGCGAGGCCGCGCAGCAGGGTCTCCACCTGCTGGAGGTAGCTGCGGTGGTCGTCGAACGGGAAGGTGGGGTAGCGGCGCATGGCCGTGAAGTCCTGTTCGTCGGCCAGGACGGCGGCGCTGCTGGGGATTTCGCGGCGTAGTGCGCGGCGGGCGGTGGACGGGTCGGTGGGCCGGGATGCTGATGTCATGACTCCCCCTGAGTGAGATGCGCCGGCTCGGTGTGAGCGGTGGCGGCCGAACATCACTTGTCACTGAGAGTAATCGGGGGGTCTGACAATGCGGCCGGGCGCCGGACCGGTGGGGGTGGATGCCCTGGCGGTCCGGCGCGGCGGGGGCCTACTGCGCGCTGTCGGCGGTGCGGTCGCGGGCCACCCGCTCGTAGAACCGGAGCAGTTCGAGGTTGTCGACGGAGCCGGGGTTGACGGCCTGGTCGAGCGGGGTGCCCTGGAGAAGGCGCTTGACGGGGACCTCGATGCGCTTGCCGGTCAGGGTGTGCGGGACGCCGGGGGCTTCGATGATGTCGTCGGGGACGTGGCGGGGTGAGAGCTGTTCGCGGATGGTGCGCTTGATGCGGTCGCGCAGGGCGTCGTCGAGGGTGGCGCCGGGGGCGAGGTGGACGAAGAGCGGCATCCAGTAGCCGCCGTCGGGCAGTTCCAGGCCGATGACCAGGGATTCGCGGATCTCCGGGAGCCGTTCGACGGCTTCGTAGATATCGGCGGAGCCCATCCGGACACCCTGGCGGTTGAGGGTGGAGTCGGAGCGGCCGTGGATGACGACGCTGCCGCGGGAGGTGACGGTGATCCAGTCGCCGTGCCGCCAGACGCCGGGGTACATGTCGAAGTAGCTGTCGTGGTAGCGGGTGCCGTCGGGGTCGTTCCAGAAGCGGGTGGGCATGGACGGCATGGGGTGGGTGACGACGAGTTCGCCGACCTCGTCGATGACCGGTTTGCCCTGGGGGTCCCAGGCCTGCAGGTCGGTGCCGAGGCAGGCGGCCTGGAGTTCGCCGATGTGGACGGGGAGGGTGGGGACCGCGCCGGCGAAGCAGCTGCAGACGTCGGTGCCGCCGCTGACGGAGGCGGTCCACAGGTCGGCGCCGCTCTCCGCGAAGGAGTCGTGCAGCCAGCGGAAGCCGTCCGGCGGGAGCGGGGAACCGGTGGTGGCGACGCAGGTGACGGCGGAGAGGTCGAGGTCGCGGGCCGGGTGGATGCCGGCTTTGCGGCAGGCCATGACGTAGGCGGCGGAGGTGCCGAAGACGGTGGCGCGGGTGGCTTCGGCGACCCGCCACTGGGCGGAGATGTCGGGGTGGCCCGGACTGCCGTCGTAGAGCACGATCGTGGCGCCCACCAGGAGGCCGGCGACGAGGAAGTTCCACATCATCCAGCCGGTGGAGGTGTACCAGAAGAACCGGTCGTCGGGGCCGAGGTCGCAGTGCAGGCCGGTCTGCTTGAGGTGTTCGAGGAGGATGCCGCCCTGGGACTGGACGATGGCCTTGGGCAGGCCGGTGGTGCCGGAGGAGTACAGGACCCACAGCGGGTGGTCGAAGGGGAGCTGTTCGAAGACCGGTTCGGTGTCGTTCGAGGTCAGGTCCGACCAGTTCAGGGCACCTTCGGGGGCGGGGGTGCCGAGCAGCGGGATGTGGACGACGGCGCGCAGGGTGGGGAGTTCGGCGCGGAGTTCGGCGACCGTGTCGCGGCGGTCGTGCTCCTTGCCGCCGTAGCGGTAGCCGTCGACGGTGAACAGGACGACCGGTTCGATCTGCTGGAAGCGGTCCAGCACGCTCCGGGCGCCGAAGTCGGGAGCGCAGGAGGTCCAGACGCCGCCGACCGCGGCGGTGGCGAGGAGGGCGACGACGGCCTGCGGGATGTTCGGGACGTAGGCGCTGACCCGGTCGCCGGGGCGGACGCCGAGGCGGCGGAGTTCCAAGGCCAGCGAGCCGACCTGGGCGCGCAGCTCCGCCCAGGTGACCGGGGTGGGCTCATGGGTCTCGTCGACGTACAGCAGCGCGGGATCGCCGGCGCGGGCCGGGTCCTCGGCGGCGCGCAGGGCGTGCTCGGCGTAGTTGAGGGTGGCGCCGGGGAACCAGCGGGCGCCGGGCATCGCGCGGTCGGCGAGCACGGTTTCGTACGGGGTGGCGAAGCGGACGTCGAACCACTCGGCAGTGGCCTGCCAGAAGGCGGGGAGGTCGTCGACGGACCAGCGGTGCAGGGCGGCGTAGCTCGTGGCGGGGTCGCCGGGGGTGGGTGCGGGCGCGCCGTGGTGCGCGGCCGCCCAGGTGTGGAAGCGGGTGACCTGTGCGCCGGCGATCCGGTCCGGGCCTGGTTGCCAGAGGGGTTCCGGCTGCGGGGCGGACTGCGGTGCGGTGGTCATGATGCGGCTCCCGGGCGGTTACGCGTCGTGGGCGTCGGGCGCGCACAGCGGTGAGGTTCCCCCGGCCCAGTGGGTGGGCGTGTGCGCGTGACACGGCTTGCCTGGACGATGCCACGTGATCGACTTGTGCACCAGGGTGGGCTGCCCACATTCGGGGGGTGGCGGGTGTGGTGCCGGTACGTGCCGCGGCCCGGTGCCGGGGGGCGCGGGGGGGACATACGGCGGGATTCGGCCATCGGGTGACGATCCGCGGGCCCGAGGGTGGCCGAGCGTGACCCCGTGCAGGTGAACGGCAGTTGAACGGTGCCCGCGCACCCCGCCGTCAATGGCAGGCTGACCGGCATGGACGGGCGGGATCTGGTGCGGTCGGTACGGATGATCAAGGCGGTCGGGCCGGCGCAGGGGCTACGGTCCGTGCGTACGGCGTGGCGGGCGCGGCGGGCGGATGCGCTGGCGCTGCCGCGGCCCACCGCCGAGCGGGCCCGGGTGCCGGGGGCGGCTCGCGGCGCGGAGCCCCAGCCGGGCGGCGGGCTGATCCACTTCGAGCGGTCGTCGCTGCGGGTGCGGGTGGCCTCGGGCGGTGCGGTGTTCTGCGGATGGGAGGGTGCCGAGCCGGAACCGTCGTACGCGCTGGCCGGGGCGTGTCCCGAGGTGGACGCCCGGGTGGTGCTGGAACCCGACACCGAGGGCGGCTGGCGGGTGGTCTCCGAGCGGGTGCTGGTGGTGGTGTCCCGGCACGGTGCGGTGGAGGTGCGGACGCCCGGCGGGGCGGTGCTGCGGCGGGAGTTGCCGCCGCGCTGGTGGGACCGCACGGCCGCGGAGGGGGCAGGCGGGCGGCCCGGAGGGAGCGGCGCCTCACGCTGGGTGCAGCGGGCGCAGGTCGCGGCCGATGCCCGGTTCTTCGGGCTCGGCGGCCGGGCGCACGGGCCGCGGCTGCGGGACGGTGCGTACCGGCTGTGGAACACGGATCCGGGCGGCGCCTTCGCACCGGGGGACGATCCGCTGTCGCTGACGATGCCGGTGCAGTTGGTGGTGGCGGACGCCGGTACGCATCTGGTCTTCCACGACAACTCCTGGGACGGCCGGGTGACGCTGCGCGAGGGCGCGGAGGGTGCGGGCTCGGGGCATGACCGGCCGGGCACCTGTGAGGTGCGGATGGACGGCGGACCGCTGCGCTACTGGGTGCTGGCGGGCACCCCGGCCCGGGTGCTGCAGGGCTGGACGGCGCTGACCGGGGCGCCCGCGCTGCCGCCGCAGTGGGCGCTGGGATACCAGCACGCCCGCTGGGGGTTCGGTGGCCAGGCCGAGGTGCGCCGGGTGGTGGCGGGCTACCAGGAGCGCGGGCTTCCGCTGTCCGCCGTCCATTTGGACATCGACCATTACGACCGGCACCGGGTCTTCACCGTCGACCGGCAGCGCTATCCGGATCTGCCCGGCCTGGCGCGGGAGTTGCGGGCGGACGGGGTGCGGCTGGTGTCGATCGTGGATCCGGCGGTGAAGGCGGAGCCGGGGGACACGGTGTACGAAGGCGGGGTGGCGGCGGATGCCTTCGTGCGGGACGCGCGCGGGCGGGAGGTTCGCGGGGTGGTGTGGCCGGGCGAGTCGGTGTACCCGGATTTCACCGATGCGCGGGCGCGCAAGTGGTGGGGGGCTCTGTACGCGGAACGGCTGGCGCAGGGCTTCTCCGGCGTGTGGCACGACATGAACGAGCCGGTCTCCTTCGCCGCGTTCGGGGAGCGGACACTGCCGCGCTCGGCACGGCACGCCCTGGAGGGCCGGGGCGGCGATCACCGGGAGGCGCACAACGTCTACGGCCTGGCCATGGCACAGGCCGGCTTCGAGGGGCTGTGCGAACTGCGGCCCGCCGAGCGGCCGTTCCTCTTCTCCCGTTCGGGCTGGGCGGGGCTGCAGCGCTACGGCGGCAGCTGGTCGGGCGATGTGGCGACGGGCTGGGCGGGGCTGCGGGCTTCGCTGTCGCTGGTGCTGGGGCTGGGGCTGTGCGGCGTCCCGTACAGCGGTCCCGATATCGGCGGGTTCTCCGGGGTGCCGTCCCCCGAACTGTATTTGCGGTGGTTCCAACTGGGGGCCTTCCTGCCGCTGTTCCGTACGCATTCGGCGCTCGGGGCGGGGCGGCGGGAGCCGTGGGAGTACGGGGACGAGGTGCTGGGGCACGCCCGTTCGGCGCTGCGCGAACGGCAGCGGCTGCTGCCGTACTTCGGGACGCTGGGCCAGCTGGCGCGGCTGACCGGTGCGCCGTATGTCCGGCCGGTGTGGTGGAGCGCGCCCCGGGACCGGGCGCTGCGGGACTGCGAGGACGCCTTTCTGCTGGGGGATGCGCTGCTGGTGGCGCCGGCGCTGGCGGCGGGCGTCACCCGGCGGCCGGTGCGGCTGCCGCGTGGCCGGTGGTACGACACCGCGACCGGGCGGGCGTATGACGGCCCCGGGCAGGTGTGGGTGGAGGCGCCGCTGTCGCGGATACCGGTACTGGCGCGGGCCGGTGCGGTGCTGCCGGTGGCCGGGGCGGACGGCGGGACGGAGCTGGAGGTGTGGGCGCCGGTGGCCGGGCGCGGGGGCAGTGGGCTGGTGGTGCCGGACGCCGGGGACGGCTGGCAGCGGCCGACGGTGGAGCGGTTCACCTCACGGTGGGCGGGCGACCGGGTGGTCGTGGAGCGGCGGGACGGGGGCGCGGTGGGGTATCCGGTGCGGGTGCGGGGGGTGGAGGACGGGGTGGGGGCGTAGCGGGCTGCGCGGCGGGGCGGTTGAGCAGTTGAGCGGCTGCGCGGGTTGAGCAGTTGTGCGGCGGGGCTTCCGTCCCCCCTGCCGCGCCTGGTAGACGGGGGCCATGCCGAGACTTGCTGCCGCGCTGCGCGGCCTTGCCGCCGCTGCCGCCGCGCTGATCACTGTGGCCGCTGTCCCTTCGGGTGCGGCGGCGGACACCGCCCCGCACCGCCCTGCGCCGTCGTCGCAGCCGGGCAACGGGGCCAAGGCGCCGGAGGAGTTCGTCGCGCTGCGGGACGTGGATCCCACCGTCCTCCAGGAGATGCGCTACTTCACCCCGCACGACTTCATGGGAGTGCGGGTGACCGGCTACCGGGCGCCGATGTGCCTGCTGACCCGGGACGCGGCACGGGCGTTGCACCGGGCGCAGCGCTCGTTCCTGCGCCGCGGGTATTCCCTCAAGGTCTATGACTGCTACCGGCCGCAGCGCGCGGTGGACCACTTCGTGGCCTGGGCCAAGGACCTCGGCGACCAGCGGATGAAGGCCGAGTTCTATCCGCGGGTCGACAAGTCGACGCTGTTCCGGGACGGCTATATCGCGGAGAAGTCCGGGCACAGCAGGGGCAGCACCCTCGATCTGACGCTGGTGCGGCTGCCGGCCCTGCCCACCCGGCCATACGTCCCCGGGGAGCCGCTGTCCTCGTGCTACGGCCCGAAGGCGGCCCGTTTCCCGGACAATTCGCTGGACATGGGCACCGGCTTCGACTGCTTCGACACGCTGGCGCACACCCTCGATCCGCGGATCACGGGCGAACGGCGGGCCAACCGGCTGCTGTTGAAGGACGGCATGGAGCGCGCCGGATTCGTCAACTACGACAAGGAGTGGTGGCACTACACCTTCACCCCGGAGACGTTTCCGGACACCTACTTCGACTTCCCGGTCGCGCGGCGGTCGCTCGTACGGCACTGACCGGGCGCGCACGCCGCCGACGGGCCGGGGCACCGAATCACCCCCGTCGATCCCGTGCCCCGGACCCTGCTGTGAGGGACGCGGCCGGGCCGCGTCCGGTTCGACGGACGTCCACGGAGTCACCCTTTCGGGGAACCAGCGTCCTCGTGTGCGCGCCGGCCGGGGGCCGGACGCCGGTCCGTACGCTCAGAGCCGGCCGCCCGCGGTGTCCGACGAGAGTCGCTGGGCGGCGTACACCGGGATGACCGACAGGGCGATCAGCAGCGCGGCGAGCACATCGACGACCGGCGCCTGGTGGGGGCGGGCCAGGTTCTCGTAGATCCAGATCGGCAGCGTCTTGGTGCCCGCGCCCGCCGTGAAGGTGGTCACCACGACCTCGTCGAAGGAGAGCGCGAAGGCCAGCAGCGCGCCGGCGAACAGCGCCGGGCGCAGCGCCGGGAAGGTGACGTACCGCAGGGTCTGCCAGGGGCGGGCGCCCAGGTCGGCGGAGGCCTCGGCCAGGGACGGGGCGAGGCGGCGGAGCCGGGCGGCGACGTTGTTGAAGACGATGACGACGCAGAAGGTGGCATGGCCGACCACGACCGTGAAGAGGCCGAAGCCGATGCCCAGCGGCGCAAGGACGGTGCGGAAGGCGGCGTTGAGGGCGATGCCGGTGACGATGCCGGGCAGGGCGATCGGCAGCACGATCAGGAACGAGACGGTCTGCCGTCCGAAGAAGCGGTGGCGGTGCACGGCGAAGGCCGCGAGCGAGCCGAGGAGCAGGGCGACGGCGGTGGCGCCCAGGCCCGCCCGCAGCGAGGTCCACAGGGCCTCGCGGGCGCCCGCGCTGTGCAGGGCGCGGCTCCACCACTCGCCGGTCAGCGCGCGGGGCGGCCAGGCGAACGAGGGGTCGGCGTTGACGGAGTTGAGCAGGACCAGGAGCAGGGGGAGGTAGATCAGGGCCAGGCCGGCGGCCGTGAGGCAGCCGAGGACGGTCCGGGCGGTGCGGGTGAGGTGCATCCGGCTGCCTCCTTCGGTTCCGGTCAGAGCGAGTCGAGCGCGCCGGCCCGGCGGACGGCGGCGAGGTAGCAGACGACGAGGGCGACCGGGACCGCGGAGAGCGCCGCGGCGAGCGGCAGATCGAGAGTGACCTGAGAGGCGATGACATTGCCCAGGAGCTGGGTGCGGCCGCCGACGATCTGCACGGTGAGGTAGTCGCCGAGGGAGAGCGAGAAGGTGAAGACGGAACCCGCCAGGAGCGCGGGGCGGACGGCGGGGGCCACGACGGAGCGCAGGGTCCGTAGGGTGCCCGCACCGAGGTCGGCGGAGGCCTCCAGCTGGTGGGCGGGCAGCCGTTCCAGGGCGGCGTGGACCGGCAGGATCATGTACGGCAGCCAGAGGTAGGCGAGCACGAGCACGACGGCGGCCGTGCCGTATCCGGGGCCGTGCAGGCCGAGCGGGGCGAGTGCCGCGTTGACGATGCCGTGCTCGCCGAGCATCACCCGCCAGGCGTACGCCTTGACCAGATAGCCGGCCCACAGCGGGGTGAGCACGGCCACCAGCAGGGCGCGGCGCAGCCGGCCGGCCGCCACCCGCGCCATGAAGAAGGCCATCGGCAGCGCGAGCAGGGCGTCGAGGAGCGTGACGGCGACGGCGATGCCGAGGGTGCGCAGCGCGACGGTGCGGTAGACGGGGACGGTGAGGACGTCGCGGAAGTTGTCGGTGGTCCAGGTGCGGACGACATCCGAGGTGAAGGGGTCGGTGGTCCAGAAGGCGGAGAGCAGGAGGACGGCGAGGGAGCCGAGGTAGGCGAGGACCAGCCACAGGAGCGGCGGGGCGAGGAGCGCGGCGAGCCGGCCGCGGGCGCGGGGCTCATGGCGCCTGGCGGACATCCGGGCGCCCGCGCTCAGCCCTTGATCTCCGTCCAGGCACGGGTCCACTCCGCGTAGTCGGTGCACTTGACGTTCTTGCGGCCGTCGAGGCACTGCGGGACGGGGGTGGTCCAGAAGTGGACGCGGCGGTAGTAGGCCTCGTCATCGGCGTGGTAGACGGCGCAGTGCCGGGGGTCGGCGGTCTCCTTGCAGGCCTTGGCGTTGGCGGGTGCCTCGCCGAAGTACTCGGCGACCTGGGCGTTCACCTTCGGGGAGACGATCCAGTTGAGCCACTTGTAGGCGCAGTTGGGGTGGGCGGCCTTGGCGGAGACCATCCAGGTGTCGGACCAGCCGGTGGCCCCCTCCTTGGGGAGGACCGCATTGACGGGTGCCTTTTCCGCGGCGGCGGTGTTGGCGATGACCTGCCAGGTGGTGCCGAGGACACTGTCGCCGCCCTTGAAGGCGGTGACTTCCTTCTGGTAGTCGCTCCAGTATTCGCCGATCTGCTGCCGCTGCTTCTTCAACAGGGCCACGGCGGCATCGAGTTGCGCGCGGTCCAGGGCGTACGGGTCTTTGATGCCGAGTGCGGGACGGGTCTTCATCAGGTAGAGGGCGGCGTCGGCGATGTAGATGGGCGAGTCGTAGGCGGTGACCTTGCCCGCGTACTTCGCGGCGCCGTCGAACACGGCCTTCCAGGAGTCGGGGGCCGGGGAGACCTTGTCGGTGCGGTACATCAGCAGATTGGCGCCGCGGCCGTGCGGGATGCCGTACATCTGCCCGTCCTTGGAGTTGAACGGGCGCATCTTCAGGCCGCTGAAGATGTCGTGGTAGTTCGGTACCAGACGGGTGTTGACGGGCGCCACGTCCCTGGCGGCGATCAGGCGCAGGGTGGCGTCGCCGGAGGCGGACACAGTGTCGTACTGGCCGGTCTTCATCAGCGAGACCATCTCGTCGGAGGTCCCGGCGGTCTTGGTGTTGACCTTGCAGCCGGTCTGCTTCTCGAAGGGGTGCACCCAGTCGGCCTTGGGGTCGTTGGAGCCGTCCTCGGCGTAGCCGGCCCAGGCGATGATGTCGACGCGGCCCTCGCCCTTGCCGACGCTCCGCTGTTCGGCGGCTCCCCCGTCGTGCGTTCCGTCGCCGCCGGAGCCGCAGGCGACGGCCAGAGCCAGGACCCCGGCCGTCACTGCGGCCTTCCACGGATTCGCATTGCGCATGGTGAACTCCCGCTGTCGCACACGGCTGTCGAGCCCCGCCAGTATCCGGAAGCTGACCGTCTGCCACCAGGGCGCGTCGGGCACCGGGATGCGCCCCGGTGCGTTGTACGACGATCCCTCAGGCGGCACCGGCCTCGGCGGAACAAGGTGCCTGAGCTGGGGAATCGGCCTCTCCTGGGCAGCGGGCTCCGCGGGACACCGGCCTCAGCCCGGCAGCGGCCTCAGCCCGGCAGCGGTAGGGCGTCGGCGGCGTTCCACAGGAGATGGACGGCGGCGCCCGGACGGGCGGCGTCCGGCAGGTCCGTGGAGTTCAGCCGCACGGCGGTGAGCCGGTCGTCGCCTGCGTCGAGGCGGACCACCACGCGCGTGTGGGCACCGACGTGCGCGATCTCGGTGATCCTGCCGGGCACACACCGTTCCCCCGGTCCCGGGGCGACGTCCCGGCCGCCGTTCGGGCCGTCCGGAGCGACGATCCGGATGCGCTCGGGGCGGAGGCTGTACGTGCCCGGGGCGCCGATCACCCGGACCGCGGCCTGGTCGCGCAGCAGGTTGGTGGTACCGATGAAGCCCGCGACGAACGCGGTGGCCGGACGGTCGTAGATCTCCAGCGGCGAGCCGGTCTGCACGATACGGCCGCGGTCGAGCACGGCGAGGCGGTCGCTGAGCGTCAGCGCCTCCTCCTGGTCGTGGGTGACGAGGAGGAAGGTGACGCCGGTGGCGCGCTGGATGCGCTGGAGTTCCCGCTGCATTTCCTGCCGCAGCTGGAGGTCGAGCGCGCCGAGGGGTTCGTCGAGCAACAGCAGGCCGGGGTCGTCGATCAGGGCGCGGGCCAGGGCGACGCGCTGGCGCTGGCCGCCGGAGAGCTGGTCGGGCCGGCGCGGGCCGTGGTCGTCGAGGCGTACGGTGCGCAGGGCCGCACGGGCTCGGGCGAGGCGTTCGGGTTTGCGCACCCCGGCAACGGTGAGCGCGTAGGCGACGTTCTGCTCGACGGTCATATGGGGGAAGAGCGCGTAGTCCTGGAAGACGGTGTGGACGTCGCGGCGGCTGGGCGGAAGTGCGGTGACCTCGCGGCCGGCGAGTTCGATACGGCCCGAGGTGGGCCGTTCGAAGCCGGCGATCAGGCGCAGCAGGGTGGTCTTGCCCGAGCCGGAGGGGCCGAGGAGGGAGAAGAACTCACCTTCCCCGATGGTGAGCTCGGCGCCGTCGACGGCACGTAGCGCACCGAATTCCTTGGTGACGGCGGTGAGCCGTACGGCGGGCGGCGCGGCTGCCGTGGGGGCGGGACGGGCGTCGGTACGGGCGGCTTCGGTCACGGGCGCTCCCCCTCGTGAACGGCTTGATCGCCCGGCGACTGTACCGGGGTTCCGTGCGGGGCGGCAGCGTGTCACACTCCTGACGTTCCGTCAGTTCTGTCAGTTCCGTCAGTTCGGTCGAGTGCCATCAGTTCCATCAGTTCGTTCCGTTGTTTCGTTGCTTCCGTTGCTTCGTTGCTTTCGTTGCGTTTCGTTGTGGTCGGTCTGCGGTCGGGGAGGGTCTGTGGCACAGACACGGAAGCCGGTGGTGCCGGGGTGGTTCGATCAGGACGCGGCGGGTTTCCGGCTGCTGGGGACGTGCTGCCGGGCCTGTGGTGCGGTGTTCTTTCCCCGCGAGGACACCTTCTGCCGCAACCCCGCGTGCGGGGGTGACGACCTGGCGGAGGTGCCGCTGTCCCGGCGCGGCACGGTCTGGTCCTACACCGACGCGCGCTACCGTCCGCCCTCCCCCTACGTCTCCGATCCGGAGGCCGAGTGGCGGCCGTACGCCTTGGTCGCCGTGGAGCTGGCGGAGGAACGGATGGTCGTCCTCGGGCAGGCTGCGCCAGGCGTCCGCGCCGCGGATCTGCGCGTGGGCATGGAGGTCGAGCTGATGCCCGGGACCGTCGCCGGGTACGAGGGGGACGACGGGGACGTGCGGACGACGTGGCATTGGCGGCCGTGCGGGCGGGGTCCGGGGGGTGTGGCGGAGGGCGCGAGCGACGGGCCGCGGGCGGAGACCGCATCTCTACACCCGCCCACCCCCGAAGGGGGGTGGGCGGCGGGGAAAAAACCGAGGGCGCGAGTGGGCGGCGGGCAGGGGGAGGCTCTGGGGCCCGCGGAACCTCCTCTTCCGGCGACGTGGCCGTACTGGGCGCCGGTATGCACCCCTGGGGCAAGTGGGGGCGCAGCTTCGTCGAGTACGGCACGAAGGCGGCCAGGGAGGCGCTTGCGGACGCCGGGCTCGACTGGCGCGCCGTGCAGAGCGTCGTCGGCGCCGACACGGTACGCGGCGGCTATCCCGGTTATGTGGCGGGCGCGACCTTCGCCAAGGCGCTGGGCTGGCAGGGCGCCCGGGTGACCAGCGTCTACGCCGCCTGTGCATCCGGCGCGCAGGCCATCGGCGCCGCGCGGGCACAGATCCTCTCGGGGATGGCGGAAGTGGCCCTGGTGGTGGGCGCCGACGCCGCGCCCAAGGGCTTCTTCACCCCGGCGGGCGGCGACCGGCCCGACGATCCCGACTGGCTGCGGTTCCGGGTACTGGGCGCCACCAACCCGGCGTACTTCGGTCTGTACGCGCGCCGCCGGATGGCGCTGTACGGCGAGACGACCGACGACTTCGCCCAGGTGAAGGTCAAGAACTCGGCAGCGGGCGCGGCCAATCCGTATGCCCGCTACCGCAAGCGGGTCACCGCACGGGAGGTCGCCGCGTCGGCCGTGGTGTGCGATCCGCTGCGGCTGCTGGACATCTGTGCCACCTCCGACGGCGCCGCGGCGCTGGTCCTGACCAGCATGGACTTCGCCCGGCGGCACGGCGTCACGGATCCGGTGCGGATCCGTGCGGTCTCCACCGCCACCCCGCGGTATCCGCGGACCGTACTGGATCTGCCGGATATCGCCACCGATTCCGCGGCCGCCGTTCCGGAACCGGCTGCCGACTTCCGGGCGTCGATCGCGCACACCGCTTACGAGGAGGCCGGGATCGGACCCGAGGATCTGTCGCTGGCCGAGGTCTACGACCTGTCCACCGCGCTGGAGTTGGAGTGGTACGAGGACCTGGGGCTGTGCGGCGCCGGTGAGGCGGCCAAGCTGCTGCGGGACGGGACGACGGCGCTGGGCGGGCGGCTGCCGGTGAATTCCAGCGGTGGTCTGGCCTCCTTCGGGGAGGCGGTACCGGCCCAGGCCATCGCCCAGGTCTGCGAGCTGACCTGGCAGTTGCGCGGGCAGGCGGGCGCGCGGCAGGTGGCGGATGCCCGGGTGGGGGTGAGTGCCAACCAAGGGTTGTTCGGGCACGGGTCGGCGGTGGTCGCGGTGCGGTGACCCGGCGGTGCGGTGCCCCCGCGGTGCGGTGACCCTGCGGTGCGGGACGCCGTGACCGTGGTGGACGCGCGTGCCGTGAGAACCCGCGGATGACCTGACGCACGGCCCCCGCTCCACCCGTCGGCACCCGTCGATAGCCCTCAGCAGCCTCCCCTGTGCGCGACCTTGACGCCCCTTCATCACCGGTGAACACTTCCGGATGCCAGTCGGCATCGCCGCACTCAGGCACACCCCGGCCGGGGTGGCAGCGGTTGTCCGCTGCCCGCCGGTGGCACGCACCCTGCACGGAGGACCGGGGGACGTCCCCGGGCGAGGGCCAAGGAGCCGCCATGTATTCCAATGGGGACATCGTCGTCGGTGAAGTGATCGGCACCGCGATACTCATACTTTTCGGGGCCGGTGTGTGCGCCGCCGTCACCCTGCACTACTCCAAGGCGAAGGACGCCGGCTGGGTCGTGATCGCCTTCGGCTGGGGCATGGGCGTACTGGCCGGCGCCTACACCGCGGCGCCGCTGTCCGGCGGGCACCTCAACCCCGCGGTGACGCTCGGCTCGGCGGTCGCGGGCGGCACCGAGTGGTCGAAGGTGCCGCTGTACATCGCGGCCCAGATGGTCGGTGCGGTGATCGGGGCCGTACTGGCCTGGGCGCTGTACTACGCGCAGTTCGCCGCCAACGCGGAACGGGACAAGGCCCAGCCGACGCTGGGGATCTTCTCCACCGGCCCGGAGATCCGCAAGCCGGCCGCCAACCTCGTCACCGAGATCATCGCCACCGTCGGTCTGGTGCTGCCGCTGCTGTTCTTCGGCCGGAACCCGGGCATCGGCATCGGCCAGGTCCCCGGCGAGCACGTGGGCGTCTACGGCTCCGGGATCAATGTACTGCTGGTCGCCCTGCTGGTCGTCGGGATCGGGCTGTCGCTGGGCGGGCCCACCGGCTACGCCATCAACCCCGCCCGTGACCTCGGGCCGCGTCTGGTGCACGCGCTGCTGCCGATCCCCAACAAGGGTTCCTCGGACTGGAGTTACTCCTGGATCCCGGTGGCCGGGCCGCTGATCG
Source organism: Streptomyces sp. 2114.4 (assembly GCF_900187385.1). NCBI lineage: Bacteria > Bacillati > Actinomycetota > Actinomycetes > Kitasatosporales > Streptomycetaceae > Streptomyces > Streptomyces sp. 2114.4. The sequence continues at coordinate 948,708 of NZ_FYEY01000001.1, forward strand.
GCGCGGTGCTGTCCGGCCTGGTCTACCACGCGGCGTTCTGACCCCGGCCCGGGCGTGTCGGCCCAAGCGGTCCCACGCCCCGGGCACCGGGCCCCGCCCCGGGCGCCCAGGCCCCGCTGCACCCACTCACCAGGACTTCAGGAGGCGTGACGGCATGACGGAGCGAACCGGGAAGACCGAGAAGTACGTAGCCGCGATCGACCAGGGCACCACCTCCAGCCGCTGCATCATCTTCGACCACAGCGGGGCGATCGTCGCCGTCGACCAGCGCGAGCACCGGCAGATCTTCCCCAGGCCGGGCTGGGTGGAGCACGACGCCACCGAGATCTGGTCGAAGGTGCAGGCCGTGGTGGCGGGCGCGCTGGAGGTGGCGGGGCTGCGCGCGGACCAGCTCAGCGCGCTGGGCATCACCAACCAGCGGGAGACCACGGTCCTGTGGGACCGGGTCACCGGCAGGCCGGTGCACCACGCGATCGTCTGGCAGGACACCCGTACCTCCCAGCTGTGCGCGGAACTGGGCGGCGCGGACGGCCAGGACCGGTTCCGTGCGGCCACCGGGCTCCCGCTGGCCAGCTACTTCTCCGGGCCGAAGGCCGCCTGGCTGCTGGACGAGGTGCCGGGGCTGCGGGCCCGTGCCGAGCGTGGCGAGATCGCGTTCGGCACCATCGACTCCTGGCTGATCTGGAATCTGACCGGCGGCACCGACGGCGGGGTGCATGTCACCGATGTGACCAACGCGGGCCGCACGATGCTGATGAACCTCGCCACCCTGCAATGGGATCCGGCGATCCTGTCGGCGATGAATGTGCCGGCCGCGATGCTGCCGGAGATCAGGTCGTCGGCCGAGGTGTACGGCACGGCCGTGGGGCAACTTCACGGCGTGCCGGTGGCGTCCGCCCTCGGCGACCAGCAGGCGGCCGTCTTCGGCCAGACCTGCTACGGCGTCGGCGAGGCCAAGAACACCTACGGCACCGGCTCGTTCCTGCTGCTGAACACCGGAAACCGCCCCGTCCCGTCCAGGAATGGGCTGCTGACGACCATGGGCTACCAGCTCGCCGGCGAGCCGCCGGTCTACTGTCTGGAGGGCTCCATCGCCGTCACCGGCTCGCTGGTGCAGTGGTTCCGCGATCAGCTGGGCATCATCGCGTCGGCCGAGGAGATCGAGCCGCTGGCGGCGAGCGTCCCGGACAACGGCGGGGCGTATGTCGTACCGGCGTTCTCCGGTCTGTTCGCACCCTACTGGCGGTCCGACGCACGCGGCGTGATCACCGGTCTGACCGGGTTCGTCACCAAGGCGCATCTGGCGCGCGCCGTACTGGAGGCGACCAGCTGGCAGACCCGGGAGGTGGTGGACGCCATGTTCCAGGATTCGGGCGTGCGGATCACCCAGCTCAAGGTCGACGGGGGCATGACCGCCAACCATCTGCTGATGCAGCATCAGGCGGATGTGCTGGACGTACCGGTGATCCGCCCGGTGATCTCGGAGACCACCTGTCTGGGAGCGGCGTACGCGGCCGGTCTGGCGACCGGTGTCTGGCAGGATCTCGACGAGCTGCGGACCCACTGGAAGCGGGACACGCAGTGGACCCCGCGGATGGACGCGCAGACCCGCGACCGCGAGTTCGCCAACTGGCGCCGGGCCGTGGAGCGCAGCTTCGGCTGGCTGGCCGAGGACGGCTCGGCGGGGTAACGGCGCCGGCCGCGCGCAGACGTACGGCCCGTACCCCGGACGGCGAGGTACGGGCCGTACTGCCGCGCCCCGTCAGGGGAGCGCGGGCTCCCGGCGGCGGGCGCCGACCTCCCTGGCATGCTCGACGACGGAGATCAGCACATCCCGCGCGGAGTCCTTGAGGCGGGCGTCACACAGCACCACCGGCACCTGGGGGTCGAGGTCCAGGGCGTCGCGTACGGACTCCGGCGGGTAGCGGTCGGCGCCGTCGAAGCAGTTGACGGCGACCGTGAAGGGCAGTCCGCGCCGCTCGAAGTAGTCGACGGCGGCGAAGCTGTCCGCCAGCCGCCGGGTGTCCGCCAGCACCACCGCACCGAGCGCGCCCCGGGCGAGTTCGTCCCACAGGAACCAGAAGCGGTCCTGCCCCGGGGTGCCGAAGAGGTACAGGACCAGCTCGTCGTGGACGGTGATCCGCCCGAAGTCCATGGCGACGGTGGTGGTGGTCTTGCTCTCCACCCCGTCGAGGTCGTCGAGCGGCCGCCCCGCCTCGGTCAGCCGCTCCTCGGTACGCAGTGGTTTGATCTCGCTGACGGCACCGACCAGGGTGGTCTTACCGACCCCGAATCCGCCCGCGACCAGGATCTTGAGCGTCACCGGCTCGACGGCGGCGGACCGTCGGCGGCGATCGGATCGCCCGAAGGCCATGGATTCTTCTCCTGAATTGCCGTGTATACGGGTGGAGCTCACGCTTGTGTCACCCGGGCGATGGTGCACGGGTCAGCGGGCGCAAGGGAACGGTACAACGTGCTCGGCACGGCGCCCACTTGAGATGCGTCACGCCGGAAAGGGACCAGGGGGGGGACGCCACAGGGGGCACCGGGGGCGGACGCCACCGAGCTGCCCCGGACAGCGCCCCCCCGCTCCGGTGGTCAGGCGTACTGGCCCAGGTGGTCGAGGATCTTGGGTGTGACCACGGCGGGGACCTCTTCGGGCAGCCAGTGGCTGGCGCCCTCCAGGGCCTCGAAGCGGTAGGGGCCGTCCACCCACTCCCCCGTGGACTCGGCGGCACCGCGGCCCAGGGCGGTGTCCTCGCTGCCCCACAGGAAGAGGGTGGGGACGGTGATCCGGCCCGCGGGCACCGAGATGACCGACTCCGGGGCGCGGTACCAGTTCAGCGTGGCGGTGAGCGCGCCCGGGGCGGAGAGCCTTTGGACGTTGTCGTCCACGAGGGCGGCGGGCACCTTGCCGGCGTAGGCGGCGCGCAGCCGGGCGGCGTCGTCGGCGAGCAGTGCGGTCTCCGCGGCACCGTCGTCGCGGCGGAAGAAGCGGACGTAGTCGAGGCGGTGGTGCTGGACGGGGTCCTTGGCGGCGGCCCGGTTGAGGGCATCCGGGTGCGGAGTGGCCAGTACGGTCAGGGACTTCAGCCGCTCGGGGTGGGCGCCGGCCAGCGCCCAGGCGACCATGCCGCCCCAGTCGTGCGAGACGAGGTGGAAGCGGTCCGCGCCCTGGGAATCCGCGAAGGCGAGGGCGTCGGCGACGAGTTCGGGGACGGCGTAGTCGGCGATCCGGGGCGGACGGGCGCGCGGGGAGTAGCCGCGCTGGTCGACGGCGACGGCACGGTAGCCGGCCGCGCCGAGAGCGGGAAGCACGGCGCTCCAGGAGTCGGCGAACTCGGGCCAGCCGTGCAGCAGCAGGACGACCTCCCCGTCGGCGGGGCCGCAGGCCAGGGCGTCGTAGGTGTGCGGGCCGGCCTGGATCTCCAGGTGTTCAACGGGTGCCGGGGTCTCGTCCGTGGCCATGGCGGCGGATCTCCTCCTGTTGACAAGTGATCAACAGGCACCGTACCGGGGGCACTCGGCGCGGCGGCCACCCCGCCCGGGGCCGGCGGACCGGCGCCGGGACGACGGCGGCCGCCGGGCCCGGCGGGTCACAGTGCGCGCAGGCCGTCGATGACCTCGCGCAGCACCTTCTCGTCCGGCAGCTCGGCCGGCGGCACCGGCCGGCTGACATGGACCAGTTCGGCATCCAGCAGATCCCCGATCAGGACCCGTACGACGCCCACCGGCAGGTCGAGTTCGGCCGCCAGCTCGGCGACCGACAGGGGCTCCTCCCGGCACCGCTCGACGATCTCGACATGCTCGGGCGACAGGGTCTGGTCGTCGACCGTCTCCTGCGCGCGGCTCTCGGCGATCACCAGCGCGATCAGATCGAGGCGCCCCTCCGCGGCCGTACGGGTGCGCCCGCGCGTCATGGCGTACGGCCGGACGACCGGGCCCGCGTCGTCGTCGAACCAGCGGGCCGCCTCCCGGTCCCGGGCCGGCCGGCCGTCCTGCTCGCTCATGCCGAAACCTCGCTTCGCTCGGCCTCGCACTCGCGCGGCGCGCCCCTCTCGCTGCTTCGCTCGCCGCGCTCGCTCATGGCGTCACCGTCGTCGTGCTCAGGTGGAAAGGCCGGACCGGGGCGCGGTGCCCAGGTGCGTGCCCACGCGCTTGACCAGCAGCGTCATCTCATACGCGATCAGCCCGACATCGGAGTCGGCGTCGGCCAGTACGGCCAGGCAACTGCCGTCACCGGCCGCGCTGACGAACAGGAAGGCCTCGTCCAGTTCGACCATGGTCTGCCGGACGTGGCCCGCGTCGAAGTGCCGGCCGACGCCCTTGGCCAGGCTGTGGAAGCCCGAGGCGACCGCGGCCAGATGCTCGCCGTCCTCGCGGGTCAGGTCCTTCGAGGCGCCGGTGGCCAGGCCGTCGCTGGAGAGGACCAGCGCCTTGCGGATGGACCCCACCCGCTCGACCAACTCGTCCAGGAGCCAGTTCAGCTCCCCGGATCCCCTCTCAAAGGCCGGTGCGGTGGAAGCTGCTGCCTTCGGTGCGGTCATGGACCGTCCCCTCCCGATGTGGTTCCTGGTGGTGCTGTGGTGCCCGTGCCGTTGCCGTGGTGCGTGGCGGTGTCACGGGCGCCCGGGTCTGTGGTGTCCGGGCCGGTGGCGACCGGACCGGTGACGCCCGGGTCGGTGGTGTCCGGACCGAGGGTGTCGGGTCCGGTGGTGTCCGGACCGGTGGTCTCCGGCCCGGGGGTGTCCGGCAGCGTGCTGCCGGCCGGTGCCGTGTCGTCGGCCGACGGGTTCTGGCCCGGTGGCGTTCCGGTCGGGCGCGGGTCCTCGCCGTTGTCGCGGCGGCCGCGCTGCCAGCCGCGCTGGAGCGAGGCCATCCGGGCGCGGACCGCCTCCGCGTCCCGGTCGTCCGCGTCCGGCGCCCGCCGCCCCTGCGTTTCGCTCTGCCCGGTGGGATCGGCCTTGAGCTGGGGCGCGAGGCTCGCCTGCCGTACCCGGCGGGGCAGGCCCTGGGCCGTGGTGGGTGCGGGCGGCTCCCGGTCCCCGGCGGTCCGGGATCCGTCCGCGGCCGGGTCCTGCGGCGCGGCGGACGAGGACGGCCGGGCGTCGGGGCGCTCGCCGGCGGGCTCTCCGGAGCCGGTGCGCTCGGCGACGCGCCGCGCGGAGCCGGTGCGCTCGGGGCGCGGGCGCCCGGGGCCGGGGCGTTCCGCGGCCCGCTTGCCGTTCCCTCCCGCGTTCCCGTCACGGTCGTCGACCGTTCTGCCGTGGTCGGAGACCAGCACCGGCGGGCGGGGACGGCGCGGCAGCGGTGGCGGCCCGCCGGGCGCCTGGTCCTGGGTCTGCTGATGCTGTTCACCATCGGGGACGGGCGGCACGGGTGCGATGCCGCGCGGTGCGCCGTCCGGGATGGCGGGCTTCTTCCGGCCGTCGCCGTGGTTCCGCTTCCGCAGGGGCGCGTCCTCGTCGTCGGCCGGGACCGGCTCGTCCGGACCGAGCGGCGCCTCGAGTTCGACCGGTCCGTCGATGACGGACGGGGCGCGCCGATCCCGCTGGTGCGGTGACTGTTCCTGGGAGAGGGCGGCCAGCTTGCCCGCCGCATGCTCCAGTTCATTGCCGACGGGGCCACCGGGCAGACCGTCCGCTGCCGCGCCGTCATCCTCCCGGCCGCCGACGGCGGCGTCCGTGAGGAGCCGTGCCGGGATGAAGACCACGGCGGTGGTGCCGCCGTACGGCGAGGGCTGCAGGGAAACCCGTACGTCCTGCCGCTGGGCGAGCCGGCTGACCACGAACAGGCCGAGCCGGTCGGTGTCGGACAGCTCGAACTCGGGGGTCTCGGCGAGCCGGAGGTTGGCCTCCAGCAGCAGGTCGGGGGCCATGCCCAGCCCGCGGTCGTGGATCTCCAGGGTGTAGCCGTTGGCGACCCGTTCGCCCAGGACCTGTACGCCGGTGTGCGGCGGGGAGAAGACCGTGGCGTTCTCCAGGAGTTCGGCGATCAGGTGCGTGAGGTCCGATACGGCGGGGCCCTCCACCGCGAGCCGCGGCAGCCGGCGCACCTCGATCCGCTCGTAGTCCTCCACCTCGGCGACCGCCGCGCGCACCACGTCCATCAGCTGGACCGGTTTGCGCCACTGCCGGGAGGCCGCCGCGCCGGAGAGGATGACCAGGCCCTCCGCGTGCCGCCGCATACGGGTGGTCAGATGGTCGATCCGGAAGAGGTCGGCGAGTTCGTCGGTGTCCTCGGTGCGCCGCTCCATGGCGTCGAGCAGGGTCAGCTGACGGTGCAGCAGGACCTGGCTGCGGCGGGCGAGGTTGACGAACACCTCGGAAACGCCGCGGCGCATTTCGGCCTGTTTGACGGCGGCCTCGATCGCGGCCCGCTGGAGGGTGTGGAGCGCCTGCCCGACCTGGCCGGTTTCGTCCGGTCCGAAGGCCAGCCGGGGCGCCTCGGTCTCCACATCGACCTGTTCACCGGCCGCCAGCCGGCGCATGACGCTGGGCAGCCGGACCCCGGAGACGTCATGGGCGGCCTTGCGCAGCCGGATCAGGTCCCGGACGTGCCGGCGGCCGATCCGGAAGGAGACGACGACCGAGACCAGCAGCGCGACGAAGCCGAGGACACCGGCGATGGCGGCCTTGAGCAGGACGTGCATGGCGACGGGGGCGACGCGTTCCTGGTAGCGGTCGCCGGCGTCCTTGTCCATCCGCTGGAGGTCGTCGAGCACCTTGCCCGCCGTGGTGTTCCAGCGCTCGGCGTTGACCGCATGCGGCCCGTCCTGTGCGCCGGCCGCGATCACCCGGTCCTCGTACGAGGTCAGCTCGCGGGCCTTCGCGGAGCGCCAGTAGTCCCCGAAGAGCGCGCGGTCCTTGGCGGGGAGGCCGGGCAGGCCGGTGCTGTAGAGGACCCGGCGTTCGGCGACCCGGTCGGACAGCGCGCGCAGATCGCGCTTGCTCATGCTGCCGGAGAGGAGCACCGCGGACATCAGCGCGTCCTCGCGGGAGACCGCTTCCCGGGCCCGGGTGAGGTTGACCAGCACCCGGGCCTGCTTGTCCATCTCCACGTTCTCCAGGGCGTGGAGCGCGGAGAGGAAGTCGTAGCCGGGGTCGACGAGGGAGTTGTAGCTCTCCATGGCCTCGTCGCGGGAGACGGTGTTGTCCTCGACCTGGGCCCGCAGGGCGCCGAGGGTGCTCAGGCCCTTGAGGACGCCGTTCATCCGGTCGGCGTTGCCGGCGCTCAGGTCCTCGCGGATGTCGCGCAGGTCGATGCCGGCGCGCAGCCGGGTGACGGCCTCGTCGGTGGCCCGGGTCCGCCGGTGGAGCTCGTCGAGGGCGTTGGCGCCGCGCCGGTCGGCGAGGTACAGGAGGCTCTGCCGGCGCTCCCGTTGGAGGGCCTGGATGACGTCCTCGACCGGATAGCCCAGATTCTTGACGACGTTGCCGACGTCCAGCAGCTGATTCGCCTCGCGCCCGGTGATATAGGTCGTGAACGCCCACAGGGCCGTCAGGGACACCAGTGGTACGAGCAGCAACGCCACGATCTTCCGGCGGACCGACTTCCCGCGAAAGCGCATGGCCTCCCCTACGTCAACCCCGGCGCACGGGGGTGGTGTTCCGTCAACAAACGGCGCGAGCCTACTACTGTCGGGGGACCAAGCCGAAGACCTCTCCTGCCGTCGGGAAGCAACCGGGGCAGGATCGCCGTCCGTTGTCCACCGATTCCCGGACAACCTGCCCGCGTCCACGCCCCGGACCACGTGATTGCCCTGGGGCGATACGCCGGACGGTTGGCCGGTTTTGCTCTACCCCGGGTCACTCTGCGCGGCTCCGGTACGTGACGATGAGGAGGGACGGGGTGCGACACAGAGGGCATGTACCCGGCGAAATCCGGGCAGCTACCGAGGAGTCGGACACGCGGGGAGAGTGCGGGGAGAGTGACGCGTTCATGGACACCGGCAGAGCGCCGTTGTGGCAGGAGGAACCGGCGGTCCGGCGCCGGATGGCGGACCCGGTGCGTACCGCTGCGGTGCGTGCCGTGATCATCGTGGCACTCACCCTGATCCAGGCGATGGTGGCCTTTCTGTGCACCCTGGCGGGCTCCTGGTTCGCTTTCCCCGCGGTGCTCAGCACGGTCGCCAGCACCGTGGTCGCCACCTGGGCGGTGCTGGACGTCTGGGTGACCCGCCAGGTGTGGGTGCAGCGCAACGGGGTGCAGTCGCAGCCGAGCAGTACGGCCCGGGAGTTGCGCCGCGAACGGCGCAGGGCACGCCGCCGGCAGCGCCGGGCCTCACGGGAGGGCCCGTCGGGGATCGACCGGGCGGCCGCCTGAGCGGCCTGGTCGTTACGCCGCTGCCGGTCGGCACGCCACCGCCGGTCGTTACGCCACCGCCTCTTCCCTCACGGCGGGCCGGACGTGAATCATGCCGTCCCGGACACTGACCTCGTGGGTGCGCACCGGCCGGCGCGCGGGCAGACAGGTCGGCGCGCCGGTGCGCAGGTCGAACAGGGCCGCGTGCAGCGGGCATTCGACGAAGCAGCCCTCGACCCAGCCCTCGGAGAGCGAGGCGTCCTGATGGCTGCAGGTGTCGTCGACGGCGTAGTAGCCGCCCTCGGCATGGAAGACCGCGATGGCCGGTGTGAGGTCGTCGATCTCGATCCGGACGGACTCGCCCTCGGGCAGGTCCTCGATGCGGCAGACGGGAATCATCTGGCCCCCCTCTCACTGATCGGTATCATGTGTTCTGAATAACGCATCGCAGAGCGCGATGCGCAACAGAATCCAAGCCGGGGAGCGGGCCGTCAAGGGCTTCCCGGCAGATGCCCTCAGACGTGCCCCGCGGGGCCACCGGGTGGTGACGCAAAGACCCATGTCGAACACTTCCGATACGGCAGACGACCGGTCCGAGGAGCGGCGCGGCGGGGCGGGATCCGTCCAGTCCGTGGACCGCGCGGTGAGCGTGCTGGAGATCCTGGCCAAGCTGGGCGAGGCCGGGGTGACCGAGATCTCCGAGGAGCTGGGCGTCCACAAATCGACCGCGTTCCGGATCCTCGGGGTGCTGGAGAACCGCGGGCTGGTGGAGCAGGAGCGGGACCGGGGGAAGTACTACCTGGGCGCCGGGGTGCTGCGGCTGGCCGGCGCCGCCGCGATCCGGCTGGACATCTCGCAGGAGGGCCAGCCGGTGTGCCGCGCGCTCGCCGAGGAGACCGGGGAGACCGCCAACATCGCGGTGCTCGACGGCGATGCGGCGGTCAACATCATGCAGGCCAGGGGCTCCGCCGCGGTCACCGCGTACAACTGGCTGGGCCGGCGCACCCCGCTGCACGCCACCGCCAGCGGCAAGGTCCTGCTGGCGCATCTGCCGCCGGAGCGCCGGGAGACCCTGGTGACCCGCAAGCTGCCGCGGTTCACCGAGAACACCCTGACCACGGCGGCCGGCCTGCGCGCGCAGCTCGCTGGCGCGCTCGCGGACGGATTCGCCTGCACCAGCGAGGAGTTGGAGATCGGCCTCAACGCGGTGGCGGCACCGGTCCATGCGCACGACGGCGCGGTGATCGGCGCGATCGGCGTCTCAGGCCCGGCGTACCGGATGGAGCGTGAGCTGCTGCCGGAGCTGGCGGAGCGGGCCGCGAAGGCGGCCGCGGAGCTGTCCCGCCTGATGGGGTACCCGGGTTGAGCCCGCCGGGCCCCGGGCCCTGCCGGGGTGCCTGTGCCCCAGGGGGTGTCTGCGCCCCAGGGGTGTCTGCCCCGAGAGGGTGTCTCCCTAGCGAAAAATCCCCCTTGACGGATCCTGACCCGACTTCCAGCATGTCTCCTATAGCGCAACCCAGCGCACTATAGGCAACACGGAGACAGAGGTGGGCCGTTCGCCACCGCTGTCCCCGTCCCGGGTTCCTGGGGTCTCCAGGTTCCCAGCACCGCGCACCACTCCCACCCCTCACAGGCATCCGTGCCACCTCACGCGTGCTACCCGCCCTGCCGCCCCGCAGGCGCTGTTTTAGGAGTGAGACATGCCGCACGAAGCCCGCGCCGTCGTCGCCCTCAAGAAGGGCGCCCCCGTCGAGGTGCTGCCGATCCTCGTACCCGATCCCGGTCCGGGCGACGTGCTCGTGACCGTGCAGGCCTGCGGGGTGTGCCACACCGATCTGCATTACCGCGACGGCGCGATCGGCGACGACTTCCCGTACCTGCTCGGCCATGAGGCGGCCGGGGTCGTCGAGGCGGTCGGCGCCGGGGTCACGGACCTGGCGCCCGGTGACTATGTGGTGCTGGCCTGGCGGGCGCCCTGCGGACAGTGCCGGGCCTGCCGCTGCGCCCGCCCCTGGTACTGCTTCGATTCGCGCAACGCCGGCCGGGCCATGACTCTTCTGGACGGCACGGAGTTGACGGCGGCCCTGGGCATCGGGGCCTTCGCCGAGAAGACCCTGGTCGCCGCCGGACAGGCGGTGAAGGTCGATCCCTCGGCCCGCCCGGAGGCCGCGGGCCTGATCGGCTGCGGGGTGATGGCCGGGTACGGCGCGGCCGTGCACACCGGCGCGGTGGGCAGCGGGGACACCGTCGCCGTCATCGGCTGCGGCGGCGTCGGCAACGCCGCGATCGCGGGCGCCTCCCGGGCCGGCGCCCGGCGGGTGATCGCCGTCGATCTCGACGAGGGCAAGCTGGACGCCGCCGAGCGGTTCGGCGCCACCGACACCGTCAACTCCCGTGGTACGGACCCGGTCGAGGCGGTCCGCGCGCTCACCGGCGGGCACGGCGCCGATGTGGTGATCGACGCGGTGGGCCGCCCGGAGACCTACCGGCAGGCGTTCTACATGCGCGATCTGGCCGGCACGCTGGTCCAGGTCGGCGTGCCCGACCCGGACATGCGGATCGAACTGCCGCTCATCGACCTCTTCTCCCGCGGCGGCGCGCTCAAGTCGTCCTGGTACGGCGACTGTCTGCCCAGCCGGGACTTCCCGGTGCTGATCGATCTGTTCCTGAGCGGCAAGCTCGATCTGGAGCGGTTCATCAGCGAAACGGTCACGCTCGACGACGTCGAACCGGCCTTCGCGAAGATGCAGCGCGGGGAGGTCCTGCGGTCGGTCGTGGTGGTGTGACCGTCCGCAGGCCTCCCACGCCACGGCTCACCCGCCGGCCGGATCCGCCTCCTCCTCGGGAGCCGGATCCTCCGGACGCCGGTACATCCGCGTCGCCGTGATCTGGCCGTGGATCGCCTCGCCGGAGGGGTCCGGCTGCGGCAGGCCCGGCCGCAGATGCTCCTCGACGCTGATGTACTTCAGCCCGGCCCGCAGGTCCGCGTCATTGCGCAGCCGGATGACCAGCGGGAACTCGGCGAGCGCCGTGGTGTCGAAGAGGCCGGTGGTGTAGAGCAGCTGGACGCCCAGCGCATCGGCGACGGCGCGCTGGAGCTCCAGCAGATAGGTCGCGTTGGCGCGGCCGATGGGGTTGTCCAGGAACAGCGTGCCGGCGTGCCGCTGCTTGTCGCGGCCCCGGTCGTTGCTGCGCAGCGCCGCCATCGTGCAGTACAGCGCGATGGCGGCGGTCAGCAGCTGGCCGCCGGAGAAGACATCGCCCATCTGTCCGACCGGCACCCGCTCGGCGCGCAGCACCGCGTCCGGCTTGAGGATCTCCACGGCCACCCCGCGCGGCTGCAGCGCCGCGCTGACCCCGCGCAGCAGCAGGGACATCCCGTCCCGGCGCAGATCGCTGTTCTTCTTGACGGCCGCACGGGTCGCCTCGTCGATCACCTCGCCCAGCCGCTCGGTGAGCGTGGCCTGGTCGGGGTCCTCGAAGCGGATCCGCAGGAACTCCTGCCCGGACCACTCCCCCAGCCCCTCGGGCAGCCGGGACAGCCGCTGGGCCGAGCGCAGCGTCGTCAGCGACGACTCGACCAGCCCGCGCAGCCGGTCGACGATGGAGTCGCGGTTGCGCTCCAGCTGCTCCAGCTCGTCGGTGAGCACCCGCAGCCGGGGCGCGAAGGCCTCCGCCCACTTGGCCGCATGGTCCGGCAGGGCCGCGGCGGGCAGTTCGCGGATCTGCTGCCGGGCGGGGGTACGGACCTGTTCGTAGCGGGTGGAGTTGGCGTGTCGTACGAGGATGTCGCTCGCCTCGCGCACCGCGGACTCGGCGGTGGAGAGGTCGGCGGCGCAGCCGCGCAGCGAGCGGCGGGACTCGGCGGCGGCCTGCCGGGCGTCCTCCACCCGGCCGGCGTACGGCTCGGTCGGCCCGTCGGCGGCGTCCTCGGCGTCCTGGTGGTCGCGGAGCAGGTCGCGCAGCAGGGCGGCGGTCTCGTCGAAGCCGCCCGCGGCGTCCTCCGCGGCGCGGTGGGCGCGCAGCAGCTCCTCGTGCTGCGCCCGGGCGGCCGCCAGCGTGTCGGTGGCAGTGGCCAGTTCACCCGAGGCCGCGCGCAGCAGTTCCTTGGCGCGGTCGGCGTCCTTGGGCACCAGGTCGTCGGGCAGCTCGGTGTGTGCCTCGCCGTCGGTGGGGGCCAGCCGCTCGGCCTCGCCACGCAGCCGGCCGAGCTGTTCACTGGCGGCCGAGGCGCGGGTCTCCAGCATGTGCACCAGCGATTCGGCGCGGGCCGCGGCGGCCTGCCGGGACGGGCCGTCGGCGGCGTCCGGGCTCTCCAGCAGCGCCTCCGCGCGGGTGCGGACCTTGTTGGTGAGGCGGTTCAGCTCGGCCAGGGCGGCGCTCTCGTCGCCCTCGGCGCGGGCCTGTTCGGCGCGCAGGTCGGCGCCGACGCCCACCTTCTCGTAGAGCTGGGAGGCGGCGCGGTAGGCCTCACGCAGCGCGGGCAGCGAGGCGCCGGCACCCTCCGGAGCCTCCCCCACCTCGTCCGGTACACCGGCGATCTCGGCACGTTCGGCGCGCAGTGCACGGGCGGTACGGCGGGCGTCGTCGGCGGCGCGCTGGGCGGCCCTGCGGTCCTCGTCGGCGGCCCGTGCGCGGTCCACGCACTCCTCGGCGCGGGCCTCGAACTCGGCTGCCTCATCGGCGAGTTCACGCATCCGGGACTGCCAGGAGGCGCGCTCCCGCAGCCGGTGGGCGAGCCCGGCCAGCAGGTCGGCGGCGCGGCGGGCGCGCTGTGCGGTCTCCTGGCGCTCGTCGCGCACCCGGGTGGCCTCGGCCGCGGCCTCCTCGGCTTCGGCGCGGGCCGCACGGGCCTCGGCCAGCTCGGCGGCGGCCTCCTCGGCCGCCGCGGCGGTCTCGTCCGCGGCGGCGGCCAGTTCCCCGAGCCGGCCGGCCGGGCAGCCCGCCCGCCATGAGCCGAGCCGAGCGGCCAGCGCCCGGTCCCCGGCGAGCCGGGCGGCCAGCGCCCGGATCTCGTCGTCGCGCTCTATGGCGCGTGCCCGCAGCGCCTGGCGCTCCTCGTCGGCGGCGGATTCGTCGTGCATCGCCGGGTTCGGCGGGACGAGGAATACCTGACCAGAGGTGCTCTCCCGCTCGTCAGGGGCCGGCGTGGGCGCGAGCAGCGCGGCGGCGGTACCGACCGCGACGGCCGAACGCGGCAGCAGCGCGGCCTGGGCGAGCACGTCGCGGGCCCGTGCATGGGTGTCCGGGTCGGTGATGATCACGCCGTCGACGAGCTCGGGGCGGGCGGCGAGCACCCGTGTGTGGTCGGCCGGGTCGACGGACTGGGCGAGATAGCGCCAGCCGGGCAGCGCGGGGACGCCGTGCTCACCGAGGTATTCCACGGCGGCCAGCACATCGGGCCCCGGAGGCAGCAGTCCGCCGTCACCCAGCGCGCCGAGGATCCGCGCATCGTCGGCGGCAGCCGTGCGCAGGTCGAACAGCTGCCGTTCGGCAGCGGCGACGCCCTCCTCCAGCAGCGCGTGCAGCTCGTCGGCGTTGCGGTCCAGCTCCTCGGCGGTGAGCGGTCCTGCGGTGGGGCGGCGGGGGGTGACCGGGTCCGTGCCGGGCGTGGCCGTACGGGGGCCGGGCACGCCCGGGGACTTGGCCTCGGACTGCGGGAGCCCGAGGAGATCGGCGAGCCGCTGCTCGGCGCCGATGGACTCGGCGGCCAGCCGCTCGGCGTCGTGGGCACGCCCGGCGGCCTGCGCGGCGTCGTCGGCACGGGCCGCCGCCAGCTCGGCGGCGGAGTGCCGCACAGTGGCCTCGCGGGCGCGGTCCGTGGCCTGCCGGGCGGTCTCCCGGGCCGAGTCCCAGGCCTCGACGGCGGTCTTCTCGGCGTCCGAGGCGGCGAGCGCGGCACGGGCCGGGTCGGCGTCGGGGGCGCTGTCGTCCAGCCAGCCGGCCCGGACGGCCTCGGCGGTCTCCTCGGTGACCTCCGCCAGACGCTGTTTGAGGTGGTCGGCCTCGCTGCGGGCGCGCTGGGCGTGGGTGGCGGCCGTGGTGGCGTCGCGGTGCGCGGATTCACCGGCCTCCTGGAGGGCCGCGGAGCGTTCCTCCTCCTCGTTGGCGACCTGCTCTCCGGCCTCGGCCGCGCTGTGCAGGGCACGTACGAGGTCGGCGGCAGCGGTGGCCCGGGCGGCGAGCGCGGGGGCGGCGTCCCGCTCGGCCTCGCGGATGGCGGCGGCGACCCGCGCGGAGCGGTCGGCGGCGGCGCGGTGCCGCAGCGCGGTCTCGGCGGCCTGCCAGGCGCTGTGCAGCGTACGGGCGTCGTTCAGCTCACGGCGCTGGGCGGCGGCGCCCTTCTCGGCGGCGGCCAGCGCCAGCGAGGCGTGCCGGTAGGCGAGTTCGGCGGAGACCAGGGAGCGGCGCTCGCGGCCCCGCTCGGCGTCGGTGACGCGATGGGCCGCGGCGGCGACCTGTTCGGCCAGTTCGGCGGCGCGGCCGCGCTCCTCGGTGCCGCGGGCGTGCAGCCGCTGGGCGAGGGCGCGGGTGCGGCGCTCGGCGCCCGCATGCACCTCGCGGGCGCGTTCGCGCTGCTCGGCGGCGTCGGCGATACGGGAGAGCAGGTCGAGGGAACCGGCGGTGAAGTCCCGTTCGGCGGTGAGTTCGGCGCGCCGGCCGAGCTTGTGGGCGAAGCCGTGCACGAGGTCGGCGAGGCCGTCGGTGTCCCGGGTGTCCGTGACGGCGCGCAGCAGGAGGTCGGTGAAGTCCGAGTCGTTCTTGACCGCGAAGAGGCCGGCCGCCTCACCCTCGTCGGCGTTCATCTCCCGCTGGTAGCGGAAGAGTTCCGGGTCCAGGCCCAGCTCGCCGAGGTGTACGTTCCAGCGCTCGTGGGTCTCCTCCCAGACCACGTCCAGATTGGGGTAGTTCTTCCCGGCCTCGGTGAGGACGTCGCGGAAGCCCTTCATCGTGCGCCGGCGGCCCTGGGCTCCGGAGCTGCCCTCACCACCCTCCTGGCGGGGGCGGACGATGGTGGCCTCGGCGACGGGGAGGGAGTCCAGGCTCATGCCCGGGCCGGGCCGGAAGCTGTACCAGGCCTCGGCGAACTTCCGGGGGTCGTTGGAGACCTGCCGGCCGCGCCATTCGCTGACCTTGCCGACGACCACACTCTCGCCGGTGAGGACGTGCTGCCACTCCAGGGCGACATGGCCGCAGTCGTCGGCGAGCAGGAATTTGCGCAGGACGCCGGAGCTGGCGCCGCCGAGGGTGTTGCGGTGGCCGGGCAGCATCACCGAGAAGATCAGCTTGAGCAGGACGGACTTGCCGCCGCCGTTCTCCAGGAAGAGCACGCCCGCGGGCGCCGGGCGGCGCGGCGGGCCGACCGGTTCGTCCTCGAAGAAGTCCGCCTGGGCCGGGGCCGGTCGGGGTACGGGCGCGCCGACTCCGCGCAGGTCCAGCACGGTGTCGGCATAGCGCGCACCGGCGGGCCCGATGGAGTAGAGGCGGACCCGGGACAGCTCGTACATGGCGGACTCTCGTTGTCGTGTCGGGAAATTGTCGTGTCGGGAGGGGCGGCGCCGCTCCCCCGCCCCCTCCCCCTCCTCCCCCTTCGGGGGAGGGGGCGGGGGTGGGTTCGGGGGTGGGGGGAGCGAGAGGCGGTCGGCGTCGGTCGGCGGTCAGTGGTCGAAACGGTCAGTGGTCGGGACCGGATGGCCGGCCGGAGCCGTCGATGGCCGGCGGTCGGCTCGGTCGGTGGCAGGCCGGTCAGCGCGGTCGCCGGCCCGCCGGCCGGAAGGCCGGCGGTCGTGGGGCGGGTGCGTCATCCGGAGTGGAAGGGCAGTCCGGCGTCCGCGACCAGGTCGAGGTCTTCGGTGTCCTCGCCCGGCAGCAGCGCGGCGCTGCCGTCGGCGACGGGGACGATGCCCAGCTCCAGCAACTCGGCCATGGCGGCGCTGCCGGCCATGTCGCGGACCTGGAGCTGGTAACGGGCGGTGGTGCGGTAGGCGCCACCGGAGTCATCGCCGGTGCGCTGCAGGAAGCCGGAGTCCACGAGGAACGTGACGGCCTTGGCGATGATGCCCGTGGTCGAACCGGCCAGCCGGCGGGCGTCCTTGGTGGCACCGGTCGCGCTGCGCCGCGCGTAGAGGCGCCAGGCGGATTCCAGGCCGGGGGCATCGGTGGCCGGGTCGGTGTTCTCGCCCTCCTGCTCGGCGCGCTCCTCCAGGCGACGGCAGGCCTGCCGGACGAAGGCGTCGACGCCATTAACGGTGATCCGGCCGATATAGCCGTCGTCGGCGAGGTCTTCGGGGCGCGGGAAGGCCAGTGCGGCGACGGCGAGGTGGGCCAGGCCGTGCAGAAAGCGGTCGGCGGAGTCGGCGGAGGCGCGACGCGCGTAGTCACCCATCCGTACGGCGAAGACGGAGTCCTCTTGGGCGGTGACGGCCATCCCGGCGCGGGTGGAGACCTCCAGGACGACCAGGCCGAGGCCGGTGGCGACGGCGTCGGCGAGCCGGGCGAAGGCGGGCTCGTCGCGATAGCGGCGCAGCAGTTCGCCGTATTCGGCGTCACGGGCGGGCAGCAGCTTGGGCTGGAGGCCGAAGGACACCAGCCGTGCGGCATCGGCGGCGTCGGCCGGGGTGAGGGGGTGGGGCCGCCCCTGCTCGGGGGCGTCCCCCCGGTCGAGCGACGGCGAGGGCGGAGGAGCGGCCGAGAGCTCGGGGGCGGGTCCCGCCGCGGCCGGCTCGGTGTCGGCGGTGGGTGCGCCCCAGCCCGGTTCACCGGCCGCGGACGCCGGATCCGGCTGCGGCGTCTCGTCGTACTGGGTCACGGAACAAGCTCCTTGCTGGGAACGGTCTCGGAATTCTCTGGCCGGCACGGCACCGGGCGGCCGGGCGGCGTCGGGCCGGTGCCCTGCCGGACGGGGCGCGCCACGCCGCTCGCCGGCCGCCCGCCCTGGACACGGTCCGCCATCACGCCACCTCCGAACGGTCCGCGGCCATTCCCGCGGAGTCCAGCAGGGCCGTGCCGACGATGAGGTCGGCGCCGCCGAACTCGGGGTCGGTCAGCTCCGTGCCGTCGTCGACGGCGAACAGCAGCTGCTGCTCGCCCTGCCGGTACGCCGTGCCGACCGGCGGGCTGGCGGCGTGCACCGCCAGCAGGGCGACGAGATAGGGGAGTTCGGGATCGCTGCGGCGTGCGTCGGCGAGCAGTCCGGAGAGCCTTCGGGGCGCGTCGGCGGGCAGGTCGAGCAGCGTCATCGCGGCGTCGAGCTGCGCCTCGCTGAAGCGGCTGTCGTCGGGCGTCGCCACCAGATCGGGCTCGGGCATCTCGGCGCCCAGGTGCTCGCGCTCCACGGGCGGGGTGAGCAGCACCTCGACGAGGTCGCCGACCCGGACGGCCGAGGGCGTGCGCAGGCCCGTGCCATGGGCGAAGAAGGCGTCGGTGACGCGGATGGCCTGCTCGGCGGGGAGCGGCAGCAGGGGGGCGACGAGCTGACCGTAGAGGTCGAGTCCGGAGCGGGCGACGGGGGTGGCGAAGGCCTGCCGGTCCTGCTCGGCGCGGAAGAGCGGTCCGGCCTCCAGCAGCCGGGACTGCAGCTGGGTGTGGCGGCGGATGCAGTCCTTGACGATGTCGACGAGCTCGGCGGCGCGGCGCTTGTGCTCGGGCTCCTCGGTCTCGTCCCGGGCCTTGCGGATGTTCGTCAGGATGGCGTTCTCGTGGCGGTAGCGGTCCGCGACGTGGTCCAGCGCCTCGTTGATCATGTCCGGGACGGTCTCCAGCCAGTCCACGGCGCGGACGTTGCGGCGGGTGGCGTCCAGGGTCCTGCGCAGCGTCTCGGCGTACTGCACGGTGCGGTAGCGGGCCTGCTCGGCGGCGAGCTGGGCGTCGGCCAGCCGGCCGCGGTTGATCAGCACCTCCAGCTTGACCTCGGCGGCGATCTGGGCGCTGGTGACGTCCGTGTCGAGCGCGCCGACCAGGACATTGACCGCTTCGTCGGTGGCCCGCAGGAAGACGGTGCCGCCGGTGCCGGGGACCTCCTCGATGAGCTTGAAGTCGTAGTCGCGGCGGACGTACTGGCCCTCGGTGGTGAAGGTGCCGTAGACGGCCCGGAAGCCGCGGTCCACGCTGCCGACGTTGATCAGGTTCTCCAGCACCCAGCGGGCCACCCGCTCGTGCTCGCCCGTGGAGCGGCGGGGGGCCTGGGCGGCGACCCGCGGGAGGACCTTCGCCACTATCTCCTCGTGGTCGGCGCCGGTGTCGAAGTCCATGTGGAGGGTGACGAGATCGATGACGGCGAGCGCCACCTCCGCCATGGCGTAGATGCCGTACTCGCCCGCGAGGTTGGCCTTGCGCACGTCGAGGTCGTGCAGCGGCGCGGTGCACGCGAGGGCGCGCAGCCGACGGGCCAGGCCTTCGTCGGCTGCCGGGCCCGGCGCGGGCCGGTTCGGCCCGTTGAGCTGGGGCGCAGCGGGCCCCGGGGCGGAAAAAGTCACGTCGCACAGAGTAGGCGGTCGCACTGACAACGGACGAAACGGCGCGGATCCGTTCATGGGTGGAACCGCTGGTGGGTCCGTTGACGGACCGCTCGCCGGGGCGGCGGATCAGTCTACGGCGTGGCCCGCGGCGGCCCGGCGCCAGGTCCCGTGGCGGGTGCGCCGGAGCCCGTGCCGGATGGGCCGGAGCCCGTGCCGGTGCTCAACGGGGCGCTCAATGGGTTGCCCCTCCCGCGATCCGGAGATCGGTGCGGGTGTGCGCGGCGGTGACCGCGATCTCCCGCAGGGCCCGGGCGACCGCGTCGGCCGGCAGCGACGGCTGGGCGCGGTCGACGACCTGCTCCGGCGTGTAGGGGACGTGGACGAATCCGCCGCGCAGATCGGGCAGTTCGGTGGCGATGAGGTGGGCGAGCCCGTAGAAGACGTGGTTGCAGACGAAGGTGCCCGCGGTGTTGGAGACGGAGGCGGGCAGACCGGCGGCGCGGACGGCGGCCACGCACGCCTTGACCGGCAGGGTGGAGAAGTACGCGGCGGGGCCGCCGGGCACGATCGGCTCGTCGACCGGTTCGGCACCCGAGGCGTCGGGGATCCGGGCGTCGTCGACGTTGACGGCGACGCGTTCGACGGTGATGTCGGGGCGCCCGCCCGCCTGGCCGACGCACAGCACTATCTCGGGGCGGGTCTCCTCTATCGCGGCGCGCAGCACCGCCACCGACGCTCCGTAGACGCAGGGAAGCTCGACGGCGAAGGCCTCGATGCCGGTGGGCGGTTCCTCCGCGGCGGCGCGTACCGCCTGCCAGGAGGGGTTGGTGGATTCGCGGTCGAAAGGCGCAAATCCGGTCAGCAGTACCCGGGTCATACGGTCATCCTTGGTGCGGTGCGGTGCGGGGCGGTGCGAGGGGTGCAGGGCGGCGCGTGCCGCACCATAGGCGGCGGGCGCAAGGGCGGGGCGGAGCACGGTGGTGCCGCGGAGTGCGGCAGGCGCGCCCGGAGCGGGTTCAGAAGGCGAACAGCGCCATGATCAGGATGTTGCAGCCGAGCAGTATCCCCGCGGTGGGCAACTGCGCCTTGATCGGCCCGTACTGGTCCTTCAGCTCCAGCAGGGCCGCCGGAACGATGTTGTAGTTGGCGGCCATGGGCGTCACCAGGGTGCCGCAGAAGCCGGCGAGCATGCCGACGGCCAGGACGGCGGCGGGGTTGCCGTCGAAGTGGCCTATCAGGACCGGCCAGCCGACCGCGGCGGTCATCACGGGGAAGGCGGCGAAACCGTTGCCCATGATCACGGTGAATGCGAACATGCCCACGCAGTAGACGACGATCGCGATGTAGAGCGAGCCCTCGGGCAGGACGGCGGTGGTGAGTTTGCCGACCTGGTTGCCGACGCCGGAGGCCTGGAAGATGGCGCCCAGCGTGGCCAGCATCTGGGGCAGCAGCATCGCCCAGCCCATCGCCTCGAGCATCGAGCGGCCGGACTGCACGGGCACGGAGACCCGCTTCTCCCGGAGCATGATCATCGCGACGACAAGGGCGACGACGGCACCGATCCCCAGGCCCAGGATGGTCTCACTGCCCTCCTGGAGGACCGGCTCGCCCCCGAAGGACAGGTGTTTGACGCCGATGGCGCAGGCCATGGCGACGGCGGGGATGGTGAGCGCGGGGACGAACAGCCTGTTGCCGAGCCCCGCGGCACTGGCGGTGCGCTGTTCGGGGGTCGTGGTGCGCGGGATGCCGCGCCCGGTGAAGCCGAAGCCGGCCAGACAGGCCATGACGAGGACCGCGGCGCCCAGCGGCTCGGCCGGTGCCTGCTTGGTGACGACCCAGCTGCTGTAGATGAAGCCGGCACCGATCAGGCCCCAGAAGGTGCCGGTGCCCAGGCGCTTGGGATTGCTGCGGTCGGTGACCATCTGGGCGGCCATCACCAGGAAGCTGAGGCCCACCAGCCAGTAGAACCACTCTGCCTTGATCACTTGGCGGCCTCCACTGCGGCGGTGTCGTGGACCTGAGCCGTGAGCAGTTCGCGTTCCAAATGGCGGTCCAGGCGCAGCAGTCGCCAGCCGTGGACGACGAAGGCGCACACGGCGGTGGGGATCGCCCACAGCGCGAGCTGCAGCGGTTCGAGGTGGGTCCCGTAGGTGGTGTTGACGAAGCCGGTGATCAGCAGGATCGAGCCGACGGCGAGAAAGACGTCCTCCCCGAAGAAGAGGCCGACGTTGTCCGCACTGGAGGCGAACGACCTGACCTTCTCCCGTGTCCGCTCCGGGAGTTCGCCGTATTTCCGCTCGGCCGCGCCCTCGGCCATCGGGACGGCCAGCGGGCGGACGGTCTGGGCGGGGCCGAAGACATTGGTCAGCCCGACCGCGGCGCCGATCTGCCGCAGTCCGAGGTAGAGCGCCAGGAAACGGCCGGTGGTGAGCCCGGCGAACCGGGCGATGAGGTTACGGGCCTGCTCCTGGAGGCCGTAGCGCTCCAGGAGGCCGATGACCGGGAGGGTGATCGCGAAGATCGTCACCGCCCGGCTGCCGGCGAAGCCGTCGCCGAACGCGGCGAGCACCTTGCCCGGCGACAGCCCTCCGAGGAGGCCGGTCACGATGCCGGCCACCCCCACGACCAGCAGGGGATTGCGTTTCGTGGCGAAGCCGATCACGACCACGAGCACGCCGAGGAGCACGATCATGGATCCGCCTTCCGCGTACGGGGACCCGCCCGGGCCCACAGGGAGATGAAGAGATTGCAGCGGAGGCTAGGCGATTGTTCAACGATCCGACAAGGGGTCTGCCGGGGCGGATCTCGGGCGGGCTCCACGGAGGGCGTCACCAGGGCCGGCACGGGGCCCCGCGGGGTCTCACCCCTCCGCGATGCGCTGCGCGTACGCCCCCGACAACTGCGTGCGCGAGTCCTCCAGATACGACAGCAACAGCCGCTCGGCCTCGGCGGTATCACCCGCCTGCAGGGCCTCGACAATCTGCCTGTTACGGGTCAAATAGGGTGCATGGAAGCGTCGGGGGTCGGCCATGACATGGAAGACGAGCCGGAGCTCGGCGAGCACGCCCCGCATCAGCTCATCCGTGCGCGGGCTGCCCGCCAGGGCCACGACTGCCTGGTGGAAGCGGATGTTGGCGGTCGAGAGCGCCTGCCACTCCCGGTCTTCGGACGCGGCCTCACCGGCCTGCACCGCGGCCTCGATCGCCACGATGGCGTCGGCCGCCGCGGCGCCATAGGGCCCCGGCCCCAGACCTCGTACCGCCGCACACTCCACGAGCATCCGCACCCGGTAGATGTCCTCCAGGTCCTCGACCGTCACCACCCGGACGAACACCCCGCGGTTGAGCTCGTGCACCAGCAGCCGCTCGTGCGTCAGCAGCCGGAACGCCTCGCGCAGCGTGTTGCGCGAGACGCCCAGGGCACCGCCGATGCTCTCCTCCGAGAGCCGGGCGCCGGGCGGGAAGTAGCCCTCGGTGATCCGGTCCCGCAGGATGTCGGCGACCCGTTCGGCCGTGCTGGAGCGCCCCAGCAGAGCACGGTCGCCTTCCAGGCTCGCGACCTCGGTGAGCCGCCACTGATCGTTCTTCGCCGCTCCGCCCGCCATACCGCTCCCCGTTCTCGCGTCTCGCGCCGTACCGGGCGGCAGTCGGGCCGTCCCGGAGTCGTATGAGCGAAAGTCAATCCCAGATGCGAGAACGAAACAACGCATCCGTGATCGCACCCCGAACACCTCTTGTCGGATCGTTGAACAATCCTCTACGTTGTCCTCGACGCCGGTCGGCTCGAGTGCCCTCGGGGGAGAGTCACTACGGATACGGGCCGGCCGGAACGTCCCGCCGCCCCTGCCCGCGCCCGAGCCGTCGCACCGGTGCCCCGCGCGCCCGGCCGGCCCCGAGCCCCATGGAACGGACCCCTATGAGCGACCCGGCGCCCCCTCCCGTCATCGACCTCAACGCCGACCTCGGGGAAGGCTTCGGCCGCTGGCAGCTCACCGATGACGAGGCCCTGCTCTCCGTCGTCACCAGTGCCAACGTCGCCTGCGGCTTCCATGCCGGCGACCCGGCCACCATGCGCCGGGTGTGCGAACTGGCCGCCGAGCGCGGTGTGGTCATCGGTGCCCAGGTCTCCTACCGCGACCTGGCCGGCTTCGGCCGCCGCGCGATGGAGGTACCGCCAAAGGAGCTGTCCGCCGAGATCACCTACCAGATCGGGGCGCTGGACGTCTTCGCACGCGCCGCCGGGACCCGGGTCCGCTACGTCAAACCGCACGGCGCGCTCTACAACCGCTGTGTCCACGACGAGGAGCAGGCCGGTGCCGTCATCGACGGCATCCGCGCCGCGGGCGGCGGCCTGCCGGTCCTCGGGCTGCCCGGCTCGCGGCTGCACGAGGCCGCCGGGCGGGCCGGACTGCCCGTCGTCGGTGAGGCCTTCGCCGACCGTTCCTACACCGACGAGGGAACCCTCGTCCCCCGCCGTGAACCGGGCGCGGTGGTCCACGACGCCGACGAGGTCGTCAAGCGGGCGCTGGGCATGGCCCGCGACCGCACCGTCACCTCCCGCGACGGCCGGCGCGTCGCCATCACGGCCCGCTCGCTGTGCCTGCACGGCGACACCCCCGGCGCCGCGGACCTCGCCCGGCGGGTACGGTCCGAGCTGGCCGCGGCCGGCGTCCGCATCCGGAGCTTCGCATGAGGCCGCTGCCGGTCGGTGAACACGGCCTGC
Organism: Streptomyces sp. 2114.4; assembly: GCF_900187385.1. Classification (NCBI taxonomy): domain Bacteria; kingdom Bacillati; phylum Actinomycetota; class Actinomycetes; order Kitasatosporales; family Streptomycetaceae; genus Streptomyces; species Streptomyces sp. 2114.4. The sequence continues at coordinate 972,191 of NZ_FYEY01000001.1, forward strand.
TGATCGAGCTGGACAGCGCCGAGGAGGTCGAGGCGCTGCACGCCGAACTGCTGCGCCGGGCCGCCGACGGCGGCCTGCCGCCGCTGCGCGAGATCGTGCCGGCCGCCCGTACGGTGCTCCTCGACGGCCTCGCCGACCCCCGCGGGCTCCTCGCCAAGCTCGCCGCCTGGGACATCCCGCCGATCGGCGCCGGCGACCGGCCCGCCGTGGACATCCCGGTCCGCTACGACGGCCCCGACCTCGCCGACGTCGCCGCCCTGTGGGACTGCACCGCCGACGAGGTGGTGCGCCGGCACTCCGCGACGGAGTTCCATGTCGCCTTCTGCGGCTTCGCCCCCGGCTTCGGCTATCTGACCGGACTGCCCGAACCGCTGCACGTACCGCGCCGGGACACCCCCCGCACGAAGGTCCCGGTCGGCTCGGTCGCCCTGGCCGGCCCGTACACCGGGGTCTACCCGCGCTCCTCCCCCGGCGGCTGGCAGTTGATCGGCACCACCGACACCGTCCTGTGGGACCCGCGCCGCGAGCCGGCCGCGCTGCTCGCCCCCGGCACCCGTGTCCGCTTCGTCCCGCAGGAGACCACCCGATGACCGACCGCGCCTTCTCGGTCGTCCGGGCCGGAGCGCTCACCACCGTCCAGGACCTCGGCAGGCCCGGCCACGCCCACCTCGGTGTGCCGCGGGCCGGCGCCCTGGACGAGCCCGCGCACCGGCTCGCCAACCGCCTGGTCGGCAACCCCGAGTCCGCCGCCGCCCTGGAGACCACGCTCACCGGCTGCGCCCTGTGGGTCCGAACGGCCACCACCGTCGCCGTCACGGGCGCGCCCTGCCCGGTGACCGTCGACGGCCGCCCCGCCCCCTGGGGCGCACCGGTCCGCGTCCCGGCGGGCGCCGTCCTGGACGTGGGTCCCGCCACCCACGGCCTGCGCTCCCACCTGGCCTTCGCCGGGGGCATCGACACCGAACCGGTCCTCGGCAGCCGCGCCGCCGATCTGCTCTCCGGCCTGGGCCCCGACCCGCTCACGGAGGGAGCGGTCCTCCCGCTGGGCACCCCGCACGGCCCGCCGTCCACCGCCGACGCCATCCCCCACCCCGGCCCGTTGGCGGAGCTCGTCCTGCCGTTCGTGCCCGGCCCCCGCGACGCCTGGTTCACCGCCGCCGGCCTGCGCACCCTCACCACCGGCCGCTTCCGCGTCTCGCCGGCCGGCAACCGCATCGGCCTGCGCACCGAGGGCCCGCCCCTGGAGCGCGCCCGCAGCGGCGAACTCCCCAGCGAGGGCATGCCCCTGGGCGCCCTCCAGGTCCCCCCCAACGGCCTGCCGGTCCTCTTCCTCCACGACCACCCCACGACCGGCGGCTACCCGGTCATCGGCGTCGTCCCCGAGCGCTACCTGGCCCCGGCGGCCCAGGCCGTCCCCGGGACACCGGTCCGCTTCCTGCGCATGGGCTAGCCCTGCCCTCGGGCCAACCGCCGCCCGGTCAGCCGCCGCCCGGCCAGCCACCGCCCGGCCAGCCGCCGCCCGGTCAGCCGCCGTCCGGCACCCCATATCCCCCGCCGCCCGGAGTGCGCAGGACCAGCACGTCGTCGACGCCGACGTCCGCGACATCACAGCCCGCCAGGTCCTCGTGCGTACCGTCCGCCGCCCGCTCGATGGCGTTGGCGCCCAGCGCTCCGGGGGCGCCGCCGGCCATGCCGTACGGCGCGACCCTGCGGTGGTTGGTCAGCAGGGCGACGGTCATCGGCTCCAGGAAGCGCAGCCGGCGTTCGACGCCGCAGCCGCCGTGCCAACGGCCCCTGCCGCCGCTGCCGGAGCGGATGGCGAAGGCGTCGACGCGGACGGGGTAGCGCCACTCCAGCACTTCGGGGTCGGTCAGCCGGGAGTTGGTCATGTGGGTCTGTACGGCGTCCGCGCCGTCGAAGCCGTCGCCCGCGCCCGAGCCGCTGGCGACGGTCTCGTAGTACTGCACCCGGTCGTTGCCGAAGGTGAGGTTGTTCATCGTGCCGGAGCCCTCGGCCTGGACACCGAGCGCGGCGTAGAGCGCGCCGGTGACCGCCTGGGAGGTCTCCACATTGCCCGCGACGGTGGCCGCCGGAAAGACGGGCGCGAGCATCGAGCCCTCCGGGATGCGGACCTCCACCGGCTTGAGGCAGCCGCTGTTGAGCGGGATGTCGTCGGCGACCAGGGTGCGGAAGACGTACAGCACGGCGGCCATCACCACCGAGCTGGGCGCATTGGCGTTCCCGGGCTGCTGGGGCGAGGTGCCGGCGAAGTCCACCACCGCGCTGCGGGCGGCACGGTCGACGGTCAGCGCGACCCGGATCTCGGCCCCGCTGTCGGTCTCGTAGCGGCAGCTGCCGTCCGACAGCCGCGCGATGATGCGCCGCACGGATTCTTCGGCGTTGTCCTGGACGTGTCCCATATAGGCCCGCACGACGTCCAGCCCGAACTGGTCGGTCATCCGCCGCAGTTCCTGGATGCCCTTCTCATTGGCGGCGATCTGGGCACGCAGATCGGCGAGGTTGGCGTCGGGGGCGCGGGAGGGGTAGGGGCCGGCGGCGAGCAGGTCGCGGGTCGCGTCCTCGCGCAGTGCGCCGTCGCGCACCAGCAGCCAGTTGTCGAAGAGGATGCCCTCCTCCTGGATGGAGCTGCTGAAGGCGGGCATCGAGCCCGGGGTGATGCCCCCGATCTCGGCGTGATGGCCGCGGGAGGCCACCAGGAACAGCAGCTCGTCCCCGTCGGCGTCGAAGACGGGGGTGACGACGGTGACGTCGGGGAGGTGGGTGCCCCCGTGGTACGGGTCGTTGATCGCATACACGTCACCCGGCCGCATGTCGCCGCCGCGGCGCCGGAGCACTTCCTTGATGGACTCCCCCATCGAGCCCAGGTGCACGGGGATGTGCGGGGCGTTGGCGATCAGGTTGCCGTCAGCGTCGAAGAGCGCGCAGGAGAAGTCCAGGCGCTCCTTGATGTTGACGGAGTGTGCGGTGTTCTCCAGCCGGACGCCCATCTGCTCGGCGATGGCCATGAAGAGGCTGTTGAAGACCTCCAGCATCACCGGGTCCGCTTCGGTGCCGACGGCGACGCGGTCGGTGCGCGGCCGGGCCCGGGTCAGCAGGAGGTGCCCGTGCTCGCCCGTGGCCGCCTGCCAGTCCGGGTCGAGGACCGTGGTCGCGTCCTCCTCGGCGATGACGGCCGGACCGGTGAGGGTGTCGCCGGGGCACAGGTCCGTGCGGCGGTAGAGGCCGGTGTCCTGCCAGCGGCCATCCGTGTACATCCGTACCGTGGCGGCCGGAGTCAGCTCTCCTTCCCTGCTGCCCGCTCGGGCCTCGTACCCGCCCGCGCCGCCGGCCGCGCCCAGCGCCTCGACTGACACCGCCTCGGCCACCAGCGGTTTGTCCATGGTGAAGGCGTAGCGCTCGCGGTGTGCCCGGACGAATTCCGCGGTCATGGTGTCGGCGTCGGCCAGCGGGACGGCGAGGGTGGAGTCGGTCCCGGCGTAGCGGATCAGCACCCGGGCCCGGGTGGTCACCGAGGCCTCTGGCACCCCGTCGTCCAGGAGTTCGCGCCGGGTCTGTCCGGCAAGGGCCTCGCACACCTCGTGCACCCGCTCGACGGCCGCGGGATCGGTGAACTCCGCCTCGACGGCCTGCTCGCGCATCGCGGTGGCGTCGGCGACCCCGATGCCGTACGCGGAGAGCACCCCGGCCAGCGGCGGGACGAGCACCGTGTCGATGCCCAGCGCGTCGGCGACCGCGCAGGCGTGCTGGCCGCCGGCGCCGCCGAAGCTGGTGAGGACGTAGCGGGTGATGTCGCGGCCGCGCTGGACGGAGATCTTCTTGACGGCATTGGCCATGTTGAGCACGGCGATGTCGAGGAAGCCGGCCGCGACCTCCTCGGGGCCGCGGTCGTCCCCGGTCTCGGCGGCCGCCCGCGTGGCCAGCTCGGCGAAGCGGGTGCGGACCACCTCGGCGTCCAGCGGCTGGTCGCCGTCCGGTCCGAACACCGCGGGGAAGTGGGCGGGCTGGATGCGGCCGAGCATCACCTGGGCGTCCGTGACGGTGAGCGGGCCGCCGCGCCGGTAGCAGGCCGGCCCCGGGTCCGCACCGGCCGAGTCGGGGCCGACCCGGTAGCGGCGGCCGTCGAAGTGCAGGACGGAGCCGCCGCCGGCCGCGACGGTGTGGATGTTCATCATGGGCGCGCGCATCCGTACGCCCGCGACCTCGTTGCCGAAGACCCGCTCGAACTCACCGGCGTAGTGCGACACATCGGTGGACGTGCCGCCCATGTCGAACCCGATCACCCGGTCGTGACCGCCGCCCGTGTCGGCGGCGGTACGCACCATGCCGACGACACCGCCCGCGGGCCCGGACAGCACCGCGTCCTTGCCCCGGAAGTGTGCCGCCTGGCGCAGTCCGCCGTTGGACTGCATGAACATCAGCCGGATACCGGGGAGTTGGGCGGCGATGTCGTCGACGTAGCGGCCCAGGATCGGGGAGAGGTAGGCGTCGACGACGGTGGTGTCACCGCGCGGCACCAGCTTCATCAGCGGGCTGACCTCGTGGGAGCAGCTGACCTGGGAGAACCCTGCCTGCCTTGCCAGTTCGGCGACGGTGCGTTCGTGGTCGGCGTGGCGGTAGCCGTGCAGCAGGACGACGGCGGCGCTGCGCAGGCCGTCCGCACGGGCCCGGATCAGCGCCCGGCGGACCGCGTCGGCGTCCAGCGGCCGGACCAGCTCACCGCGGGCGCCGATCCGCTCCGGCACCTCGATCACCCGGTCGTACAGCGCCTCGGGCAGCACGATGTGCCGGTCGAAGATCCGCGGCCGGTTCTGGTAGGCGATCCGCAGCGCGTCCCGGAACCCCTCGGTGGTCAGCAGCACGGTCGGTTCGCCCTTGCGCTCCAGGAGGGCGTTGGTGGCGACGGTGGTGCCCATCTTGACGACGGAGACCCGCTCGGCGGGCACCGGTTCGTCCGGGCCGAGCCCCAGCATCATCTGGATACCGGCCACCGCGGCGTCGCGGTAGCGCTCCGGATGGTGCGAGAGCAGCTTGCCGGTGACCAGCCGTCCGTCCGGGCGCCTGCCGACGACGTCCGTGAACGTGCCACCGCGGTCGATCCAGAACTCCCAGCGTCCGGTCATCCTGTCATTGTCGCAGCGCCCTTCGCCGTCGCGGCGGTTTTCCCCGGCGGGGCATCGTCCGGTCCGCTGGGGCTGTCCGGGGCGTCGGCCCTGTCCGGCCGGCGATCCGCCCCGTTCGTCCCCTCCGATCCGTCCGCCCCGTCCGACCCGTCCGACCCGTAACCCGCCCCCTCCAGTGCGGCGAGCGCGGTACGCGTGGCCTGGTCGGCCGCGGCGTCCAGCAGCCGGCCGGATCCCGCCAGCCCGTGCCGGCACTCCTGGAGCGCCAGACCCAGCAGGCCGGGCAGCAGGTCCGTGCACCGGTCGGCGACCCAGCGGGTGCCGCGGGTCGCCATCCACCGGGCCGCTCCGGCGCGGGTCGGCGGCGGACCGTCGAGGGTGAGCGCGGGCGGCGGTCCCACGGGCAGGCCGGCGGCGGCCAGTGCCGCATGGAAACCGCGGGCCAGCAGCCGGTGGCCGCGCTCGCTGGGGTGCAGCCGGTCCACGCTCCAGCAGGCACGTTCGGCGGCCCAGGGGTGTTCGGCGAGGTGCAGATGAACGCCCTGGTAGCGCGCGGACACCGCATGGACGACGGTGTTCACGGCGCGCATCCGGCGGGCCAGCGGACGCGCCAGCGGCGCGGGCAGGCCCAGCATCCGGCCCGGATCGGGCAGGCACGCCGTCAGCACCACGGCCCCGTCGGCGCTCAGTGCACTGTGCGCCCGGTCCAGCGCGGCCGCGACCCGCTCGATGGCGAAGGCCGCACGCAGGGTGTCGTTCGCGCCGACGACGAGCGAGGCGAAGCGCGGCCCGAGGGCACGCGCCGCGGGCAGCTGCCGCTCGGCCAGCTCCGCCGCCAGCGCCCCGCTGCGCGCCAGGTTCACCAGTTCCACACCGCCCGGCCGCTCGCCCAGCGCCCCGGCCAGCAGGGCCGCCCAGCCGCGCCAGCCGCCGCCCGGTACGGGGTCACCGAGGCCTTCGGTCAACGAGTCGCCGAGCGCGACGAAGCGGGCCGGGGACGGGGCCAGGGCCGGGGCCGGGGAACGGCCGCCACCCGGCGCCTGCCTCGGGATCACCGCTCCCTCGCCCGGGATCACGGCTCCCCCACCCGGTGTCACCGCTGCTCCCCCCTCCGGTATCACTGCTCCGCCGCCCGGTATCACCACTCCCTCGGGCCGCACCGTCACCACCCGCCCAGCGGGCCGGCCGGGGACGGGAAGGGCGTGGCGGTGAGCGGCCTGCCGAGCGGGGCGGGCGCGTCGTGCGCCGCCAGGAAGGCCTCGACGGCGGGCTGCCAGCCGTAGCCTTCGGCGCGGCGGCGGGCGGCGGCGCGCCGGGCGGGACCGGGCCGGGCCAGCACGCGCTGGACCGCATCGGCGAACGAGGGCCCGTCGTCGAGCGCCGTATCGCCGCCGCTGCCGACCAGCCCCGCCAGCGCCGATGCCGCGCTGGCGACCACCGGGGTACCGCAGGCGAGCGCTTCCAGGGCGGCCAGCCCGAAGGTCTCGGCCGGGCCGGGCGCCAGTGCGACATCGGCGCCGGCCTGCAGCGCGGCGAGCCGGGCCCGGTCGGCGAGGTGCCCGAGGAACGCCGCGGGCAGCCGTTCGGACCGCGCCCGGGCCTCCAGGCGGGCCCGCAGCGGCCCGTCACCGGCCACCACCAGCGTCGCGTCGACCCCGCGCCGCCGCAGCTCCGCCAGCGCGTCCAGCGCCCGCCCCGGCCGCTTCTCCTGCGACAGCCGGGAGCAGAGCAGCAGCAGGACCTCCGCCCGGCCCGCCCAGCGCCGACGCAGCTCCGCGCTGCGGCACCCGGGGTGCCAGGCGGCGAGATCGACACCGAGCGGAGCGCGCACCACATTGCGCACACCCGCCCGGGTGAACTCCGCCGCCGCCCAGGCCGTGGTGCACACGACCCGGCTGTAGGCGTGCGCCGTACGGCGGTTGAGCCGGTCAGCGGCGGCGCGGGCCAGCGGCTGCGGTACGCCCCAGGTGCGCAGCACCCCGTCCACGCTCTCGTGCGAGACCATCACCGCGGGAATCCGGGCCCGGCGCGCCCACTCCCCCGTCCAGCGCAGCGTCGTCCGGTCGGAGACCTCCAGCCGGTCGGGGGCCAGGGAGTGCAGCAGCCGCTGGACCCTGCGGCGATCGGCCAGCACGCGGTAGCCGCCGCTGCCCGGCAGTTCCGGCCCCGGCAGGGTGATCACCCGTCCCTGTGCGGTGACTTCGTCACACCATCCGGCCGGGCCGAGTGCCCCCGGCGGCCCCGGCACGATGAGCACCGGCTCGTGCCCGGCGGCCCGGTAGCCCTCGCCGAGTTCCCGCAGCGCGGTGCGCAGCCCGCCGGAGGCCGGCGTGACGAAGTTGGCGATCCGCACGATCCGCAGACCCGCCCCACGAGCGTGTCGCACGTTCACGCCGCCACCGCCGTCCGGTCGCTGAGCACGGCCTCGTAGTGGCCCAGGAGCTGGTCGCCGACCGCCGCCCACGTGCGGTCCTCCACCGCTCTGCGGGCCGCGGCACCGTACCGGACGCGCAGCTCGGCGCTGCCCGCGAGCAGCTGCACCGCGTCCCGGAACGCGCCGCCGTCCCCCGGTGTGACCAGCAGCCCCGTACGGTCGTGGTCCACCAGGTCGAGCGGGCCGCCCGCCCGGGGCGCCACCACCGGCACACCGGAGGCCATCGCCTCCTGCACGGTCTGACAGAAGGTCTCGTACGGCCCGGTATGGACAAAGATGTCCAACGAGGCGTAGAGCCGGGCGAGTTCATCACCCGTACGGCGGCCGAGGAAGCGCACCCCGGGCAGCGCGGTCCGCAGCCCGGCGGCGCTGGGCCCCTCGCCGATGACGACGGTGCGTACGCCCGGCAGCCGCGAGGTCTCGGCCAGCAGTCCCACGTCCTTCTCCGGCGCGAGCCGTCCCACGTACCCCACCAGCAGTTCCCGCCCCGCGGTGAGCGAGCTGCGCAGCACCGCGTCGCGCCGCCCTGGGTGGAACCGTTCGGAGTCGACGCCGCGCGGCCACAGATGGACCCGGGGCACACCGTGCTCGGTCAGATCCAGCAGCGCCGCGCTGGAGGGCGCCAGGGTGCGGTCGGCGGCGCCGTGCACCGCCCGGATGCGGCGCCAGGCCGTGGCCGCGCCGCCGCCGAGGTAGGTACGGGCGTAGCGGCCCAGATCGGTCTGGTAGACGGCGACCGCGGGCACCTGGCGGCGGGCGGCGGCCGCCATCCCCCGGGCACCGAGCACGAACGGACTGGCCAGGTGCACGAGATCGGGCCGGTGCCCGTCGAGCGCCGCGGACAGCCGGCGCCCGGGAAGCGCGATCCGCACCTGCGGATAGCCGGGCAGCGGCATCGAGGGCACCCGGACGACGGGACAGGGACTCTCGTGCGTACCGGCGGCCGGCGAAGGGCCACCGAGTGGCGCGATGACCAGCGGATCGTGGCCGCGCCGGACGAGGTGCCGGGCGGTTTCCAGGGCGCAGTGGGAGACGCCGTTGACATCGGGTGGGAAGGATTCGGTGACCAGGACGACACGCATACCGCTGTTCTCGGCGTGCGGTGCGTGGAGGGGGCCAAGGGGATCTTTCCTGCCGGAGAACGTCTCCCCACGTTTTCGGCTGTCCCGCCGTGGGGGTTGCTCGCGAGGCCGGTGGGGGTGCACGCAAGTGGTTCGGTGCGCCTCGTGGAGCAGAGGAAAGCGGCCACGAGCGAGTGGCCGGCTCCCACCGACGTCTGCTTACACCTGGGACTCCGGTCCGATCCGGCTCCGCACAGCCGTCTGTACCTCGGCCTCCTCGGCCGGGTCCGCGGCGAGACGCCGCAGTTGTTCTACGACCCGGTCATCGCCGGTGGCGGCATGCCGGGCGGCGAGCTCTCTGGTGGTTTCCTCGCAGTCCCACAGGCACTCGACCGCGAAACCGGCCGCGAAGCCGGGGTCGGTGGCGGCGAGCGCGCCGGCGGCCCGGCCGCGCAGGTGGGAGGAGGACGTCTCGCGGTAGATGTGCCGCAGGACCGGGGCGGCGCAGGCGACCCCGAGGCGTCCGGTGCCGTCGACCAGCTCCCACAGGCCGTCGGCGTCCGGACCCTCCTCGCGGACGGTCCGGCGCAGGGCCGCCAGTACCGGTTCGGCGTCGCGCCGCCCGCCGCGGCGGGCGAGCATGGCGGCGGCGGCCGCACCCAGCCGGTCCGCGCGCGGCGCCCAGACCCTGGCCCGTGCGACGGCGGCCACGCTGCGCATCCGCGCGAACGCGGCGAGAGCGGCGGAGGCCAGCCGCTCGGAGGAGAAGGGGTCGGCGACCGCGTCCTCGATCAGGTCGAGGACGTCTCGGTCGCCGCGTTCGGCGAGGTGGTGCAGTACGGCGGCGCGGGCCGCGTCCGGTGCGCTGCGCGCGGCGCGCAGCAGCTCGGGGCGGTCCTCGGGGCCGGCGACGACGGCCAGGCAGCGGGCGGCGGCGAGGTGGCGGTGTTCCTCGCCCGTCCGCTCCGGGCTCTCCTCGGCCCATCGGAGCACCTCGGTCACGCTCCAGCCGGGGCGCGGTCCACGGGGCCGCATCTGCCGCTGCCAGCGGTCGAAGGAGCCCTGTTCCCCGGCCGCGGCCAGCCGGGGGCCGTAGCGGGGGTCCTCGGCCCACAGCCGCCAGGGCCGGGGCTCGAAGGCGTCGCGGACGGCGATGGCCAGGTCGGCGTCGCCCTCCTCGGTCTCCGGGAAGCGGGCGAGGACGGCGGGGGCGAGGGTCATCAGCCCGGCGTCGTCGTCACGCAGCGCAAGCTCGTCCAGGGCCCAGCGCCAGTTGCTGCCCGCCGCGGCATAGCTGCGCAGCAGCAGACGGGCGGCGTCCTTGCCGTAGGCGGCGAGGTGGCCGAGGACCGCGAGGGCGAGACCGGTGCGCTCCTCGCCCGTGTCGACGAGGTCGTCGGGGTGGAAGAGGTGGCGTTCGATCTCTTCGAGCGCGCCGTCGAGCTGCATGTAGAGGCGCGCGTAGTAGAGCGAGCGGTTCTCGACCTGCCAGTCGCGACGGGGATCGCGCAGCACGCTGTCGTTGAGTGCCGCGAGCGCCTCGGCCCGCGGCGCCGCGAGGGCATGCAGGGTCCCGTCGCCGCGGCCTCGCTGCAGGAGGCCGAGCAGGGTGCCACTGGGCGCTATGTCTGGATCGAACATGAGGTCAGCATCCGGTGCGGGGGACAGGCTGGCAACGGGATTTCCGCTGACCGGCATTCTTGCCGGTGACCGCGGGCCGTAAGCCTCGTTCCCACCATGGATCGGCGGGAGCGCCTGCTGTACAGCGGCCGAAGCCTAGCTTGGAAGCTGTCATTCCGCCGATTCGCCCCGGGATTGCCCCGGAAAGCCGGAGGCATATGCCAGATGCACCACCGTATCGGGTAGTGCCAAATCCCTTACGGACGGTCGCCGCCTGTGCAACAGTCGTTACCGGCCCTTCAGCCCGGCGCCGCCTGATCACGGAGTACGTCATGCCGCCCCCTCTCTTCGCGGATCACCCAGCAGACCGGCCCCCCGAGCGCGAGACCGTCGAGTCCCTCATCACGCAGGCCCGGCGCCTGCGCGGTGACCTCGATGCGGTGCGCAGGGAGTCCGGGGAGGACACCGGCCTCGCCGCCGACCCGCAGCTGCGCTGGCAGCGGGCGCTGTGCGATCTCGCCGTGCATCACCTCGACGACCTCGGGGGCCATCTCGACCAGCTGAGAGAGGGCCTGCCCGCCGAGAACGAGGACAGCGAGGAGGAGGACGCTCCGGAGGCCGGGCTGCCGTCGGCCCCGCCGGAGCCCGCGCCCCATGAACGCGGCGCGCTGCTGCGCCGGGTCGGCAGCGCCGAGTGGAACCTCCTCACCGACGAGGTCAGCTGGTCCGACGAGCTGTTCGCGATGTTCGGCAGGGCACCGTCCGACGGCCCGCTCACCCTCGACGAGCTGCCGTCCCTGGTCCACGCCGACGACCAGGAGGGGCTGGCCACGATGGTCACCGACTGCCTGGTGGACGGCCGCCCGATCGACGGCGAATTCCGCATCGTGCGCCCGGACGCAAGCCTGCGCACGGTGCACATGGTGGGCGAGCCGGTGCTCGACGCCGACGGCAGTACCGCCTGCATGTGGGCCGTGCTGCGGGACGTCAGCGAGCTGCGCCGCAGCCAGCAGGCGGTACGCGAGACCCGTGACTCGCTGCACCGTGAGCGGCATATCGCGCAGACCGAGCACCGGCTTGCGGTCGAGCTGCAGGAGGCCGTGCTCCCCCCGTGGCGCGGCTCCCTGCGGTTCCCGCAAGGCGGTCCCGTAGCCCTCGACCTCGCCGGGCGCTATCTGCCGTCCGGCACCCCTGCCCTGGTCGGCGGGGGCTGGTACGACGCGCTGCAACTCCCGGACGGCACCACCCTGTTGAGCGTCGGCGATCTCACCGGGCACGGCGTCACCGCCACCTCCGGGATGGCGATGGTGCTCGGCGCGCTGCGCGGTATGGCTGTCGCCGGCCACCGGCCGGGACCCCTGATGTGCTTCCTCAACCAACTGCTGGACACCGCCGCTCAGCCGGCGCTGGGCAGCACGGTGTGCGGCCGCTTCGACGCCGCTACGCGGACCCTGGAGTGGGCCCAGGCCGGGCACCCCGCGCCGCTGCTGTTCCGCGGCGGCGCGGGGCGCGCGCTGGACCCGCCCGAGGGTGTCCTGCTCGGGGCGACCTCGGGTGCGGCCTACACCCAGCGCACCGAGCAACTGGAGCCCGGTGACCTGCTCGTCCTGCACACCGATGGCCTCGTCCCCCGCCATACGCACGGCGCACAAGCCCTCCACGAAGGCACCGAACGGCTCCTCGCTCTGGCACCGCGGTTCGCCGCGGCCCGCAGCGCCCAGGACGGCGTCCGCATCGTCGTCGAGGAGTTCGGCACCGCCGACCGCGAGGACGACGCCTGTGTACTGGTCGCCAGGGTCGGCGACTGAGACACACCGCGGCGGGCGTCGGCGGCGGACCGGCGCATCCGGAGCCGGTCGCCCCGAACACGTCGGCGAATATGTCGGCCGTGTCGGCGGGTGATCCGCCGGGCCACGGGTGAGGCAGCGGAGCTGAGAAGGGCGCCACCCTTACGGATGACGCACCGTCACGCTCCGTGCATCCGCCCGCCTCAGGCCGAGAAGTTCTTCGCGACTCCCGATCCGATGCCGGGGCCGAGGCCGGACCCCTTGGTCTTGGGCTTCTCCTTCGGCAGGACATGCTGGATCTCCTCGCGCAGATCCTGGATCTTGGTGTAGTTCGCATACTGCCCCGTGAGCCGGAACATTTCACGGAGCCGGTCCCAGGTGCGGTGCGAGGAGTTCTCGCCGATGGACACCAGCGCCAACCGGGCGTAGCGGTCGGCCTGTTCGGGGTCGTTTCCGATGAAGCAGGCCGAGGCCATCGAGATGTAGTCGAAGATCTGCGACCGCTGGCGGCCGTTCTCCCGCAGCCTCAGCGCCCGTTGGGCGTGATGCTGGGCGATCCTGGCGGCCGACGGATCGTGATCGGCGAGGGTACGGAATGCCAGCGCCTGCATGCCGTGCAGATCCGCCTCGTCGAACATCTGCATCCAGCTCGGTGGCGGCACATCGCCCTTGTCCGAGACGAAAAGCTCCTCCGCCTCGCCCAGGGTGCGGCGCATCGCCTGGCCGTGGCCCTTGGACGCCTGCGCCCAGGCCTCGATGGTGTGCAGCATGGCGCGGGTGCGCGGCAGGGTTTCCGCGCCGGAGCCGGACTTGGCCAGTTTCATCAGATCCAGCGCGTCGTCGGGACGGCCCAGATGCACCATCTGCCGGGCGGCACGGGAAAGCGCCTCGCCGGCGCGCGGGCGGTCGCCGCCCTCGCGCGCCGCATGCGCGGCGATGATGAAGTATTTCTGGGCGGTGGGCTCCAGGCCCACGTCATGGGACATCCAGCCCGCCAGCACCGCCAGGTTGGCGGCCACCCCCCACAGCCGGCGCTGCAGATGATCGGGGTGGCGGTAGGCGAGCATGCCGCCCACTTCGTTGAGCTGGCCCACCACGGCCTTGCGCTGCAGCCCGCCCCCGCGGGCCGCGTCCCAGGCGCGGAACACCTCGACCGAGCGCTCCAGCGCGTCGATCTCCTGCGATCCCACAGGGGCGGCCTCATAGCGGTCGAGGCCGGTCTGGTCGAGTTCGTCGAAGGAGTCGGAGGCGAACATGGCGTCGTGGCGTGGGGCGCCGGCCGGGGCCGGGTCGGTGTGCAGCCAGTCGTACATGGCGCCGGTGAGTGCGGAGCCCGCGGCGAGTGCGGCGCCCGCACCCACCAAGCCGCGTCGGTTGAGCATGAGGTCCATTCCCGTGAATTCCGTGAGGACCGCGGCGGTCCGTTCGGGAGCCCACGGCAGACCGTCCAGGGCCTGCCGTTTCCCCGCGCGACCGGTTCTTGCGAATCCGAGGTCCTCGATGGTTACGACACGGCCGAGGCGCTCGGTGAACAGGGAAGCCAGGACCTTGGGCACCGGATCGCGCGGGGTCTCCCCCATGTCGATCCAGCGCCGCACTCGCGAGGTGTCGGTCGCCAGCTGCGGATGCCCCATGGCCGCCGCCTGCCGGTTGACCATTCTCGCCAGCTCTCCTTTGGACCAGCCGGTCAGGCCGAAAAGGTCCGCGAGACGGGTGTTCGGCTGCCTGTCCACGTCAAGCCCCCAGGTTCCTCGACTGAGTTGACAGTAACGGCCGCTGACATGGGCTGTGGGCATTCGCCAGGGTTCGCCAGGGTGCGCCAGATGGTCTGCCACCCATAGGCACGTGTTCTGTAGATATGCCGCCCCCGGCCTGGTGGCGGGACCGCATTCCCCAGGGTGCGCGCCCCTCACGGGGACCCTGGATCGGCCTCCTGCACGGGGCCCGTTCACGGGTTCCCACCACCGGGCCGGGAGCGCACGCAACTCGCCGGCGCACGAAGGGATCTGTTTCACCCATGTATGCAGCATCGTCCGCCGTGACCGCCCCCACCCGGCCGTACCGCCCGCATCCCACCGGAAGCGGGCCGTATCTCGACCCCGCGCCTTCCGCGGGTGCGGTCCCCGGTCTCCCCGGCGGCCGCACCCGGCGGATGCAGGGGACAAGCTCCCAGCCGCTCAGCGGGAGAATCGACCTGTCCGGCCCGCAGGGCGCCCAGTTGCGCGCCGCCGTCGCTTCGGTGCAGCGCATCTGCCCGGAGTTCAACCCGGTGCAGGTGCTGCGCCGCAGCGGCAGGTCCGTCCTCCTCGTCGGCACGACGGGCCGTATGACCGCGGTCGCCAAGTGTTTACTGGACCACTCCCCCGCGTGGGTGGACAGGTTCCGGCAGGAAATAAGTGCATACCGCGCATTCGTCCGGCATCGTCCGCCGGTACGGGTGCCGCGTCTGGTGGCGGCCGATCCCGACAACTGCACGCTGATCGTGGAGCGGATGCCCGGCCGCGTCGCGGCGCTGACCCGCCACCCGTCCGAGGCTCCGCCCCGGGCCGACGTACGGGCCGCGCTGGGCGCGATCTGCCGGATCAACCTCTGGCGTCCGCCGGCCGGGCTGTTCGACACCCCGCTGGACTACGCGGGCCGGATCGGCCGCTACCACGACCTGGGGCTGCTCACCGACCGTGACCTGGGCGATCTGCAGAAGCTGCTGCACGGGCTGTCGCACACCCAGGGCCAGTTCTGCCACGGCGACGCACTGCTGAACAATGTGCTCCTCTCCCCCGCGGGCCCGGTCCTGCTGGACTGGGACAGCGCGGGCTGGTATCTGCCGGGCTACGACCTGGCGACCCTGTGGTCGGTGCTCGGCGACGCGCCGGTCGCCCGCCGGCACATCAGCCAGCTCGCCCAGAACGCGGGCCCGGCCTCGCGGGACGCCTTCCTGGTGAATCTGATGCTGGTGCTCACCCGCGAGATCCGGCGTTATGAAACCGCGGTCCAACGGACCATGCGCGAACCCACGCCGACGGGGACACCGGGTCCGGGACTACCCGGCGTGCCCGCGGCGGGCGAGGAGCAGCGGCTGCTCCTCCGTCGGCTGCACGACGACTGCCAGATGGCGCGCCGTGCGGTACGGGCGGCGGTCGGCACCCGCTGACCGCCGACAGGTGCCGGACGTCACCCGGCACCGCAAGGGGGATCGTGAGCGGCGCACCCGGGTACGGGGTGCGCCGCTCACCCATGTGCGCCAACTGGCCGCCCTTCCCCGGCCCCTCGGGCTTCCCTCCCCGGGCCGTGCGCCTGCCCGCCCCCGTCCGTGTCAGGTCGAGTCCGTCCGGCCATTGGCCCATTCCACTGACGCCCCGCAGGCCGGACACCCGTCCGGGAAGGCTCCTGTGGAGATGCCCTGACATGCGGAATCCCGAGAGGGCGCGGTGATTGACGGGCCCTCGGCAAACGTATAGCTCTAAGCCGACGGGGGCTCTAGTCTCGGGTCCCGCCCGTGCGGCCGTTTGCGCACCCACCGTCACACCGCCCCGGCTGGGGCCGGCTCGAGGAGGTTGCTTTGCGAGGATCCGCCCCGGAAGACGAGAAGAGATTCCACCGCCCCGCCCTGCGCAGGTCCGCCACCGCCGTTGCGGCGGCGGTGCTGTTGCTGCCACTCGCGGGAACGCCGTCCGCGCACGCCGGCCAGCCCCGGACCGATGTTCTGCAGCGGGCCTTCACCGACGCCGCCGCCCGCTTCCAGGTGCCGCGCAGTGTGCTGCTCGGCGTCTCGTACCTGGAGTCGCGCTGGGACACCCATGGTGGCGCGCCCAGTGTCTCCGGGGGCTACGGCCCGATGCATCTGACCGATGCCCGCACCGCGCTGACGCGCACGCCGGAGTTCAGCGGAGGGACCGAGGACGCCCGTGGCGACGGCGCACGGCCCCGTAAGCGGGTGCCGGCCGGTGCGGCGAAGCGGGCCGCGCTTCCCGCTGAACTACCGGCCCGTTTGCGGACGTTGACGACGGCCGCCACGCTGGCCGGGCTGTCGGCCGAGCGGCTGCGTACCGACCCCGCGGCGAATGTGCTCGGCGGTGCGGCGCTGCTCGCCGCGGAGCAGCGCAAGCTGGGACACCGGACGGGGCGCGACCCGGCGCAGTGGTACGAGGCGGTGGCGCGCTACGGCGGTCAGGACAGTACGCGCGGCGGCCGGGCCTTCGCGGACGAGGTCTACGAGGTCATGCGCCACGGCCAGACGCGGACCACCGACGCGGGACAGCGGGTCACGCTGGCCGCCACGCCGGGGCTGATCCCCGACGCCGCGCAGCAGAAACGTCTCGGCACACCGGCCGCGAAGGCCTCGCCGACACGGGCCGGCCGCAAGCTGGAGTGCCCGCACAGCGTCGCCTGCGAGTCCGTCCCCGCGCCGTACGAGGAGTTCGGGGACGGCGACTACGGCAACCACGACAAGGCGGACCGGCCCGAGGACCTGCGGATCAGCACCATCGTCATCCACGACACCGAGGGTTCCTGGGAGACCACCCTCAAGCTGATCAAGGACCCGGCCTATGTGTCCTGGAACTACACCATCCGCTCCTCGGACGGCCTGATCGCCCAGCATGTGCCGACCAAGGACGTCGCCTGGCATGCGGGCAACTGGTACATCAACTCGCACTCCGTGGGCATCGAGCACGAGGGCTTCCTCGCCGCGCCGGACGCCTGGTACACGGAGGCGATGTACCGCACGTCGGCCCGGCTGGTGAAGTACCTGAGCCGCAAGTACGACGTACCGCTCGACCGGCAGCACATCCTGGGCCACGACAATGTGCCCGGCACGACCACGGCCACCATCCCCGGGATGCACACCGACCCCGGCCCGTACTGGGACTGGGCGCACTACTTCTCCCTGCTGGGCAAGCCGTTCAAGGCCGCCCCGGGCTCGCACGGCGGGCTGGTCACCATCCGCCCGGACTACGCCCGCAACAAGCCGGTTTACACGGGCTGCGAGAAGGCGGGCGACCCCTGCGCGCCGCACGGTTCCGCGGCGGTCCGGCTGCACACCGCGCCGGACGCCGACGCGCCGCTGGTCAAGGACATCGGTCTGCACCCGGACGGCAGTGACGCCACGATGGGCGTGAACGACACCGGTGCCCGGGCCTCCACCGGCCAGCGGTTCGCGGTGGCGGACCGGTCCGGCGACTGGACGGCGATCTGGTACCTCGGGCAGAAGGCGTGGTTCCGCAATCCGCACCACGCGCCGACGGCGGTGAACGCCCAGGGCATGATCGCCACGCCGAAGGCGGACCGGGAGGAGATTCCGGTCTACGGCCGCGCGTACCCGGAGAAGGGGGCCTACCCGGCCGGGGTGCCCTACCAGACGGTCTCCCCGCTGCCGTACAAGCTCGCCGCCGGCCAGAAGTACGCCGTCGGGGACCGGATGCCGGGCGACTACTTCTACGCGCCGACCTTCGACCTCTCCCAGCACGCGATCGTGCGGGGCGAGGACGTCTACTACGAGATCCAGCTCGGGCACCGGGTCGGCTATGTGCGGGCGGCCGATGTCGAGGTGCGGCGCTCGGATTCCTGAGCCCCCGCGCACACCGATCGGGTGAGCGCACACGCGCCCGGTGGACGGGACTGCCGTCCACCGGGCGCGCCGGTGTCCGTTCCGGTGCCGTGCGTGCCGGGGCTCAGCCCTGCTGGAAGAGCTCCGCCGGCAGCGGCTTGAGCAGCGCGTAGAGATCGTCGGTGATCGGCCGGTCCCAGCTGGCGATGGTGACCAGCACGCCGTCGCTGCGGTCGAACTGGGCGCAGGAGATCCGGCCCTCGGAGCACTTGATGCGCTTGACGATCAGCAGGTTGTCCTCGTGCATCACGGGGGTGTCCTCGCTCTCGACGACCGTCACCGGCTCGTCGTTGCCGAGCGCGGCGAGCAGCTGGGCCACCTCGAAGGGCACCTGATCGTCCTCGAGCTCGCGGGCCGGGGACCCCTCCGGCAGATTGCCGATGATCATCGCGGGGCCACGGCCGCCGAACAGGTCATAGCGGAGAAAGACACCCTGGCAGCTCCCGTCGGGCGCGGGCAGCAGCCCGGCTCCGAGATTGCCCGGCCAGTCCCCGGGGTCCATGGCGAGGACGTCGAAGTCAGGCCCGGCGGGCGTGGCTGCGCTGCGGCGGCGGAGGAAGGACATGCCGCCATCGTACGTGGCCCGGCCGGGCACGCGGCGCGGACGTCGGCGTGCGGGGCGCCCCGCGTACGGAGCCGCCGCCTCCTCTTGCCGGCGGTCGTTATGCCTGGTCGGCGAGTGCACGCAGCCGGCGCAGCGCCTCGTCGGTCGCGGCATGCGGCACGAAGAGGTGATCGTGGTGGAAGCCGGCGACGACATTGCAGCTGAGGCCGGCCTGGGCGAGTGCGGTGGCCACGGCGGCGGTCAGCCCGACGGCGTCCAGCGCGGAGTGCACCCGCAGGGTGATCCAGCCGGCGACGTAGTCGTACGACAGGCCCGCACGGTCGGCCTCCTCCTGGTGGACGACGAGGGTGCGGCCCTCGGGTTCAGTGACGGTGACCACCGGCGTCAGCCCGTCGGGGACCGCGCCGGGCACGCTCACGAAGACGAAGCGCCCCTCGTTCCGCTCGGGACGCATCCCGCTCAGCAGGGCCCGGAGATCACGTTCACCCGTCATGCCACCACCCTACGGGGCCCCGTCCCGTCCTTCCCTGCGCCGCTCGTGGTGGCGGGCGACCCGGGCGCGGTTGCCGCAGGAGGGGGTGCACCACTCCTGGCGGGCGTGGTCCTTGACGAAGTAGCGCACACAGCGCGGGGCGGGGCAAGCCCGCAGCAGCAGCCGGTCGGGGCCGGCCAGGAAGGCGAGGGCGGCGCGGGCCAGTGCGGCGACGATCCGGTCGGCGGGCGGTGGGGACCCGACCGGCTGGTGCCGGACGGCAGGCGGTGCGCCGGGCTCCCAGCTGAGCCGGGGGACGGTGGGGACCAGGGCCGCGGCGGCGTTGAGCCGGCGCACCGCCTCCTCCTCCGGGAGCAGCCGGTGGGCATCGGCGGAGCTGGGCGGCCCCGGCCGGACGGCTCGGGCGAACAGCGACCGGACCGCGGCCCGCAGCTCCCGGACGGCGGTGTGCAGCGCCTCGTCCGGGGTGGCCGGACCGGCCGCACGGTCCAGCAGCGCGGCCCGCTCGTGCACCCAGACCGCAAGCCCTTCCGGACCGGCCAGGTCATCGGTGACGCCGCCGTGCCCGTCGTGGCGGAGGGTGACGGCGAGTTCGAGTGCGAGCCGTGGTGCGGTCATGGAGCTAATGGTAGCGTCGCCTCCAACCATTACATACCTGAGGGGGCGGTATGGCTGACGTGCGTCAACTACTGCGGGATCTCCCGGTGTTCGCGGGCGAACTGCCCGCGTTCGATCCGCTGGAGACGCCCGACGACCCGGTGGAACTCTTCACCGCCTGGCTGCTCGGCGCCATACGGACCCAGGTCCCCGAGCCCCATGCGATGACGGTCGCGGCTGGCAGCGGCCGGTGAAGCATCGCAACGGCGATCTGCGCTCCGCACTGCTGGCATGGTGGCGGGAGTTGGAGATCCATACGGCGGACGCCCGGATCGGCCACACTCCGCGCGACTGGCCACAGGAGCTGTGTCATCACCTGCTGGATCACCTGTCCCCCGGGTGCCGGAGGATCTGCCTCTCGTCCTGACGTCCACGGACGACACCTTCTCCCGGCGGTACGGTGACGCCGACGCCCCTGCGGTCACCGTCAGCGGCCCGCTCACCGACCTCGCGGCCTGGCTGGCCGGCCGCACACCGCACCGGCCGCTCGACTGCCGCCGATCGGGGCGCACCGTGCCACCGCCCGAACTCCTCGACTGGCCGTAACCGCTCTCCCCCGGCCCGCGGCGCCCGGCACCCCGCCCCGACCGCGGACACTGCCTTACGGAAGGACACCCCACCCATGCCTCGTCCCAGGTCCACCGCGCCTCCCGTGCTCAACCTGTGGAAGGCGGGCCTGGGTTCGGTCCCTGCCGAGGTCTGGCGGCGCGAGGACTGGGAGGTGCTGATCCTTGCCGACAATGCCTTGACCGAGGTCCCGGCGGCGCTCGGCCGACTGCATGCGCTGCACACCCTCGACCTCGGTCACAACGCGCTGACAGCGGTCCCCGACGAGATCGGTAACCTCGCCGGACTCACCCGCTTCCTCTATCTGCATGACAACCGGCTCACCACCCTGCCGGATTCACTCGGCGCCTTGGACCGGCTCGGCTACCTCAACGTCGGCGAGAACCCGCTCGGTGAACTGCCGGCGGCGCTCGGCCGGATGACCGGTCTGATCGAACTGCGCGCGCAGCAAGCAAAGTTGACCTCGCTCCCCGAGACGCTGGGGCAACTGAGGCTCCTGCGGGAGCTGTGGCTGGGCGGCAATGCGCTCACGGAACTGCCCGGAAGCGTTGCCGCGCTGCACGAGCTGAGGGTGCTGGAGCTCCGGGACAACGCCTTGCCCGGCATCCCCGACGCGCTGCGCGCGCTGCCGCTGCTGCGCCGGGTGGACCTGCGCGGGAACCGGATCGAGGTGCTGCCGCCGTGGATCGCGCGGCTGCCGGCACTGGAGAAGCTGGACCTGCGCTGGAACGCCGTGGACGACGGAGCGGAAGCGGTCCTGGCGCTCCGGCGGCGGGGGTGCGTGGTGCTCACCTGACGCTCGCGCCGGACTGACTGCTCGGCGCGTCAACCGGCCGAACCGGCGGCGGACAGGACGAAGGCCGCGCACGAGGCGAGCATGATCAGGCAGGAGCGCCCGGACAGCGCGTGAGGCCGTGCGCAGCCCTGTCACGCCGGCGGCCATTCTGGCCTGGAAGGCCATCACCTCGCGCACACGACATTGCGCACTCTTCCGTGCCACATCGCCGGCCTCCGGGTCATTCCGGTACAGCCCTCAGGTCAGATCGAATTCGCCCTCGCGGGCGTCGAGGACGAAGGCGCGCCACTCGGCGGGGGTGAAGATCAACGCTGGGATCTCCGGGCTGCGGCGGTTTCGCATGGCGATATAGCCCTCGACGAAGGCGATCTGGACGCCGCCCACGCCCTGGGTGCTCGACTGCCACTCGGCCTGCGTCAGGTCGAGATCGGGCCTGGCCCCGCCCACGAGCCGCTGCTCGGTGATGCTGTCGGTCACGTGTCCCGCTCCTCCCGGATCGTCGTCCGCGGTCAGCCTAACCACTGGGTCCGGGGACGGACAGGGGACGTGGCGAGGCGGTGGAGTGGTGGCCGGAGAGGGGGCGCGCCGGGTCGGCGCGCCCGCCCCCGGCGGGTGTCAGGTGGCCGGTGCGTCGGCGCCCACCAGCCACATCGAGAAGAACTGGGAGCCGCCGCCGTACGCATGTCCCAACGCCCGCTGTGCGCCGTCGACTTGATGGGCGCCGGCCTGCCCGCGTACCTGGAGGGCGGCCTCCGCGAAGCGGATCATGCCGGAGGCGCCGATCGGGTTGGTGGAGAGCACTCCGCCGGACGGGTTGACGGGGAGGTCGCCGTCCAGCTCGGTGACGCCCGACTCGGTGAGCTTCCAGCCCTCCCCCTCCTCGGCGAAGCCCAGGTTCTCCAGCCACATCGGCTCGTACCAGCTGAAGGGGACGTACATCTCCACCGCGTCGATCTGCCGGCGCGGGTCGGTGATGCCGGCCTGCCGGTAGACGTCGGCGGCGCAGTCCTTGCCGGCCTGCGGGGAGACGAAGTCCTTGCCGGCGAAGAGGGTGGGTTCGCTGCGCATGGCCCCGCCGTGCACCCAGGCCGCCGGGTGCGGTGCGCGGGCGGCTCCGGTGCGGTCGGTGAGGATCATCGCGCACGCGCCATCGGAGGACGGGCAGGTCTCGGAGTAGCGGATCGGGTCCCAGAGCATCGGCGCGGCCCGGACCTTTTCCAGGGTGATGTCGTGTTCGTGGAGGTGGGCGTAGGGGTTCTTGAGGGCGTTGCGGCGGTCCTTGTAGGCGACGAGGGAGCCGACGGTGTCCGGGGCGCCGGTGCGCCGCATGTAGGCGCGGACGTGCGGGGCGAAGAAGCCGCCGGCGCCGGCCAGCAGGGGCTGCTGGAAGGGGATGGGCAGGGACAGGCCCCACATGGCGTTGGACTCGGACTGCTTCTCGAAGGCGACGGTGAGGACGGTGCGGTGGACCCGGGCGGCGACGAGGTTCGCGGCGACCAGGGCGGTGGAGCCGCCGACCGAGCCGGCGGTGTGCACCCGCAGCATCGGTTTGCCGACGGCGCCCAGGGCATCGGCGAGGTACAGCTCGGGCATCATCACCCCCTCGAAGAAGTCGGGGGCCTTGCCGATCACCACGGCGTCGATGTCCGCCCAGGCCAACTGGGCGTCGTCCAGGGCGCGTCGGGCCGCCTCACGGACGAGTCCGGCGAGCGAGACGTCGCGGCGCGCGGCGACGTGTGTGGTCTGTCCGATGCCGACGACGGCCACGGGCTCCTTGCTCATCGCTCACCTTCCAGGACGGCGACCAGGTTGTGCTGCAGGCACGGGCCCGAGGTGGCGTGGGCGAGGGCGCGGTCACAGGCGCCCCGCTGGATGCGGGCGGCGGCCTCGCCGAGGCGGATCAGGCCCGCGGCCATGACGGGGTTGGCGGCGAGCGCGCCGCCGGACGGGTTGATGCACACCGTGCTGTCCGGCGCGTCGAGTTTCAGGGCGCGGCGCAGCACCACCTCCTGGGAGGTGAAGGGGGCGTGCAGCTCGGCGGTGTCCACCATGGGGGCACCTCCCCTGCCTTTGAGGCCATGGGGGACCTCGAAGGCGCCGGCGCGCTCGGCGGCGAGCCGGGTGGACGGTGAGTCGGTGAGGTCGCGGACGCCCAGGCTGTGTGCCTCGATGCGGTGGTCGAGGCCGCGGATCCAGGCGGGGCGGTCGGTCAGCCGGCGGGCGGTGTCACCGGCGGCGAGGACGACGGCGGCCGCGCCGTCACCGATCGGCGGGCAGTCGCCGGTGCGCAGGGGGGCGACGAGCGGTTCGCCCATGGGCACCTCGCCGCGCAGCTGGGCGTGCGGGTTGGACCCGGCGGCGGCGCGGCGGCGGGCGGCGATGCCGGCCAGTTCCCGCTCGTCGGTCAGCTCCGCGTCGATCAGGGCCTGCGCCTGGAGGGCGGCGAGCGCGACGGAGTCGGGCCACAGCGGGGCGACGTAGTACGGGTCGAGCTGGCGGGTGAGGACGTCGCGGACGCTGCCCGGCGAGGACTTGCCGTAGGAGTAGACGAGTGCGGTCTCCGCCTCGCCGGTGAGGAGCTTCACCCAGGCCTCGTACAGCGCCCAGGCGCCGTCCATCTCGACATGGGATTCGGAGATCGGCGGCCAGGCACCGACGCCGTCCAGGGCCATGGTGAAGGAGAAGGCCCGGCCGGCGAGGTAGTCGGACGAGCCGGAGCAGGTGAAGTCGATGTCCCGGGCGGCCAGGCCGGTCTGCTCCAGTACGTCGTGCAGCACCGGCATCAGCATCTCGACCTCGGAGGTCTCCGCGCTGTCGCGGACGTGATCGCTCTGCCCGAAGGCGACGATGGCGACGTCGCGCATCAGATCAGCTCCTTGTAGCTGTCGTAGTCGGCATCGGGTTCGCCGCTGGGGCGGTAGTGGTCGGGAAAGCGGCTGTCCTCGGTCCAGACGGGTTCGACGCGCAGCCCCATGCGGACCCGGTCGTAGGGGATGCCGCCGATCCGGGCATGCAGGGCCAGGTCGGCGCCGTCCAGAGCGATATGGGCGTAGACGTAGGGGACCTCGATGTCGAGGTTCTTGGCCTTGATGTTGACGATGCAGAAGGTGGTGACGGTGCCGCGGGGGCCGGCCTCGACCTGGGTGTCGGTGGCGACGCCGCAGGTGGGACAGGCCCCGCGGGGCGGGACGTAGACCTTGCGGCAGGAGGGGCAGCGCTCGCCCACGATCCGGTGCTCCGCAAGCGCCTGGAGGTAGCGGGACTGGGCGCGGCCGGGCGCATAGGTGTAGTCGAGCCGGGCGGGGGTGACGATCCCGGTGACGGGGTCCGTGAACTCCCCGTGGTGCGGTGCCGGCCGGCCGGCCCCTTCGGCGCTGCCGTCCGGTGCCGGCAGGCCGTTCTCGGCGGCGCCGTCGTCCGGCTCGAAGCACGCGATGTCGGTGATCGCGCCGGTGCGCTCCGCGGCCCAGCGGACCCGGACCCGCATGCCGGTGCGTACGGCCTCGGGGCCGGGCGCGTCCAGGACGTGCAGCAGGGCGGTGTCGGCGCCGTCGAGCCGGACCAGGACCCAGGCGAAGGGGGTGGTGAGGGGCTGACCGCGGCGGGGGAACGGGTTCCAGGCCCAGGTGGTGATGGTGCCGCTGGTGCCGACCTCGACCAGGTCGCGGATCTCCTCCGCGGTGACCGGGTCGTATTCGACGGGTGGGACGACCACCCGGCCGTCGCTCGCCGTGACGCCGAGGACGGTGCGCTCTCGCAGCCCGGTGAGGAAGGCGC
Organism: Streptomyces sp. 2114.4; assembly: GCF_900187385.1. Taxonomy (NCBI): domain Bacteria; kingdom Bacillati; phylum Actinomycetota; class Actinomycetes; order Kitasatosporales; family Streptomycetaceae; genus Streptomyces; species Streptomyces sp. 2114.4. The sequence continues at coordinate 996,694 of NZ_FYEY01000001.1, forward strand.
TCTGGACGGGCCCGAGGGAGCGGGTGAAGGGGAATTCCACGACGAGGGGCGCCGTGAGGACCTCTGGCATGCGGGGCTCCTTGGGTCAGGCGCGCCGGTAGACGGGCGGGCGCTTCTCGGCGAAGGCCCGGGAGCCTTCTTTGGCGTCGGCGGTGTCGAAAACCGGCCAGCCGCGGGCGAGTTCGGCCGCCAGCCCGTCGGTCTCGGTCATCTCGGCGGTCTCGTAGACGGACGCCTTGACGGCTTCGACGGCGAGCGGTCCGCAGCCGTTGACCCGTTCCGCGATCTCCAGGGCCGCCTCCAGCGCGGTCCCCTCGGGCACGACATGACCGATCAGGCCGATGCGCTCGGCCTCGCGCGCGGGGTAGGGCCGGCCGGTGAGCAGCATTTCCAGGGCGTGCGTGCGGGGGATCTGGCGGGCGAGACGGACGGTGGAGCCGCCGATGGGGAACAGCCCGTGCCGGACCTCGTAGAGCCCGAAGGTGGCGCTCTCGCCGGCGACGCGGATGTCGGTGCCCTGCAGGATCTCCGTCCCGCCCGCGACGCAGTGTCCCTCGACGGCGGCGATCACGGGTTTGCGGGGGCGGTGGTGCCGCAGCATCGCCTTCCAGTGCAGGTCGGGGTCGGCGCGCAGCCGGTCGCGGTACTGCTCGCCGGCCATGCCGTCGCCCGCGAGGGCCTTGAGGTCCATGCCGGCACAGAAGGTGCCGCCGGCGCCGGTGAGGATGACGGAGCGGATCGTGTCGTCCTCGTCGGCGGAGATCCAGCCGTCGTACAGGCCCACCAGCATCGGCAGCGAGAGCGCGTTCTTCGCCTCCGGCCGGTTGAGGGTGAGCACCAGTGTCGCGCCGACGCGCTCCACCGACAGATGTTCCGTACCACCCATGTTCCGTCCTCCCGTCTCACGACGGAGAACAGGTTGCAGGAGCGGCACACCGACTTCAAGACCTTCCTGACAGGTAGTCAGATTTCTTCGCCACGGCCCTTCCCTGCTCCTTCCGGCGGCGCTCTAATGACCGCCAAGCCGACGCCCGCCCGGTCTGGAGGAGACGTGGAGTACAACCTTGCCGACCTCTTCGAGTCGATCGTCGACACGGTCCCCGACCGCGAGGCGCTGGTGTACGTCGACCATCCGGGGACCGGCAGCGAACGGCGGCTGACCTACGCCGAGCTGGACCGCGCCGCCAACCGCCTGGCCCACCACCTCGCCGACCACGGCGTCCGCCCCGGTCAGCACGTCGGACTGCACCTCTACAACGGCATCGAATACCTCCAGGCCGTCTACGCCTGCCTGAAGATCCGCGCCGTCCCGGTGAACGTCAACTACCGCTACGTCGAGGAGGAGCTGGTCTATCTCTACCGGGACGCCGACCTGGTGGCGCTGGTCTTCGACGCGGAGTTCACCGCGCGGGTGGCCGCCGCCCTCGCGCAGGCGCCCGGGCTGCGGCACCTCGTACGGGTCGGCACCCCGCCCGCCGGTGCCCCCGAGCCGCCCCTCGCGCCCGTCGCGCTCGCGGACGCCGAGGCCGCCGGCTCCCCCGCGCGCGGCTTCGGGCCGCGCTCGGCCGACGACCAGATCGTGATCTACACCGGCGGCACCACCGGCATGCCCAAGGGCGTGATGTGGCGCCACGAGGACCTCTTCTTCGCCGGAATGGGGGGCGGGGCACCGACCGGCGAGCCGGTGACGCGGCCGCAGGAGCTGGCCGAGCGGGTCGCGGCCGGCGGTGACGGCATCGTCTTCTTCCCCGCTCCCCCGCTGATGCACGGCACCTCCACCCTCACCGCGTTCATCGCCTTCCACTTCGGCCAGAAGGTCGTCATCCACCGCAAATACGTCCCCGAGGAGGTGCTGCGGACCATCGAGCGGGAGCGGGTCACCAGCGTCTCGCTGGTCGGCGACGCGATGCTGCGTCCGCTCGTCGACGCCCTCGCCGGGCCGCTCAAGGGCACCGACTGCTCCTCGCTGTTCAGCGTCAGCAGCTCCGGCGCGATCCTCTCCGAGACCGTACGCGCCCAGTTCGCGGCGCTGCTCCCGCAGGTCATGCTGCTCAACAACTTCGGCTCGTCCGAGTCCGGCTTCAACGGCACCGCCACTGACGACTCGGGCCCCGGCAAGGGCTTCCGGCTGCACGTCAACTCCCGTACGGCGGTGGTGGACCTGGCGACCCATGAGCCGGTGCCGGCCGGTGAGGTCGGCCGTATCGCGCTGCGCGGGCATGTCCCGCTGGGCTACTACAACGACCCCAAGAAGACCGCCGAGACCTTCTTCGAGGCGCACGGCGACCGCTGGGTGCTGCTGGGCGATATGGCGACCGTGGACGAGGCGGGCATCGTCACCGTCCTCGGCCGGGGCTCGCAGTGCATCAACTCCGGTGGCGAGAAGGTCTATCCGGAAGAGGTCGAGCAGGCGCTGAAGGCACATCCGGACATCTACGACGCCCTGGTGGCGGGCGTACCGGACGAACGGTGGGGCAGCCGCGTCGCGGCCGTGGTGCAACTGCGCGCCGGCGCGGCGCCGTTGGACCTGGAAGGGCTGCAGCGCCACTGCCGGACCCGGCTGGCGGGGTACAAGATCCCGCGTGCCGCCGTCTTCACCGACCACATCCAGCGCTCGCCCAGCGGCAAGGCGGACTACCGCTGGGCGCGGGCGGTGGCGGCGGGCGGAGGGACGGGGTGAGCCGGGTGGCCTTGTGGCGGGCCGGGCCGGGCGGGCCGCCGTCGGTCAGGCACCGGTGCAGACCGAGCGCAGCGAGCGGGCCAGGGCCGTCGCGTGCAGCGTGTCCAGGCGTCGCTGCCGGTGTACCCGCACGGCGGCCGCGGTCAGCAGCGGAGCGCAGTACGGCGCCGAACGGGCGCGCGGGGAACCGGCCAGGGCCCGTACCAGCGCGCCATTGATGCGGTTGATCTCCTTGCGGACCTCCTGGAGGTCGGGCCGCTGGGTGGGGGCCTGCGCCGGGTCCGCGTCCCACCGGCGGTACAGCCCGCGCTGCACGACCTTGTTGGCCTCGATCTGATCCCGGAAGACCCGCACCGTGGCGGCCGGGTCGGCGCCCAGCCGCCGGGCCTGGTCCGCCACCGTGTCCAGCACCTCCTGCTCACGCGCCGGATCGTCGATCGGGCTGCCGGTGCCCCACTTCGCCGCGGCCACCGAATCGCCGGTGGCCAGCCGCTCGGCGGACAGCTCGGCGAGCGGCCGGAGTTGGCCGTACGGGGAGTGGGCGGTGGCGGCAGGTGGTGCGGATGCGGCGTGGGGTGCGGCAGCGGAAGAAGGTGGTACGGGCGCGGCAGGCCGTGCGGCTACGGCTACGGCAGGCGCCGAGGCCGGGGCCGCGGCGACCCTGCCGGTTGCGGTGAGCAGGACGGCCGCGGCCGCGCCGACGGCCAGGGCGCTCCGTAGCGAGGGGGTCGGGTGCACGGTCGGCGGCCTTTCTCGAACCCCGGGAATCCCCGGGGAGGTCAATGGACGGACGGCATGGGGCCGGGGCCCGGAGAACCGGGCCGGCGGGGGCTCCCCGGGCCGGCAGCCCGGCGGCTGGCCACCGCTACGGCCACGGCCACCACGGCTACGGCCACGGCTACGGCGCCAGGAACGAGGTGACCGCGGCGAGGAATTCTCCCGGGCGTTCCTCGTGGACGAGATGGCCGGCGCCCTCCACCGTCACCAGGCGGGCATCGGGGATCCGCTCGACCAGGTCGGCGAGGTGGTCCTGCGGGATATGGCTGGACTCGCCGCCGCCGATGACCAGGGTCGGTGCGGTGACCTTCGCCGGCGCGTCCCACCACGCGGGATCGGGCGCATTGCGCTCCGCCACCACCGCGGCCTTGGCGTGCCAGTCGAACGGCTGCGGGCCGGCCGGCTGCTCCGGCACCTCCTGCGGCGGCTCGGCGGGGAGCGGCACAGGTACTTCCTCCAGGACCAGCCGGGCCACGAGCTCGGGCCGGTCCGCGGCCAGCAGCAGTGCGGCCACCGCGCCCAGCGAGTGCCCGATCAGGGCCACCCGCTCCAGTCCGAGCGCTTCCAGGAAGCCGATCGCATCGTCCCGCCACCTTTCGAAGCCGTACGCACCGGGCCAGTCGCTGCGGCCGTGACCCCGCTGGTCAGGGGCGTAGACACGGTGGGTGCCGGCGAGCCGGCCGACCACACCGCGCCAGTCCTCGCCGTCCTCCCCGAGGCAGTGCAGCAGCACGGCCGGGGGCGCGTCCTCCTCCCCCCACACCCGGTATGCCAGCTGGACCTCACCGACCTGCACTTTCCGGACGTCACTCATGCGCTGGACGCTACCCGGGCGGCGTCGGCGTCACGCCCCTTGACGTGTTCGCCGCGCGCTGATTACTTGGATCAACAGATGGCTACCGAATGATCGGTAGGGAAACGAGGCGGTGGACTCCATGCCGGAAGCGGCCACGGGCAGTGAGACGTTCGACGAGGCGGAGCGGCTTTCGGCGGACGCGCTGCACAGCCTGCAACTGACCCGGCTGCGCGCCTCGTTGCAGCACGCCTATGACCACGTCCCGTTCTACCGGGAGTCCTTCGACCGGGCCGGGGTGCATCCGCGGGACTGCCGCTCGCTCGGTGATCTCGCCCGCTTCCCGTTCACCGTCAAGGATGATCTGCGCGCCCAGTACCCCTTCGGGATGTTCGCCGTCCCGAAGGAGAAGGTACGCCGTATTCACGCCTCCAGCGGCACCACGGGCCGCCCGACGGTCGTCGGCTACACCGAGCGCGATCTGGCGCAGTGGGCGGACGTCGTGGCCCGCTCCCTCCATGCGGCCGGCGGACGGCCCGGTCACACCGTCCATATCGCCTACGGGTACGGACTGTTCACCGGCGGTCTGGGTGCCCACTACGGCGCGGAGCGGCTCGGCTGCACGGTCGTACCGGCGTCCGGTGGGATGACCAGCCGCCAGGTGCAGATCATCCAGGATCTCCGGCCCGAGATCATCATGGTCACGCCGTCCTACATGCTCACGCTGCTGGACGAGTTCGAGCGGCAGGGCATCGATCCCCGTACGACCTCGCTCGAGGTGGGCGTCTTCGGCGCCGAGCCCTGGACGCAGGAGATGCGCCGCGAGATCGAGGAACGGTTCGCGATCGACGCCGTGGACATATACGGCCTGTCGGAGGTGATGGGCCCCGGTGTCGCCCAGGAGTGTGTGGAGACCAAGGACGGACTCCACATCTGGGAGGACCACTTCTACCCGGAGGTGGTCGATCCGATCACCGGCGAGGTGCTGCCGGACGGTGCGCACGGCGAGCTGGTCTTCACCTCGCTCACCAAGGAGGCGATGCCGGTCATCCGCTATCGCACCCGTGATCTGACCCGGCTGCTGCCCGGTACCGCACGCGCCGCCTTCCGCCGGATGGAGAAGATCACCGGGCGCAGCGACGACATGATCATCCTGCGCGGCGTCAATCTCTTCCCCGCGCAGGTCGAGGAGATCGTACTGCGGACACCCGGGGTCGCCCCGCACTTCCAGCTGAGGCTGACCCGGGAGGGCCGGATGGACCAGCTGACCGTACGCGCCGAGGCCCGGCCGGACGCGGCCCCCGAGGCGCGCACCGCCGCCGCCGGGCTGATCGCACGGGGCGTCAAGGACGGCATCGGGGTATCGGTCGCGGTCGAGATCGTCGACCCGGAGACCCTGGAGCGCTCGGTCGGCAAGATCAAGCGCATCGTGGACGCCCGGCCGCGTGACAAGGCTGCGGAGACCCCTTAGCGGGGGCGCTCCCTGGAGGTGGAGGTGCGCCCCTGCGCGCTGTCCCGGCGCGCTTGTCCCTGCGGGTGTCTCCCTAGGGGCATCTCTCCCCGAGGGACCAGGGCTGAGAGGCCCTACGGAGGCGCGGAGGCCCCCGGATGGGTTGCGCGGCCCAGGACGCGGCCCCTGGGACCGGGCTGCTCAGCAGCCCAGGGTGCTCAACCCAGCGTCGGGTCCCCCTTGATGAGGGCGAACGGGGCCCCCGCCGGGTCCTTGACCATGGCCAGTCGGCCGACGCCCGGGGCGTCGGTGGGCGGGATCAGGACCGTGGCGCCGAGCTCGGTGGCCGCGGCGAAGGTGGCGTCGCAGTCGGTCACGCCGAAATACGGGTGCCACTCCGAGCTCGAACCGGCCTGCAGATGCTCCTTCTGCAGCTGCATGATGCCGCCGTGCCCGGTGTCGTCGTCCTTGCCGCCGCCCGGCGCGGAGACGACGGAGTAGACGAGGTCACCGCCCATCGGCATGTCCTGGTGGCTCCAGGAGAAGACCGAGCGGTAGAAGTCCTTCGCGGCGGCCGCATCCGTGGTGTACAGCTCCGTCCAGCACAGGGAGTTCGGCTCCATGACCATCTCCAAGCCCTGGACGTCGCCCGGCTGCCATACGGCGAACTCGCCCCCCGTCGGGTCGGTGAAGGCGGCCAGCCTGCCCGCGGTGAAGACGTCCATCGGCGGGACGCGCACCGAGCCGCCGGCCTGCTCCACCGACTTGAGCGTGGCGTCCGCGTCCGGGGTGTGGAAGTACACCGTCCAGGCGGAGCGCGCGCCCTCGTCCATCAGCGGGCCGACGGCACCGACCGTCTTGCCGTCGAGCTGGAAGAAGCCGTAGCCGCCGGCGTCCGGGCCGGCCGACTGGAAGCGCCAGCCGAACACGGCGCCGTAGAAGGAGACGGCGTCGTCGATATCGGGGGCCCCGAGGTCGAGCCAATTGGGTGTGCCCGGGACGTAGTGGGTCGTCAGCATGAAGGGTCCTCCGTTGAGCTCCGTCGCATCTCCGTTGACCTCCGTCGGTCTCGGTCGGTCAACGGCGCGCTTCCGTCGCACGGATCGTGGCGTTCGGGGCCGTTTCCCGCCGTTTCTCAGGATGGCAGGGGGCACTGACAACCGCCCTTCCACGCGCCCGGCCGTCCCGGTTCAGGGCGCGCCGAACCGTGCGCGGAGCTCCCGCTTGAGGACCTTGCCGCTGGCGTTGCGCGGCAGTGCGTCCACGAACATCACCCGTTTGGGTGCCTTGAACGGCGCAAGGCGGGCGCGGGCCATCGCGATCAGCTCCTGCTCCCCCACGCCCGCGCCGCCCGGCTCGCCCCCGGCACCGCCCGTAGCGGCTGCACCGCCCGTGCCTCGCGGCCCGTCCGTACGGAGCACGACCACCGCGGTCACCGCCTCGATCCAGCGCTCGTCCGGCAGCCCGATGACCGCGACCTCGGCCACCTGCGGATGCTCGTAGAGGACGTCCTCGACCTGGCGCGAGGCGACCAGTACGCCACCGGAGTTGATGACGTCCTTGACCCGGTCGACCACCGTGAAATAGCCCTCCGCGTCGCGCACGGCGAGATCCCCGGAGTGGAACCAGCCGTCCCGGAACGCCTCCGCGGTCTCCTCCGGCTTGTCCCAGTAGCCGGTGCACAGTTGCGGGGAGCGGTAGACGACCTCGCCCCGGGTGCCGTCCGGCACCTCCCGGCCCTCCTCGTCCACCACCCGCGCCTCGACGAACAGCACCGGGCGCCCGCAGGAGTCCATCCGGCCCTCGTGTTCGCCGGGGCCGAGCACGGTGGCCAGCGGCCCGATCTCGCTCTGCCCGAAGCAGTTGTAGAAGGCGAGCCCGGGCAGCCGGGCGCGGAGCCGTTCCAGTACCGGCACCGGCATGATCGAGGCACCGTAGTAGGCCTTGCGCAGCCCGCTCAGCTCGCGGGTGGCGAAGTCGGGGTGGTTCGACAGCGCGATCCACACGGTCGGCGGCGCGAACAGGCTGTCGGCCAGCCCCCTTTCCACCAGGTCGAAGATCCGTCCCGGGTCGGGCCCGTCCAGGATGGTGTTCTCCGCACCGACCGCCAGATAGGGCAGCAGGAAGACGTGCAGCTGCGCGGAGTGGTAGAGCGGGAGCGAGTGCAGCGGCCGGTCCGTCTCCTTCAGGTCGAGAGCGACGACGGCGCTGGTGTACTCGTGCACCAGGGCACGGTGCGTCATCATCGCGCCCTTGGGCAGGGCGGTGGTCCCCGAGGTGTAGAGGAGCTGGACCAGATCCTCGTCGGACACCTCGGCCGCCTCGGCCACCCGCTCGGCGGCGTCCGCGTCCCGCTCGCCGGCATCCGCGTCCGGCTCGGCGCGGGACGCAAGCCGCTCCAGCAGGCCGTCCGGCGTCCCGTACAGCGCCATGGTGCGTACGGAATCCGGCAGCCGAGGCGCGAGCGCGGCGTCGGTGAACACCAGCGCACTGCCCGACTGCTCCAGGACATAACGCAGATCCTCGCCGGTGAAGGCGTGGTTGACCGGCACATGCACCAGCCCGGCGCGAGCACAGGCCAGAAACCCGATCAGGTACGCATCCGAGTTGTGCCCGTAGGAGGCGACCCGGTCGCCGGGCCGCAGGCCGTCCGCCCGCAGCACCCGGGCCGCGCCGGTCACCGCGTCGTCCAGCTCGCGATAGGTCCACACCCGGTCCGCGTACCGCACCGCAGTCCGTCCGGGCACCCGACGGGCGCTGCGCCGCAGGACCCCGTCGACCGTATTGCTCCGCGCTTGCGTCATGGCGCGATCCTCGACCGCCCCTCACCACCGGTCAAGCCACCCGACCGGAGCCCGGAGCCCTGGCCGGACGCCGTCGGCTACACGGAGCGCTCCCGCCCCTCCCAGTACGGGGCGCGCAGTCGGCGCTTGTACAGCTTGCCGTTGGGGTCGCGTGGCATGGCGGCGAGGAAGTCGACCGACTTGGGGCGTTTGTAGGCTGCCAGTCGCCGTGCGCAGTGGGCCATGATGTCGGCGGCCAGATCGGGCCCCGGCAGGTGGCCGTCGGCGGGCTCGATGACGGCCTTGACCTCCTCGCCCCAGTCGTCGTGGGGGATGCCGAAGGCGGCCGCGTCGGCGACCGCGGGGTGGGCGAGCAGGACGGATTCGATCTCGGCGGGGTAGATGTTCACCCCTCCCGAGATGATCATGTCGATCTTGCGGTCGCGGAGGAAGAGGAATCCGTCCTCGTCCAGGTACCCGAGGTCCCCGACGGTGAAGAAGTCTCCGATCCGGTTCTTCTTCGTCTTCCCCTCGTCCTTGTGGTACTGGAAGCCGCCGGTGCTCATCTTCATGTAGACGGTGCCGAGTTCGCCCGGGGGCAGCCGGTTTCCGTCGTCGTCAAAGACGGCCAGCTCGCTGATCGGCCAGGCCTTGCCGACCGTACCGGGCTTCTTGAGCCAGTCCTCGGCGGTCGCGAAGGCGCCGCCGCCCTCGCTGGCCGCGTAGTACTCCTCGACGCAGTCGCCCCACCAGTCGATCATGGCGCGTTTGACGTGGTCGGGGCAGGGCGCGGCGCCGTGCAGGGCGTGCCGCATCGAGCTCACGTCGTAAGCCGCGCGGGTCTCCTCCGGCAGCGCGAGCAGCCGGTGGAACTGAGTGGGCACCATATGCGTGTGGGTGCAGCGGTGCGCCTCGATCAGGGCCAGCATGTCCTGCGGCGTCCACTTGTCCATCAGGACGAGGCGGTGGCCGATGTGCAGCGAGGCACCGGCGAACTGCAGGACGGCGGTGTGGTAGAGCGGCGAGCAGACCAGATGGACGTGGTCGTCGAAGGGCGTGATGCCGAAGATGGCGAGAAACCCGCCGAGGTGGGCGGCCTCGGGCTCGGTGCCGGGCAGCGCGCGACGGATGCCGCGCGGGCGTCCGGTGGTGCCCGAGGTGTAGTTCATGACCCAGCCCAGCGTGCGGTCGCCGGGCGCGGACTCCGGCTGCCCGTCGAGGAGTTGGGCGTAGGGCCGGAAGCCGTCGGCCGCACCGACGGCGTAGCGGTGGGACGCGGGCAGCTTCGCCTCGTCCGCCGCCTGCCGGGCCGCCCCGGCGAACCGCTCGTGGGCGATCAGCACCTTCGCCCCGGAGTCGGCGACGATCCAGGCGATCTCCGGACCGACCAGATGGTGGTTGACGGGGACGAGATAGAAACCGGCCTGGGACGCGGCGAGGTAGGCGGTGAAGAACTCGACGCCGTTGGGGAGGACCACGGCGAAGGCGTCACCGCGCCGCAGGCCCGCCGCACGCAGCCCGTGGACGAGTTGGTTGCTCGCGGCATGCAGCCGGCCGGCGGTCCACTCCTCGCCGTCGGGGGCGATCAGGACCGTACGGTCCGGGTCGGCGGTGGCCTGCGCCCAGAAGCCGTTGGGCGGTGGGGAGTCGTGGGTCATTCCGCTGTCCTCCTCGGGATCAGGCGCGTCCGGCGATGCGGTTGATGCGGTCGATGGCCCGTTCGAAGCCGCGGGTGAGGTCGTCGAAGACGGCCTGCACGCTGCGTTCGCTGTTCATCCGGCCGACGATCTGGCCGACCGGGGTGCCGAGCAGGGGCTCGACCTCGTAGCGCTGGATACGGGAGTTGGCCTCGGCGACCAGCAGCCCCTGCAGCGGCATCGGGAGGGGGCCGGGGCCGCTCGGCTCGTCCCAGGCGTCGGTCCATTCGGTGCGCAGCTGGCGAGCGGGTTTGCCGGTCAGGGCGCGGGAGCGGACGGTGTCGCCCGGCCCGGCGGCGAGCAGTTTCGCGGTCAGCCGCCGGGAGTGCAGCTCCGCCTCCTCGCAGGTCAGCCAGAGCGAGCCCAGCCAGACGCCCTGGGCACCGAGGGCGAGCCCGGCGGCGATCTGCTCACCGGTGCCGATACCGCCCGCGGCGAGCACCGGCAGCGGGTCGACGGCCGCCACCACCTCCGGGGTCAGCACCATGGTGGCGATCTCGCCGGTGTGGCCGCCCGCCTCGTACCCCTGGGCGACGACGATGTCGATGCCGGCGGCCTTGTGGTGCCGGGCGTGGCGCGGGCTGCCGGCCAGCGCGGCGACGAGGATGCCGTGGTCGTGGGCGCGCCGGACGATGTCGGGCGGGGGTGAGCCGAGGGCGTTGGCCAGCAGCTTGACCGGGTAGTCGAAGGCCACATCGAGCTGGGTGCGGGCGACCTGTTCCATCCACCCGGTGATCCGCCAGCCGGACGCCTCGCCTTCCGCGAGCTGCGGCACCTGGTGTTTGTCGAGAAGTGCGGTGACGAAGCGGCGGTGCTCCTGCGGGATCATCGCCTCGACCTCGGCCTCGGTGACGCCTTCCACCTTCTTGGCGGGCATCACCACATCGAGCCCGTACGGCAGCCCTCCGGTGTGGTCCTGCATCCAGTCCAGGTCGCGGGCCAGCTCGTCCGGGGCGGTGTAGCGGACCGCGCCGAGCACCCCGAGCCCGCCGGCCCGGGTGATCGCCGCGGCGACCGCGGGGAAGGGGGTGAACCCGAAGACGGCGTGCTCGACTCCCAGCGTGTTGCTCAGCTCCGTCTGCATGGGCGAAGGATGCCGCAGCGGGCCGTACGAGGGAAGAGAGTTTCTGATGCAGCGTCAGAAACTTGCCCGGGGGGGGCGCCGGAGGGGCGGCACTCGCCCCGTCGCCCGCCGGGCACCCCCGTCACCCCTCCTCCAGCACCGCCATCGCCGCATTGTGTCCCGGAATGCCGCTCACGCCCCCGCCGCGTACGGCGCCCGCCCCGCACAGGAGGACGTTGGGGTGGGTGGTCGCCACGCCCCAGCGGGCCGGGGCGGACCGGGCGTCACCGAGCGCTTCGTCCGAGGGGTCCGCGTAGGGGAAGGCCAGGTCGCGGTGGAAGATGTTGCCGCCCGGCAGGCCCAGTTCACGGTCCAGGTCGAGGGGCGACCGGGCCTCGATGCAGGGGCGGCCGTCGGCGTCGTGTGCCAGGCAGTCGGCGAGCGGTTCGGCGAGATGGCGGTCCAGCTCGGCGAGGGTGGCCGCCAGGAGGCGGTCGCGGGTGGCTGCGTGGTCGGCGGTATCGGCGGTATCGGCGGTATCGGCGGTGAAGAGACGCGCGGGGGCGTGCAGGCCGAACAGGGTGAGGGTCTGGTAGCCCTGCCGGACCAGGTCGGCACCGAGGATCGAGGGGTCGGTGAGGGAGTGGCAGTAGATCTCGGAGGGCGGGGAGGCGGGCAGGGTGCCGGACGCGGCCTGCTGGTAGGCGCTCTCCAACTGGCCGTAGCCCTCGGCGATGTGGAAGGTGCCGGAGAAGGCCTCCCGTGGGTCCACCCCGGTGTCGCGCAGCCGTGGCAGCCGGGTGAGCAGCATATTCACCTTGAGCTGGGCGCCCTCGGCGGGTGGCGGCGGGGCCTCGCCCAGCAGGCGGGCCAGCTCGCGCGGGGCGGCGTTGACGAGGACCCGGCGGGCGCCGAGGGTGCCCTGCTCGCAGGTCACCTCCGCACTGCGCCCGTCCGTCGCGATACCGGTCACCGCGCAGTCGGTGACGATCTCCGCGCCGGCCCGCCGGGCGGCGTCGGCCAGTGCGTCGGTGAGCGCGCCCATTCCACCGATGGGGACATCCCAGTCGCCGGTGCCGCCGCCGATGACGTGGTAGAGGAAACAGCGGTTCTGACGCAGCGACGGGTCATGGGCGGTGGCGAAGGTGCCGATGAGGGCGTCGGTGAGGACCACGCCGCGGACCAGGTCGTCGGTGAAGGTCTCCTCGACCACCTCCCCCAGGGGGCGTTCGAACAGGGCGTGCCAGGTGGCGTCGTCGTCGACCGTGGCGCGTAGGGCGGCGCGGGTGGGCAGGGGCTCGGTCAGGGTGGGGAAGACCCGCTCGGCCAGCCGGGCCGTGGTGCCGTAGAAGCCCTGCCATGCGGTGAACTCCCGGTCGGAGCCGGTGAGTTCGGCGAAGGCGGTACGGGTCCGGGCCTCGCCGCCGCCGACCAGGAGACCGGTGGGCCGGCCGTCGCGCACGGTGGGGGTATAGGAGGAGACGGTGCGTTTGCGGACCGCGAAGCGCAGACCGAGGTCCCGCACGATCTTCGGCGGCAACAGGCTGACGAGGTAGGAGTAACGGGACAGCCGGGCGTCGACCCCGGCGAACGCCCGGCTCGACACGGCGGCACCACCGGTGTGGTCCAGCCGCTCCAGCACCAGCACGCTGCGCCCGGCGCGTGCGAGATAGGCGGCGGCCACCAGTCCGTTGTGCCCGCCGCCGACGATGACCGCGTCATACGAAGTCCGTTCCGGCATGCCCCTTGGTAGCACGCGGTGATCGCGGTCGCCAGGTGCAGGCGGCTGAAACCTTCACCCGGGGCGGTGCGGCTTCTTGACCGGGCAGGGGGCTGCTCCTAGCGTCCGGCCGTGCTCCGCCCCGCCACCACTCCGGCCGCGCTCCCGTCAGACCGTCCCGCCCACCCGTGAGGTGACCCGTGTCCCACTCGCCGGTACCCCGCCTCGGCCGCACCTTCGCCGGACTGACCGCCGTCGCCGCCTGTTCGGCCGGGCTGCTCGCGGCCCCCGCTCCCGCCTCCGCGGCCCCCGGCCCGGCCCGTGCGTCCGGCGCCCGGCATCTCGCGGAGAGGTACCCGAACCTGGCGCCGAGACCCCCGATGGGCTGGAACGACTGGTCGTACTACATGTGCGACATCAGCGAGAAGGTGATCCTCGACAATGCGCGGGCGCTGGTCCGTTCGGGGCTGGCCGGGCGCGGCTACCGCACCGTCACCGTCGACGACTGCTGGATGAGCAAACAGCGCGGCCCCGAGGGCGAACTGACGGCGGACCGGACGAAGTTCCCGCACGGCATGGCCTACCTCGGGCGGAAGCTGCACGAGCTGGGACTGAAGTTCGGGATCTATGAGGACGTCGGCACCCTGACTTGTGAGAAATATCCGGGCAGTCTCGGCCATTTCCGGGAGGATGCGGAGCTGTTCGCCCGCTGGAAGGTCGACTACGTCAAGGCGGACGGCTGCAATGTGCCCGTCGCCCCGGGGCACACCAAGGAGGAGACCTACCGGGACCTGTACGGCCAGATGAGCCGTGCGCTGCGGGCCACCGGCCGCCCGATCACCTTCTCGGTGTCGGCGCCGGCCTACTTCCAGTACGACGGTGACAGCGTCTGGCACAAGGTCATCGGCTGGTCGGCCGCGCTCGGCAATCTGTGGCGGGGCGGGCGGGACATCGCGCTGGAGAAGCACGCACCGGCCGTGAAGTGGTCCTCCATCCTCTACAACTTCCGCTACAACGCGCGGCTGGCCGGCCTCCAGCGTCCCGGCCGCTGGAACGACCCGGACTTCCTGCTGGCCGGTGACACGGGCCTGGCGCAGCAGGAGATGCAGAGCCAGATGTCGCTGTGGGCGATGATGGCCGCTCCCCTGATCTCCAGCACGGATCTGAGCCGTCTGTCCCCGGCGGCACGCAAGGTGCTCGGGAACAAGAAGGTCATCGCCGTCGACCAGGACGCGCTCGGCGCCCAGGGGACCGTGGTGCAGGAGGACGCCGGCTCGGCGGTACTGGCCAAGCCGCTGAAGAACGGTGACTGGGCGGTCGCCCTGTTCAACTCCGGCGACGCGCCGCGCACCCTGTCGGTCACGGCCGAGACGGCCGGATTGCCGGAGGCGGGCTCCTACCAGCTGCACGATCTGGTCAGCGGCCGCCGTGCGCACAGCGGTGGCACGATCGTGGGACGCGAGGTGCCGCCCCACGGCACGGTGCTCTACCGGGTCACGCCGGACTGACACCCTCCCCTGGGACGTCCCCCGGGGCCCGCGGTCCGGCCCCTACCGCCGGCGCGCGGCACGCTCCCGGCGCAGCGCCGCGACCCGGCGGTGGAGGGCGGCCGCCTCGTCCGTACGGCCCAGTTGCTCCAGGCACTGGGCCAAGTCGCCGTAGCTGGCCAGCGCATCGAGGTGACCGGCGCCCAGGACCCGCTCGCGGGCGTCCGCGACCTCGCGGTAGAGGTCCAGCGCCTCGTCCCAGCGGCCGAGCCAGCCGAGCGCCACGGCGGTCTCCCGGCGGCTGACCAGGGTGTCGGGGTGGTCGGGGCCGAGCACTCGGGCACGTGCCGCAGCGACCGCCCGCCCCTCCACCAGCGCCTCCTGCCAGCGGTTCTGCCGTCCGAGGCTGACGCCCAGGCCGTGCCGGGCGCGCAACGTCTCCGGATCGTCCGCGCCGTGGGCACGGGTACGGGCGGCGGTCAGGTCCCGGTAGAGCGCCAGGGCTTCGCCGCCGCGGCCGAGCCGGCCGAGGCCGATGCCGACCTCGTAGCGGGCGGCGAGGGTGTCGGGGTGGTCGGGGCCGAGCGAGGCGGTGCGCGCCGCCGCGATGTCCCGGTGGGTGTGCAGCGCCTCCGTCCACTGGCCCAGCCTGCCCAGGACATGGGCGAGTTCGCAGCGGGTGGCGAGGGTGTCGGGGTGGTCCGCGCCGAGCACCCGGGCACGGGCCTCGGCCACCTCCCGGGCCATGGCGCGGCAGTCCTCCAGCCGCCCCAGCCGCCCGAGGTTCAGCGCGACATGGTGGCGGCAGCTCAGCGAGTCGGGGTGGTCGGGGCCCAGCGCGCGTTCACGGCCCGTCAGCACCTCGGTGTAGATCTGGTGCGCCTCGAAGCTCCGGCCCAGGCGGCTCAGGGCATGACCGGCCTCCAGCCGGCTGGTGAGCGTGTCGGGGTGGTCGGGGCCGAGCAGCCGCTCGCGTTCCGCGGCGAGCGCACGGTGTGCCTCGCCCGCCTCCTCCCAGCGGCCCAGCCGGCCGAGGTTCAGCGCGGCGGTGTGCCGTCCGGCCAGCGCGGCGAGGGTGGCGCGGCGGTCGTCCGGCGGTGCCGGGCTGGCGATGCCGGCGGCCGGGGACGCCTCACCGCACTGCGTATCCCTCCCTCCGCCGGTCCAGGTGTCGGTCAGGCCGGTGGCGGACCGGTCCGCCGGGCGCCCGTGCGGCCGCCGGGCGGGGGCCGCCAAGGAGCCAAGGGTGATGCCACGGGTCCAGGAGGGCAGCCGGCCGGCGGGAACCGTCGCGTCGTCGGAGCCGGCTGCGGCGCCCCGGCCGGAGTGCGGACGGCGGGCGTCGGCGAGGCGTTTGCCCAGCTCATCGGCGTCCCTGGGCCGGTCGTCGGGGTCCTTGGCGAGGAGTTCGAGGATGATGCGCTCGTAAGCCTCGGGAAGGTCGGGGCGCAGCGTACGGGGCGGTTTCGGCGCCTGGTCACGGTGTCCGACGAGCACCGCCCAGGCATCCCCCAGGTCGAAGGGCGGCACGCCGGTGGCGATCTCGTACAGCACACAGCCGAGGGAGTAGAGATCGCTGCGGTGGTCGACGCCGTGGGCGCCGATCTGTTCGGGCGACATGTAGTGCGGACTGCCCATGGCGATGCCGGTGCCGGTGAGGCGGGCGGTGAAGCCGATGTCGTGGCCGAGCCGGGCGATGCCGAAGTCGCAGATCTTGACCGTGCCGTCGGCGGTCCGGACGATGTTCGCCGGTTTCAGATCGCGGTGCACGACGGCTTCTTCGTGGGTGTAGGCGAGCGCGGCGGTGACCTGCTCGGCGATCTCGACGAGGTCCGCTACGGGCAGCGGCTGGCGGCGGTTGTCGTCCAGCAACTGGCTGAGGTTACGGCCGCTCAGCAGCTCCATGACGATGAAGAGGGTGCCCTCGTCCTCGCCGAAGTCATGGACGACGGTGATGCCGCGGTGCTGCAGCGCGGCAGCGACCCGGGCCTCACGGCGGAAACGTTCGCGCAGTACCTGCAGGAACGAGGGTTCGTGCCGCGGCCCCGTGGGCTTGAGGCATTTGACCGCGACCTGCCGGCCCAGCGACTCGTCGCGGGCCCGCCACACCTCCCCCATGCCGCCGCGCCCGATGGTGTCGAGCAGTCGGTACCGCCGTTGGATCAGTCTCTCGTCCGCACCCATGTCGCCGCCCCCGTCCCCCGTGGTCAGCCGCGCAGTTCCCCCTGCGTGTCCTGCTGCCCGTCCAGTATGGCGGCGGAAAGACGGAGCTTGTAGGGCGCTGGGCGGGCGCCGGGGCCGAGTCGTGCGACGGCGCGCAGGATGTGCCGGGGCGGGAGCTGCCAGCGGACGCCGGGCGGAATGGCGCGAAGGAGGCGCCCGGTGGCGCGCAGCCGCCGGGTGACGGTTGCGGGCGGGGGTGCGGGGCGCCCGTAGAGCTCCTGGGCATACGCCGGGAGTGCGCCGTAGGCGAGCTGCGCCACCCGCTGCCAGAGCAGGGCACGGGCCGGTACGAGCGGGGCCGGGGTCGGCGGCCTGCACAGAAACGCGTCCACCTCGCCGGCTTCGGGGGTCCGCGCCAACTCGGTCCGCACGCGGGCGAAGTAGGCGGCGAGCGCGGCCCGGCTGCCGGGCACACCGGCCGGGTCGAGGCCGACGAGCCGGGCGCTTTCGCGCTGCTCGTGGAGGTAGGCGTCGGCATGGGCGTCGCCGAGGGGGTAGCCGGAGCGGCGCAGGACGTGCAGGTAGGAATCCACCGCCGCGCAGTGCACCCACAGCAGCAGCTCCGGCTCGTCGACGCCGTAGCGCTCACCGGTGGCGGGATCGGTGGCGGACAGCCGGCGGTGGATACCACGGACCGTGGCGCCGGCCTGTTCGGCGGCCTCGGCGGTGTCGTAGGTGAGGGTGCCGACGAACTGCGCGGTCCGCATCAGCCGGCCCCAGGCGTCACTTCTGAAGTCCGAGTTCTGGAGGACCCCGCGCACCGCGCGAGGGTGCAGCGCCTGGAGGTACAGCGCACGGACGCCCGCGATCCACATCATCGGATCGCTGTGCATCTGCCAGGTCACGGAACGGGGCCCGAAAAGCCCCGGGTCGCCTGCCACGTGCTACACCTCCCGCTGCCGGACCGCACTGCCGTCGGCGTGTCTCCATTGTGGGTCGCGCCGTGGTTCCCGTGCATCATGCGCTCGGCGGGCCCGGTACGGCAGGCCCGGTCCGGCCACCGGGGCGCACGGGGGCCGAGCGCCCCGTGCCGGTCGTCGAGGTGCCGGGCGACGGGGGCACACCCCTGCACTCGGTCCGGAAGCCGTCGGGAAACGCCTTGAGCCGGAGCAGGCGGTGATCGAGTCGGCGCCCAGCCGCGTTCACCGATGAGCGGCCAGCACTGCCGCGAGGCCTTCTCGCAGGTCCTTGACGAAATACTCGGGCACCTCCAGCGACGGGAAATGTCCCCCGCTTTCGGGCTCCCTCCACCGGACGATCTGTCGGTAGCGCTCCTGTGCCCAGGGGCGCGGACACTTCTCGGCGTCGCGGGGGTACATAGTGATCGCTGACGGGACGTCGACCCGAAGTCCGGGGTCCAGCGAGTTGTGGCTCTCGTAGTAAATGCGGGCCGCCGATGCGCCGGTCCGCGTCAGCCAATACAGGGTGACGTCGTCAAGAATGCGGTCTCGGGAAATCGTCTCGAACGGGCTGTCCTCGGTGTCCGACCACTCGGCGAACTTGTCGAGGATCCAGGCAAGAAGCCCGACCGGCGAGTCGACGAGCGAGTAGCCGATGGTCTGCGGCCGGGTCGCCTGCTGCTTCGCGTACGCCGCGCGGTGGCGCCAGAAGTCGCGGGTCTCCTCGCTCCACTTGCGCTCGACCGCCGTCAGCCCGTCCGTCGTCAGACCGGGCGGTCCCTCCGCGAACGTGGTGTGGATGCCGAGCACGTGCGCCGGGAACCTGCCGCCGAGAACCGTGGTGATATTGCCTCCCCAGTCGCCCCCGTGGGCTGCGAACTTGCTGTAGCCGAGCCGCCCCATCAGTTCCACCCATGCGGCCGCGATCTTTTCGGTTCCCCACCCGGTGGTGGCCGGCTTGTCGCTGTAACCGAAGCCTGGCAGCGACGGGACCACGACATGGAACGCCGGCGCGTCCGCATCTTTCGGAGCTGCCAGCTCGTCCACTACATCGATGAACCGGGCAATGCTGTCCGGCCAGCCGTGCGTCAGGATCAGAGGAGTGGCATCCGCGCGCGCGGACCGGCGGTGCAGGAAGTGGATTCCCAGATCATCAATGGTCGTGCGGAACTGGCCGATCCGGTTGAGGCGATCTTCGAACGACCGCCAGTCGTACCCGGTGCGCCAATAGTTCACGACATCGACGAGGTCGGCGAGAGGAACGCCCTGTTCCCATCGGCGAGGGCCGGGCGCGGCGCGATGGACCGTCTCGGCCTCCGGTAGTCGCGCCGCGGCCAGCCGCGCGCGCAGATCGTCGAGGTCAGCGTCCGTTGCGTGGGCTTCAAATGCTTGCACGTCGCTGGTCAGACGGGGCATGAGGCCTCCTGGCCGTCGTGGAACCGGCTACGACCGTTCGCGAACCGGCTAAGGCGGTTCTAGCAGCTCTCCGAACCACGCCGCAACCAGCTAAGGTGGTTCCATGCGTGCCGCGTTCCCTGACTTCCGCCTCGGCAAGGTGCTGGCGACCAGCTTCACGGGAACTCTGTCGGAGCGTTATGGCGAAGCCGTGGAGCGCATTCCCACGCCGCAGCGACTCGTCGACTGGCTGGCGGTGTACGGCCTCGCGGTGGACTCCTGCACCACTGCCCAGCTCGACCTCGCCCGGGAACTGCGGGAGTCGATTCACGCCGCCGCGACAGCGGCCGCGATCCAGGACGCTCTCCCTGCGTCCGCTGTCCACGTCATCAACGACCGCAGCGCTCAGGGTCGGGCCGCAGCGGTCCTGACGCCCGACGGCACGCGGCAATGGCGGCTCAGCCCGGCTGCCCGCGTGGAGGATGCCCTCAGCGTGATCGCCGCCGACGCGATCAGCATCATCGCAGGCGAACGAGACGGAAAATTGGCCTTGTGCGCCTCACCAACCTGCCAAGCCGCCTTCTTCGACACCAGCCGGAGCCGCACCCGCAAATGGTGTGACATGAACACGTGCGGGAATCGTGAGAAGAAAGCGCGCTTCCATGCCAACCAGCGCAAAAACCCCAGATCAGCGGAGTGATCGTTACCTTGACACAGCCAAGCGGTCGCCACGCCTGCGACACATCCGTGCTCGGAACGGCTTTCCGTGAACGGCGCCGCTTCGGGCGGTAGGCCGGCGCCACACCCGCTCAGCGCCGTACGCGGGGCATCCCCAGGCCGATCCACGAGATGATCTCGCGCTGGATCTCGTTGTTGCCGCCGCCGAAGGTGAAGATGACGGCGGAGCGGTAGCCGCGTTCCAGTTCGCCGTGGAGTACGGCGCCCGCCGAGCCCTCTTTGAGGGGGCCCGCGGAGCCGACGACCTCCATCAGCCAGGCGTAGGCGTCCCGGCGGGCCTCGGAGCCGTAGACCTTGACGGCGGAGGCGTCCTGGGGGGTGAGGGTGCCCTGCTGGAGGGCGTCGACCATCTGCCAGTTCAGCAGCTTCATGGCGTCGAGTCTGGTGTGGGTGCGGGCCAGCCGTCCGCGTACCCAGCCCAGGTCGATGACCCGGCGGCCGTCGGTGAGCTTGGTGGCGGCGGCCCAGCGCTGGACGTCGTGCAGGGCGCGGATGGCCATGGTCCCGTGGGCGGCGAGGGTGACCCGCTCGTGGTTGAGCTGGTTGGTGATGATCCGCCAGCCCTTGTTCTCCTGGCCGACGCGGCGGGAGGCCGGGACGGTGATGTTCTCGTAGTAGCTGGCAGTGGTGTCGTGCGAGGCGAGGGTGTTGATCAGGGTGCAGGAGTAGCCGGGGTCGCTGGTGGGGACGAGGAGCATGGTGATGCCCTTGTGGGGCGGGGCTTGGGGATCGGTACGCACGGCGAGCCATACCCAGTCCGCGGTGTCGCCGTTGGTCGTCCAGATCTTCTGCCCGTTGACGAGGTAGTGGCCGCTCTTCTCGTCGCCCTCGCGGACGGCGCGGGTCTTGAGGGCGGCCAGGTCGGTGCCGGCGTCCGGTTCGCTGTAGCCGATGGCGAAGTCGATCTCGCCGGAGAGGATTCGGGGCAGGAAGTAGGCCTTCTGTTCGTCGGTGCCGAACTGCATGATCGTCGGGCCGACGGTGTTCAGCGCCATCAGCGGCAGCGGCACTCCCGCCTGGGCCGCCTCGTCGAAGAAGATGAACTGTTCCGTCGGGGACAAGCCGCGCCCGCCGAACTCCTGGGGCCAGCCGACGCCCAGCCAGCCGTCCGCGCCCAGCCGCCGTACGGTCTCACGGTAGAAACGCTTCCGGTCGGCGGCGCCGCCTGCGCCGGCCTCGGAACCGTGGGGGCCGGCGAGGGCACCGTCCGGCACCAGCTCGGCGAAGTAGGTGCGCAGCTCGGCGCGCAACTGCTGTTGCTCGGGGGTGTATTCGAGGTGCACGGCCCCTCCAGATCGTCCGGTCCCTTGTCGTCCGGTCCGAGTGGCGCGGGATGCTGACGGCCCGTCGGCTGCCGGATCGAGGGGCACAGTAGAACTTGTTTCAGTAATTCGGAAGGGCGGGTACGGCTGTGCCGTGGCCGGTCATGCGGGAGGACGGTCGGGCTCTCGCCCCTCCCCTCCGCCCGGCGCACACGCGAAGGCCCGGTCCGGTACCTCCGCGGCACCGGACCGGGCCTTCCCGGGGTTCCATCAGCCCACGGTGTGCTTTGCCGCGTGGGGCGGCAGCAGCCGGCCGCGCTGGACGTCCTTGCAGTACCTGACGGCGCCACTGCTGGTCACGTACCTGGCCGAGACCCAGGTCGCGCGCTCCTCGCGGGTGAGGTACCAGACGGTGTTGCCGCCGACGCTCTGGGTGCGGACCTTGCACACCAGGCCGACCTGTGCACGGTGGTGGAGGTGACCCCGCACCGAGGAGTCCGTGCTGGGGTACTGACGCTGGCTCAGGCCCGTCTTGGCGGTGACCACGCCAAACGGCTTGGCGGGTTCGGGGGCCGCGTGCGCCGGGGCCGCGGCCAGCAGCGTCGCGCCGAGAGCGGCGGCCGCGGCCAGTGCGCCCGCGCCGGCTGCGAGCTTTTTGCCTCGGGCCACGAGGAGGTCGGTCGTGGGCATAGGGGTCTCCTGTTCTCGACGCGCAATGCCACCCATTGCCGCGAAGTGGACATTACGCGTAAACCACTCCTGGAATGTGGTGAAACGACGAGCAGGCCGCCGATCGTGTGACGGCGCAAGTACGCCCGTGGCACGGGCAGTCGCCGCACCGCGGGGACACCCGGAGCGCTGCCGGACTCAGCCCTCCGTACCGGCGCGGTGGATCCCGAAGTGCCCTCCCTGCGGATCCCTGATCACCGCGATCCGCGGCCCCGCGGGCACATCGGTCGGGGGCACCAGCAGCATGCCGCCCGACTCGGCGGCCCGCGCGGCCGTCTCGTCGACGTCGGCGACCGCGAAGTACGGCAACCAGTGCGCCCGCACGTCGTCCGGGTAGAACTCGTCCAGCGCGCTCATCCCGCCGAAGTCGGCGCCGTCGACGCCCCATTGCGGGTAGTCCTTGTGCGTGCCCACGGTCCAGCCGAAGATCCGTGTGTAGAAGGCCTTGGCGGCCTCCTCGTCCCGGGTCGCGAGCTCGACCCAGCCGAGCGAGCCCGGTGCGTTGAACACCGCGGCGCCGGCGAACGACCGGCCCTGCCACAGCGAGAAGACCGCGCCTTCCGGGTCGGCCAGTACGGCGAAGCGGCCCAGGTCGAAGACGTCCATCGGGCCCGACAGCCGGCGTCCGCCCGCCTCGGTGACCGCCGCGGCCTGCGCATCGGCGTCCCGCGTCGCGAACGACACGGTCCAGGCGGTCGGCTGCCCGGGGGTGTGGAGCGGGGTCAGCGCGGCGACCGGGGCGGCCCCGAGGTACAGCATGGTGTAGCCGCCCGCCTCGTCGCGCGGGTCGGTCTCGGCGCGCCAGCCGAAGACCTGGCGGTAGTACACCTTGGCGGCGTCCACGTCCGACGTGCCCAGCTCCACCCAGCAGGGCGCGCCGGGTGTGGGCTCAGTGATCTTCACGGTGCGTTCCGTCCCTCCGCGCCCGGCCGTGGCCGGACGGTGCCGCGCTCACGGCCGCGTACCGCCGGTCGGCGTTCGTACGCTGCCGATCGTCCGACGGGGGCGGCGGGGCCGCAACCGGAGGGCGGCGGATCACCGCGGGCGGTCGCGCAGATGGCGCAGCGAGCCGCGCGGGGCGTCGGGGGCGAGGGCTTGCGCCAGGCCGCGGGCGGCACGCTCGGCGGCCTCGGTGGCGCGGGGCAGCAGGGCCGCCTCGTAGGCGCGTACCGCCTCGTCCGGGTCGCGGTGTCCGGTGAGGGCCCGGGCGAGTTCGGCGCCGTCGAGCATGGCGAGGCCGGCGCCCGGAACCGCGAACGGCGGCATCAGATGCGCGGCGTCTCCGAGCAGGGTCAGGCCGGGGGTGTGCGTCCAGGTGTGCGGCACCGGCAGGGCGAACAGCGGCCGATGGGCGAACCCGCCGTCGTTGTCCCGCAACAGTGCCAGCAGCCGTTCGTCCCAGCCCGCGAACCGGTCGAGGAGTACGGCGCGGACGGCCTCGGTGTCCGTCATCCGCACCCCGGCCTCCAGGGCCCAGTCCTGGGAGCCGCGGAAGGCGGCATAGAGGCGGATGCGGCCGCGGCTGTCGCGCCGGGCGATCAGCGCCCGGCCGGCGGACTCCGCCCTCATGCGGCCGGCGCCGACCAGCCGGGCGACCTCGGGGTGACGGGTGTCGGCGTCCTCGAATCCGGACTCGACGAAGGTGACCCCGGTGTAGTGGGGGGTGGCGTCGGAGAGCATCGGCCGGACCCTGGACCAGCTGCCGTCGGCACCGATGACCAGATCGAAGGTCTCGGTGTGGCCGTCGTCGAACTCGGCCCGGTGGCGGCCGTCGCCGAGCGGATGAAGGGTGCGCAGATAGCTGCCCCAGCGCACGGTTTCGGGGGTGAGCGAGTCCAGCAGCAGCCGGCGCAGCTCGCCCCGGCCGATCTCGGAGCGGTCGGCCGCGCCGGGGGCGGGGGTGGGGGCGGGAGTGGGGGCGTACTGGAAGAGGACCGTCGCGGTGTGGTCGAGCAGCCGGATCTCCTGACCCGCGGGGCGGGCCACTGCGGCGAACTCCTCATGCAGACCGGCGGTCCGCAGCGCAGCCTGACACAGCGTCATGTGCAGCTCCAGTGCGCCCGTTTGCGGGCGGGCGTCGGCGGAGGCGTCGTGCTCGAAGACGGTGACCGGTACGTCGTTGCGCTGCAGAACGCGGGCGCAGGTCAGTCCGCCGGGGCCGGCGCCGATGATCGCGATACGGGGAGTGGTGGGGGTCATGGCGCTCCTCAGGCGGGCAGGACGGCGGGGCCTCCCCCTCAGAAAAGCACATCGCCCCAAAAGCTCCATCGATGAGCTTTTCGCGCAACTCGCCACCTCCCTCCCCCCTGTACGCGAGGAGCGCGGCACGGGGATCGCGGTGATTCACCGGAGTGAGCGGGGGCGGGGGTGGGTAGATCACCCCAGGTCGGGGCCTTACGAGGGCCCATCGGCGGATATCCGCCCGACAAAAAGGACAGTTGACCGGTTAACACTTCCGCGGTTGCAGGATTAGGTATGCCTAACCTAATGTAACGACGCGTGCCGACGTTCAAACCACCTGCCACTGCACCCCCTGTGCCCGATGCGCGTCCCGCCGCGAACCTCCTGCGGCGCGTCCCGCTGTTCGTGGCCGGGCTCTGCGCTCTGGCGGCCTGTGCCGCCCTGAGCCTCGCCCTCGGTGCCCGGTCCGTACCGCTGTCCACCGTGTGGGACGCGCTGTCCGGCGCCGTCCACGGACGGGATGCCCTTGTGGTGACCGGACTTCGGCTGCCGCGGACCGTGGTGGCCCTCGCGGTCGGCGCGGCGCTCGGCGTCGCCGGTGCGGTCGTCCAGGGCGTCACCCGCAACCCGCTCGCGTCCCCGACGACGCTCGGCATCAACGCCGGCGCGGGCTTCGCGGTCGTCACCGCGATCTACGCACTGCAGCTGACCCGCCCCGAGCAGTACGTCTGGTTCGCGTTCGCCGGAGCCGCGGCCGCCGCACTGTTCGCCCAGGCGCTGGCCCGGCGCGCCGGTGATCTCGACCCGGCGCGGCTCGCGCTGGGCGGCACCGTCCTCCAACTCGTCCTGGTCTCCTGGACCTCGACGGTCATGCTGGCCAGCAAGCGGTCGCTGGACGAGGCCCGGTTCTGGATGGCCGGTTCACTGGCCGAGCGCCCGCTCTCGGTGCTCTATCCGGTGCTGCCGACCCTGGTGCTCGGCCTGCTCCTCGCGCTGGTCCTCGCCCCTGCCCTCAACGCGCTGGCGCTGGGCGACGATGCGGCGCAGGCGCTGGGCGTGCGCGTGACCCGGATCCGGGTGGCCGGCGGCCTGACCGTCGTCCTGCTCGCCGCGTCGGCGGTGGCGGTGGCCGGTCCGCTCGCCTTCATCGGACTGGCCGCACCGCACCTGGTCCGCCAGCTGCTGCGCACCTCCGACCACCGAGTCGTGGTGCCCGGCTGTCTGATCGCCGGTCCCCTGCTGCTGCTCGCCGCCGACATCCTCGGACGGGTCGTCATCCGGCCGTCCGAGCTGCAGGTCGGCATCATCAGCGCGTTCCTCGGCGCGCCGCTGCTGGCGCTGCTGGCCCGGAAGGTGGCCCGATGACCGACCTCGCACGGGACGAGAAGCCGCTCGGCTCGCCGTCCCCCGCTCCCTCCCCCGCCCCCCGACGCCGGCCCACGGTCCGCCGGACCCTGCTGCTCGCCCTCGCCGGCCTCGTGGTGCTCGGCGCGCTGGTGACGGTGTCGGTGGCCAACGGCGATATGCCGCTGCCGCCCGCCGATGCGGCCTTGGGCCTGTTCGGGATCGGTGATTCCGCCACCGTGCTCGTGGTCCAGGAGTTCCGGGCCCCGCGGATGGTCGCGGCCATCGTGGCGGGCGCGGGCCTGGCGGTCGCCGGTGCCCTGCTGCAGCGGCTGTTCCGCAATCCGCTCGCCTCCCCCGATGTGATGGGGGTGACCGGCGGAGCCTCGTTCGGCGCGGTGGCGATGCTGGCCGCCGGGGCCTCACAGGCGCTGATGCCGCTGGCCGCCCTCGGCGGCGGGCTGCTGGCCGCGGTCCTGCTGGGGGTGTTCGGCTGGCGCGCCGGGGTCAGCGTGACCCGCCTGGTGCTGGTCGGTCTCGCCGTCCAGGCGGGGCTGTCCGCGGCGGTGAGCTTCATGGTGGTCCGCTTCCCCACCGAGCTGGCCGGTTCGGCCCTCCAGTGGACCACGGGGTCGGTGTACGGGCGGACCTGGACCGAGGTGTGGTCCGCGGGCGGGGCGATGGCCGTGGCGCTGCTCGCCGCCTTCGTGCTGCAGCGCCGGCTCGCGGTCCTCGACCTGGGCGACGACTCGGCGGGCGCGCTCGGTCTGCGCACCCACACCGCCCGCCTGCAGATCCTGGTCGTCGCCATCGTGCTGGCCTCGCTGGCCGCCGCGCTGACCGGGCCGGTCGCCTTCGTCGCGCTCGCCGTCCCGCACATGGTGCGGTTCCTCGCCGGGCCGCCGACCGCCGGGACGCTGGCGCTGTCCGGCCTGGCCGGTGCGGTCCTGCTGCTCGCCTCCGACCTCGTGGCGCAGTACCTGCTGCCGGTCGGCGGGCTGCCGGTCGGCGTGGTCACCGCCACGCTGGGCGCACCGTGGCTGCTGGTGTTGATGATCCGTCAGAGCAGTTCCGTCAACAGGAGTGTCCGATGACCGCCAACCAGCTCTCCACCCAGGGACTCGATCTGCGCTACGGCGACCGGCTGATCGTCGGCGGCCTCGATCTGGTGCTGCCCGGCGGCGCCGTCACCGCGATCGTCGGCCCCAACGCCTGCGGCAAGTCGACGCTGTTGCGCGGGCTGACCCGGCTGCTGGCGCCGTCCGCCGGCTCCGTGGCGCTGGACGGCTCCGACATCCACCGGATGCCGGCCAAGGCGCTGGCCCTGCGGATGGGGCTGCTCCCCCAGCAGCCGGTCACTCCCGACGCGATCACGGTCGAAGCGCTGGTCCGGCTGGGCCGCTACCCGCACCAGCGGCTGCTGAGCCCCTGGTCGACGGCGGACCAGCAGGCGGTGGAGGAGGCGCTGCGGCGCACCGGCACCCTGGAGCTGCGCGACCAGAGCGTCGACCGGCTCTCCGGCGGCCAGCGGCAGCGCGCCTGGATCGCGCTCGCGCTGGCCCAGGACACCGAGCTGCTGCTGCTCGACGAGCCGACCACCTTCCTCGATCTGCGACACCAGCTCGATGTCCTCGATCTGGTCGCCGCACTGCACTCCGAGGCGGGCCGCACCGTGGTGATGGTGCTGCACGACCTCGGCCAGGCGGCCCGGTACGCGGATCACCTCGTGGTCCTCAAGGACGGGCAGCTGGCGGCGGCCGGCGCACCGGCGGACGTCCTCGACGCGGAGCTGGTCAAGTCCGTGTTCGACGTGGACTGCCGGGTGATCCCCGACCCCGAGACCGGCACCCCGCTGGTCGTCCCCAAGGGCAACGCGAAACGGCACACCGCCGTCTCCGCCTGACCCGGCCTCCTCCACGGCCTCTCCCTTTCCGCTCCCCCTCAGGAAGTTGAACCCTCATGCTGACCAGATCCACCCTCCACGGCGCCGGCCGGCTGCCGGCCGCGCTGCTCTCCGTCGTCCTGGGCGCGGGCGCCCTCACCGCGTGCGGTGGCGGCACCTCCTCGGGCGGCGATGACGCGGCGAAGAGCGGCGCCGGCTTCCCGCGCACCGTCAAGAGCGCCATGGGCGGCGACGTGAAGATCCCCGCCAAGCCCCAGCGCGTGGTCGTCCTGGACACCGGTGAGCTCGACGACGTCGCCACGCTCGGCATCAAGCCCGTCGGCGCGGTCTCGCCGCACATGAAGACCGAGGGCGGCTTCCCCACCTACCTCAAGGACGAGATCGGGGGTGTCAAGGACGTCGGTCCGCTGCTGGAGCCGAACCTGGAGAAGATCATCGCCCTGAAGCCCGACCTGATTCTGTCCTCCAAGGTCCGGCACGAGAAGATCTACGACAAGCTCCGGCAGATCGCGCCGACCGTCTTCACCGAGACCACCGGCGGCCCCTGGAAGGCCAATCTCAAGGTCCATGCCAAGGCGCTGGGTCTGGAGAAGGAAGCCGACCGGAAGCTGAAGGAGTACGAGAGCCGGGCCAAGGCGCTGGGCGAGGCCATCAAGAAGAAGTACCACGGCAAGATGCCGTCGGCGTCCGTGGTGCGCTTCGTCGCCGGCCCGACCCGCCTCTACCAGAAGTCCTCCTACAGCGGTGTGGTCCTCGACGACATCGGCCTGGCCCGGCCGAAGTCGCAGAGCTCGACCGACCCGGCCAAGACGATGCTGGACGTCAGCCCCGAGCAGATCGACAAGGCCGACGCGGACCTGGTGTTCGTCACCACCGCGGACACGCCGAGCAAGACCCAGCAGAAGGACGTCACGTCCAACCCGGTCTGGAAGGACCTGCCGGCCGTCAAGAAGCACAAGGTCATCAACGTGCCCGACGAGACCTGGATGTCCGGCATCGGCATCCAGGCCGCCGAGCACATGCTCGCCGACGTGGCGAAGGCCACCGGGGTGCCGCTGCCTAAGGGCTGACCCCCAGGGGTGGCCCCTCCCCACCGGGGGCCACCCCCTCCCCCTCTCCTGCCCCTCTTGTTTCCCCGCACCCCCCTCGACCCCTAAGGGGCCCGCTCATGCGGATGTATCTGCTCGCCCTCAACCCCACCGACTCGGTCACCGAGGGGTTCCTGCCCGCTGCCGCCCGCCTCGGCCTCGACGTCACGATCCTGACGGACCAGCCACCGGCGCACCGGGAAGTGTCCCCGCAGACCGAGGTCCTGGAGTGCGACGTCCGTGACTTCCGTGCCGTCATCAACCGGATAGCCACCCACCACCGCCCCGACGCGGTGTTCACCAACAGCGACCATCTGCAGACCCAGGCCGCCCTGGCCGCCGACTACTTCGGACTGCCGGGCAAGGACTGGCGGGCCGCGCTGCGCGCCAAGAACAAGGGCGAGATGCGGCGCCACCTGGCCGCCGCGGGCCTGGACGCGGTGCGCTCCATGGAGCTCGCCCCCGGCAGGACCCGTCCGCGTTCGCCGCAGCCGACCTGCCCTACCCCGTGGTCCTCAAGCCCCGCGAGGGCGTGGCGAGCGAGGACGTGATCCTGGCCGGGGACGCCGAGGAACTGGTGACGCTCGCCAAGGAGATCCAGGCGCGGCGCCCTGACGCGGCGCTGCTGGCCGAGGAGTTCCTGGCCGGCGAGCTGTACACGCTGGAGACGCTGGGCGACGGCCGGGTACGGCATGTCCTGGGCGGTTTCCACACCACCATGTCCGCGCCGCCCGTCTTCATCGAGGAGCGGCTGGACTTCGTCGCCGCCCCGCCGGAGCCCGTGGTCGCCCAGGTGTCCGCCCAACTCGACGCGCTGGGCGTCGGGCTGGGCGCCGCTCACACCGAGTTCGTGGTGCACGAGGGGCGGGCGCGGCTGATCGAGGTGAACTACCGCGTCATCGGCGACCAGTGCGACCTGCTGCTCGCGCAGCTCCTGGGCATCGAGCTGTTCGAGCACATCCTGCGGGCGCATCTGGGCGAGCCGCTGCCCGCGGACCTCGGTGCCCGGCGCGACGGCGCGGGCCGGGTGGACTACCCCCTCGCCGACCGGGCGGGCACCCTCACCGCGGCGCCCGCCGCCACCGACCGGACGGTGGACGGCGTACGGCTCTCGTACCGGCCGCTGCGCGACCTCGGTGAACGGCACCCGTACTACGGCACCAACCGCGACTACATAGGCGTGCTGCGGGTCACCGGCACCGACCGTGGCGCCGTGGACCGGGTGGCGGACGACTTCGTCGCCGCGGAGCGCTGGGAGATCACCCCATGAACCCCGCACTCGCCACCGCCGAGGCCCCCGTCGCGCACCGGACCGACGACCCGGCCGGCGCGGACGAAGAGACCGAGCTGCTGGTGCGCGTCCTGGGTGCGCTGTTGCGGGAGGACGTCGTCGGCCTGCGCACCCGCGGCACGCTGCTGGAACGGCCGGACGGGCACTGGCTGCGGCTCCCCGCGGGCCCGGCCGCCGGCGCCCTGCTGCTGCCGCTCGCCGAGGACGGCTACCAGAGCACGTACACCGCCCGGCTGCCGCTCCTGGTCCGCGAGTCCGACGGGGCCAGGCTGACCACGCTCGACGAGGCCGTCACCGCGCTGCGCGACCTCGCCGACCCGGCCGACCAGGGCGGCTTCGACGCCCTCGCCGAGGAGTGCCGCCAGACCCTGGCGACGATGCGGCTGCACACCCGGACCCGGGACGAGGCCGACGCCGCACTGACGAACCTCCACGGCAGCGATCCCGGCGCCTGGCAGGGGCTGGCCGGCGGCCTGGGGTACGACACACTGGCCGCCCGGACCGACCACCCCGTCTACCCGACCGCCCGCGGCCGCTCCGGTCTCGACGAGGGCCAACTCCGCGCGTATGCACCCGAGTTCCGTCCGGAGTTCGCGCTGCGCTGGCTCGCCCTGCCGCGTGCGGCGGTCACCGTGCCGGGTGGCACGGCGGCGCTGCCCGACTGCTGGCCGACACCCGGGGAGCTGGGCCTTGGCCACCTCGACGAGAGCCATCTCGCCCTTCCCGTCCACCCGTTGTCCCTCGGCGATCCGCTGCACGGCGCGCTGCGCCGGACCGGTCTGGAGGGCGCGGCGGTGCTGTCCGACCGCGAGCTGCTCACCGCGGTTCCGACGCTGTCGATGCGGACCGTGGCACTCGATGCCGACCCGCGGCTGCACCTGAAGCTGCCGCTGGCCACCGCCACGCTGGGGCTGCGCAACCGGCGCACCATCAAGCCGGGCACGCTCGTCGACGGCGCGGCGGGCCAGCGGCTGCTGGAGACCGTGCTCGCCCGCGAGCCGCGGTTCGCCGCCACGGTCCTCCAGGCCGACGAGACCTGCTACGCGCACGCCGGTGACGAGCTGCTGGCCGTGCTGTGCCGCCGCTACCCGGCCGGCCTGGACCACAGCGCCGTCGTGCCGATGGCCGCGCTGCTGAGCCGGGCGCCGGGCGGGCGGCTGGTGATCGACCACCTCGCGGACCGCTTCTACGGCGGCGACCCGCTCGCCCTGCTCGATGCCGCTCTCACGCTGCTCTTCGACTGGCAGACCACCCTCTTCGGCTACGGCATCGCGCTCGAATCGCACCAGCAGAACATTTCGCTGGTGCTGGACCGGGCCGCCGGCGGCACCCGGCTGCGGCTGCTGTTCAAGGACAACGACGGGCCGCGCATCAACACCGTCCGCCTGCGGGAGGCCCTGGGCGACGACGCCCCGGACCCGGCCGGCTTCGCCGACCCGCGGATCTTCGCCGGGAGCGACCGGCCGGTGCTGGACCTGTTCACCACCATCACCGTCCACCTGTGCGCGGGGTCGTACGCCTTCGGCCTCGCCCGGCACGGACGCGCCCCGCTGGCCCGGCTGCTCGGCCAGGTCCGCGACCGCCTCGCCGAGGCCGTCGAGCGGCTGGGCACCGGGCCGCACGAGCCGGGCGCCGCGCTGCGCGCCCACGTCCTGGACGCGCCGGAGCTTCCGGTGAAGGCGATGGTCAGCGCCGGGACGCTGCTGTCCAAGGAGCGCTCGGGGGCCGCCGACATCAACAAGCACTACACCACCGGACCCAACTACCTGCTGCCTACGGGGGCTTCCCGATGAGCACCGCCACCTCCCGCCGGACCGAGCCGGCGGTCGTCGAGACCAAGGCCCCGCCGGCCCTCGCGCGCCGCCAGGTGCACGCCGTGGCCGGCTGCTACTTCGTGGCCTCGTTCGCCGCCCTCGGCCTGCCGCCATACCTCACCGAAGTCCTGCCGGAACTGGGCGACGGCGCCGCCCGCTGGGCCGGTCTGCTCTATGTCGTCCCCACCCTGTTCGGCGCCCTCGGCGCCCCGCTGTGGGGGCGGCTGGCCGACCGCTTCGGCCGTAAACGGCTGCTGCTGCGGGCGCAGTTGGGGCTGGCGACGGCGTTCCTGCTGGCCGGCTGGGCCGACTCGCTCGCCACGTTCGCCGCGGCGCTGGTCGTCCAGGGCGTCCTCGGTGGCACCTTCGCCGCGTCGAACGGCTATCTGGGGGCGGCCCTGGAGGGCCATGCGCTGTCCCGGGCCCTGACGCTGATGCAGGGCAGTGCGCGGGCGGCGCTGGTCTTCGCGCCGATCGTGGTCGGCGCGCTGACGCCGTGGCTGTCGCCGCACCGCCAGTACGCCCTGCTGGCCGTACTGCCGCTGGCCGCGGCCCTGATGCTGGCGAAGCTCCCGGAGCCGGACGCCGCCCCGGTCGGCGCGGTGCAGGGGGACGGTACCGCCCCGGGTGCCGAGGTCACGGAGCCGGCCGAGGCGGTGCCGGCCGGACGGGGGCCGGCCGGACCGGGGCCGGCCGGGTACACCCCGGACGCCCGCCCGCTGCGCGCCCTCTACGCCCTGGAGTTCGCGTTCGTCTTCTCCACCGTCATCTCCTTCCCCTACCTGATCTCCCTCATCTCCCAGCAGCTGCCGGGGACCGGGCCGCTGGTGTCCGGTGTGCTGTTCGCCCTGCCGCACCTGTGCTATCTGGTCGCGGCGATGGGCGTGCACCGCGCCTTCCGCAACCGCCCCCGGACCGGGATCGCCCTCGGCTTCGGCTGTATAGCGGCCGGGCTGGCCGGGCACGGCCTCGCCGGCTCACTCACCTCCTTCATCGCCGTACGCCTGGTGCTGGGTGCCGGGCTCACCCTCGGCCTGGTGTGCCTGTCCGTGCTGGCCGCCGACTGCGCCAAGGGCCGTGCCCCCGGCGGGCTGTTCGGCTCGATCGAGTTCTTCTCCAAGGCCGGCGCGGTCGCGGCGGGCGTGGCGGCCACCGCCGGCAACGACTGGTTCGGTCCGGTCGCCCCGCTGCTGACCGGCACCGCGATAGCCGTGGTCACCGGACTCGCGACTGCCGCCCCCCTCCTCGCCCGTACTCTCCGCACCCGCAGGAGCCCCCGATGCCCTCGCTGACCAATTCGCCCGGCACCGCCCCGGTGTCCGCCGCCCCCACCGGCCTGCCCACCGCCGACCAGGCCGTGGCACACACCCTGCTCAACTGTCTGCTGCGGGAGGTCTCCGGCCCCGAGCACCAGACCGCCGTCGACGACGGGCGGCTGCTGATCCGGCTGCCGCGCCGCGGTGTGCTGCTGCGGGTCGCGCTGCGCCGTACCTCGCTGCTGGGCGCGCACCGCTTCACCGGCCCGGTGTCGGAGCAGACCGACGGCGGCTGGGCGGAGGTCGGCTGGCGGCAGCTGGCCGAGTACGTGCGCGCCGAGCTGTCGCTGCGCACCGGGGTGCACAACGAGGAGTTCCTGGCGCAGATCGCCTCCAGCCACCAGGCCGTGTCCGCCGCACTTGCGGCCCGTGTGGAGGCTCCGGCCGTCGGGGAGTACACCGCGGACGACTGGCAGGCCGCCTACGTCTCCTCCGAGCAGTCGCTGCTCCTGGGCCACCGCTTCCACCCGACCCCCAAGGCCCGCACCGGCGACCCCACCGCCTGGCAGTCCTACGCCCCCGAGACCGGGGCTGTCTTTCCGCTGCTGCTGCTCGCCGTGCGCGAGGAGCTGATCGCCGAGGAGGGGTCCGGCGACGGCGCCACCGCCCCGCTGGACGCGCTGCACGCCGATGTCCCGGAGGGCTACCGGCTGCTGCCCGTCCATCCCTGGCAGTACGAGCTGCTGCGCGACCACGCGGGCCTCGCACAGGCGCTGGAGCGCGACGACATCCGCGTCCTGGGCAGCAGCGAGACGCCGTTCGCCGCCACCGCGTCGGTGCGCACGCTCTACGACGGCGACACCTTCCTGAAGTTCAGCCTGAACGTCCGCATCACCAACTGCCTCCGCAAGAACGCCAGTTACGAACTGTCCGGGGCGGTGGCCCTCACCCGGCTGCTGGCGCCCGCGCTCACCGATCTCGCCACCCGGTTCCCGGGCGCCGCGGTGCTCCGGGAGCCCGCCTACCGCAGCCTCGCGCTGCCCGGCGCGGACGGCCGCCCGGACACCGAGCTGCTGGAGGGCTTCGGCGTCATCGTCCGCGAGGGCCTGTCCCAGCGGCTGCTGCCGGACACCATCCCGCTGCTGGCGGGCGCGGTCGCGGACGAGTACTCCACCAGCCCCGCGCACATCTCCCGCCTCCTGGACGGCGCCGGTCCACAGGCCGCGCTGGAGTGGTGGGCCGCCTACCTCAACCTGCTGGTGCCGCCGGTGCTCGCCGCCTACTTCGACCACGGTCTGGTGCTGGAGCCGCACCTGCAGAACGTGCTGGTCTGCGTCGACGGCGACGGGATGCCCGCGCAGGTCCTCTTCCGCGACCTGGAGGGCACCAAGCTCGTCCCCGAGCACCACGCCGACCTGCTGGCCTCGCTGCCCGAGCAGGTCGCGGCGCCGATGACCTACGATGCCCAGCGCGGCTGGGACCGGGTGGTGTACTGCCTGCTGGTCAACCACGTCGCCGAAATGCTCGCCGCGCTCGCCGACCTGCACCCGGACACCGAGACCGAGCTGTGGGCACAGGTCCGCCGCACCCTGCAGACCCACGCGGACCGGTACGGCTGCCCGCCGCGGCTGGCCGCCCTGCTGGCCGGCGTCCCGCTGCCCGCCAAGGCCAATCTGCTCACCCGCTGGGAGCGCAAGGCCGACCGTGAGGCCGGCTACGTCCTGCTGCCCTCGCCGCTGGCCGAGGCCGTTCTGTCGGGCGCCGTGCGTACCGACGACACCTCCCCCTGGAGCGCCCGATGACCACTCCCGCCCCCGCCCTCACCCCGTGCGTCCGCGACCGCGCCCTGGCCCTCGCGCCCGGGGAACTGCCCGCCTACCTCTACGACCTGACGGCGCTGCGCGCGCATCTCGCCGAGGTCCGGGCCGCGCTGCCCGAACGCGTCGAGCTGTACTACGCGGCCAAGGCCAACCCGGAGCCGGAGATCCTGACGGCGCTGCGCCCGTACGTGGACGGCTACGAGGTCTCCTCGGGCGGCGAGCTGGCACACGTCGGCAAGGCCGTGCCGGACGCGTCGCTCGCCTTCGGCGGCCCCGGCAAGACGCCCGCCGAGGTCACCCAGGCGCTGGAGCTGGGTGTGGCGCGCTTCCACGTGGAGAGCGTCTACGAGCTCCACATGCTCGCGAGCCTGGCCGCCCGCCTGGCTCCGCAGCGCCGGATCGCGGTGCTGGCCCGGTTCAACCTGCCGGTCGACGACGGCTCCCTGGACGGCAGTTCGCTGGCCATGGGCGGCCGCCCCACCCCCTTCGGCCTGGACCCCGGTCAGGCCGGTGAGGTCGTCGCCCTGCTCACCGACGGCACCTACCCGCAGCTCGAACTCCGCGGCATCCACGCCCACCTGGCCAGCGGCCTGGAGGCACCGGAGCAGCTCGCGGTGTCCGAAGCCATCGTGAAGTGGGCCGCCGACCTGGCCGCACATCACCGGATACCGCTCTCCGAGGTGACCATCGGCGGTGGCATGGCCGTCGACTACGCCGAGCCGGAGCGCCGGTTCGACTGGGCGGCGTACGGTGCGGGCCTGGCCCGGCTCGCCGACGCCCACCCCGGCTTCACCCTGCGCATCGAGCCCGGTCGCGCGCTGACCGCCTACTGCGGCTGGTACGCCACCGAGGTGCTGGATGTGAAGCACAGCCACGGCGAGGAGTTCGCCGTGGTCCGCGGCGGCACCCACCATCTGCGCACGCCCGCGACCAAGGGCCACGACCAGCCCTGCACGGTGCTGCCGTCCGAGGCGCCCTGGCCGCACCCCTGGCCGCGGTCGGCCGCGCAGGGCGACCGGGTCTCCGTCACCGGACAGCTGTGCACCCCCAAGGACGTCCTCGCCCGCAACGTCCCGGCGCCGGGGCTGCGGGCCGGTGACCGGGTGGTGTTCGGGGTGGCCGGCGCGTACGCCTGGAACATCTCGCACCACGACTTCCTGATGCACCCGCGCCCCGGCTTCCACTTCCTCGGTGCCGCGGAGCCCGGTGCGGCCGGGGAGGTCTGAGTGCTGCGCCCCGACGAGGTCCGGCGCGGGCTCGCCGCGCCGAGTGGCGCGCCGACGGTGTCCGGGCCTTCGTCGTGGGCGAGGACCGCGATCTGACGGCGCGGGCGCTGCGGGGACACCTGGAGCGGAGCGCCGGGCGGGGCTGACGGCAACTCCTTCGGCGGTATCCGCCCGTGCCCGGGACGGGTAACTGATGACCGGGTAACCGATCGTCCGAAGGAGCTGAGCGGGACATGGCCCAGAACACGGCATTCATCATCGCGGGAGCGGGGCTGGCCGGCGCGAAGGCCGCGGAGACACTGCGGGCGGAGGGCTTCGACGGCCCCGTGGTCCTGCTGGGTGACGAGCACGAGCGTCCCTATGAGCGTCCGCCGCTGTCCAAGGGCTACCTCCTGGGCACCTCCGAGAAGGAGAAGGTGTACGTCCACCCGCCGCAGTGGTACGCCGAGCACGACGTCGATCTGCGCCTGGGCAACGCCGTCACCGCGCTCGACCCGGCCGGCCACGAGGTGACCCTCGCCGACGGCAGCACGCTGGGCTACGCCAAGCTGCTGCTGGCCACCGGCTCCACCCCCCGCCCGCTGCCGGTGCCCGGCGCCGACCTCGACGGGGTCCACACGCTGCGGCGCCTGGCGGACAGCGACCGCCTCAAGGAGGTCTTCCGCTCCGCGTCCCGGGTCGTGGTGGTCGGCGGTGGCTGGATCGGGCTGGAGACCACGGCAGCGGCGCGGGCGGCCGGGGCGGAGGTCACCGTGCTGGAGTCGGCGCCGCTGCCCCTGCTGGGGGTGCTGGGCCCCGAGGTCGCCCAGATCTTCGCCGATCTCCACACCGGGCACGGCGTCGCGCTGCGCTGCGGCGCCCAGGTCACGGAGATCACCGGCACGGACGGTGCGGTGGACGGGGTACGGCTGGCCGACGGCACCCGGATCGCGGCCGACGCGGTCATCGTCGGCATCGGCATCACCCCCAACAGCGAGCCGGCCGCCGCGGCCGGGCTCAAGGTCGACAACGGAGTCGTCGTGGACGAGCGGCTGTGCTCCTCCCACCCGGACATCTACGCCGCCGGCGATGTCGCGAGCGCCTACCACCCCCTCCTGGGCAGGCACCTCCGCGTCGAGCACTGGGCCAA
The DNA here is from genome assembly GCF_900187385.1 of Streptomyces sp. 2114.4. NCBI lineage: Bacteria > Bacillati > Actinomycetota > Actinomycetes > Kitasatosporales > Streptomycetaceae > Streptomyces > Streptomyces sp. 2114.4. The sequence goes on from NZ_FYEY01000001.1 coordinate 1,033,442, forward strand.
CGCCCTCCACCAGCCGCGGACCGCCGCCCAGGCCATGCTGGGCCGGGAGGTCCGCTACGACCGGCTGCCGTACTTCTTCACCGACCAGTACGACCTGGGCATGGAGTACACGGGGTACGTCGGCCCGGAGGGCTATGACCGGGTCGTCTTCCGCGGCGACACCGGCGCCCGTGAGTTCATCGCCTTCTGGCTGTCCGGCGGCCGGGTGCTGGCCGGGATGAACGTCAACGTCTGGGACGTCACCGATCCGATCCGGGCCCTGGTGGCGAGCGGGCGGGCCGTGGACCCGGAGCGGCTCGCCGACACGGACGTATCGCTGGACGCGCTCGTCCCCTGAGCGGCGGCCGCCGGCCGTTCTCACGGGGCGCGGCCGGCGACTGTGTGGCCGCCGTAACGACGGGTGATCACCAGGCGTGACACCCGGTTAACGGGCGATTCCTACCGTGGGCGGAGCATCCGACCACGAAGGGGACCGCCCGTGACCGCACCGGAACCGCCGGCCGCCAGCAGCACGCAGGTGCGGACGGCATGCTCGTACTGCGGCGTCGGCTGCGGGATCGTGCTGGACGTGGCGACGGGCCCGGACGGGCGGCGGACGGTCCGCAAGGCGACCGGTGACAAGGCCCACCCGGCGAACGGCGGGCGGCTGTGCACCAAGGGCGCGACCAGCGCCGAACTGCTCGCCGCGCCGGGGCGGCTGTCGAGTGCCCTGGTGCGCGCGGACCGCGGCGACGAGCCGGCGGCCGAGACGATGGACACCGCGATCAAGCGGACCGCCGGGCGGCTGCGCGAGATCGTCGACACGCACGGCCCGGACGCCCTCGCCCTCTACGTCTCCGGGCAGCTGACCCTGGAGGCGCAGTACGTGGCGAACAAGCTCGCCAAGGGCTTCGTCGGCACCCGGCACATCGAGTCCAACTCACGGCTGTGCATGGCGAGCGCGGGCAGCGGTTACAAGCTGTCGCTGGGCGCGGACGGCCCGCCCGGCTCGTACCAGGACTTCGAGCACGCCGAGGTCTTCTTCGTCATCGGCTCGAACATGGCCGACTGCCATCCGATCCTCTTCCTGCGGATGCGGGAGAGGGTGAAGGCGGGCGCCAAGCTGATCGTGGTCGATCCCCGGCGCACCGCCACCGCCGCCAAGGCCGATCTGTTCCTGCAGATCGCGCCGGGTACGGACCTGGCGCTGCTCAACGGACTGCTGCATCTGCTGGTCGAAAACGGCGCCATCGACCAGGAGTTCATCGCCGAACACACCGAGGGCTGGGAGGCGATGGAGGACTTCCTGCGGGACTATCCGCCCTCGGTGGTCTCGGAGATCACCGGGATACCGGAGGCGGACCTCCGGCGGGCCGCCGAGTGGATCGGCGCGGCGGGCGACTGGATGAGCTGCTGGACCATGGGCCTGAACCAGAGCACCCACGGCACCTGGAACACCAACGCACTGATCAACCTGCATCTGGCGACCGGTGCGATCTGCCGCCCCGGCAGCGGCCCCTTCTCGCTCACCGGCCAGCCCAATGCGATGGGCGGCCGCGAGATGGGCTACATGGGCCCCGGCCTGCCCGGCCAGCGCTCGACGCTGGTGCCCGGCGACCGGGCCTTCGTCGAAGAGCTGTGGGGCCTGGAGCCGGGGACGCTGCGGGCCGACAAAGGGGGCCAGGGGACCGTCGAGATGTTCCGGCGGATGGCGGACGGGGACATCAAGGCGTGCTGGATCATCTGCACCAACCCCGTCGCCTCGGTCGCCAACCGCCGGACGGTCATCGAGGGGCTGGAGGCGGCCGAGTTCGTCGTCTCGCAGGACGTCTTCGCGGAGACCGAGACCCATGCGTACGCCGATGTGGTGCTGCCGGCCGCGATGTGGGCCGAGTCCGAGGGCGTGATGGTCAATTCGGAGCGCAATCTGACGCTGGTGCGGCAGGCCGCCGATCCTCCCGGCGAGGCCTGGCCGGACTGGCGGATCATCGCCCGCATCGCCTGCGAGATGGGCTACGAGGACGCGTTCGGGTACGAGTGCGCGGAGGAGATATTCGAGGAGATCAAACGCGCCTGGAACCCGCACACCGGCTATGACCTGCGCGGGGTGAGCTATGAGCGGCTGCGGCACACGCCCGTGCAGTGGCCCAGCGCTTCCGCCGACGGCCCCGACCGCAACCCCGTGCGCTACCTCAACGACGGCACCAGCCAGACCCTCCGGGAGCGGCCGGACGGCACCCGCCCCCGGCTGTCCTTCCCCACCGCCAGTGGCCGGGCCGCCTTCTTCGCCCGTCCGCACCTGCCGGCGGCCGAACTGCCCGACGACGACTTCCCGTATGTGCTGAACACCGGGCGGCTGCCGCACCAGTGGCACACCCTGACCAAGACCGGCAAGGTCGCCAAGCTGAACAAGCTCAACCCCGGCCCCTTCGTGGAGCTCCATCCGGACGATGCCCGCACGCTGGGCATCGCGGAGGGCGACCCCGTCGAGGTCGCCTCGCGGCGCGGCCGGGCGGTGCTGCCCGCCGTACCGACCGACCGGGTGCGGCCCGGGAACTGCTTCGCCCCGTTCCACTGGAACGACCTGTTCGGCGAATACCTCAGCGTCAATGCGGTCACCCATGACGCGGTCGACCCGGTCTCCTTCCAGCCCGAGTTCAAGGTGTGCGCGGTGTCGTTGGCCAAGGTGGCGGGCGCGGCGGGGCACGGGCCGGGTGGGGCGGGCACGGCGCATACGGACGGCGCGGAGGCGGCCGGTGCCGGACGGGACTCGGATACGGGCCGGGACTCCCGTCAGGGACCGGACTCGGATACGGGCCAGGGCTCCCGTACGGGCCAGGAATCCGGTACGGGCCAGGGTCCCGGCGCCCAGGGGGCGGTGGCGGTGCTGGCCGACGTGTTCCAGCTCGGCGGCGGTGCCCCGCCGGAGCTGGCCGACCACGAACGCCGCTACCTGTCCGGCTTCCTCGCCGGGCTGGGCTCCGGCACCACCGCCGGCACGCCCGTCCTGCCCTCCCACGCCCCCTTCGCTCCGGAGCGCGCGCTCTGGGTCAACGGCGTGCTGGCCGGGATGTTCTCGCGGGCACCGGACACCCGGCCGGCGACGGCGGCGAGCCCGGCGGACACCGCGGAAGGGGCCGACGCCCCGCCCGCCCGTACGGTCCTGGTCCTGTGGGCCTCGCAGACCGGCAACGCGGAAGAGGCCGCCGCCGACACGGCCCGGCGGCTGCAGGGCAGCGGGCGGGAGGCGACGCTGCTGAGCATGGCCGACAGCGCACCGGCCACCCTGCCCCGCGGCGCCGATCTGCTCCTGGTCACCAGCACCTTCGGCGACGGCGACGCCCCCGACAACGGGGCGGGCTTCTGGGAGACCCTGAACGCGCCGGACAGCCCGCGGCTGGACGGTGTGCGCTACTCCGTCCTCGCGCTGGGCGATTCCTCGTACGACGACTTCTGCGGCCACGGCCGCCGCCTCGACGCCCGGCTCGCCGAGCTGGGCGCGGAGCGGCTGGCGCCGCGCACGGACTGCGAACCGGACTACGAGCAGCCGGCGGAGCAGTGGCTCGACCAGGTCCTCACGGCTTTGGAGTCCGGCACGGAGCAGGGCGACGAGGCGGGCGAAGAGGCGGCCACCGGCACCGCCGGGCCCCAGGCCCCCGCGGCTCTCGTCCCCGGGGCCACCCCGGCTCCCGCCGCCCCGGCCCCGGCCCGCCCCTCCAAGGCCGCGCCCGCCACCGTCCGCCTCGTCGGCAATCAGCTGCTCAGCCGCCCCGGGGCCACCAAGGAGGTACGGCAGTTCACCTTCGACACCCGCGACGGCGACGGCCCGCCCCTGGACTACGAGGCCGGCGACGCGCTCGGCGTGCTGCCGCGGAACTGCCCGGACCTCGTCGCGGAGTGGCTGGCCGTCACCGGCCTCGATCCCGCCGCCGCCATCGACCTCGCGGGCCTCGGTACAGTGCCGCTGGGCGAGGCCCTGCACCGCCATCTCGACATCGCCCGGATCACCCCCGGGCTCCTCCGGCTGATCGCCGAACGCACCGGTGACCGGGTCCTGAAGAAGCTGCTGCGGCCGGACAACAAGGGCGAGCTGGCCCAGTGGGCCTGGAGCCGGCAGGCCGTCGACGTCCTCGCCGAACACCCGGTGCGGGCCGGTGCGGCGGAGTGGGCGAACGTCCTCACCCGCCTGCAGCCACGGCTGTACTCCATCTCGTCGAGCCCGCTGACCGACCCCGCCCTGGTCCGGCTGACGGTCTCCGTGGTCCGCTACGAAAACCGTCAGGGCCGCCCGCGCAAGGGCGTCGCCTCCACCTTCCTTGCCGATGCCGAGCCCGGGTGCCCGGTGCCGGTGTTCGTCCAGCGCGCCGCCCACTTCCGGCCGCCGGCCGATCCGGCCACCCCGATGGTGATGGTGGGACCTGGCACCGGCGTCGCGCCCTTCCTCGGCTTCCTCGAGGAGCGGCGGGCCCGCGGCCACCGCGCCCCCAACTGGCTCTTCTTCGGCGAGCAGCGCCGGGCCACGGACTTCTACCACGAGGAGGCACTGGGCCGGCTGTGCGATGACGGGCTGCTCACCCGTCTGGACACCGCCTTCTCCCGCGACCAGCGCGCCAAGGTCTACGTCCAGGACCGGATGCGCGAACACGGCGCCCAGCTGTGGTCCTGGCTCCAGGACGGCGCCCATTTCTATGTGTGCGGCGATGCGTCCCGGATGGCCAAGGACGTCGACCGTGCGCTGCGGGACATCGCCGTCGCCCACGGCGGCATGGCGGAGGAGGCGGCGGCCGGCTACGTCAAGCAGCTCGGGGCCGAGAAGCGCTATGTCCGCGACGTGTACTGAGGGATCCGCCGACGGACTTCCTGAACGGGCCGACCACGGGCATCGGACGGAGGATGGGGACGAAGGAGAGCGACATGACCCTGACGACCGTCCATGCCATGACCAGCGAACCGCCGCCCAGGGGCCCCGAGCCGGTGCCGAGCGATCCGCACCCGGTGCCCCACGAGCCGGGTCCCGCCGAGCCGGACCCGGAGGAGCCCGGCCCCGGCGAGCCGCCCGGCGCGGAACCGGGCGAGCACCCGGCCCCCGAGCCGCCCGACTGAACGGCACACCCCCACTCGCCCGCCCTGTCCTCCCCCGGCACGGTGCATCGCAGGGTGCATGTCGGGTACACGGAGGGGGCTGGCCGGCTGGGCGATCCGGTCCTCGTCACCGGGCCCGGGGCCGGGCTGCCGCCCGCACTGCGCACGCGGTGAACACCCGATGCACGCGACCGTGACAGGGAGATGAGCATGCACGGTACGGAGAACTCGGCAGGGCCGGGGACGAGCGGGGAACCGCCCGCACCGGGGCCCCTCGACGCCGCCGAGCTGCACCGTCTCGACGCCCACTGGCGGGCCGCCAACTATCTGTCCGCCGGACAGATCTATCTGATGGCCAATCCGCTGCTGACCGCCCCGCTGCGGCCCGAGCACATCAAACCGCGGCTGCTGGGCCACTGGGGCACCTCGCCCGGCCTGAACCTGGTGCACACCCACCTCAACCGCGTCATCAAGGCCCGTGAGCTGGACGCCCTGTGCGTGTGGGGGCCGGGGCACGGCGGTCCGGCCGTGGTGGCCAACTCCTGGCTGGACGGCACGTACTCCGAGACCTACCCCGATGTCACCCGGGACGGCGAGGGGATGGCCCGGCTCTTCCGGCAGTTCTCGTTCCCCGGCGGGGTGCCGAGCCATGTCGCCCCGGAGACTCCGGGATCGATCCATGAGGGCGGCGAGCTGGGCTACTCCCTCACCCATGCCTACGGCGCCGCGTTCGACAACCCGGAGCTGTTCGTCGCCTGTGTGGTCGGTGACGGCGAGGCGGAGACGGGGCCGCTCGCGGCGTCCTGGCACGCCACGAAGTTCCTGGACCCGGTGCACGACGGCGCGGTGCTGCCCGTGCTGCACCTCAACGGCTACAAGATCGCCAACCCGACGGTGCTCGCCCGGATCCCGCGGGACGAGCTGGACGCCCTGCTGCGCGGCTACGGTCACGAGCCGATCCACGTCGCCGGCGACGACCCGGCGACGGTCCATCAGGCGCTGGCCACCGCCATGGACGGCGCACTGGACCGGATCGCCGTCATCCAGCGCCGGGCCCGCACCGAAGGCGTGACGGAGCGCCCCCGCTGGCCCATGATCGTGCTCCGTACGCCCAAGGGCTGGACCGGTCCGCACGAGGTCGACGGGCAGCCGGTCGAAGGGACCTGGCGCGCCCACCAGGTACCGCTGCCCGGCGTACGCGACAACGCGGGGCATCTGCGGCAGCTGGAGGAGTGGCTGCGTTCGTACCGCCCGCGGGAGCTGTTCGACGACGAGGGCCGGCCGCGGCCCGAGGTACTCGCCTGTGTGCCCGAGGGGTCGCGCCGGCTGGGCGCCTCACCGCATGCCAACGGCGGTCTGCTGCTGCGCGATCTGCCCGTCCCGCCGCTGGAGCGGTATGCGGTGGAGGTCGGCAAGCGCGGCAGCACACTGCACGAGCCGACCCGGGTGCTGGGCGGGCTGCTGGCAGCGGTCATGGAGGCCACCGCCGAGCGCCGCGACTTCCGTGTCGTGGGCCCCGACGAGACCGCGTCGAACCGCCTGGAAGCGCTCTACGACACCACCGGCAAGGCCTGGCAGGGCACCACACTCGACACCGACGAGCACCTTGCGCACGATGGCCGGGTCATGGAGGTGCTCTCCGAGCATCTGTGCCAGGGCTGGCTGGAGGGCTATCTGCTCACCGGCCGGCACGGGCTCTTCTCCAGCTACGAGGCGTTCGCGCACATCGTCGACTCCATGGTCAACCAGCACATCAAATGGCTGCGGACCGCGCGCCGGCTGCCCTGGCGGCGCCCCATCGCCTCCCTGAACTACCTGCTGACCTCCCACGTCTGGCGGCAGGACCACAACGGCTTCTCGCACCAGGACCCCGGCTTCGTCGACCACATCCTCAACAAGAGCCCGGAGGTGGTCCGGGTCTATCTGCCACCGGACGCCAACACCCTGCTCGCGGTGGCCGATCATGCGCTGCGCAGCCGCGACTACGTCAATGTGATCGTGGCCGGTAAACAGCCGGGCTTCGACTGGCTCAGCCTGGACGAGGCCCGCGCCCACTGCGCGCGCGGCGCCGGTGCCTGGGAATGGGCGGGCACCGAGGACGGCAATGGCGAGCCCGATGTGGTGCTGGCCTGTGCCGGGGACGTGCCCACGCAGGAGACCCTGGCGGCGGCCTCCCTGCTGCGCCGGCAGCTGCCGGGGCTGTCGGTGCGGGTGGTCAACGTCGTCGACATGGCCCGGCTGCTGCCGTCCGGAGAGCACCCGCACGGCATGCCCGACCCCGAGTACGACGCCCTGTTCACCCGCGACAAGCCGGTCATCTTCGCCTACCACGGCTACCCGTGGCTGATCCACCGGCTCTGCTACCGCCGCGTCGGCCATGCGAACCTGCACGTCCGCGGCTATCGGGAGGAGGGCACCACGACCACGCCCTTCGACATGGTCGTGCGCAACGATCTCGACCGGTACCGGCTGGTGATGGATGTGATCGACCGGGTCCCGGGCCTCGGGGTGCGCGCCGTCGCGCTGCGGCAGGCGATGGCGGACGTCCGTACCCGCCACCACGCCTGGATCCGGGAGCACGGCACCGATCTGCCGGAGGTCGCCGACTGGACCTGGGCGGACTGACGGCAACCGACGACGGGGAGGTCCCGCTTGTCCCGGCACGCTGAGAGCGCGCATCACTCCACCGGCCGACCGGACCAGGAGGAGGGCAAGGACCAGGAGGACGGCCGGACCGCGGTCACCGTTTTCGTGGCGCTCGGCGCCAATCTGGTGATCGCCCTCGCCAAGCTGCTCGGCGGGCTGTTCGCGGGCTCGCCCGCGCTGCTCTCCGAGGCCGCCCACTCGGTGGCCGACAGCCTCAACGAGATCTTTCTGCTGGCCTCACTCAAGCGCAGCACGCGCGCGCCCGACAGCAAACACCCCTTCGGCTACGGGAAGGAGCGGTACTTCTGGTCCCTGCTCGCCGCCGTCGGCATCTTCGTCATGGGCGGCTGTTTCTCCGTCTTCCAGGGCATCGAGGCACTGCGCTCGGGCAGCTCGGAGAGCCATACGGGGTATGTCGTCGGCCTCGTCGTGCTGGCGGTCGCGCTGGTCGCCGAGGGCTCCTCACTGGTCCGCGCCCTGCTGCAGGTGGCCGGACAAGCACGGCAGACCGGCCGGAGCATCCGGGAGGCGATCCGCTCGGCCGACGACCCCGCGTTGCGGACGGTGCTGGCCGAGGACTCGACGGCCTGTTTCGGCGTGGTGCTCGCCATGGCCGGCCTGGGACTGCACATGATCACCGGCGAGGTCCAGTGGGAGGCCTGGGCGTCCATGCTCATCGGTGCGCTGCTGGTGTTCGTCGCCTACCAGCTCGCGAAGGAATCACGCGGCCAGATCACCGGTGAGGCCGCCGACCCGGCCCTGCGCCGGGCCCTTTTGACGTTCCTGGCGCAGCAGCCGGAGATCGACACCGTGGCCACTTTGCTGTCGATGCGGCTGGGGACCCGGTCGACGCTGGTCGCGGCCCGTGTCGATCTCGTCGGCGGGCTGGACAGCGAGGAGGTCGAGGAGGTCCTGGTACGGCTGAAGAGAACCATCCGGGAGAAATGGCCGCTCGCCGACCAGGTCTTCCTGGACGTCACGGACGCCTCGTCGGGGGACCGGGAACGCGCCCGGCAGGAGCGGCGGCGGCTGGACCGGGCGGTGGACGGCGAGCCCCGGCAGGACGACGGGCCGGGGCAGGACAGCAGGTCCGGGCAGGACGGGGCGGCGCGGGAGAGGTGAGGCGTGCGGGGCCACCGCCGGGGCGCCGCCCGGCGCTCCGGCCCCGCTCACCATCCACCCCACCCCCTCACCGCAAGGCGTTCAGCCGCCTCCGTGCCGGATTCAGCGAACGCCCACGGGCCGGCACCCCGGACCACGGCCGCGACCCCGCCTGCTCCAGAACGCCGGCGACATCCCTCAACGACCAGCTCTGCGCCGTGAGTTGGGGGTCATCGAGCTGCTTCCGGCTGATCGGCGCGGCGACCGGGGCGCCCGGCCGGGGCCGCAGCGACCACGGGGCGACGGCCGTCTGCGCATAGGCATTGCGCTGCACATCGAGGTAGAGCCGGTCGCCGCGGGACTTCTTGCGTACGGCGGTGGTCAGGCGGTCCGGATGACGCTCTGCCAGCACCTGCGCCACCTCCTGGGCGAAGCCGCGTACCGCGTCGAAGTCACCGGTGCCGTCCAGCGGGACGGTGACATGCAGTCCCTTCGACCCGGTGGTCATCAGGAAGGACGGCAGGCCGAGCTCATCGAGCAGTGCGCAGAGCTGCCGGGCCGCCTCCCGTACGGCCTCGAAGTCCGGGCCGGGCGGGTCCAGGTCGAACACCAGCCGGTCCGGATGGCCGGGCCGGCCGGCTCGCGACAGCCAGCGGTGGAAGGTGAGACATGCCTGGTCGGCGAGGAAGAGGAGGGTCGCCTTGTCGTCGCAGACGGTATGGGTGACGCTGCCGCCCTCCTTGGCGACCCGCGCCCGCCGGATCCAGTCGGGGTAGTGGTCCGGGGTGTCCTTCTGCATGAACTGCGGGCCGCCCAGGCCCTCCGGAAGCCGCTCCAGCATCAGCGGACGCCCCCGCAGCTGCGGGAGCATCGATGCGGCCACCCGGCGGTAGTAGCCGACGACATCGGCCTTGGTCAGACCGTCGTCAGGGAACAGCACCTTGTCCGGCCGGTGGATCTCCACCGTGCGCCGGCCCGCACGCACCGTGTCCGTGTCCGCGGCCGTTTCCTTGGCCGGGTTCGCGCGCGTGCCGGAGTCCGTGGCGTTCATGCGGCGGGGTTACCCACTCCCGGCCGTCGTACGCTCGCGCGTCCGGGTGACGGGGTACGCGGCGCTGCGCCCGTTCGCTTCCCGCCTCGCCGAGCGCCCTCCGCCGTCGCAGAGTGGGGACGTAGGCCGGGCAGCCGGGACCGTGGGCAGCGCTTCGCATGGTCGCGGTCCGTGGGGAGCGCTTCGCACGAGCGCCGCTCGTGGGGACCGCTTCGCATGGTCGGCGCAGGACCGGCAAGGAGAGCAGCATGCCGCGCGGAGCGCGTGTGCGGCGCCCACCCGCCCGCCGAGGAGAGACGCGTGAGGAGCACATGACGGTGCGACAGCCACCAGGACCGCCAGGGCCCGCCCATCCGGATCCGGTACCGCCCACACCGGGCCCGGGGCCCGGACCGCCAGGACCCACCCCGGGCCCGGCGCCCGGCCCCGTCCCCGCCCCGGGGCCCGATCCGGTGCCCCCGCCGGTGCCGGAGCCCGAACCGGACCCGGTCCCGCCACACCCCGCGCCGCCGACACCGGGACCGGAGCCGGGCCCCGCGCCCGGTCCGGTTCCCGCCCCGGGCACCGGCACGAAGACCTGACGAGGCCCTACCGGCATTCCCGTACGGGATCGTTAGGCTCGGCAGGTGGGCCATTTTGAGGAGCGCGCCGAGGGTGCGGGACCGTTCACCACCCGGCTGACCTGGCGCCTCGCGGCAGGCGGCACCGCCATCTGGGAGTCGCGGGCGGCCCGCAAGCGCGGGACGCTCGCGGTGCGGCCCGCCGGGGCCACTCGCACCAGTGCGCGGCGCGCCGACGCCCCGGCACTGGTCCGGCTGCGCAGGCTCAACAGCATCGCCGCGGTCTCCTTCCTTCTCGGCGGGGCGCTGTTCGCCCTCGGTGCGGCACTCGCCCAGTTCAGCTCCGAGCGGCCGACCGTGACCGCCACGATCTACTTCGTCGGTGGCGTGTTCTTCACCCTCGGCGGCTATGCCTCACTCGTGCAGGCCATCAACGCACCGCGCCGGGAGAGTACGGCGGGAGCGCTGACCACGCACCGTTTCCGCTGGTGGAGCTACGAACCGGGCCGGATCGACTGGCTGACCACCTTCCTGCTGTTCGCCGGGACGCTGGTGTTCGGCATCAATCTGCTGGATTCGTTTCTGCAGGGGCTCACGGCCCAGCAGATGAACCGGCTGGTCTGGGCGCCCGACATGATCGGCTGCCTGCTGTTCCTGATTTCCGGGCAGCTGGCGGTCGTCGAGGGCTGCCATCGCCTGCTGTGCCTCCACCGGCGCAGCCTCGGCTGGTGGATCGTCGCGGTCAATCAGCTCGGCTCCGTGCTCTTCATGGTGTCCGCGGTGGCCGCATTCACCCGGCCGGAGACCGACAGCCTGGTCAGCGTCGGTGTCGCCAATTGGGGGACCCTCACGGGAGCGCTGTGCTTTGCGGTGGCCGGGGTGCTCCAGGCCTTCGAACATCCCTGACATGCGGCTGATCGGTACCTGTGTAAACGTGGTTTTGCTGTATCGACGGTCGGCAGGTCCGTTTCGGACGGCCAGGTTTCTCAAGTGAGGAGTGACCCATGGCCACGCAGAAGCAGAGCGTGAGCGGATGGACAGCGTTCGCCGCAGTACTGATGATCTTCGGTGGCGCCATGGCCTTCCTGGAGGGCATCTCCGCCATCGCGCAGGACCACCTCTTCGTCACCACGCGGAACTACGTGTTCTCCTTCAGCCTCACGGGCTGGGGCTGGATCCACCTCATCCTCGGCATCATCATCCTCCTCGCGGGTGTCGCACTGCTCGCCACCGGGGCGATGTGGGCGCGGGTGATCGGTGTCATCCTGGCGGGCCTCGGCGCGCTGGCGAACTTCCTGTGGATCCCCCACTACCCGTTCTGGGCCATCGTGCTGGTCGCCATCGACATCTTCATCATCTGGGCGCTGTGTACGGACAACCACCATCGCGCCGCGGCCGCCCGGTGACCTGAACCACCGGAATCCGGCCCCGGCCATGGCCTCCGTACCCACCCCGCAGGAACGCGCGGAACAGGGCAGGGCACTTCGCTCCGAAGTGCCCCGCTCGTGTCATGCGGAGTTCAGCCCCTCGGCTTCCCGTGCCGATCCGGTGGACATCATCGAACGGCAGTCGGCCCTGCGGGTACCGGAGTTGGTGCCCCTGCGCTACGGGCGGATGCTGGAGTCGCCCTTCCGCTTCTACCGCGGGGCCGCCGCCATCATGGCGGCGGACCTGGCCACGACGCCGTCCACGGGGCTGCGGACCCAGCTCTGCGGGGACGCCCATCTGCTGAATTTCCGGCTGCTGGCCTCCCCCGAACGCCATCTGATGTTCGACATCAACGACTTCGACGAGACCCTGCCCGGTCCGTGGGAGTGGGACGTCAAACGGCTGGCGGCCAGCTTCGCCATCGCGGGACGCGGGAACGGCTTCCCCGAGAAGGTACGGAATGGCATCGTCCGGGCCGCCGGCGCGTCCTACCGCGAACAGATGCGCCGCTACGCGGAGATGCGCACCCTGGAGGTCTGGTACGCCCATGCCGATATGGCCGAGGTGGAGGCCGAGGAAGCGCATGAGCTGCGCAGCAGAGGCCGGGCGGGGCTGGCCCGCGCCATCGCGGAGGCCCGTACGCACGACACCGTGCAGGCGTATCGCAAGCTGACCCGGAGGAGCGGCGGCCAGGTGCGGTTCGCCGCCGACCCGCCGCTGATCGTGCCGCTGGCCGATCTGCTGCCGGATGTCGAACGCGACCAGCTGACGGACCAGATCCGCGGGCTGGTCCAGGACTACGGCCGCACGCTGCGTTCGGATCACCGGCGGCTGCTGGAGCAGTACCGGGTCGTCGACGTGGCGCGCAAGGTCGTCGGTGTCGGCAGTGTGGGCACCCGTTGCTGGATCGTGCTGCTGCTCGGCAAGGACACGGACGACCCGCTGCTGCTGCAGGCCAAGGAGGCCGACGATTCCGTGCTCGCCGCCTACGCCGGGCCGAGCCTCTACCCCCATCAGGGCGAACGCGTGGCGGCCGGCCAGCGGCTGATGCAGGCCGCCGGCGACATCTTCCTCGGCTGGGCGCGGACCACCGGCATCGACGGGCGCCCACGCGACTTCTACGTACGCCAGTTGCGTGACTGGAAGGGCATCATGCCGACGGATGCGATGGTGCCGACGGGTATGCGGCGGTTCGCCGTACGCTGCGGGGCCACCCTGGCCCGCGCGCACGCCAGGTCCGGCGACCGGATCGCGATCGGTGCCTATCTCGGCAGCGGCACGGTCTTCGAGGAGGCGCTGGCGCGGTTCGCGGAGCGCTACGCGGACCGCAACGAACTCGATCACCAGGCGCTCGGGGAGGCGGTCCACAGCGGGCGGGTCGCGGCCGCGTCCTCCTGAGCGGGCGGGAGGCAGCCGGGCGCGGAGGGGCCGGGCAGCGGGAGGTATCCGGCGCCGGGAGGTATCCGGCGACGGAAGCTGTCCGAGCACACCGCCGGGGGCCGGGGCACGGGACGGGCCGCCGCCGGATGGATGCATCCGGATGTGCCTGGGATGTACCCTTCGTCCGCCCCGCCTAGCATGGTGCCGAATGGCTCCGATGAAGGCGGCCCTCATGCGCCCCACGGCGAAGTTCTCCATCAGCTTCGGCCTGGTCACGATCCCGGTCGCCGCGTACAACGCCACGGACAGCTCCACGTCGGTCAGCTTTGTGCGCATCCATACGGCGGACGGCGGCCGGGTGCGCAATCAGCCCGTCTGCTCGCTGGAAGGCGTCGAGATCACCCCGGACGAGATCGGCCGGGGCTACAAGCCCGAGGGCGGCGACACCGTCGTACCGCTGAGCGACGACGATCTGGACGCACTGCCGCTGCCGACCGCGAAGACGCTGACGATCCTGGCCTTCGTCGCCGGCGGTGACATCGACCCGCTGCAGATGGGCAAGGGGTACTACCTGGGGATCGACAGCCCCGCCGCGGCCAAGCCCTACGCCCTGCTGCGCGAGGCGATGGAGCGGCATCAGCGCGTCGGGCTCGGCAAGATCGCCCTGCACGGGCGGGAGACGCTGGCCATGATCCGCCCGGTGGAGGGTGCGCTGGTCATGCAGGTGCTGCTGTGGCCGCACCAGATCCGCTCGCTGGACGGGGTGCTGCCCGAGCGGCAGACGGAGGTCGCCCCGGCCGAGGTGGCGGCCGCCGAGACGCTGATGGATTCCTTCGGCGAGTTGTCGGAGGACGACGTGCACGATCACTACCGTGAAGCGCTCGAAGAGATCGTGGCGGCGAAGCTGGCGCATCGCGAGCCGGAGTTCCCGGCCGGCGAGGAGCAGCCGACCGGGCAGGTGATGGACCTGATGGCGGCCCTCCAGGACAGCGTCCGCGCGGCCAGGAGGTCCCGAGGCGAGGACGAGGACGAGGGTGCCGGGGGCTCGTCGGGCGGACGCGCCGGTTCGGGCCGCACCACGAAGAAGAGCACGACGAAAAAGGCAGCGGCGCAGAAGACGGCGGCGAAGAAGACGGCGGCGAAGAAGTCCGCCGCCACCAAGACCGCGGCGACCAAGACCGCCGCGACCAAGAAGACCCCTACCAAGAAGGCGGCCCCGGCGAAGAAGAGCGCGAGCGGGGGCGGGCGGCGGGCCGGCTGAGCCCCGCTCCCGGAGCGGACCACCGCCGCCCCGCCCCGCAGCGCACATAAGGCAACCGCCCCGGGGTACGCGCTCCCTCAACAGGCCTTACCGGCCGGACAGTTAGGGAGGCTGACGCCATGGGTATCGGCGGGTGCATCGGTCTGCTCGCGGTGGGGGCCATCCTCACGTTCGCGGTGGACTGGCACATAGCGGGAATCAACGTCGACCTGGTGGGGATCATCATGATGATCGTCGGCATCATCGGCATCGCCACGTATGTGAGCATCCTGAAGCGGCGGCGTACCCAGCCGCCGTCCCCCGGCGCGCCCGTCGTCGACGTCGAGGACAACCGCTACTACAGGTAGCCGGGACGGAGGGTCGCTTCACCGCCGCCGGTACGGTCCGTCACCGGTACAGACCGGCACGGCCCTTCACCGGGACGGCTCTTCACCGGTACGGCCCTCAGCCGCAGGAGATCTTCCCCTTCGGCAGCGTGCCGTCCAGCAGGAAGTCGTCCACATGGCGTTGCACGCAGGGGTCGCCGGTGGTGTAGGCGGCGTGCCCCTCCCCGCGGAAGGTCAGCACGGTGCTGGAATTGCCCAGCTCACGGGCCATGTTGAAGGCACCCTGGTAGGGGGTCGCCGGATCGTTGGTGGTCGCGACGAGCAGAATCGGCGGCGCATCGGGCGCCGCGACGTCCCGGGAGGCGTCGTCGCCCGCAACGGGCCAGGAGTAGCAGTCCAGCAGGGTCGGGGCGATGTCCGGGCCGAAGAGCGGGGAGGCCTTGGTGAGTTCGCGCTCCGCCCGGGGGTAATCGCGCTCACCGTAGCGTTCCGTGGTGTCCCGGCAGGAGATCGCCCGCAGGGCCAGCTGATCCTGTGACGGCAGGTCGTCCTGGCCGACCCGCCGTGCCGGGACGCCGGGGGCACGGGCGGCGCTGCTGCCCCCCGCGTCACTCAGGCGGAGGATCCCCGAGGCGTCTCCGGTCCGCAGCTGCGACAGGGCCTGCCGCAGCGCCGGCCAGTCGCTCCTGCTGTACAGGGCCTCACGCAAGGCGTACACATAGGTGGTCTCATCCACCGTCTCCCCCTTCGCCTTCATCGGCTGCTCGCCCAACTCCCGGTACCAAGCGCGCAGTTGATCCTGCGCCTTGTGCTCATCGGTGCCCAGCGCGCAGTCCGGCCGGTGGACGCAGTCGGCGGCGAAGTCGTCCAGCGCCCGCTGGAACCCCCGGGCCTGGGACAGCGCGGTCTGCCACTGGTTCTTGGTCGGGTCCTCGACGCTGTCCAGGACCATCCGGCCGACCTTGTGCGGGAACTCGTGGGCGTAGACCGCCCCGAGCCTGGTGCCGTACGAGAACCCCAGGTAGTTGAGCTTGTCGTCGTGGACCGCGGCGCGCAGGACGTCCATGTCCCGGGCGACATCAGGGGTGCCGACCCACCGCAGCAGCCCACCGGAGTAGCGGCCGCAGGCGTCGTTGATGCGCTTCTCCTTCGCGGCAAGGCTGTCGTCGGCGCCCTTGCCGGGTGGCGCGAGCTTGCTGCCGCAGGAGACCGGGTCGGTATGGCGGGTGCCGCGCGGATCGAAGCTCACGAGGTCGTAGCGCTGCCCCAGCCGGGCGAAGGCGCTCCCGCTGTCGGTCAGGTAGTTGACGCCGGAAGCACCCGGTCCGCCGGGGTTGAGCACCAGGGAGCCGATCCGTTTGCCGGGCCCGGTCGCCTTCAGCCGGATCAGCTGGACCTGCATCGTGTGCTGTCCGGGGTTGCGGTAGTCCTGTGGGACCCTCAGCCGGGCGCACTCCAGCCGCTTGCGGAAGCCGGGTGGCTGACCGGTGCCGTCACTCCGCGCACCGTGCTGCAGATCCTTGCCGCAGGGCGCCCAGGACAGTTTCTGCTGGTAGAAGGACGTCAAGTCCGGATCATCGGCTGCCGCGGCGGCCGGGGTTCCCGCGAACCCGGCGAGCAGCGCCGCCAACGCGGCCACCGCCGACAGGCGCACCGACGCCCGGCGCCGGCGAACACACCGCGCTCCCCCTACTCCCATACAAGACGGCGCACGGCGTGTTCCCCGCATAGTCCGAGCGTAGGTCGGTTGCCCGGCGCCCGCACACCTGCCGTGACGCCGCCGCCGCTGTGCGCCGTGCCCCCGTACGCCTCGCCACGCAGCAGGACCGGACGCCTCCTCAGGGTGACCGCACGGAGCCTTTCGGACCGTTCGAGATGCGCCGGTGCGGACACCGATCACTCTGGAGACAGGGGCAGAACCGTGCCGCACCGTGGCGGCGGCCCTTGCACGAACGCCGATCCGCCGCAAGTCCGGGAGAGGGTGTCGCACCCATGAATGACACGTCCAAGGTCCTGCTGGCCGCCGCACTTGCCGGCGGTTATGTGCTGGGCCGTACGAAGAAGGGCCGGTTCGCGCTCACCGTGGCGTCCTATATCGCCGGACGCCAATTCGGGCTTGAACCACGCCAGCTCGTGGTCCAGGGGATGCGCAAGCTCGGCGAGATCCCCCAGGTCGCGGAGCTGGGTGACCAACTGCGCGGGGAAGTGATGGACGCCGGCCGGAAGGCCTTGACGACGGCCGCCAACCGCCGCCTGACGACGCTCGCCGACACTCTCCACGAACGGTCTCTCCAGCTCGATGGCATCGGGCTGGAGCCGGAGGAGGAAGAGGAGGAGGGGGACGAGGGGGAGGACGCGTACGACGAGGAAGAAGAGGGCGAGGAGCCCGAAGGCGAGTACGAGGAGGACGAGCACGAGGAAGAGGAGGAGCCGGAGGAGGAGCCGGAGGAGGAGTACGAGGGCGAGGAAGAAGAGGAGGAAGAGGAGGAAGAGGAGGAAGAGGAGCCGGAGGAAGAGCCCGAGGAGCGGCCGGCCCGGCGCACCCCGCGGGCCGCCGCGAAGCCGGAGCCCCGGAAGCGTGCGTCGGAGGCGAAACGGGGCGCCCCGGCGAAGAAGGGCGCACAGCGGCCGCCGGCCAAGAAGTCCGCCGGGAAGACCGCGGCCAAGAAGACGGCCGCGACGAAGGCTGCCGCGGGACGGACGGCCGCCAAGAAGACGGCACCCGCGAAAAAGACCGCCGCGAAGAAAACGGCGGCCAAGAAGACGGCAGCCAAGAAGACGGCGGCGAAGAAGACCGCCGGGAAGGCCCCGGCCAAGAAGACGGCTCCGGCGAAGAAGGCCGCGGCACAGAAGACCGCGGCGAAGAAGACGGCAGCCAAGAAGACCGCCGCGAAGAAAGCGGCGCCCGCCAAGAAAGCCACTGCGAAGAAGACTGCCGCAGGAAAGAAGGCAGCCCCCGCTGCGAAGAAGACCGCCAAGAAGACATCATCGCGCACCGAGCGCCGGAGGTAACCGGTCATGGCCAAGACGGGACGGGACAACGCGGACTCGGGAATCGATCGACTGCGCAGTGAACTCGGCGACTACGCCACGAAATGGGTGGGGAATCTGGCCGAGCGGGCCGGCGACAAATTGATGGATGTGACGGACCAGCTCACCGATGTCGCCGAGAACGGCGGATCGCTGTCCAAGATCGCGGGCAATCTCCTCGGCGGCGACTCCCCCGTCAAAGCCGCCATGAAGGGGACCGCGGCGAACGTCAAGGACACCGTGGTGGACAAGGCCAAGGGCCTCTTCGGCAGCAAGAAACGCAAATCGGGGGACAAGAAGGTCACCAATATCATCGAAGTCCTGGATATCGGGGTGCCCCTGCGCTTCGCCTACGACCACTGGACGCAGTACGAGAAGTTCAGCGGCTTCACCAAGGGTGTCCGCAATGTGTCGCTGCACGACGAGACGACCAGTGACTGGAAGGCCAAGGTCGCCTTCTCGACCCGGGGCTGGAAAGCGACGGTCCAGGAGCAGGTGCCCGACGAACGCATCATCTGGACCTCGGAGGGCGCCAAGGGATCGACCCGGGGTGCCGTCAGTTTTCACGAACTGGGGCCCAACCTGACCCGCATTGTGCTGGTCGTCGAGTACTACGCCTCCGGATTCTTCGAGAAGACCGCGAACATCTGGCGGGCCCAGGGACGCCGGCTGCGCCTGGACTTCAAGCACTTCCAGCGCTACGTCACCCTTACCGACGAGGAGCCCGAGGGCTGGCGCGGGGAAATCCGCGACGGCGAGGTCGTTCGGAGCCATGAAGAGGCCATCGAGGAAGAAGAGGCCGAGGGCGAAGAGACCGAAGACGAAGAGGCCGAGGGCTACGAGGACGAGGACGGCGAGGAGGAGTACGAGGACGAGGAGGCCGAAGGCGAAGAGGGCGACGAGGAGGAAGAGGAAGAGCCCGACGAGGAGTACGAGGACGAGGACAACCTCGACGAGGAGGAGGAAGACGAAGGGGAGGAAGAGGAATGAGAGCGGCGTCCTTCACGGCTCTCGCGGCGGGCGGCGCCACCGCAACAGGGGCCGCGGCAACCGGGGCCGCCGCCCGGGCCGCGGAAACCTGTGTGGCGTCCCTGGACGCACTGGGCCGCCTGGAGAAGCTGGATGCGCTGACCGGCCCGTTGCGGCGGGTGGTGCGCGGCCTGCCCCTGGGCCGCTGCCGCGATGTGCTGCACGGCCTGCCGATCGGCCATCCGCTGCATCCCGCCCTGGTACAGGTACCCCTGGGCGCCTGGCTGTCCGCCGCGGTGCTGGACGCCGTCCCGGGGACCCGGCGCGGTGCCCGCCTCCTGGTGGGGGTGGGCATCCTTGCGGCCGTACCGGCGGCGTGGGCCGGCTGGGTGGACTGGGCCGAGCAGCACGAGGACCAGATGCGCACGGGACTGGTGCACGCGGCGTCGATCGCCGTGGCCGTCGGGCTGTACGCGCGGTCCTGGGTGCATCGCGGCCGCGGCCACACGGTACGGGGCAAGGTGCTCGGGTTCGCGGGGCTGTGCGCGGCCGGGACCGGCGGCATGCTCGGCGGGCACCTCGCCTACCGGCAGGCCGCGGGTGCCAACAAGGCGCAGCCGGTGCCGCATCTGCTGGACGAGGGCTGGCACCCGATCGGCAGGGTCGAGGACTTCCCGGTCGGCGAGGCGGTGCGCCGGGAGCTGGGCGAGGTCCCGTTGCTGGTGGTCCGCCTGGCGGGCGGGCACATCCATGTCCTCGCCGGACGGTGCAGCCACCTCTCGGGGCCCCTCACACAGGGCACGGTCACCGAGGGCTGCGTGGTGTGCCCGTGGCACGGCAGCACCTTCCGGCTGTCGGACGGCGCCAATGTCCGTGGCCCGGCCACCGCTCCCCAGCCGTCCTTCCAGGTGAGCGTGGACGGGGAGGGCACCGTCCGGGTACGGCTGCCCGGCGCGGGCTGAGTTGGCCGGCCCCAAGGGAAGGAATCGTCATGCGTGTGCTTCCGGCCGCTCCCTCGATCGAAGGGCTCACCGCCGTCGTCACCGGCGGCTCGCGGGGGCTCGGGCTGCTCCTGGCCCGCCAACTGCTGCGGCGCGGCTGTGATGTCGTGCTGCTGGCCCGGGACGAGGCCGAACTCGGCCGGGCCGTCGGCAGACTGGCCCAGTGGCGCGGCGGCACGGTGCACGGGGTGGTGTGCGATGTGCGGGACCGGGCCGCGCTGCAGGACCGCCTCGCGGAGATCGCCAGGGCCCACGACGGGCTGGACATCGTCATCGCCAACGCCGGCATCATCCAGGTCGGTCCGGCCGACGCGCTCGGCCCCGACGGGTTCCGGGAGGCGATGGACTCCGTCTTTCACGGCGCCCTGAACACCGCCCTCGCCGCGCTCCCCCACCTCCGGCGCAGCCCGGCCGGCGGCCGGCTGGCACTCATCGGGTCCGTCGGGGGGCTGCTGGCGGTGCCGCATCTGCTGCCGTACTCCTGCGCCAAGTCGGCGGTGGCCGCGCTGGCCGAGGGGCTGCACGCCGAGGAGGGCGCGCACGGCGTCACGGTGACCGCGGTCCACCCCGGCCTGATGCGCACCGGGTCGCACCTCCATGCCCTCTTCGGCGGGGACCGGCGCCGGGAGTACGCCTGGTTCTCGGCGCTGGCCGGGGCCCCGGTGCTGTCCATGAACGCCGAACGGGCCGCCGAACGCATCGTGCGCGCGCTGCAACGGCGGCGTCCCCGCATCGTGCTGACACCGGCCGCCAGGCTCGGTGCCAGGGCACACGGGCTGGCGCCGGTGACCACCACCCGGCTGGTGTCGGCCGTCGCCCGGGTGCTGCCCCGCGACGGCGCCCGCGGCACCGTCGACGGCCGGGCGGTCGCGGCCGGGGAGCAGCCGCCGGCCCGGCGGTTGCGCAGTGTGCTCGGCGCCCTCAACGAACGGGCGGCCGACCGCTACAACCAGCGCTGACCGCGTCCGGTGCGGCCGCGCGGTCCGGGGCCCGCCCGCGGAGGCAGAGGCGGGCACGGGGGAAAGGGAAATCCCGGGGCGGGCGCGTGTTTTCGGGCGGAGTTGCCGGGCACGCGGATTTTCACCACAGGAAGACCCCACCTGTGGTGAAAGGAGACTTCACCGTGGCAGCGAGCAATTCCCCCGAGTACACCGTTCCCGGCATGACCGAAGCTGAAGGCGGAGAGGTCATCGGGCGGCTGCGGCTCCGCCTGCATGCGCTCAACGACCTGGCACTCACCCTCAAGCATGTGCACTGGAATGTCGTGGGGCCGCATTTCATCGCCGTCCACGAAATGCTCGATCCGCAGGTCGAGGCCGTCCGTTCGATGGTCGACGCCACCGCGGAACGCATCGCCACGCTCGGCGGCTCCCCGACGGGTACGCCGGGCGCCCTGACCGCCGAGCGGACCTGGGAGGACTACTCCGTCGGACGGGCGCAGGCGATCGAGCACCTGGGCGCGCTGGACGTCGTCTACTCGGGGATCATCAAGGACCATCGCGAGGCGGTGGCCGCCACCGAGAAGACGGATCCGGTGACGCAGGACCTGCTGATCGAGCATCTGCGGTCGCTGGAGCTGTTCCAGTGGTTCGTCCGGGCACACCTGGAGAGCGCCGGCGGCAAGCTGAGCACCGGCGCCGCCGACGGGGAGTTCGCGGCCGGCCGCGCGGCCGTCGACCAGGCGCGGCGCCAGCCCTGAGCCGCACCGGGGCGGGCCCCGGCAGCCGCGCCGGTCACCGGGCCCGGCCCCGCCGTTGCCCAAGGTGTGACGGCGGGGCCGGGCCGTCAGGGCGTGCACCAGGGCCTGCCTCAGCGCTTGAAGGTGTCCCTCCTCTTTTCCACTGCCTGCCGCATTTTCCCCATGGCCTGTTCCGTTCTCCCTCTCCGCTGCAGGCTTTTGTTGCCGAGGGCCTTTCCGGTCGTTTCCTTGGCCTTTCCCTCGACGATATGGCCGATGTTCCTGGCCTTCTTTCCCATACCCATGGTGTACTCCTTCGAGGTCATTCAGCGGGTGGCAGCAGGGTCCCGAGCGGACCGAGATCCAAATTCAGGTCCTGCATCGAAAGGTCGTACTGCGCGCAGAGTTCCACCATCCGGTCGTGGAGGATCATCAGCGTCGCTCCCAGGCGTTCCTCCTGTTCCTCAGTGAGGTCTCCGGCATCGACCCGTTGCAGGGCCTGGCGTTCCATGAGCTGGCGCAGCAGCTCGACCAGGGTGAGGACGAGCTTGATCAGATCCCGCTCGACCGTGTCGGGGTCGGCGCTGACCCGGTGTGCCGGCCTTCGTGGTCCCGGCCCGGCCGGGGGCCGGACGTCCTGTGGTGTCGGGGGCAGCAGCTGGAAGGCGCGGGCGGCCGCATCGGCGACATCGTCGAAGCGGCTGCCGGGGCGGCGGTCACCGGCTGTCATCGTCGTCCCGTACCAGGGGCGCGGTGGAGCGCCACGGGGAGGGGTTCTGTTCGCTGATGGAGACGATCAGGGCGCGCAGCGAGACGCGTACGAGGTCGATATCGGCGATGGACAGGACGATGTCTCCGGTGAGGACCACGCCTCCGCTGAGCAGCCGGTCCAGCAGGTCGATCAGGGCGATCTGCCGGTCCGGCAGGGGCTCGTCCGCCCTGGCCGGCGGCCCGCCCGCCGGCCTCACGGGGCGGCTCGCTTCAGCGGTTCGGCTTCGGGGGGCGTGGCGAAGGAGTACGGGGCCCAGGGCCCGGTGACCTCGACGCGCACCCCGGAGCTTCCCTCCGCCGCCCGGGTGACCTCGGCCCGGAAGCTCTCGCCGTGCTCCAGCGGGACGAGGTAGGCGTCGTTGATGACGTTCTCCCCCGGGCCGCGGGCGAGTTCGCCCTGCTGCACCCGGTGCTGGACCCGGTCCACCGCATGGCCGCGGGCCGCGTCCTCGACGCGCCGGGCGACCTCTTCGGCGTCCCGGTAGGCGTCCTCTCGGGCGTGCCGCTGCGCCTTGCGGTGGCTGAGGTAGGCCCGTCCGGGGCTCAGGTCCGCGTCCGCGGGCGGCCCTGCGGGCCGGCCGGTGGCCGCGGGCGCCTCGACATAGATCTTGACGCCCCACTCCGTGTGCGCGGCCAGGTCGGCCAGCCGCTCGGCGAACGCCTCCTGACGGGTGTCGAGCATCTGCCGCACCCGCGCGTCGTCGAGGTACACCGTCGCCAGACGGAGCGGCAGGACGGTGGTGCGGGCGGCCAGCGCCTCGATCACCCGGTGGTGGGCGCGGGCCACCGACTCCAGCCAGTCCAGGTCCTCCAGATGCGCGCGCAGTGCGGACTCCTCGAAGTCCCGCTCGGGTACGGCGCCCACGGCGACCACCACCTCGCCGTGGTCTCCCGCGCGCACCAGGTGCACCGGCCCGTCCGCGACTCCCGGCAGTCCGGTCAGGGCGTCCTCCAGCGAGCCGTCGGGGTCCTGCGCGACGGCGTAGGCGTAGGTGACGGTCGTCTCGGTCGTCATGACTCGTCCCGCCGCTTGCTACGGGGCGCGGCCCGTTTGGTGCGCGACGTGCGCGTGGGCCGAGCGGGGCGGCGGGGGGCGGCCGGGCGGTCTGTCTCCTCGTACTCCTCCGCCTCGTCGGCCTCCTCATCGGCCTCCCCGGCTTCGTCCCCGGCGTCCTCCTCGGCTTCCTCGTACTCCTCTGCCGGGGACAGCTCGGCGCCCTCGCGCAGGGCCGCGATCTCGGCGCGCAGCCGCTTGTTCTCCTCCGCGAGCGAGTGGTGGCCGTCGGCGGCGCGTGAGGAGAGTGAGGGGTCGTGCTCCCACCAGTCGATGCCCATCTCCTTCGCCTTGTCCACCGAGGCGATCAGCAGGCGCAGCTTGATGGTGAGCAGTTCGATGTCCAGCAGATTGATCTGGATGTCGCCCGCGATGACGATGCCCTTGTCCAGGACCCGCTCCAGGATGTCGGCGAGATTGGCCGAGGAGCCCTGGCCGCTGTACGGGCCGGCCCTGGACGGGTAGTCACCCATCCTCCGGGCGACGGGTTCGTTCACGGCCACTGCACCTCGATTCCCTCATGTCCCGGCGTGGCGACGGGTGCGCCATCCCGCGTCCCGCCGCCGCGCCGGCCGCCGTGGTCAGGTGGTGTCGGTGCCCTGGGCATGGGCCCTGATCTCCTCCAGCCGGTCCAGGAGTTCGTCCTCGCGCCGGTCGAAGGCCTCCTCGGAGATCTCTCCCGCCAGCAGCGCCCGTTCCAGCTCGGCGAGTTCCTTCTCGATGGGTTCGGGGTCGTAGTACTCGTTCTCCGCGGCCTCCAGAGCGCGTTCCATGACCCATGCCACGCCGCGCACCGGCGCCAGCGGAAAGGTGGCGATCTGGCTCAACAGGCCCATGAGGCCTCCCTAGACGAAGCTGTAGGCGGGAAGCGGGCCGAGCAGCCGGAGGTCGAAGTCCTCCCCCAGCTCCTTGGCGAGCTCCTGCTCAGCGGCGAGGAAACTCTTCTCGTTGTCCCGTTCCACGAGGAAGGACACGCTCAGGAAATCGTTCCCGGCCGGCGGGGACCCGCTTTCCTCCCGGGCGAACCCGCGCAGCGCATCGAGGACTTGGCCGGCCAGCCGGTCCTGCCGTGCCTGCACCTCCTTGGAGACCAATTCGCCGAGGGCGAGTGGCAGGTCCGGGCTTCCGGTGCCGCTTCTGATCTCCTCGTTGAGCGCACGGGCTTCATCGGACTCCCGCAGGATCTGGCGCAGCATCGCCTCCTCCTCCTGGGCGGCCTTCAGGTGGTATTCGGCGCAGCCCTCCAGCGCCTCCAACCGCTCGGTGAATTCGTCCACACGCTCCTCCAGCACGTCCCGCACGGCGTCGTCGTCGGTGGTCGTGAAGCCGAACTGCAAGGGCAGGACCGTGCCGTCGGCCATCAGCCGCTCCTGGACGGCCTGGTGGGCGGCGAGGTCGCGGCGTTTGGGACGCAGCTCCTCGGGCGCGTCGCTGACCACCGCGGAGAGCTGTTCGGTCTGCACCGTGCGCAGGGTGGACGGCGGTTTTCCCACCCCGTCCAGGCCCTCGAGCTGTTGTGGGTGGGTGGTCGCGACAATGGAGTACACGTAGACGGACATCGCTCATTCCTTTCGGCGCCGGGCCGGCCGGCGAGCCGGGCGCTCGCGCCGCTCGGCGGGCTCCTTTTGCCTCTCTTCGCGCTCCTCGTCCCCGCCGCCCTTGAGGGCGTCGGTCACCGCTTCCGCGGCCCCGGACAGCGCGCCCTTGGCCTTGCCGTGCGAACCGCCCTCGGTGACCTCGCCGACGATGTCGGTCAGCTGGGAGGGGGCCTTGCGTCCCTCCTCCAGGTCGAGGCGGTTGCAGGCCTCGGCGAAGCGCAGGTAGGTGTCGACGCTCGCCACGACGATGCGGGCATCGATCTTGAGGATTTCGATACCCACCAGCGACACACGCACGAAGACGTCGATGACCAGCCCGCGGTCCAGGATCAGATCGAGGATGTCGTAGAGATTTCCGGAACCCCCTCCGCCGCCGGTGGCGACGGGTCCTCCGCCTTGCGGCACCACAGTCACGGTGCCTCCTTTCACCGGCCTACCCCGTCTGGTGCGGAGTGGCCGTGTCATTTGCCTGGCGATTGCTCTGCCACGGCAACCGGGGCCTCAACGCCGGTCGATCTGGCCTCGGGTGTAGCGGCGGGTGCGTTCGTACGCCACCAGCTCGCCCTCCTTGTCCAGCACCACCCGGTAGGTCGCCATCACGCTGGTGGTCGCGGGGACACGTTCCAGCTCCAGGACTTCCACGTCCGCCTGCCAGCCGTCCTCCGTCGGCTTCACCGAGGAGACGGCCTCCGGAGCCCGGCCCAGCAGCTCTTCCAGCTGCTCGGCCGCGTACCGCATCGCACGTGGCGCGGAAACGCGGCGGGCCGTGCGCTCCGTTTCGCTCTCGCGGCTGCCGGCCCGAACGCTGCTGGTTTTCCTGGCGGTCTTCCTGGCGGTCTTCTTACCGGACGGACGCCGGGTTTCTCCGGCCTCGTCCTCTTCATCTGCGGCCATGTTCCCTCTCCGGAATCGGAGGCGACATGCTGCCCGCGTCACTGCTACGCGACGCTATTACATGATATACGGGCTCAGCTCACCGCATCTTGGGCTGGTCAGGGCATTACCGGGAGGTATCGGACTATCGGTCACGAGTGCCGCGGCCCGCCCGGCGGCGTAACGTCGGGACTGTCCCGTAAGAGACGCCATGACCAAGACGTCCTGACGGTCTCGGCACGGGGAGGACCGGCGCGCCGGAGTGAGCCTCGATGGCACGACAGCTGTGTGCGGGTGTGCGATGACCGGCGGCGCCGGAGCCGACCCGGTGGGGCGGGCGCTGCTGTGCGCGCTGCGGGAGACCGGAGCGTCGGCCGGCGCGCTGTATGTGCTGGCGGACGACGAGCCGGTGCTGCGGCTGACCGTCATGAGCGGGCTCCCGGCGACTTTCCTGGTGCCCTGGAGCCGGGTGGCGCTGGCAGCGCCGATCCCGGTCGCCGTCGCCTCGCGCGAACAGCGCCTGGTGTGGGCCGGCGGCCGGCGGCAGCTGTCCCGTGACTTCCCCCGTACCGCGGTGGCCGTGCCCTATGAGTTCTCGCTGGCGGCCGCGCCGGTCGGCACCACCACCGGCCCCCGGGGCGCGCTGCTGTTGCTGTGGCCCGCCGGCCACGCACCGCGGCTCGCGGCGGACGAGCGCACGGCGATGGAGGCCTCGTGCCGGCACCTGGCGGCGCTGCTGCGGCAACACCCCCGGCCCGAAGACCCCGATCCCCGGCCCGAACACCCCGCTCCCCGGCCCGAACACTCCGCTCCCCCGTCGGATGGGCCGCGGGTGCTGACCATCCCGCCGGCGCGGCACGTGAGTCCGCACGAGGCGCTGGCGGCGGCCGACTGCCTGGAGCGGCTGCCCGGTGGCTGCTGCGCCCTCGACCTGGAAGGACGCATCACCCTGGTGACGACCGGCGCGGCGAGCCTGCTCGGTGAGCGGGACACCCGGCTGCTCGGCGCCCGCCCCTGGGAGATCCTGCCGTGGCTGCGCGACCCGGCCTTCGAGGACCGCTACCGCGCCGCGGTGATCAGCCGTCGGCCGATGTCGTTCACCGCCTGCCGGCCACCGGATCAGTGGCTGACCTTCCGGCTGTTCCCGGACGGCAGGGGCCTGAGCGTGTGGATCAGCCCCTCGGACAAGGATTACCGCCCGGTGGAGCCGTATCCCACACCGGCCGACGTCATGCCCGCACGGGCCGGCCAGATCTACCACGTGCTGCATCTTGCGGCCGCCCTCACCGAGGCCGTGGGGGTCCAGGACGTCGTGGATCTCGTCGCCGACCAGATCGTGCCGGCGTTCGGAGCCCAAGGGATGATCATGTACTCCGCCGAGGCGGGCCGGCTGCGGACCATCGGCCATCGCGGCTACTCCGCCGAGGCCGTCGCCACCTTCGAGGGCGTCGCCCTCGGCGCCGCCGTCAGCCCCGCCGTCCACGCCCTCGCCACCGGGGAACCCAGCTTCTACACCACCCGCGAGGAGATGGAACGCGAATACCCGGGGCTGCCGCAGCTGACCGGCAAGGCGGCCCGGGCGGTGCTGCCGCTGATCGTGTCCGGCCGCCCGGTGGGCTGCTGCATCCTCTCGTACACCCGGCCCCGTACGTTCAGCCAGGACGAGCGCCAGGTCCTCACCTCACTCGCGGGCCTGATCGCCCAGGCCCTCGACCGTGCCCGCCTGTACGACACCAAGCAGCAACTGGCGCACGATCTGCAGGCCGCCCTGCTGCCGCACGGCCTGCCCCGCGTACCGGGCTTCGCCGTCGCCGCCCGCTACCTGCCGGCGACCCGCGGTATGGACATCGGCGGCGACTTCTACGATCTGATCCGCCTCGACGACGACAGCATCGCTGCCGTCATCGGCGATGTACAGGGCCACAACGCGGCCGCCGCCGCCTTCATGGGGCAGGCCCGCACCGCCGTCCGCGCCTATGCGACCGCCGGGGCCTCCCCCGCCGAGGTGCTGGCGCGGACGAACCGGCTGCTGGCCGACCTGGACCCGGATCTGTTCACCAGCTGCCTGTACGTCCACATCGACCTGCGGACACGGCGGGCGTGCCTGGCCGGCGCCGGCCATCCACCGCCCCTGCTCCGCCACCCCGACCGGCACACCACGGTGCTGCACGTCCCTCCGGGGCTGCTCCTGGGCATCGAGCCCGGCGCCCGGTACACCGCCACGGAGATCACCCTGCCGCCGCAGTCCGTGCTGGCCCTGTACACCGACGGCCTGGTCGAAACGCCGGGAACGGATCCGGAGCACTCCGTCGCCGACCTCGCCCGGCGCCTCAACGACGCGCCACCGGTGGGTCCGGAACGTCTCGCCGACACCCTCCTGGAGTACCGGCAGGACGATACGGACCGGCAGGACGACGTGGCCCTGATGCTGCTCGCCGCCTTGCCGGCCGGGCCGGTCACACCCGTCTGACCCGCCGGGTGCACCCGCCTGCCCCGGGGGAACCCACCCATGACATGGCGTCAGTTCAACCGTGTGCAGGGGGCATTGCCGACGAGGACGGCAAGGACGCGCCACGCCGGGTAACGGCCAGGATGGCCATGTCGTCCTGGTGATGCCCCCCGGTCCAGCGGCCGACGTCCCTGGTCAGGGCCGCCACCAGCGCCTCCGGTTCGGTGAACCGCCTGCCCATGCGGCGCGAGGAAACCGGATCGTAGAAGGTGCCCGCCGCGTCCCGGGCCTCGGTGACCCCGTCGGTGACCAGCAGCAACGAGGCACCCAGAGGCAGCCGCACCACGTCGACGGGAGCGGAGCCGGCCGGCGCGGTGTCCCCCAGGCCCATGCCGAGGGGCAGCTGCGGGAGCGTCGGGTCGAGCCGTACGAGCTGCCCGCCGTGGACCAGGTACGGCGGCGGGTGTCCCCGGTTGACCAGGCTCAGCACCCCGCCGTCGTCGGACACCTCGGCCAGCACGGCGGTGGTGAACCCTTCGGTGGAGGTCACCGGGCCGCTCCTGGCCGCGGCCCTGGCCATGGCCTCGTCCAGCCGCTGGACGAGTGTGGCCAGGGTGGGGGCGTACTCGGCCTCCTGGCGGAAGGCCCCGATGGCGACGGACACGGCGGCGACGGCCTCCATCCCTTTGCCCCGCACGTCCCCGATGATCATTCGTACCCCGAACGGCGTCTCCTGCACCGCGTACAGATCACCGCCGATCCGCGCCTCGGCCTGCGCCGCGGTGTACCCGGCAGCCACCGCCAGCGGCCCGACCTCCCTGGGCGGATCGGGGAGCACCGCCCGCTGGACCGCCTCCGCGACATCCCTGGCCAGCGCGAGGTCGCGCCCCTGGCGCAGCAGGAGCCGGTTGACCGCGAGCGCCAGCACACCGATCAGGCCGACCACGGCCAGATCGACATACCGTGGCGTCGCCGGACGCCCGCGCTCGAGATCCAGCCCCACCGAGACCACACACACCACACCCACGACGACGAACGCGGAACGGAAGGAGAGCATGGCGCCCGCGACCAGCGGCGCGGCCGCCAGCAGCGGGAGCCCCGTGTACGGCTCGGGCGCGAAGAGATCCAGCAGGATGCCGGCCAGGAGGGCCACTGCCACGAGCGTCCACGACCTCCTCGCCGGCGTGGGCTGCAAGCTCTTCACCGTGCCCCTCTCGCTGCCGGGCCGCGCGCGCCGCGGAACATACGGGGGACCTCCTGACGGGTTCACGCGGTCGGGACCTCCCGATGGATTCACATATACGCCCTGTGGGACGGATGCGCCCGCTGCTGCACCAGGGGTACCGGGCGGGAGCCGGGCTGTCCCTTGCCGGGGCGCGGCCCTTGCCCTGACGCGCCCCTTACTCTGACGCGGTCCCCTCGCCAGGACGCGGCCTCTCACCGCGGGCCGCCGACCACTGAAACCGGGACAAAGCAGGCGTAGGCTGACCTGAACCCCCGTAGTGCACCGCGAGTGAGCGAGGGAGGCGGGGCATGACCGATCCTCGCGGTTTCCTCAAGTTCCCCCGCCGGCCCGTCCCGCCGCGCCCCGTCGAGGAACGGCTGAACGACTGGGACGAGGTCTACGCCGGGCAGGCACTGCTCCCGCTGGTGTCCGAGCAGGCGGACCGCTGCATGGACTGCGGCATACCGTTCTGCCACAGCGGCTGCCCGCTGGGGAACCTCATCCCCGAGTGGAACGCGTACGCCGCGCGGGGCGACTGGCGGGCCGCGGCCGAGCGGCTGCACGCGACGAACAACTTCCCCGAGTTCACCGGCCGGCTGTGCCCCGCGCCGTGCGAGGCCGCCTGTGTGCTGGCCCTCAACGCCGATCCGGTGACGATCAAAAACGTCGAGGAGGCCATCGCCGACCAGATCTGGGAGCGCGGCTATGCGGCGCCGCATCCGCCGGAGCGGCTGAGCGGGAAGTCCGTCGCCGTCATCGGCTCCGGCCCCGCGGGGCTGGCGGCGGCACAACAGCTCACCCGCATCGGCCATACCGTCGTGGTCTACGAGCGCGCCGACCGCGTCGGCGGACTGCTGCGCTACGGCATCCCCGCGTTCAAGATGGCCAAGCGGCATCTGGACCGCCGCATCGAGCAGATGCGGGCGGAGGGCACCAAGTTCCGCGCGGGCGTGGACGTCGGCAGCGATCTCGACGCCACCGAGCTCCGCAGGCGCCATGACGCGGTGGTCATCGCCGTCGGCGCCACCGAGCAGCGGGAGCTGCCCGTGCCCGGCCGCGAGCTGCACGGGATCCACCAGGCCATGGACTACCTGCCCCTCGCCAACCGGGTCGTGGAGGGCGACTACGCCATGCCGCCGGTCACCGCCGAGGGCAAGCATGTGGTGATCGTCGGAGGCGGTGACACCGGCTCGGACTGCCTGGGCACCGCCCTGCGCCAGGGCGCGGCCTCCGTCGTACAGCTGGACATCAACCCGGAGCCGGGCGATACCCGGCCGGACCGCGAGCCCTGGCCCGTCTATCCGAAGGTCTACCGGATCTCCCACGCCCATGAAGAGGCCAGGGGCCGGGAAGGCACGGATCCGAGGGTCTTCTCCTCCGCCGCCCTGCGCTTCGAAGGGACAACGGCCGGCCAGGTGTGCGCACTGTGCCTGACGGAGGTGGAGCCCACGGCCCGAAAGCCGCGGCCGGAGACCGAGCGGGTGATCCCGGCGGAGCTGGTGCTGCTCGCCCTGGGCTTCTCCGGCCCCGAGCGCGACAGCGGTCTGATCCGGCAGCTGGGGCTCACGCTGGACGAACGGGGGAACTTCGCCCGGGACGACGACTTCGCGGCCGAGGCGGCGGGGCCTGCCGGGCGGACCGCCCCCACCGGTCCGGACGGGGTCTTCGTCGCGGGCGACGCGGGGCGCGGCCAGTCCCTGGTGGTGTGGGCCATCGCCGAGGGACGGGCCACCGCGGCGGCCGCGGACCGGTATCTGACCGGCTCCACCGCACTTCCCGCCCCGATCGGCCCTCGCGACCGGCCCCTGGTGGCGTAACGCCAGGGGAACCCTCGCCGCTCCCCCGCCCGCGGGGCTTGACGAGAGGCCCGGTGTGCGGATCGATGGTTTTACCCGGCACCGGAGCAGGGAAGCAGCGCAGGCATCACGCCACACCGATCACAACGACACCAGCACGCAACAGTGCCACCAGCGGCCACCTCGCCCGATACTTGCACCACCGAGTCCCGGCACGTCGGAGGCCGAAGCGAACATGACCGACGGCCCGTCAGCAGGGGGTGAGGTCCGCCGGGCCCAGCCCGTGCCCTGCGGGCCCCGCCACCCCTTCACCCCTGTCGGAAAACGCCGGAGCATGTCAAGATCAGCACAGCTCGACACCCCACCTGACCTGGAAGAACGTCACTCAAAGCTCGCCTGCTCAAGTCACCGGGAGGTACCCATGAAGATGCTGATCAACGTCGCCGAGACCGTGGTCGCCGATGCGCTGCGCGGGATGGCCGCGGCGCACCCCGAATTGGTGGTGGATGCCGAGAACCGGGTGATCGTACGGCGGGACGCGCCGGTGGAGGGGAAGGTGGCACTGCTGTCCGGGGGCGGCAGCGGGCACGAGCCCCTGCACGGGGGGTTCGTCGGGCCCGGGATGCTGGACGCCGCCTGTCCGGGCGAGGTCTTCACCTCGCCGGTGCCCGATCAGATGGTGCGGGCCGCCGCGGCCGTGGACAGCGGCAACGGTGTGCTGTTCATCGTCAAGAACTACACCGGGGACGTACTCAACTTCCAGATGGCGGCGGAGCTGGCGGAGGACGAAGGGGTGCAGGTGGCCAGCGTGCTCGTCAACGACGATGTCGCGGTGACCGACTCGACGTTCACCGCGGGGCGGCGCGGCACCGGGGCGACGCTCTTCGTGGAGAAGATCGCCGGTGCCGCGGCGGACGAGGGCATGCCGCTGGAGCGGGTGGAGGCGCTGGCCCGGCAGGTCGTGGCGTCGTCGCGCAGCTTCGGTGTGGCGCTGAGCGCCTGTACGACCCCGGCCAAGGGCACCCCGACGTTCGATCTCCCGGAGGGCGAGCTGGAGTTGGGGGTCGGGATCCATGGCGAGCCGGGGCGGGAGCGCCGCGCGATGATGACCTCGCGCGAGATCGCGGACTTCACCGTGGACGCGATCCTGGAGGATCTGGATCCGAGGCTGCCGGTGCTGGTGCTGGTCAACGGCATGGGGGCGACCCCGCTGCTGGAACTGTACGGATTCAACGCCGAGGTCCGCCGGGTGCTCGACGAGCGGGGCGTGGCGGTGGCCCGCACGCTCGTGGGGAACTATGTGACCTCGCTGGACATGGCCGGCTGCTCGGTGACGCTGTGCCAGGTGGACGGGGAGCTCCTGCGGCTGTGGGACGCACCGGTGCAGACGCCCGCCCTTCGCTGGGGGCGGTGACACCGCCGCCGCACCCGCTTTGCAGGGGGCTGCGACGGGACGGCATCCGTCTCCGTATCTCTTCCGTCCGTACGGGTCCGCAGGTCCGAATCCGCTGCCTGTGGCCGTACGACTTCCGCTTTCTTCACTCCGTGCCCGAACAACCAAGGAGAGTAGTCCGTGTCCGAAACGGTGCTGGATGCCGCGTTCTTCGTACGCTGGATGACGGCGGCCGCCGCCGTCATCGACCGGGAGGCCGACCGGCTCACCGAGCTGGACTCACCCATCGGTGACGCCGACCACGGAAGGAATATGCAGCGCGGCTTCACGGCCGTGGTCAAGACCTTGGAGGCGGAGCCGCCCGCGACGCCCGGCGCGGTGCTGACCACCGCCGGACGGCAACTGATCTCCAGTGTGGGCGGGGCATCCGGGCCGCTGTACGGGACGCTGCTGCGGCGCGCCGGCAAGGCGCTGGGCGAGGCGGCGCGCGTGTCGGCCGAGGAGTTGCGGTCGGGGCTGGCCGCCGGGGTGGACGCGGTGGGGCAGCTCGGCGGCTCGGCGCCGGGGGACAAGACGATGCTCGACGCTCTGGTGCCGGGGGTCACCGCCCTGTCGGCCTCCTTCGACGCGGCCGCGGAGGCGGCCGAGCAGGGCGCGCTGGCCACCGTACCGATGCAGGCCAGGAAGGGCAGGGCGAGCTACCTCGGGGAACGCAGCATCGGGCATCAGGACCCGGGGGCGACCTCCTCGTCGCTGCTGTTCGCGGCGCTTGCGGAGGTGGCGAAGTGAGCGCGCAGACGGCAGGCGGTACGGCCGGCGGTGAGGGCGCTCCGGTCGGGGTGGTGCTGGTGTCGCACAGCGGGCCGGTCGCGGATTCCGTGGCGACGCTGGCCCTCGGACTGGCCGGCGACGGGGTCACGGTGCCGGTGGCCGGCGCGGGCGGTACACCGGACGGCGGGCTGGGGACGAGTGCGGAGCTGATCACCAAGGCGGCACGCACGGTGGACCGCGGAGCGGGCGTGGCGATCCTGGTCGACCTGGGCAGCGCCGTACTGACCGTCAAGGCCCTGATCGCCGAGGGCGACGAACTCCCCGAGGGCGCCCGGCTGGTGGACGCGCCATTGGTCGAGGGCGCGGTGGCCGCCGTGGTCGCCGCGTCGGCCGGGGCGGACCTGGACGCGGTCGCGGCAGCGGCCGGGGAGGCGTACGGATACCGCAAGGAATGAAGCGCCGGGTGCGTTGCTCCCGGAAATGGGTAACAGGCGGTCTCCGTCCCGGTGGCGCTTGAACGGGTGAGGGCCTCCTGAGATCGGCGGGGACTGCGATATTCCCCCCGTTCTCAGGAGGCCCCGTTTCACGCTCGACGCGTGCGTCTCCTGCCGGTCGTGCCGGGAGGCGCGGAGGCCAGGGAGCCCCGCCCAACTCCCGCCAACCCCCGTCAACTTCTGTGAAGTTGCCCCATCCGCCAGTACCATCCGGTCGGCCAGTAGCACGCCCCCAGCAGCCCTCCTCGAAAGGGGCTCCTGCATGCGCTTGACCTCCCGCGTCGCGCCCGCCGCCCTCGCCGTGGCCGCTCTCCTGCTCGGCGTCCTCCCCGCGCAGGCCCAGGCCCGCCCCGACCGCGCCCCCGACCGCGCCTCTGACCGGGTCACTGACCGGGTCACGGTCGGTGACCGCACCTTCATCGCCGACGGCCAAGGCCGCGCGCTCCAGTGGCGCGGCTTCAACCTCGCCGACAAGAGCAGCCGAGGCACCCACGCGTTCGCCGACATCCACGAGAGCGACCTCAAGGACATGGCCGGCCGGGGCTTCAACCTCGCGCGCCTCGCGTTCTTCTGGGACGACCTCGAACCCACCCCCGGACATTACGACCGCGGCTACCTCACCAAGATGCGCCGCATCCTCGACTGGGCCGACCGCTACCACATCAAGGTCGTCCTCGACGCCCACCAGGACGTGTACGGCCCCCGCTTCGGCTCCCGCGGCGTCCCCGACTGGGCCACCCGCGACGAGGGGTTACCGTTCTGGCCGATACCCGGCGACTGGTTCTCCGAGTACTTCGAGCCGTCCGTACAGACCGCCTTTGACCACCTGTACAAGGACGCCGACTTCCGCGCCGCGCACGCTCGCATGTGGATGACGGTCGCCGCCACCCTGGGCAGGCACCCGGCGCTGCTCGGCTACGACCTGATGAATGAGCCGTTCGCGAAGTTCCTCGAAGGCGAAGACCTCCCCGCCGCCGCGGCCCGCTTCGAGGCCACCGAGCTCACCGAGCTGTGGAACCGCCTTGCCCGCGCGATCCGCCTGGTCGACCACAGGTCGTGGGTGTTCGTCGAACCCACCGTCATCGTCGGTGTCGGCGTCCCCACCCGGATGGGCCGCATCGACGACCCGCACGCCGGCTACGCGCCGCACTTCTACGAGACCGCGATGGAAACCGGCGCCGACTACGACCCCGACGGCACCTTCATCCCCGCCTACGAGGCCGCGATCAGCGACTACCCGGCCCGTCACCGCATGCCGGTGATCGTGGGGGAATGGGGCGGCAACCCCTACGTTCCGCACGCACGCCAGTTCGTCACCGACATGACGGCCGCCCTGGACCGCTTCTCCAGTGGCTGGACGTGGTGGCAGTGGTGCCGGGGCGGCGGCTACTGCTTCCTCGACCAGGCGGGCGCCGTGAAGCCTCACGCCCAGCTGCTCGTCCAGCCGTACGCGCAGGCCGTCGCGGGCGACCCGCTCACGTTCGCGTACACCCCGGCCACCCGCACCTACACGCTCACCTTCCGCACCCGCGACAACGCGGCGGGGCCCACCCGGATCACCGTGCCCAGGGACACGTACCCGGGCGGCTACCGCGTCGAGGTCCAAGGCGCCAGAGCCAGTTGGGGCGACCACGGCCAGACCGTCACCGTGCGCACCCACGGCAGGGCCAAAGCCACCTGCCGGGTCACGATCAGCCCGAGGTAGCCCCCTCGTGGTCCTCGCCCTGCGGGTATCACGCTTGCATCGCGGCCATGCGCGCCGTGGGGCGCGGCCACCGTCCGGGCCGTGCACGTCGCCGGGCCGCCCGCTCCCGCGGGTTCAGGGTTTGCGGGCGACGCCCGCGTAGCAGGCGGCCTCCGCGTCGGTGACATGGGTGGCGTCCTCGGGGCGGTCGGGGCGCCACTGGTGGGAGAGGGTGACGCCCGGTTCCAGCAGCTCCCAGCCGTCGAAGAAGCGCAGGAAGGCGGCGCGGGAGCGGAACTGGAGCCGGGTGCCCGCGGCACCGTAGATCTTGATGATCTTGCCCATCGCCCCGGGGTCGAAGTCCGCCGTGGCATGGCTCATGGCGAGGGTACTGCCGGACGGAAGCGCCGCCTTCAGGGTCTCGACGATGGCGTGGGCGTGGTCCCGGTCGTCGTCCGGGACGAAGTGCATCAGGGCGTTCAGGCTGAGCGCGACCGGACGGTTCAGGTCGAGGGTGTCGAGGAGCTGGGGCGCCTTGAGGATGCCGGCCGTGTCGGTGACATCGGCCTGGACGTAGGCGGTGCGTCCCTCGGGGGTGCTGAGCAGGAGGGCCGCCGCATGCGCGAGGACGATCGGGTCGTTGTCGGTGTAGACGACCCGGGCGTCGGCGGCGACGCCCTGGGCGACCTCGTGGAGGTTCGGCGGGGTGGGGATGCCGGTGCCGATGTCGAGGAACTGCCGCATGCCGGATTCGGCGAGGACGCGGGTGGCGCGATGCATGAACTCACGGTTGATGCGGGCGGCGACCAGCGCGGCGGGGAAGGCGCTCAGCACCTCCCCGGCGGCCATCCGGTCGGCCAGGAAGTTGGTCTTGCCGCCCAGGAAGTAGTCATAGATCCGGGACGAATGGGCCCGGTCCAGCTGAAGATCCACCGCGGACCCGTGCTCGCTCATCGTTCGCTGCCTCCCCAGTACGGCACCTGCCCCGGCACGCCTCCTCGGCGTGCGGTGACACCCCCTTGCACGCCGCGCACTCCGGGCGGCGCATCAACCGCCGCCGTGCGCCCGGCTGTTGGAGCACTGCCCCGAACGTGCCGGATCATGCCGGGGCACACCCGGCGGCTTCCTGACGGGCGGCCCGGCCGGCCCGCCGGTGTCACATGCCGGCGTCACGCGTAGTCATATGAATACGCAGCGGCAGATTTTTGCCCGGGCGATGCCACAAACGGCCGCCCTTTCCGGTTCATTGGAGGGTGAGGGCCAACCACCCTCCCGCGGCCGGCGGCGCTTGGGCGCCCGGCTCGGTGCACGGCGAAACGGAACGAGGCTGACCGTGAGCGCAGACCGGGACCGACTGCGACCGGCGTGCGCTCCCGCGCCTGTCCATACGGCGGAGTTAGCTCCGCTCCCCCGTGGTTCGCTCCCGGACGTCGCGCCGGACCCGTTCGACCACCAGCTCTCGATCACCTTCGAGGCCTTCCTGGCCACGCATGCACGTAAATGGCTGACGTACGCCTATCTGCACACCGGGAGCGAGGCCGCGGCCCGTGAGGTGACCCGGGCGGCGTACGGCCGGCTCGGCCGGCTGTGGCCGCATGCGCTGCGGCAGGCCTCGGTGGAGGCGTACGCCTGGTCGGTGCTCAAGGAACGGGTGGTGGAGTGGCTGTACGACCACCAGCAGCCCACCGCCCTCACCGAGACCGCCGCGTTCGCCGTCGTCACCCACGCCCTGCTGCGCGAGTGCCAGCAGCAGTTCGCCATGCTGGAGAGCCAGTTGGGGCTGTACGCGGCGATCGCCAGACTGCCGGAGCGGCAGTGCGACGTGATCGTGCTCCGGCACGTCATCGGCTACAGCGACGCCCAGATCGGCGCCCTGCTCGGCGTCGACGAAGTCACCGTCCGCTCCTACGCAAGCCGCGGCAAGCGCAAGCTCGCCGCCGCGCTCGGTATCGACCAGGGATATTCCAGGGGGAACTGACCATGTCGCACATCTGCCCCGCGGGCCGCCGGGAAACCGTCGAGACACTGCTCAGCGCCGCCGCGGCGGTATCCGGTTTCGATGGTCCGGCACGACCGGTTGACCTCGATGACGCGGGGGTGCCCGGCGGTCTCGGCGCCTGTCTGCGAACGGCGGCAGCGACGCCGGACGGGTCGCCGGCGGCCGAGCGGCCGGTCCGGGCCGGCCAGGGCGCGCCCAGCACCTACGCCAGCGCCCGTGACGAGGCCACCCATGAGCTCCAGCTGGCCTGTGCGCTGGTGGTCAATGCGGCGGCGGCCGCGGCGAGCCTGGAGCGGCTGGTCAACGACCACCACATCGACCCCGAGGGCGCCCTGGTCTTCGCCTGTCTGCTGCACATCACCGGCCGCCAGGACGCGGCCCATTTCTGGTGGCACTTCGGCGCCGGCGCCGGCAGCCGCACCGCCGCCTACTGCCTGTACCTCTCCCACCGCCGCAACGGTGAGTACCGCGACGCCGCCTACTGGCGCGAACAGGCCGCGCACGCGCCGGACGAGGAGCGCCGGTCGGCGGCCGCGTTCGACGAGAAGCAGCTGCTGCCGGACGCGGCGCGCCACAACCTTCTCGTCCAGTGGCACAGCGGGCTCGCCCCGACCCTGCCGAGCGCCCTGGAGAATGTGATCAACCGGCTCGTGGTGGACAGCGACGACGAGGATTTCGGTGAGATCCCCCGCCCCTCCCCCACGCTCGTCCAGGACCTCGGCCGGGCTCAGTAGCGACGCCAGGTCGCCGGGGAGCGACGTCACGCCACCGGTCAGCCGCCGGCCTCACGCGTCGGCCGGTCCCTCCTTCGGTTCCTGCGCCACCGGCGGCCACTCCGGGCGGCTGGCATCGGGGACCGTGGCCAGCGCATGGCCGACGGTGGGGAAGCACGAGAAGACGCTGAGGGACTGGGTGCCGACCAGCAGCCGCAGCATCCGCACCCCGAGCGAGGCCAGCAGCAGCCTGCCCTCCAGGCGCCGGCACAGCCATTCCAGGGCGAGCAGGCAGCTCAGCCCGCGGGAGTCGCAGAAGCGCAGTGCGGTCAGATCGAGCACCAGGAAGCGGTGCCCGGCCGACACCACCGACCGTGCCTCGGCGAGGAACGCCTGCTCGGTGCGGAGGTCGAGGTCTCCGCTGACGCGCAGGACCGCGCACTCCTCCGCCTGCACGACCGCAGTGACCGCCAACGACCGCATCTCCGAGCTCATGCCGTCCAGACTAAGCGCCATGGTCCGCGGCACCACTGCTGCGGCCCTCCGGCGCACAACGGGCGGCCCCGCGCTCCCCGGCTCCCTGGGCCCGAACGGACCCCCTGCCAGGGCGTTACGGGCACCCGTTCGTGCAGGTGACCAAGGTGACAGCGCCCGCAGGCGGACAGAAACGGTCAAGTTTTCCGCCGCCACGGGCAGCCTTTTGCGCCTCCCCGGTTGCTATAAACCTGATGCGGGTGGAAACGGGCAGTCCCGTGACCGAACGGAAACGGAAACCGTCAGATCCGGAAGCAGTCAGAATTCGGGCAGGAGTGAGCCATGAGGGCCGAGGAACGCCAGCACCGCATCCTCGCGCTCGCCCGGCAGTCCGGCCGGGTCGAGGTCGCCGATGCCGCGGCGGAGTTCGGAGTCGCCCGCGAGACCGTACGGCGCGATCTGAGCGAGCTGGAGCGCCGGGGCCTGATCCGGCGGACGCACGGTGCGGCCTATCCGGTCGAGAGCGCCGGCTTCGAGACCACACTGGCCCGGCGGGAGACCCAGCAGGTGGAGGAGAAACGCCGGATCGCGGCGGCCGCCGCCGCGCTGGTGGGCGAGGCCGAGACGGTCTTCGTCGACGAGGGCTACACCCCCGAGCTGGTCGCCACGCTGCTGCCCACCGACCGTCCGCTGACCGTGATCACCGCGTCGCTGCGCACCGCCTCGCTGGTCGCGGCGTCCGAGTCGACCACCGTTCTGCTGGCCGGCGGGCGGGTGCGCTCCGGGACCCAGGCGACGGTCGGATCCTGGGCCCGGGACATGCTCGCCCGGTTCGTGATCGACCTGGCGTTCCTGGGGGCGAACGGCATCTCCCGGGAGCACGGTCTGACCACTCCGGACCCGGCGGTCGCGGAGGTGAAGGAGCAGGCCGTCCGCTCCTCCCGGCGGCGGGTGCTGGTCGGGGTGCACAGCAAGTTCGGCGCCAGCAGCTTCTGCCGGTTCGCCGAGGTGCGTGACTTCGACGCGATCGTCACCGACGTGGGGCTGTCCGCGCCGGAGGCACATCGCTATTCGCTCCTGGGGCCGCAGGTGCTCCGGGTCTGACCGGGACGGGGCTCCGCACGTCCGGTCCCCGCAGCCCGGCACCACCACATCCCCCACAGCTGACCGCCGACGGCCGCCCCGGCCGACGGACGGCTCCCCGGCGTACCCGCAGGACGGCGTCGTACGCCCCGAAGCCGCCGCGGGTGCGGCTCTCGCCGGGCCTCCCCGTCCGCCGCGTCACCGCCCCTCGTCCCTGTCCCCTCCCCGTCCCCTCCCCTCCCCACCTCCCCCGTCCCCCCAGAAAGGCACGAGCCGTGAGAGCACGATCCCCCGGACCAGGCCGCGGCGGCCGCTCCCCAGTGCTGACCGCCCTCGCCGTCGCCCTGGCGGTGTCCGCCACCGGCTGCTACCGCGGCGCCGGTGACGCGGGCAACGACAGCCGCCACACCATCAACGTCCTGATGGTCAACAACCCGCAGATGGTGGATCTGCAGCGGCTCACCGCCGAGCACTTCACCAAGGAGACCGGCATCAAGGTCCACTTCACCGTGCTGCCGGAGGACGACCTGCGCGACAAGATGAGCCAGGACTTCTCCAGCCAGGCCGGGCAGTACGACGTGGCCAGCGTCAGCAACTACGAGACGCCCATCTACGCCCGCAACGGCTGGCTCGCCCCGCTCGGTGAACGGGCCGCCAAGGACCGCACCTTCGACCAGGGCGACATCCTGAAGCCGGTCCGCTCCTCCCTCACCGCAGCGGACGGCAAGGTCTACGCGGAACCGTTCTACGGCGAGTCGTCCTTCCTGATGTACCGCAAGGACCTCCTCAAGGCCGCCGGGCTGAAAATGCCCGCCCGGCCCACCTGGCACCAGGTCGCCGCGCTCGCCGCCAGGCTGGACGGCTCCCGCAAGGGACTGAAGGGCATCTGTCTGCGCGGCCAGCCCGGCTGGGGCCAGCTGGCGGCCCCGCTGACCACCGTCGTCAACACCTTCGGCGGCACCTGGTTCGCCAAGGACTGGCAGCAGCGGGTCGACAGCCCCGAGTTCACCAAGGCCACCCGGTTCTACGTCGATCTGGTGCGCCGGCACGGCCAGGCGGGCGCCCCGCAGGCCGGCTACACCGAGTGCCTCAACGACATGCAGCAGGGCAAGGTCGCCATGTGGTACGACGCGACGGCCGGCGCCGGGTCGCTGGAGAGCGGCGATTCCAAGGTCGCGGGCAAGGTCGGCTACGCACCGGCGCCGGTGGAGCGGACCCGTGAGGCGGGCTGGCTCTTCACCTGGGCCTGGGGCGTGCAGAAGGCCAGTACGCACCAGGACGCGGCCTGGCGGTTCATCCGCTGGGCCTCGGGCAAGGGCTACGAGCGGCTGGTGGGCCGCGAACTGGGCTGGTCGAGGGTGCCCGGCGGCAAGCGGGCCTCCCTCTACCGCAACCCCGCATACGCCAAGGCGGCCGGGGCGTTCGCCGGCCCGACCGAGCGGGCGATCAGCTCGGCCCGGCCCGGCGACCCCGGGGTACAGCCGCGGCCGGCCCCCGGCATCCAGTTCGTCGGCATCCCCGAGTTCGCCGACCTGGGGACCAAGGTCTCGACCGAGATCAGTGCGGCCATCGCCGGCAAGCAGAGCGTGCCGGAGGCCCTGAAGAAGAGCCGGCGGCCGGCGCAGGAGGTGTCCGATGCCTACACGCACCACTGAGCCGGCCCCCGCGGCCGACGCGGCCGTCGCGCTCCGCGCCGGCGGTACGGACACCCGCGCCCGCCGCACCGAGCGGGCGAAGAACTGGGCCCGCCGCGCACCCCTCCTCCCCGCGTTGGTCTTCCTCGTCGTCGTCACCCAACTCCCGTTCCTGGCCACGGTGGTGATCTCCTTCACCCGCTGGAACGCACTGGCCCCCGACAACCGCGGCTTCGCCGCCCTCGACAACTACCGCGCCGTGTTCACCGACCCGGCGATGCGGGCCTCGGTGGGCACGACGGTGCTGCTGACCGTGACCGTGGTGCTGGTCAGCCTGCTGCTCGGGCTCGGTCTGGCGCTGCTGCTCGACCGTGGTTTCCGTGGGCGCGGCATCGTCCGCACCCTGCTGATCACGCCGTTCCTCGTCGTGCCGGTCGCCTCCGCGCTGCTGTGGAAGCATGCGCTGTACAACGCCTCGTACGGGCTGCTCAACGGCTCGCTGACCTGGATATGGCGGCTGTTCGGCAGCGAGCATCCGCCGCAGCCGGACTGGATGACCGACTCGCCGCTGGCCGCGGTGGAGGCGTCGCTGATCTGGCAGTGGACGCCGTTCATGATGCTGATCCTGCTGGCCGGGCTGCAGAGCCGGGCGTCGGACGCCGTCGAGGCGGCCCGGATGGACGGTGCCTCGGCCTGGGACATCTTCCGCTACCTGACCCTGCCGCATCTGCGCCGCTACCTCGAACTGGCCGCGCTGCTGGGCACGGTGTACGTGGTGCAGAACTTCGACGCGGTCTTCACCATCACGTCCGGCGGCCTGGGCACCGCCAACCTGCCGTACACCATCTACCAGACCGTCTACCAGTCCCACGACTACGGACGGGCGTCCGCCCAGGGCGTGGTGGTGGTGCTGTGTTCGCTGCTGGTGGCGACCTTCGCCCTGCGCACCGTGTCGTCCCTGCTGCGCGAGGAGGTCACGTCATGACCACTCTGTCCACCCCGCCCCCGGCCCGTGGCCGCGCCGGGTCCCCCGCCGCGCGGCGCCGGCGGCGCACCGGCAGCCTGCTGGGCCTGGCGGCCTGGCTGTGCGGTATCGCCTTCTTCCTGCCCGTCGCCTGGATGGTGCTGACGTCCTTCCACAGCGAGACGGACGCGGCGACCAACCCGCCGAGCGTCGGCGCCGGGATCAGCCTGCACGGCTACCGCGAGTTCTTCGGGGCGACGGGGGGCGGCGTCAGCCCCTGGCCCCCGCTGGTCAACTCGCTGACCGCCTCCGTCGTCTCCACCCTGCTGGTGCTGCTGCTGGCGGTGCCCGCCGCCTACGCGCTGGCCATCAAACCGGTGCGCAAGTGGAGCGATGTTCTCTTCTTCTTCCTCTCCACGAAGATGCTGCCGGTGGTGGCCGGGCTGCTGCCGGTCTACCTCGTCGCGCAGAACACCGGGACGCTCGACAGCATCTGGCTGCTGGTCATCCTCTACACCTCGATGAACCTGCCGATCGCGGTGTGGATGATGCGCTCGTTCCTCGCCGAGGTCCCGGTGGAGATGCTGGAGGCCGCCTCGATCGACGGGGCGGGGCTGGCCACCACCCTGACCCGGATCGTCGCACCGGTCGCGATGCCGGGGATCGCGGCAACGGCCCTGATCTCCTTCATCTTCAGCTGGAACGAGCTGTTGTTCGCCCGGGTCCTGACCGGCGTCGTGGCCGGTACCGCGCCGGTGTTCCTGACCGGACTCGTGACCAGCCAGGGCCTGTTCCTGGCCAAGGTGTGCGCCGCCGCCACCGTCATCTCCCTCCCGGTGCTCATCGCCGGGTTCGCCGCCCAGGACAAACTGGTCCAGGGCCTGTCGCTTGGAGCCGTGAAATGAAAGCCGCAGTGATCAGCGCCCCCGGCACGGTCGAGGTCACCACCGTCGCGGACCCCGCGCCCGGCCCCCGCGAGGTCGTGGTGTCCGTCGCCGCCTGCGGGCTGTGCGGTACCGATCTGCACATCCTCCAGGGGGAGTTCGCGCCCACGCTGCCCGTCGTGCCGGGCCATGAGTTCGCGGGTACGGTCGTGGCGGCCGGCAGCGCGGTCACCGAACTCGCCGAGGGCGACCGGGTGGCCGTCGACCCCTCCCTCTACTGCCACGAGTGCCACTACTGCCGCATCGGCCGCAACAACCTCTGTGAGCGATGGGCGGCCATCGGGGTGACCACGGCGGGCGGCGCCGCCGAGTTCGCCGTCGCCCCGGTCGCGAACTGCGTCAAGCTGCCCGACCACGTCCGTACCGAAGACGCGGCCCTGATCGAGCCGCTGTCCTGCGCCGTACGCGGCTACGACATCCTGCGCTCGGCACAACTGGGCACCAGCGTCCTCATCTACGGCTCGGGCACGATGGGCCTGATGATGCTGGAACTCGCCAAGCGCACCGGCGCGGCCGGGGTCGATGTCGTCGACATCAACCCCGCGCGGCTGGCCACCGCCCGCACGCTGGGCTGCAGCAACGCGGCGGGTTCCGCCGACGAGCTGGACCGCCCGCGTGGCTGGGACGTGGTCATCGACGCCACCGGCAACGAACACGCCATCCAGGACGCCCTGGGACGGGTCGGCAAGGGCGGCACCTTCCTCCAGTTCGGCGTCGCCGACTACGCGGCGCGCGCCACCATCGAGCCCTACCGCATCTACAACCAGGAGATCACCATCACCGGCTCGATGGCCGTGCTGCACAGCTATGAACGCGCCGCGGAGCTCTTCGCGGCCGGTGCCCTGGACCCGGACGTCTTCATCAGCGACCGCCTCCCGCTGGACCAGTACGCCGAGGCGCTGGCCCGCTTCCGGGCCGGCGAGGGGAGGAAGATCCAGGTACGGCCGTGAGCGGAGCCCGGGGCGGTCCATGGGGGCCGCCCCGAGGGCGGGGGGGCGGGCGCCAACTCGGAGACGGACGCGGGAACATGCCGCGGT
Organism: Streptomyces sp. 2114.4; assembly: GCF_900187385.1. Classification (NCBI taxonomy): domain Bacteria; kingdom Bacillati; phylum Actinomycetota; class Actinomycetes; order Kitasatosporales; family Streptomycetaceae; genus Streptomyces; species Streptomyces sp. 2114.4. The sequence continues at coordinate 1,077,890 of NZ_FYEY01000001.1, forward strand.
CCTGGCCTCACGGCACTTGGTTGACAGTTCCCGCACCCGCGCGACAGCATCCGGCCGGTGGAGATCACCAGGCTCACCCCAGCGGAACGCCGTGTCTGGCAGGCGTTCCCCCTCGGCGAGAGCGTCGACTTCCGGGAGCACGCCGACGAAGACCCGGCCGACGGCGCCACCTGGGGCCCCGAGCGGACCGTACGCGCCGCCGTGCTCCGGCTGTTGCTGTTCAACGGGCCGTCACGGGACGGTGAGATAGCCGGGCTGAAACTATGGGGCGCCCGCATCACCGGGGAGCTGAACCTCAAGTACGGCAGGGTGGAGCACCCGGTACGACTGCGCTCCTGCCATTTCGACGAGACCCCGGACCTGTACGGGGCGAGGCTGCGCGTCCTGGCGCTGAACGACTCGGTCCTGCCGGGTCTCACGGCCGGACACCTTCACGTCGACGGAGTGCTGCGCCTCACCTGTTGCCGTATCAAGGGGCCCGTGCGGCTGGCCGGGGCGCAGACATCCGGTGCGGTCTTCGCCAACGGGGCCCACATCGGCGATCCGGCCGCCACGGAGCCGCCGGAAGAACCCGTTCTCCAGCTGAACCACGCCGACATCGGCACCGACCTCTGGGCCCCCGGCCTGGTCGCCCACGGCCGCATCCGGCTGAACGGCGCCACCGTCGGCGGACAGGTCACGCTCGACGACGCACAACTCAACGCCCCCGGCGATCACGCGCTGGAGGCCCAGACCCTCAGCGTCGGCACCGACGTGCACGCGATGCGGCTGCGGGCCCACGGACGGGTCGACCTGCGCGGTGCCCGGATCGGCGGCCAGCTCAACCTCGCCTATGCCGCCCTCGGCAACCCGGGTGGGGTGGCGTTACGCGTCAGCAGCTGTGTCGTGGGCGAGATGTGGCTGCGTGAGGCGAAGCCCGTGGTGGGCACGGTCAATCTGCGCCGCGCCCAGTTCGACGTCCTGTACGTCCCGCCGGAGGTCTGGCCGGACGAGGTCAAGCTCGACCGGCTCACCTACGGCTCGCTGCTCCCGCATCTTCCCGCCGAGGAACGGCTGCCGGTGCTGGAGCGCGAGCGCGCAGGTTATGTGTCGTACTCGTACGAGCAGCTCGCGGGCGCCTACCGTGCGGCCGGGGACGAAGCCGCAGCCCGCACCGTCCAGCTGGCCAAACTCCGCCGCCACCGCCGCACCCTGCCCTGGTACGCCAAGGTCTGGGGTCACCTTCAGGACGCCACAGTCGGCTACGGCTTCCGTCCGATGCGCGCCGCCGGCTGGCTGCTGGCCCTGTTGCTCATCGGCGCCCTCGCCTTCGCCCTGCACCCGCCACGCCCGCTGAAGAGCGACGAGGCCCCCGACTTCAACCCCTTCTTCTACACCCTCGATCTGCTGATGCCGATCATCGGCTTCGGACAGGAGGGCGCCTTCGCGCCGCGGGGTGCGTACCAGTGGCTCTCGTATCTGCTGGTCGTCACGGGCTGGACGCTGGCCACGACGATCGCGACGGGCATCACCCGCTCCCTGGCCCGCCAGTAGGAGGGCATCCCCACGTAGGATGCCCGCGCCGAGTGCGACGAGCACCGGCTCTCTCAGGGGGGCAGGCGGACGGGAGCCAGCTCACCGTGCAGCAGCGCCGTGCCGAGCGGGGTGAGCGCGTGGATGACCGAGCCTCCGTCGCGCCGGGTGTGGGCCAGGTTCGCCTCGCGCAGTGCGCTCACGTGCTCGCTGGCCGAGGGGGCGGAGACCCGTAGGCGGCGGGCCAGTTCACCGGTGGTGGCCGGGGCGTCCAGGGCGGCGAGGATGCGGGCCCTGGTCCGGCCGAGGAGGGCGGACAGCGCCTGAGGCCGGCAGGTGCGGGTGGTGGCCGGCGCCCAGTCCGTGGCGTGCTGAACGGGATAGACCAGCACCGGCGGGAGGCCGGGATCAGCGAGCGCGATGGGTCTGCGCCAGCAGAAGTGGGAGGGGATCAGCCGCAGTCCGCGGCCGCCCAGGCGCAGATCGCGGTCCCGGGGGTAGTCGACATGCAGGACCGGCGGCTCCCAGCGGATCGCGGGCCGGAAGGTGCCCAGCATGCCGTCGACGCCGTCGCGGCAGAGTATGCGGGTGCGGCCGCCCCGGTCGCAGTCGACGGTGGCGGCGGCGCCCGTCCAGTCGGGGGCGATCACCGCGCGGTACACCTCCCCGAACGCGGCGGCCAGCTCGTCGAGCGGCTGCCGGTCTCCGCCGGCCAGCGCGGCGGTCCAGCGTGGGAGCCGGGCCGGCAGCCCCGCCCGCGCGCACTCCGCGGTCAGCCGCACCCGGGGGGTGTCCCGCAGCGCCTCCAGCCCCGCGGCCAGCCCGTCGCGGGCGGCGTCGGGGGTGAGGAAGTCCGGGAAGTAGCGGGCGTCGGCCGGGGCCAGCGTGCTGATCAGCCGCGCGGCGCGGGTCAGGCCCCGCTCGTCCAGCTCGCGGCGCGCACGGGCCCGCCAGGCCCCGAACACCGGCACCCCGCGTCCCGGCGGCACCAGCTGGTGCAGGGCGAGAACCGTTTCCCACAGTGGATCGGGTTCGGCGGCGATCTGTACCCGCGCGATGTCCCGGTCGTCGAAGTGCAGACGCAACATGCGGCCCCCGCGGCATGCTCACGACCCCGTTGCCAGGGCCCCCGTCCGGGGCCTGTGGTACGGCCCCGCCGCAAGCCTGCCCGGCGGCAACGGCGGGTGTCCAGGGCGGGTGGTGGCCCGTGGGGCGCGCGGGTGGTGGAGACCGGGAGCGCGGCGCGCCCGGCTCAGGCCCCGCCCCGTTCAGGCCCCGCCCCGTTCAGGCCTGGCCCGTTCAGGCCTGGCCCGCGAGCCGTTCCGCCAGCCGCTCCAGGAACACCCGCTGGCCCGCCACCAGGCGCCGGTGCGCCTCGTGCGGGGTGAACCAGGCAACCCGGTCGATCTCGGGGAAGGTGCCGGTCACTCCGGATCCGCGCGGCCATTCCATGTCGAAGGTGCCCGGCACGATCCGCTCCGGGTCGAGATCGCTCTCGACGGCCCACACCGTCACCACCTTGCCACTCGCCTGGCGGGCCTCACCCAGCAGGACACCGGGCCCGTCGGGGGGCGGCAGGCCCAACTCCTCCTCGAACTCCCGCCGGGCCGCGTCCCATGCCTCCTCCGGCGGCAGGTACTCGCCCTTGGGCACCGACCACGCCGCGGCGTCCCGCCGTTCCCACAACGGCCCGCCCATGTGCGCCAGCAGCACCTCGACGCCGCCGTCCGCGGTGCGCCGGTACAGCAGCAGCCCGGCGCTGCGCTTCCCCGCCACGGCGGCTACCCCTCCCCGCCGCCGTGCGCGGCGAGCACCGTCTCCACGGTGTCCGCCTCGGCCGCCGTCTTGTCCTCCCGGTAGCGCACCACCCGGGCGAAGCGCAGGGTCACGCCCGCCGGGTAGCGCGTGGACGTCTGCAGGCCGTCGTAGGCGATCTCGACGACGAGTTCCGGACGCACCGTCACCACATGGCCGTCGTCCGCGACGGCAAGTTCCCGCAGCCGCTCGGTCTGCCAGTCAAGGGTGGCGTCGGTGAGCCCCTTGAAGGTCTTGCCCAGCATCACGAATCCGCCGCCCGGCCCGCGCGCACCGAGGTGGAGGTTGGACAGCTTCCCGGTGCGCCGGCCGTGGCCCCACTCCGCCGCGAGCACCACCAGGTCCAGAGTGTGCACGGGCTTCACCTTCAGCCAGGCGGCGCCCCGGCGCCCCGCGCTGTAGGGGGCGTCCAACGCCTTGACCACGACGCCCTCGTGGCCCCGGCGCAGGGTCCGCGACCAGAACTCCTCGGCGGCCGCGCGGGCCGCGGCGTCGGACGGGTCGGCGACCACCTGGCGGCGCACCCGCAGGTGCTCGGGCACCAGCCGGGCCAGTTCCGCGTGCCGCTGTTCGCCGGGCAGTTCCAGCAGGTCGCGGCCGTCGACCGAGAGGAGGTCGAAGAAGACCGGGGACAGCGGCAGTGCGGCCTGCGCCGCACTGACGTCCACCCGCGAGCCGAACCGTCCCGCGACCCGCTGGAAGGGCAGCGGGCGGCCCTCGCCGTCCAGCGCGATCACCTCGCCGTCGAGGATGAAGCGGTCGGCCGGCAGCTCCCGGGCGAGGGCGGTGACCTCGGGGAGCCGGTCGGTGACCTCGTCCAGGGTGCGGGTGTGGATGCGTACGTCCGGCCCGTGCCGGTGCACCTGGACGCGGATGCCGTCCAGCTTCTCCTCGACCGCGCAGGCACCGAGCTTGTCCACCGCCTCGGCCACCGTCTTGGCGCTGTGCGCCAGCATCGGCCCCACGGGCCGCCCGACGGTGAGCCGGAACTCCGCGAGCGCCGACGGGCCCTCGGCCAGCAGCGCCCGTGCCACCTCCGGCAGGGAGCCCGCCAGCATCACGGCCCGGCGGACATCGGCCGCGGGCACCTCGGTGGCGGCGGCCAGCCCTTCGACCGCGATGGCGTCCAGCGCGCCCTGCCGCACCTCACCGGTGAGCAGACCGACCAGGAAGCGCTGTTCCTCCCGGGTCGCCGCGGCCAGCAGCTCCCGGACCAGCCGGCGCCGCTCGTCCTGCGCCCCGGCGCCCGAGACCCGCGCCAGCCCGGTCAGCGCGGTATCCACCTCGCCCACGGTCAGCGTGGCGCGTTCCGCGGCCGCCACCGGCTCGCGCAGCACGCTCCAGCCGACCCCGATCCGCCCCTGGGGCAGTCGCCCGGCCAGATACGGGATGACCACCGGGACGTCCTGCGGCGCGGCGGCCCGGAACAGCCCGGCCAGCAGCGCGATCTTCCGCGAACGCGCCGATGTCGCCGCGACATCGGCGGAGACCTGTGCGAGAGCGGCCAGCAGCATAGGGCCATGGTGCCCCCGCGGCGCCGGGGCCGCTCCCCCGGGCGCTGCGCCGCACCGGCCGGGGCCCCGCGCCGGGTCGGGCCGGCCCCGCGTCAGGGGGCGAGATACGAGTGGAAGAGGTTGTCCGGGTCCCACTGCGCCTTGATCTCCTGCAGGCGGTCCCAGGTGGCGGGGGTGTACGAGCGCCGGGCCCGTGCGGCGTCGGCTTCCAGGTCCGTTTCGGCGATGTAGCGGAAACCGTCGCCCTGCGGGTCAGCCGCGGCCATCGCCTCGCACAGCCAGCGCACCTGGGCCTCGTCCTCGGCCGGGTCCTCCCAGATCGCGTAGCAGACGAGGTAGGACTCGCCGAGCGGGGAGAAGGCCATGTTCCGCAGCAGAGCGGGGTGCTCGGAGACCGGCAGCACCGGGGAGAGCACCAGGGACTTCCCGGAGGGGGCGTCGGCCACCGCATCGGCGATACGGGTCAGCTGGGTGGCGTAGCTCTCCGGTGACCACAGGGTGTCCGCCGCGTACCGGTGGGCCGGCGGCCAGGCGGACATCGCGCCCTCGTGGAGCGCGGCGAACGAGGTCGGTGCGGCCGGCTGCCGGCCCGTGGCGAGCTCGCCGAAGGGGCAGCCGGCGAACGGCTCCAGCGCCTGCAGGGCCTCGCTGTGTGCCGTGGCGAAGGCGGTCGCGGCGACCGTGATCCGGGGCCCGGCCGGCGCCGTGCCGGCCCGCGGACCGGAGGGCATCAGGACGAAGGCCGTCTCGACGTACGGCGGGAGCCCGCGCGCGGTCCGCTCCGCCCACCGGGCCACCCGGGCGACCTCGGTCAGCGGGAAGGTCAGGGAGGTCGTCATGATCGAGGCGGGGTGGGGGTGCAGGGCGAGGCGGAAGCGGGTGACGACCGCACAGAATCCGGGCCCGGCGCCCCGCGCGGCCCAGAAGAGGTCGGGGTTCTCGGTATCGCTGCAGGTGACCGTCCGGCCGTCGGCGGTGACGGCCCGGATCTCCAGAACGTCGGCGCAGGACGCGCCCCAGGCCCGGGAGTTCCAGCCCAGGCCGCCGCTGAGCAGGAACCCGCCGACCGCCACGGTGGGGCAGTGGCCGACGGGGAACGCCAGATCTCGTGGGGCGAGGGCCGCGACGAGTTCCCGGCCGGTGGCGGCGGGCCCCACCGTGGCCGTCGCCGGGGCGTCGCCGGCCGCGGGCGCGATATGGCACTCCCGGAGCGCGGAGAGATCGAGCAGCAGCCCGCGGTCGCGCAGCGGCGAGCCGGACCAGTTGTGCCCGCCGGAGTACATCGAGATCCGCAGTCCCCGGGTGCGGGCGTAGGTGACGGCGTGTGCCACGTCCGCTTCCGTGGCGGCGCGCACGATGACCTCGGGGAACCGCTCGGGCCGGCGCTCGTTCCACACGGCGGCGGACCGGGCGGCTTCGTAGCCGGCCTCGCCCCGTGTCACCGGTGTGCCCGGGAAATCCTCCTCCGCCGCTGCCGGCTCCCGTGGGCACATCGTGGCCTCCTCACCAGATCTGTTGGGTGATCAGTCCGAAGACACCGATGGAGACCAGGTAGCCGAGCAGCATCAGCGCCACACCCAGCACCTGTTCCTTGCGGCCGACGGCCCGGGAGGGCACCAGCCAGAAGGCGAACGCCCGGTTGACGAGCGGCATCAGCAGCCAGGTCAGCGCGCTGACGCTCAGGACGTTGGACAGGAACAGGCCGATGTACTCACGGATGGTGAGCTTCTCCAGCCCCACTCCCACGGTCAGGTTGAGCACCATCACCGTCGGATAGAGCGCCAGGACGACGGACATCGCCTGTTTCCAGTCGGGCGGCGCACCGCCCCTGCGGTCGAACTGGAACCACCCGCTGAACGCCGAACCGACCTTGCGCACGTCGTACGAGGTGAAGTATTTGCTCCCCTCCGCGAGGAGTTTCGTGCGCACCTCGGAGTGGAGCCAGTCGTCGAGGTGTGCGCGGGAGTCGAACCGGAAGACGACGACCCAGTGGTCCTGTACGCCCTCCACGGGTTTGAACAGTTCGGATCCCATGAAGCCCGGCGCCTTCTCCTGCGCCATGAGGGTCTTCTCCTGCCAGCGCAGGAACTGCTGCTCCTGTCCCGATTTGACCTCGTGGGAGATGACGGCCGTGACCACGTCGGTAGCCGGCCGTGCGGGACTGCCGCCCCGCAGCACCTCCTGCGCCGGAGGGCCTTGGAAGAGTCCGCTCGCCTCGTCGAGCAGTTCCCGGCGCCGCCCCGACTCCAGCCACGCGGTCAGACAGTCCATTCCGGAAAAGCGAAATACGGCCACCCATTCGTTTTCTTCGCCGGCGCCGGGAGGATACACCTCGGCATCCACGAAACCCTCGAATTCACGGGCGGCCTGATTCGCTCTGTCCTGCCAACGCCGGTACTCCTCGGTGCGGCCTTCGCGCACCTTCTGCGAGGTCACTACGGTGGCGATGTCTGCCGCGGAATCACGGCTTGCACGGGAACTCACCTTGAGTAGCCTAGTACAGAAGAGATTTACACGGCAAATGGGGCATTTTGCCTAACCGTTCCACAGAGGAATCGATGCCGATCGGAGACTCCGTAATGGAACACAAAGAACTTCTCGCAGAGGCTGTACGGCTCGCCACGGAATCCGTGGAGAACGGCTGGGGCGGCCCGTTCGGTGCGGTGCTCACGCGGGACGGGAACATCGTCGCCCGCGGACAGAACCGCGTGCTGCTGACCGGCGACCCCACCGCGCACGCCGAGATGGAAACCATCCGGAAAGCCATACAGATCCTCAACCCGGAAGCTCCGAGCATCGCCGTGGAGCATCAGAACGAGAGCACGCTGGAGTACGTTCCGCGGCCGCCCGGGTCACCGGACCCGGTCCCGGAACGGGCCCGGATGCTCCAGGGCACCTCGATCTACATCAGCGGCGCGCCCTGCCCCATGTGCATGAGCGCCATCTACTGGTCGCGGATCGACGCCGTCTACTACAGCTGCGATCTCGAGGACACCGCGAAGATCGGCTTCGACGACTCGTTCCAGTACGAGGACTTCAAGAGGCCGCTCGACGAGCGCCGGATCAAGATCGAGCAGATCTACCCCGAGATGGGCGCCGAGTCGTACGCGACCTGGATGAACCGGGCGGACAAGCACCCGTACTGACGGAGGATCACCGGCCGGCACCGCACCGGCGGAACACGGCACGGCCTGTGGCGGCCGCCCGGAGTACCGGGGCGGCCGCCACTTCGCGGGTCGCGACCCGGGCCGGGCGTGCGCGGCGCCCGGCCCGGGTCACGCCCGGTACTCGTACACGGGCCCGCCGGCAGAGCGCGCAGCGGGCCGGCCGGCTCACTCGTACATCACGTACTCCGGCTGCGGCCGCAGCGCCAGCACCTCCTTCGGCGTCATCAGGCGGCTGCCCTTCGCGTCCTCCTCGTAGAACAGCTTGAAACCGGTGTGGAGGCCGTCGGGCAGATCCCTGACCAGTTGGTGCCAGGTCCCGCGCTTCAGGCCCGGTGAGCCGATGCCGTCGGCGCTCTTGATGAGCGCCACGCCTGGCTGGGGGCGCAGGGCGGACTGGTCGCCCACGACGGACGTGGCGACCTGATGGAAGACCAGCGGCTTCTCCGGCAGGTCGTGCTCCCGCACCAGCCCGGACAGATAGCGGGCCACCTCGGTCAGCTCATGGCCGTCGGTGTGCCCGTAGGCGTCCCCCGGCACCTCACCGGAGCTCATCTCCCACTCCGGGTCGAGCGCGATCCCCACATCGGGGTGGACGAGCCAGTCGCGCAGCGCCTTGACCTCGCCGAGCACCGAGGCACGGCCCGGCTGGATGTTCAGCAGCAGCAGCGCCCGCCGGTTGCGTGCCAGGCGGTGGAAGCGGCGGATGGTGGCCGCGGGCGTACGGGAGCGGTAGGCGCCGTCCGGGCCGGCCGTGGCGTTGGCCACCGTCGCCAGAAGTTCGAGCACGGGCAGTGGTTCGCGCCCCGCGGCGTACTTGTGCGCCACCTTCTCCGCCTGGGCGGCCCGCTGCTCCGGGTCACCGGTGCCCAGCCGGCCGAGCGCCGCCGCCCCGGGCAGGCCACAGAACCCGACCAGCCGGTAGCGCGGGAACAACTCCCGTCCACCACGGGGAAGTTCGGCGCGGCGCCGTTTCGTCGGGCGGGCCGACGGGGGCGCCGTCGCGGAACCGGACGGGCCCGGGGTGCCGGAACCGGCGGACGGGGAGGCCGGCGAGCCGCCGGGGGGCGACGCCTTCGGCGCGGAGTCCGCACGGGAGGAAGACTGCCCGCATGCCGTGAGCAGCCCCAGCCCCGCCGCTGCCGTGGCCGCGAGCAGGTGACGCCGGCTCGCATCCGGCGCTGGAGAGGGCATTGCGGGGCGGTGGCCGGCCACCCCTGCCCCGCGTATCCCGGCATCCTCTCGCCCTGACACCTCGTCCGCCACACTGCCTCCGTCCCCCGGCGCCCGGTCGAAGACCCGGCACCGGCTGTCCTTCGGACCGGTCCTGTCCGTCGTTCCTGTCCGTCCGGCCCTGTGGACCGGCCCCTTCCGACCGGTCCTGTCCGTGCAGTGCGCATCTCCAGACCACTCGCGGCAAAACCCGCAGGGGAAACGATCAAGCCACGTCACACCGGCCGTCCGGTCCGTTCACCTGCGCTTCACCGCGTCGCGGCGGCGGCGCTACGGGACACATGGCGCGGAGGCCGGGACCCTGGCCGGGCACCGCTTACCCTGCCGGAGCCCGCCGTCCCGGCCGGAGCGGTGGAACCTGCCGGAGGCGTTGGAACCTGTCGGAGGCATTGGACCCGGCCGGAGGCGTTGGACCCGGCCGGAGGCGTGGGACCCTGCGGGCCCGACGCGGCCCCGCCGGACGCCGCCGTGGCAGTCCGGGCCGCGTAGCGTGAGGACGTGATCAGGCCCCAACGCCTCGAAGCCCTGGACCACTCCCCCGAAGCCGTCCGCCGCCTCACCCCCGTCCACCACCTCTGGTACGCCGCATACGGCTCCAACATGCACGCCGAGCGGCTGGCCTGCTATCTGGCCGGCGGGCAACCCCCTGGCGGGCTGCGCACCCACCCGGGCTGCCGGGACCCCCGCCCGCCCGCGCGCACGGCACCGGTCCTGCTGCCCGGTCTGCTGTACTTCGCCACGGAATCGCAGCTGTGGACCGGCGGCAGAGCCTTCTACGACCCCGGCCCTGGCGCCGGCCCCGAGCCCGAACCCGACCCGGGCCCGGACGTGGACGTGGACGTGGACCTGGATCGCGCACCTGGCGAAGGCGCAGCCGGCCGGCAGTCCGGTGGACCAACCGGCCGGGGACCCGGTGACGCAGCCGGCCGATTGCGCCCCGGTTACGCCGAACTGCCCGCCCAGAGCTATTTTCTGACACTCTCTCAGTTCTCCGATATCGCCGCTCAGGAGATGTACCGGGAGCCCGGCCGGGATCTCGACCTGACGGAAGTCCTGACCCGCGGCCGGGCGCGGACGGGACCCGGCCGGTACGAAACCCTGGTGTGTGCCGGGCTGCTGGACGGTTACCCGGTGCTGACCTTCACCTCCCCGTGGAGCAGCCAGGACATCGCCCTGAACCCGCCCTCGGCGGCCTACCTGCGGCACATCGCGGCCGGGATCGTCGCCTCCCACGGATGGAGCGCGCACCGGACCGCCGAGTACCTTGCCGGTTGCCCGGGAGCCGAGGGGCACTGGACGGCCGCGGAGATCGCGGCGCTGCTCGGCGACCCGCGGTGACGACGGCGCACGCCCTCCCGGCGCGCCCGGCGCAGCGCACACCCGCCACCACCGCGCCCGCCCCGGCACACTGGTCCCCCCGGCCGCTGGACCCCGGTGGACCCCGGGTGGCCCCCGGTACCCCCTGGTGAACTCCGGCGGCCCCGGCCCCGAGGACTTCAGCGAGGACCGTGATGAGAAAGATCATCTTGTCGATGTCGGTATCCCTTGACGGCTTCATCGAGGGACCGGACCGCCAGATCGACTGGCATCAGGTCGACGACGAGCTCCACCGGCACCTCAACGAGCAGCTGCGGCAGATGGGCGCCTTCATGAGCGGCCGGGTCACCCATCAGCTCATGGCGGAGTTCTGGCCGACCGCGGACGCCGATCCCTCACTTACCGGGCCCATGGCCGAATTTGCCGGGATCTGGCGGGACACACCCAAGATCGTGTTCTCCCGGACCCTGGAACGGGCCGACTGGAACACCACCATCATGCGCGAGGTCGTCCCCGAGGAGATCAAGGCGCTCAAGGCGCAGCCGGGCGGCGACCTGGTGCTCAGTGGCGCCGATCTCGCCGCGGCGTTCATGGCGCACGACCTGATCGACGAATACCACGTCTACGTCCATCCGGTCCTCATCGGCCGGGGCAAGCCCCTTTTCCGGACCGCGGAGACCATGACCTTGACCTTTCTGCGGCTCGCCGGGACCCGGTCCTTCGGCAACGGCGTCGTCCTCCTCCACTACCGGCGCGCCGAGGACCCGGCCACGGGATGACCGCCCGTGACCGCGCCGGTCCACCGGTCCACCGGTCCACCGGTTCACCGGCCCGACCCGCCAGGCGAGCGCACCGTCACGGCACGCGCCACACCCACACCACCCCCGCACCGTCACTCCAGGCCCAGCAGACCGGGCAGCTCGGCGAAGGAATCGAGCACATGGTCAGGCGTGCCACCGGCCGCACGGTGCGTCTCCGGCAGATACTTGCCGGTCTTGACCAGCACACCGGTGATCCCACAGCGCTGAGCCGCCAGCACGTCGGACTCGATGTCGTCGCCCACCATCAGCGCCTCCGCGGCCGGGGCACCGACGTGCGCCAACGCGGTGGCGAAGAAGGCCTCGGCCGGTTTGCCGGTGACCGTTGCCTCGACCCCCGCCGCCCGTTCCAGCCCCGCCAGGAAGGCCCCGGTGTCCAGATCGAGCCCGTCCGCCGTACGCCAGTACAGATTGCGGTGCATGGCGACCAGCCGGGCACCGCGTTGCAGCTGCCGGAAGGCGCTGTTGAGAGCCGGGTAGCTGAAATCCTCCCCCGCGCCGCCGAACACGATCACCTCCGGTGCCTCCCGGCCCTCGTCACCGTCCTCCTCCCCCACGAGCGTCACACCGGCCAGATCCGCCCGGACCTCACCGCTGTTGATCAGCCGGCAGCGTGCGTGCGGATGATGTGCGCGCAGGTAGGCCGCCGTGACGGCGGGCGCGGTCAGGATGTCCTCGGCACCGACGGGAAATCCCTCTTCGGCCAGCCGCCCGGCGACCGCGGCACGGGTCCGCGAGGTGGTGTTGGTGACCAGCACCAGCGGGAGTCCCGCGGCCCGCAGCCGCTCCATGGCCGCCACCGCGCCGGGCAGCGCCTTCCAGGACACGGTGAGCACGCCGTCGATATCGATCAGGACCGCTCCGATTCCCTTCATACGCCGACGGTAACCACCATCCGGCCCGGCCGGGCGGTGAGCGGGCACCGCCCGGCCCGACTTGCGAAGCCCCCGCGGATGGGGTTATTTCGAAGTGAGGTGTGAACGCAGCTACCTCCCCTGGCTAGGGGGTGCACACTGTGCTGTTCACTGACCGTGCGGATGCGGGGCACCGCCTCGCCGAATCGCTGGGGCACCTGCGGGGGGACGAGCCCGTCGTGCTGGGCCTGCCGCGCGGCGGGGTCCCGGTGGCCTTCGAAGTGGCCCGGGCGCTCGGCGCGCCGCTCGATGTGATCGTGGTCCGCAAGCTGGGGGTCCCGTACCAGCGCGAGCTGGGTTTCGGCGCCATCGGCGAAGGCGGCGTACGGGTGATCAGCGACGACATCGTCCGCCGCGGCCGCCTCGCCCAGGCGGACCTGGCATCCGTGGAGCACGCCGAGGCGGCGGAGCTCACCCGCCAGGCGGAGCGCTTCCGCGCCGGGCGGCGACGGCTCGACCTCACCGGCCGTACGGCGATCGTCGTGGACGACGGGATCGCCACCGGCGCCACCGCGGCCGCCGCCTGCGAGGTGGTACGCGCCCAGGGCGCGGCCCGGGTGGTGCTTGCGGTACCCGTAGCGCCTCCGGACGCGGCCGAGCGGCTGCGCGGCTCGACCGATGAATTCGTCTGCCTCTCCACCCCGTTCGCCTTCTCCGCCGTCGGCGAGTGGTACCAGGACTTCTCCCAGACCCCGGACGACGAGGTCGTCTCCTTGCTGGCACAGGCGTCGACGGCACAGGCCTCGACGGCAGGGGCCTCGGGTGCGCGAACGGCAGCACAGACGGCTGTAGCGGAGGAAACTGATGCGGCGAAGGAAACGGATGTGGCGGAGGAAGTGGCGGTCGACGCCGCCGGGGTCCGGCTCACCGGCGACCTCACCGTACCGGCGGGGGCCCTGGCAGTGGTGATGTTCGCCCATGGCTCGGGCAGCAGCCGGCACAGCCCGCGTAACCGGCTGGTGGCCGCGGCCCTCAACGAAGCGGGTCTGGGCACCCTGCTCTTCGACCTGCTCACACCGGCGGAGGAAGCCCACCGGTCCAACGTCTTCGACACCGAAACCCTCGCCGAGCGGCTGGCGGACGCCACCGGGTGGCTGCGCGGCCGCTTCACGGGCCCCATCGGCTACTTCGGTGCCAGCACCGGAGCCGCGGCGGCACTACGGGCCGCCGCGACCCCCGACGCGGACATCGGTGCCGTGGTCTCCCGCGGCGGCCGCCCCGACCTCGCCGGGCCGCTGCTCCCCGCCGTACGGGCGCCGACGCTGCTCATCGTGGGCGGCAACGACCCCCTGGTCATCGACCTCAACCGGGAGGCCGAGGCGGCGCTGCGCGCGGAGACCCGCCTGGAGATCATTCCCGGCGCCACCCACCTCTTCGAGGAACGCGGGGCCCTCCAGCAGGTCGCCGACCTCGCCCGCGACTGGTTCGTCAGCCACTTGGTGACGCCGGCCCGGCCGTAGCGGGCGGGGCCTTCCCGTCGAGTGCGGTGCCCCGGGCGGCCGCCGCTGACGACGGTGCGTGCCGGACGGGCGTGCGGGCCACGGACACGGACCGTGGTGTGTGCTCCGGAGCGGCCTCAGTCGATGGTGATCTCGCCCATCGCGCTCCAGCCGTTCGCCCCCTCGATGGTGGTGCTCACGATGTCCGGAGTACGACGCAGCAGCGGGCGCATCGTCTCGATCCCGGCGCGGAAGTGGTCGGAGTTGACATGTGCTTCGGCGGCATCGTCCTTGAATGCCTCGACCAGGACATAGGTGTTCGGGTCCTCGGTGCTGCGGGACCATTCGAACCACAGGTTTCCGGGCTCGGCACGGGTGGCGTCGGTGAAGGATGCGACGTGCTGCGGCCACTCTTCGGCGTACTCGGGTTTCACGGGGAACTTGACGACAATGAAGATCATCCACCGAGTCTAAGAGCGCGTCCGTGAACTTGTCAGCCCGAGGTGGTCCGTGCAGGCTCGGCGGAGAGCGCCCCTTTGCCGCGATGAGTTCGGGCCGCGCCGCGAGTCTGTTCCGGTGAGCGTCGTAGGACGCGTACGACGCCGCCCGGCACGAGACACCACGGAGGACACCATGACGACCACGCCCGGCAACGCGAGCAGCGACCTCCCCGGCAAGCCGCCGGTCGTCGACCTGGCCACCTGGCAGGCGGCACGCGAGGAGCTGCTGGTCCGCGAGAAGGCGCACACCCACGAGGGCGACGCGATCGCCGCGGCCCGGCGGCGGCTGCCGATGGTCGAGCTCGACGGCACTGTCGAGGTCACCGGCGCCGACGGGCCGGTCCCGTTCCTCGACCTGTTCCAGGGACGCGACGAGCTCGTGGTCTACCAGCACATGTGGTACGACGGCGCCCCGCACCAGGGGCAGTGCGAGGGCTGCACCACCACGGTCTGGCACATGAAGGACGCCGTCTACCTCAACGCCCGGGGCGTCTCGTTCGCCGTCCTGACCTCGGGCCCGTGGGACGAGGTGGCTCCCTACGTCGCGTTCATGGGCTACACCCAGCCCTGGTACTCGGTGCGGGGCGTGGCGGCGCCGATCGGCGGCCAAATGGGCCACCTCGTCTGCTTCCTGCGCGACGGCGACCGGGTGTTCCTCACCTACTCCACGACGGGCCGCGGCAACGAGCCGGTCAACGGGTCCCTCGGCCTGCTCGACATGACGCCCTACGGCCGCGGCGAGGCGTGGGAGGACAATCCCGAGGGCCGCCCCGTGATCGGCGATGTCCGCGAGGGGTACCCGTCCGAGGGCCGGCAGGCCTGCTGGTACTGGCGCTCGGACGCCGACGGCGTCGCCACCTGGGGCCCGACCAGCCGGCCCGTACCCCAGTGGACGCGCCCCGGCGCGGCCCCCGTGGAAACCCTCGGCCGGCAGGGGCCCCACCACTGACGCGCCTTCGTCGGCGTCGGCTCCCTCAGCCGGTCACGGCCGACCAGCGCATTCCTGCCGCCATCACGCGTGACCGTGCGTATCGGGCCTGGCCGGCGAGGGACGGTTCAACGATGTGACCAGCAGCACTCCCACCACGATCAGCCCCGTGCCGAGCCATACCGGCCCTGCGTGGAAGGCGAGCACCAGGATGCCCACCGGGGTCAGATAGCCGGCCAGCGGCAGGAGCAGGTCGCTGACCGGTGGTTCCGGCGCCATCGCCGCGCAGAACTGCTGACGCGGTGGGGCAAGACCGGTGAACGGTACGGCTATTGCTCCGCTTTGTTCGCCACCCGCGACCAACAGCGGCGCGTGGCCCTCTCGTTCACCCCGGCCCGTCGCGACGCCACCCAGCGCATGGCCGAGGCCCTGCCCAGGCCCTGACCGGGCCGGACCGGGGTGCGGTGACCACTGTGGACCCCTCGCGTCCGCCGAAACGGAGGCGAGGAGCCCACAGAAACCCCCGCGGGGAGGTCCCTCAGGTCACCGTCCTTGATTCAGGACTGCGGCCGCTTGCCGTGGTTGGCACCGTTCTTGCGACGGGCCTTCTTCTTGCGACGGCGCTTCGATGACATGGCGTCTCCCTTCCTCGGAGTTTCAGCGATGCTTTTCGCCGAATTTCTACCACTTCACAACGGTATCTCGCCCGGCGATCACGTGGCCGCGTACCCGGCCCGCCGGGCGCCCACCCCACTCAGGGATGTGAATCACCCCACGGACGTGCGGTTTCGGGCGCGTCGGTCACGACACTACAGATCCGCGCTCCCGCCGGGGTACAACCCGGGCTCCAGCTCCGCGTCACCGCCGAAGTACGGCCCGCCGGGACTACAGATCCGCCTCCTCGCCGAGGTACAGCCCGGCGAACGCCTTCGCCGCGGACGGGGACCCCAGCAGCCGCCGCAGCCGCGCGGAGGCGGTGCCCGCCTGCATGCGGTCGCCGGACGAGGCACCGTGCAGCACGTAGGAGAGCCACTGCGAGAACTCCAGGTACTGCCAGACCCGCCGCAGACAGGCCTGCCCATAGCCTTCGAGACCGCTGTCGTCATCGCCCTGGTAGTGCGCGATCAGCGCCTCGCCGAGCAGCAGGGCGTCGTGGAGCGCCAGGTTCATACCCTTGGCGGCGATCGGCGCCACCAGGTGTGCCGAGTCACCCGCCAGGTAGAGGCGGCCGTACGTCATCGGCTCCACCACGTAGTCGTGCATGTCCAGGACCGTCTTCTCGATCAGCGGCCCTTCGGTCAGCGGCAGGGCGCCGGCGGCGGCGAGCCGGGTGTGCAGCTCGTCCCACACCCGGCGGTGCGACCAGTCCCCGGCGTCCGCGCCCGGTTCGACCTGGAGGTAGTAGCGGGTCACCTGGGGGCTACGGGCCATATGGGCACCAAATCCGCGCTCGTGGATGCCGAAGACCACACCGTCGGCGGACGGCGGCGCCTCGGCGAGGAGCGCGAGCCAGGCGACGCCGTGGTCATGCCGGGTGAGGGCCGCCCGGTCGGCGGGTATGGTCGCCCGGCTCACCCCTCGCGCACCGTCGCAACCCGCGATGAAGTCGCACGCGATGCGGTGCCGGGCGCCGGTCACCGGGTCGGTGTAGGAGACGGCCGGCCGGTCGCCGTCGATGTCGTGCAACTCCACCTCGCGTACGCCGAAGCGCACCTCACCGCCCGCCTTGTCCACATACGACGCCACCAGGTCGGTGACCAGCAGCGGCTGTGGATAGACGTAGTGGCGCCGCCCCGACAGCTGTGCCGTCGGCACGAGGTGCCGCTCGCCGTCGAAGCGGAACTCGAACTCCCCCTGGGTTTCCGCGCGTTCGAGCAGCCGGCCGGCCAGCCCGTGCCGGGCCAGCGCATGCACCGCCCACTCCTCCATGAACCCGGCGCGCGGCCGCTGCTCGATGAATTCCCTGCTCTCCGCCTCCAGCACCACACAGGCGACTCCGGCGGCGCGCAGCAGATTCGCCACGGTGAGCCCGGCGGGCCCGGCGCCGACGATGACGACACGGGTGCGCGTGAGGGGCAGGGAGGGGGTGGAGGACACGTCGCGGGGTTCCCTTCGGGACGAGCAGAAAGATCGCACGCAGTATGGCGGTTGCCCGCCGCGGACGATCCGGCGGCCCGGCCTCCCGCAAAGGACGCCGGACCGTCGGCCCGTTCTCAGGGGTTCGGCTTACGCACTGCCCGTGAGGCTGGCGAACACCACCACATTGTCGGGGTAGTAGTGCCGGCCCTCGTCGTACCGGCCACCGCAGGTGATCAGGCGGAGGCCGGCATGGTCGATGTTCTTGTACACCTCGACCGTGGGGAACTTGTTCTTCGGGTACTGGGCTACACGGTCCACCGTGAATTTCGCGGTCTTCCCGTCCTGCCGGGACACCTCGATGGTGTCACCCGCCTTCATCGTCGACAGCTTCTCGAACACCGACGGCTTGCCGTTCCAGGAGACATGACCGGCGATCACGGCAGGTCCCCGGGAGCCGGGCGCCGGCCCAGGCCGGTACCAGCCCGCCTTGTCGGGATCGCGCGGGGTCTCCATGGCCCCGTTCTTGTGCTGTCCCAGCGTCTCCAGCGTGGAGGAGACCTGGAGCGACGGGATGGAGAGCCGTTGCGGAACGGACTTCGGCATGCTCGCGGCAGCCTGGCTCCCGGATCCTCCACCCGTCGCCCCGCCCTGGGACGCGTCCCCGCCCCGGGACGGGTCCCCGCCCTGCGCCGGCGGTTTTCCCGCGGGGACCGACGGGGGCGAGGCCGCTTCCTGCCCTCCACACCCGGCGACGAGCACACTCGCCAGCGCCGCGGCAATCGCGCAGCCGAGGACGCGGTGGCCCCGGCGCCGTACGGTCATCACGCTGTCCTCACTCCGGCGGCTCATGCGACGCTCCCGTTGCTCCCGGGCCGCCCGGCGGCCAGCACGGACTTCCGCCGCCGCATGACGGCCAGCACACCGGTCAACGCCACGAAGGCGGCACCTCCGGCCCCCAGCACCGCGAACGGCACCCCTTCCTCCTCGGAGGGCCCGGTTCCGGTCTCGACCCCGCCGACCGGTATGGACCCCACCGCAGCACCTTTGACCTCACCGCAGTTGGTCGGAGCGGTGGCCTCCTGGGGGAGCTTGGGATCGAGTTCGCTCTTGCCCGCACCGTCGAAGTCGTACTTCTGGTTGTTGTTGCGGTCGATACCGTGCTGCACGATGTGCAGATCCTTGATGTGGTCGACCACGGCCTGGGAGACGGTGAGCGTGCGCTGGTAGGAGAGCTTGCCCTGCGCGTCCGCCACGGGCATGCGGTCGACGGCGAGACCGCTCATCATGTCCGTGGGTCCCTTGGTGGTCAGGGAGATGTTGATGTTGCCGTAGTCAACCGTGGCTTCGGTGTTGTCGATGACTCCGTCGCCGTTCGTGTCGGCGCTCGCATCCGGGCAGTGGAAGTCATGACCATCGGTGGAACCGTGGAGGTGCTGGGCGTGGGGCTGTCCGGGTACCAGCCCCTCGGACTCGATCTTCACCGTCAGCCGGTTGCCCTGGAGGCTGAGCATCGCCGTGCCCTTGGAACCGGAGTCGTTCAGCTGCGCCAGATTGATCTGGAACGCTCCGGTGCCCTCGGCGGCGGCCTGGGACGAGGCGCCCACGGTGAGGGCCATGGCGGCGGGCAGAGCGACGAGTGCGGCGAGGCGGCTGGTGCGCTTGGCTATCACGTTCGATCCTTTTCCGGCGGCCTCCACGGGGAAGGGGGAGACCGCACGTCGTCCGGGTCCGAGACCGACACCTCGGCGAGGTGTCTGCCGTGATTCGGAACCGCAACGCCCGTGGATTGGTGGAGTGTTGAAAAACTTTTGACGGCCCTCTCCACGGCCCTCTCCACGGCCCCCACGTCGGAACTCTGCGCCGGAGACCCGGCGACGGATCTCGGAGCCGCGTGGCTCCTCCTCCCCGCAAGATCGGTTGCACGATTCTTCGACGCGGAGGCGGAGGCGACACGGACGCGGACGCCGCGATGATCCGGCGTGCCCGCGGCTCGGCTGTCCAGGCAAGGACAGCCCAGCCGGCCCGCCCTCGGGCACGATCCCCCACCCGCCCCCTCGTCAACCTGCCCGCTGCTCACGGTGTACGCCTCAGGGGAAGCGGGCCGGACAGCACTTCGCGCGAGCTTCACCGACGCCCGGTGTGTTCAGCCCGGCAGCTAGCGCAGCGTGTAGCCACCGTCCGGATAAATGGTCGAACCGGTCATGTAGCCGTTGGTGAAGAGAAACAGGACGCCATGAGCGATTTCGTCCTCGGTTGCGAGCCGGTGCAGCAGGGTGTCGTTGCGGTACTGCGTGAAGCCGGCGTCACGCTCCTGGGCCGGTCGCTGTGCCCAGAGATTGCCGTCGACGGTGCCCGGCGAGATCACGTTGACCCGCACAGGAGCGAGTTCGACCGCGAGCCCGCGTCCGAGTCCTTCGATGGCGGCATTGCAGGCGGCGTAGGCAGGAGCGGGCGCCGGGGGCCGCGCCCCCGCGGCGCCGGACATGAGGACGACGGAGCCGTCGGACGGCAGCAGCGGTGCCGCGTATTTGGCCACGTGGTACTGCCCCCAGAATTTGGAGGTGAAGGGACTCGCCGCGTCGGCATCGTCCAGCTTCAGCATCGGCCCGACCCGATAGGACGCCGCGGTCGTGAAGACGTGATCGACCCGGTCGCGTTCACCGAAGAACGATTCGACGGAACGAGGGTCGGTCACGTCCACCGTCTGCCAGGTCGCAGCCTCCCCCACCTCTCGTGCCGCGGCAGCCAGCTTCTCCGCTGTACGGCCCCCCAGCACAACCTTCGCTCCTGCCGCGGCAGCCTGATGGGCAACACGCAGTCCGATCCCCGAACCACCGCCGATCAGAGCGACTACACGGTCGGCTAACTCATGACGAGGAGAGGACGGACCTGTCGGGGAGGGCGTGGAAAGCACGGACATCGGAAACCTCATCAGGGAGAAAACGAGCTGGTCGCCATCCGTAACGGACACCGCCACCCGCATATTCCTCCCGGGCACCCCACCGGCGCCGGCCCTCATATTCCGGCCGAGGACCCCCTCGGCGGCGGACATGTTGCCTTCGCGGAACGCCGCGCCAACCGCGCCGACCCATACGCGCCGTCGCCGCCGAAAGCGGCGTCAGTTCCCCTTGAGGTGCGGATGCCCGATATAGGGAAACTCGTCCAGAACGTCGGTATGTGATGCGAGTCCGGTGGGAGGGATGTCGCCCTTCGAGAGGAAGGAGAGCCGGTAGTTGATGACGTCGTCGGTGAAGACGCGACCGTTGGGATATTGCGCGGGCTTCGAGGGATCAAACGTCAGCATGTCGGGCAGGATGCGGTCGGCGTCAATCGCCGCGATGGCCTCTTCTCGTGTGTAATTGCCGGTGTGCCCCATGAGGTGGACGAATTGATCGGTCCAACGCTCACGATCGTCCACCGGTTCGCTCGCGTTGTACTCCTCCTTCGTCTCGTCGGTGTTGAAGAAACTGCTGATTCGACATCCTGCATGCCCATGACCCAGGTATTGGAGCATGAATGCTGTCGAATCGATTGGATTCATGGCATGAGGCCGGGCTCTTTGATTTCTGTGACGAGCGGTCAGTCGAGATGCAGCAGGAGAAGCAGGCAGCCGACAAGAGCTACGGGAAGCCCCAGAGCGCGGAGGACACCGGGTCGGGCGAATGGCACGGGTACGTAAGGCGTCTCAAGACGTCCGTTCGCCCAGAGCATGTCGCGGTGCCGCTCAGCCGCCTTCTTCTGAACTCGGTCGCATCTGCGGCGAATCAGACCGCCGGCATCGAACAGCACGGTGGCTCCCACCGCTATGTACACCACTGCAAGCAAGATTCCCATGGCAAAAGCCTATGACGCGATGGCATGAGGTGAGGTCGGGTCCGACACCCCTCCCGTCCCCGACTCCGCCCCTGACTCCGCTGCCCCGCTGCCCCGCTGCCCCGCTGCCCCGCCCCGGCATGGTGCCCGCCCGCATGCTCGGGGCCCAAAGTGTGGCGTCCCACCACATACGCCTCTGACCTGCGCGTTCCTACGGTATGGCGACACGAAGCCGTCCCCGTCCAACGCCAGGAAGTGGTGCCGATGTCCTCCCCCGCGACCGCTCCCCCGCCACCCGCCGGCCTCAAGCGCATCGTCGCGGCGAGTCTGATCGGCACCACCGTCGAGTGGTACGACTTCTTTCTCTACGGGTCTGCCGCGGCGCTGGTGTTCAACAAGCTGTTCTTTCCTGGCTCCGATCCTCTCGTCGGGACCCTGTTGTCGTTTTTGACCTACGCGGTGGGCTTTGCGGCGCGGCCGCTCGGGGCCTTGGTGTTCGGGCACTACGGGGACCGGCTGGGGCGTAAGAAGCTGCTGGTGCTGAGCCTGCTGATGATGGGCGGCGCGACGTTCGCGATCGGGTTGCTGCCGACGCATGCGACGGTCGGTAGCGCGGCGCCGGTGCTGCTGACCGTGCTGCGGCTGGTCCAGGGGTTCGCGCTGGGCGGTGAGTGGGGCGGTGCGGTGCTGCTGGTGGCGGAGCACGGTGACGCGCGGCGGCGCGGATTCTGGGCGTCCTGGCCACAAACCGGCGCACCCGCAGGGCAGTTGCTGGCCACCGGTGTGCTGTCGGTGATGACGGCGGTGTTGTCGAATGCTGCGTTCGCGTCCTGGGGGTGGCGGGTGCCGTTCCTGCTCTCGGGCGTGCTGGTGATCGTGGGGCTGTGGGTCCGGCTCTCGGTGGATGAATCGCCGGTGTTCAAGGCCGCGTTGGCGAGCGCCGAGGAACGGCGGGCGGCAGGTGCCGCGGGGGAGAAGCTGCCGTTGGTGTCGGTGCTCGTCCACCACTGGCGGGATGTGCTGATCGCGATGGGCGCACGGATGGCCGAGAACATCTCGTACTACGTGATCACGGCGTTCGTGCTCGTCTATGCGACCGCGCACACCGGGCTGTCGCAGCAGACCGCCCTCAACGCCGTACTGATCGCTTCGGCGCTGCACTTCGCGGTCATCCCTGCCTGGGGCGCGCTCTCGGACCGGATCGGGCGCCGGCCGGTCTACCTCCTGGGCGCGGTCGGTGTCGCCGTCTGGGCGTTCCCGTTCTTCGCGCTGGTGGACTCCCATCGGTTCGGGCTGCTGCTGCTCGCGGTGAGCGTCGGGCTGGTCTTCCACGGTGCGATGTATGCGCCGCAGGCGGCCTTCTTCGCGGAGATGTTCGCGACCCGGATGCGGTACTCGGGCGCCTCGATCGGGGCCCAGTTCTCCTCGGTCGCGGCCGGCGCGCCCGCCCCGCTGATCGCGACCGCGCTGCTCGCCGACTTCGACAGTCCGGCGCCGATCGCCCTGTATGTCATCGCCGCGGCCCTGCTGACCCTGCTCGCGGTGTGCGTGGCGCGCGAGACCCGCAGCCGGGATCTCGCCGCGGTGGACGGCACGGCGAGGGCCGGTGCGCTTCGTGCGGCGGGCACGGGAGCGGGAGCGGCGGAAGGCGGGGCGTCGTCGGCCGTACCGTCCTGAGGGGGCAGGCCGAGGGCCTGTCGTCAAAGCCCCGTCGTTCGCCCGTAAGGCAGGCGGGACGTTGACGACAGGCCCCAGGAGACGGGGAGCCTGATGTTCGGCGGGGGCGTGGCGGGCCCGGGGACGCTCCGGGAGACGGGGCAGCAGGTCCGCCACGCCCCCGCCGGGCGTCAGGAGTGGTTCTTGCTCTTCAGGGAGTCCTTCATCCCCTGGATGTTCTCCTTGGCGTTGCCCATCGCGCCCTTGGCCTTGCCCTTGGCCTCGTCCGTACGGCCTTCGCTCTTCATGCGCTCGTCGCCCATGATCTTGCCGGCCTTCTGCTTGGCCTTGCCCTTCATCTTGTCCATGGCGCCTTTGTCACCCATGACGAACTCCTCTGTGCGGTGGGAAGGGAGAAAGCTTCGGCCCCCACGCTGCCGCAGGTCGCGGCGGCGCGCACCCGGAGGCGGCTATCGGTACGGGCCGGTCACGGGCGCGGCGCGGAGCACCGTCCCCGTCTACCCGCCGGTATCGCGCGCCACGGCGGAGGACAGCTGGTGCAGCCGCAGCGCCAGTTGGATTTCCAGAGCACGAGCCGGGGTCTGCCATTCGGGGCCCAGCAGCCGGCTCACCCGCTCCAGACGCTGGGCGACGGTGTTCACATGGACATGCAGGGCGTCCTTGGTACGGGCCGGGCTCATCCCGCAGGCGAAGTAGGCGTCGAGGGTGCGCAGCAGCTCCGTCCCGCGGCGGGCGTCGTAGTCGGCGACCGCGCCCAGGGTGCGGTGGACGAAGCCGTCCACATCGCGGGTGTCGGCGAGCAGCAGGCCGAGGAAGCCGAAGTCGGCAGCGGCCGCGCCCTGGCCCGCCCGGCCCAGTACGCGCAGTGCCTCCCGGCAGCGCCGGGCCTCGGCGTAGGCGTCCGCGACCGCCGCGGGGCGGGCGGCGGGGGCCGGGACCGGGGCCGAGGCGCCGACCGTGACGGGCTGGTGCAGCGCGGCCCCGAGCCGGGCGGCGATCTCGCGGGCGGTGTGCGCCGGGTCCCCGTCGGGGCCGAGCGGCAGCAGCAGGACGGCGCCGCCGTCCCGTTCGGCGGCCAGTCCATGGCGGGTGGCGGCGACATGGGAGGCCGCCGACCACAGGCGGCCGCGGTCGGCACCGTCGGGCGGGGAGGCGGCGTCATGGGGTGAGGAGGCGGCGTCGGGCGGGCAAGCGGACTTGGGCGGGGAGGCGGCCTTGGGCGGGGAGGCGGCGTCGCGGTCGGATACCGGCACTCCGTGCAGCAGGGGCTCGCTGTCCGCGTGCGCCGGGAGTGCAGCCTCCCCGCGCCCCGGTGGTCCGCCATCGGTCCGGGCCGCCAGGACGACATGCGGCGCATCGAGGTCCGCGCCGACCCGGGCCGCGCGTTCCCCGAGCAGGCGGGGATCGCGGTCGGCGGCGTCCAGCAGGTCGTCCAACAGCTCGCCGCGCACGCGCTGTTCGGCCTCGCCTGCGGTCCGCCGGGCGAGCAGGAGCAGCGAGGTGACCATGGCGGCCCGCTCCAGGGTGCGCTGGTCGACCGGGTCGAGGGCCGGGTGACCGCACAGCACGAGGGCGCCCAGGACCTCGCCGCCCGCTCCGACCGCCGCGACCCATTCGGTGCCCTCCCGTACGGCGTGGCCGTCGGCGCGCGAGCGGTCCAGTGCCCCGGCCGGTGCCCGGCCGGGCTCGGCGAACTCGACGTCGCCGTGCAGGACCTCCGCCACCGCGTCCGCCACGTCCACGACCCCGCCGCCGCGCAGCACCAGTTCGGTCAGCCGGTCGTGGATGTCCGAGGCACGCTCGATGGCCGCACTGCGGTCGCGGATGATCTCGTTGGCGGCCTCCAGGTCGGTGAGTGTCTTACGGGTCCCGGCGAGGAGATTGGCGGTGTCGATCGCGACGGCGGCATGTGCCGCATGGGCGGCGAGCAGGGCGATCTGGCCGTGTTCGAAGACCCGCTCGCGGCGGTCGGCGGCGAAGAGGACGCCGATCACGCCGCTGCCGAGCATCAGCGGCACCCCGAGGATCGCCACCAGGCCCTCGTCGTGGACGCCCGAGTCGATGGTGCGGGTGTGCCGGAACCGCTCGTCGTGGAAGTAGCTGTCGGTGACGTACGGGCGGGCGGTCTGCGCGACCAGCCCGCCCAGGCCTTCGCCCATGCCGAGCCGCAGCTGCTGGAACCGCGCGGAGACCGAGCCGTCGGTGACCCGCATATAGGTGTCGCCGGCGGCGGTGTCGTGGAGGGTGAGGTAGGCGACCTCGGTGCCCAGCAGGGACCGGGCCCGGCGCACGATCGCACGCAGCACCGCGTCGAGGTCGCGCAGCCCGGCCAGATCGTGCGCGGTGGCGTAGAGCGCGGACAGCTCGGCCTCGCGCCGCCGGCGGTCCTCCAGCTCGGCGCGTACCCGCAGCGCGAGTAGCTTGGCCCGCTCCAGTGCGGCGAGCCGGGCGGCCGACCCGCCCTCGGCCCGGGCGCGCAGCACCGGTCGTTCGTAGTCCTCGGCGGGGGCGCCGGTGGCCAGGAGTTCGAGAAAAGGGCTCTCGGCCGCGGCGGGGGCGAGCGGGTCAGCCGGGGCGGAGGCGAGCGGATCGGCCGGGGCGGGGCCTTGGCCGGAGAAGTCGGGCGCTTGCGGACGTATGTCTACGGGGCCGGGTGCCGCCGGACGTTCTACGGGGCCGGGTGCCGGCGGGGGCGCGTCCACGGGCTCGGGGGGCTGCTCGGACGCAGGCTGATCGGTGGGCATGGTCACATGGATACCTTCGGTGCGTCACGGTGCGCCGGCCTCCGCGTGCGGGAACCGGGAGCCGCGAGCTGCGAACGGGGAACCGCGGGCCAAAACCGCAAGCGGCGAGCCGGACGCCGGCCCGGCGGCCCGCTCAGTGCGCGGTCCAGCCGCCGTCCATCACCAGTGAGGTGCCCGTCATGAAGGAGGCCTGCGGAGTGCAGAGGTAGGCGACGGCCTCGGCGACCTCCTCCGGTCCGAGCAGCCGCTTGAGGGCGGAGTCGGCGAGCAGGAGGTCGGCCAGTACGCGTTCCTCGGGGATACCGTGCGCCGCGGCCTGGTCGGCGAGCTGCCGCTCGACGAGGGGGGTGCGGACATAGCCGGGGTTGAGACAGTTGCTGGTGACGCCGTGTGCGGCGCCTTCCAGGGCGGCGGTCTTCGACAGCCCTTCCAGGCCGTGTTTGGCCGCGACGTAAGCGGACTTGAAGGGCGACGCCCGCAGGCCGTGCACGGAGGAGATGTTGACGACGCGGCCCCAGCCCTGCGCGTACATATGGGGCAGCGCGCCCCGCAGCAGCCGGAAGGGCGCCTCCAGCATGACGGTCAGCACCTGGTGGAAGACCTCGGGCGGGAACTCCTCGATGGGGCGGACGAGCTGGAGGCCCGCGTTGTTGACGAGCAGATCGGTGCCGGCCGCGGCCCGTTCGGCCGCGTCCAGATCGGTGAGGTCCAGCGGCCGGGGTTCGATGCTGCCGCGGGCCCCTTCCGGGTGGGCCGCCACGAGGCCGGCCAGGCCGTCGGCGTCCCGGTCGACCGCACGTACCGTGGCGCCGGCCGCCGCCAGCCGCAGGGCGCAGGCGCGTCCGATGCCGCCGGCCGCGCCGGTGACGAGCGCGGTGCGGCCGTCGAGGTCGAGGGATACCGGGCCTGGGGTGCCGATCACGGTCATGTCCGCACCCTAGGCAGCGGACGGCTCCGCCTCCGATGTGCCCCGGCACCATACTTCGCGGGACTGAGGTGGCGTCGGCCCACGTCAGATGTGGGGCCCGCCCCGCCCGCACCCGACATGACGGGCCGCGAGCCGCCGCTCCCCGCCCCCGCCCGCATCACCCGATCGGTCGTCCCGGATCGCCGGACGGCCGGTGGGACCCTAGCGTCGTACGACGCAGCGTGCCGTCTGCGCACCGCCGCCCCGAGGGAGACCGACATGCGGAGGCTCATCGCCGTGCCGACGGTGCTGCTCGCCCTGGCCGCGGCGGGCTGCGGGGACGCGGAGAACGACCGGAGCCCGACGGCCGCGGCGTCGTCCGCCGCGGGCAACGGTCCGGCACCGGGCAGAACTCCGGACGAGGGCGCCGGGTCCGCCTCCCCCACCATCCCCGGGCAGCCGCTGGACTGCGGCGAGCTCCCCGACGCGCTGGGCAAGGCAGGGGACGTCGTCCTCTATGCGGACCCCGGGGCCGGCGGCACCGTGGGCTGCGACGAGGCCCGCCGGGTGATGTCCGAGTTCTTCGTGCGGGCACCGCACGAGGCCCGGGACGACCGGGGCACCCTGGCCGTCCGGGGCTGGTTCTGCCAGTACGAGAGCGGCCCCACCGGCACCTGGATCACGGCCTGCCGCAAGGACAAGCGGGAGATGCACACCGAGGAGCCGGCCGAGCAGCCCTCCGCCCCGGGGTCGCCCCGGGAACCCGGCGGACCGGACGGTCCCGACGGCTCCCAGCTGCCGTCGATTCCCGGTGAGCCCTCCGATCCGATGGACGATCCGTCGACGGAGGAGCTGTAGGCCCCCTCGGGCCGCCGGCGCCGCTGTCGGGCCTCTCTCAGCCGGAGGGAGGAAGCCGGTCGGGTGAAGGGGTACAGGGGCCCCGGGATCCGAGGCGCCCCGGACCCGGATACCTCAGCCCTGTGGCCCCTCCGGTCCCGCCTTCGTCTCCGGTCCCGCCTTCTTCTCCGTCTCCGGCTCCGTCTCCATCGTGTGGAACCACGTCGGCCCGGCCTCCAGCGCCCGCTTGATGCGGGTCAGGGCGTACTCCTCGAGCTCCGGCAGGGCGTCCACGGCGAACCAGCCCACCTCCAGCGACTCGTCGTCATTGACCTTCGCCTCGCCGCCGACCGCCCGGCAGCGCAGCGTCACGTCCATGAACTGGCAGACATCGCCATTGGGATAGTGGGTGGGCGGCATGGTCTCGACGAGGACGACGCCCTCGGCCACGACCCGCACCGCGGTCTCTTCGTAGACCTCACGCATCGCCGTCTCCGCGGGCTGTTCGCCGGGCTCGGGGATGCCGCCGATCACCGACCAGCCACCGGTGTCGACCCGCTTGCCCAGCAGGACGCGGCCCTGGTCGTCGAAGACGACCGCGCTCACGCCGGGCAGCCAGAGCAGCTGCCGGCCGATGGAGTTCCGGAGGTCGCGGATGAAGTCGGGGGTTGCCATGCTCCGACCCTACGGGAGAGGTCCCCGGCCCCACGGCCCACGTGCGGTTCCAAGGACAGGCCGCGTGCAGTGCCGGAGGGGGACGGGCCGCATGCCCGGCCCTCTCGGTGTTCAGGCGCCCGCCGGGGTCCCCTTGCGCGGCCGCAGCCGGCCCCGGATGGCCCGGACGGCGCCTTCCGCGTCATCGACGGTGACGGTGAAGTCGCGTCCGTCGCCGAGTCGCACCACCACGCCCTCGCCACGGCGGACGACCACCGCCGTGCCCTGCTCGGGGCGCCAGCGGTAGCCCCAGCCGCCCCAGTGGCGTGGGGTGACCTGGGGAGTGAAATCGGCGCCGACGACGGTGTCGAGGGCGATCCGGCGGCGTGGCACCCCTATATGGCCGCACCGCACCTCCAGCCAGTCCTCGTCGATGCGTACCGCGACATGGACGTAGGCGAGCGTGCCGAAGAGCACCAGCAGGCCGACCGCGACACAGCCGACCACCGACATCACCAGGGGCGCGAGGCCCGCGGTCCAGTTGCTCTCGACGGCGAGCTCGATGCCCAGCGCGAGACAGCCCGCACCGACCGCGGCCAGCAGCCACTGGATGCGGTTGGTGGCACTGCCGTGCCAGACCTCGGGGATCTCCGCATGGGAGCCGCTGGTGGGGCGAGCTCCGCTGTCGGCGCCCTCGGCCGGGCCGGAGTCGTCGGGGGCTGCTGCCCCCTCGTGGGGGTGGTCCCTCATGAGACGCAGCGTACGCGTCTTTGCACGCTACGGCAGCGCGTCGGACGGCCGTTCACGACCCGGATTGCGGTGCCGCCGTCGTCATGGTCGGCGCCATGCCGGCGTCAGCGGCGGGCGGCAGCGGCGGCCCCGTCGGCGGCCGGGGCGCCCTCGTCCGGGGTTCCCGGGGCGATGTCCGTACGGCTCTGGGCCAGCAGTCTGCCCTCGGCGAAGGTGAGCGCCTCGGCCGGCAGTCCGGCGGGGCGGCCGCTGAGGATCACGCTCAGGGCGCCGGTCGGGGCGGCCGCCGGCGCCGGCTCGGCACCGATGCGGCGCAGCGCCTGGGCGGCGACCGCCTCGGCGGAGCCGTACAGGACGAGCGCGGGGGCAGCGGGCTGCTGGAGCGCGGCGCGGATGCGTTCGGCGACCAGTTCATAGTGGGTGCAGCCCAGGACGACGCTGCGCACATCGCGCGGGGTGTGCTGCGCGGCGGCCGCGATGGCGGCGTCGATCGCGGCCTCGTCGGCGGTCTGGACCGCGTCGGCGAGCCCGGGGCACGGCACGCCGGTGACCTCCACGCCCTGCCCGAACCGCTCGATCAGCTCCCGCTGGTAGGGGCTGCCGGTGGTCGCGGGGGTGGCCCAGATGGCGACCGGGCCGCCGCCGGCTGCCGCGGGCTTGATGGCCGGGACGGTGCCGATGACCGGGACATGGGGTTCCAGTTCGGCGCGGAGGGCCGGCAAGGCGTGCACGGACGCGGTGTTGCAGGCGACGATCAGGGCGTCGGGGCGGTGGGCGGCCGCGGAGCGGGCCACGGCCAGTGCGTGTGCGGTGACGTCGTCGGGGGTGCGGGGCCCCCAGGGCATACCGTCGGGATCGGAGGAGAGGACCAGATCGGCGTCCGGCCGCAGTCGCCGCATGGCGGCGGCCGCCGCGAGCAGCCCGGTCCCGGAGTCCATCAGCGCGATCTTCACCCGGACACTTTACTCAGTGGTGCATCCGGCTTGTCATACCGGGCGCGGCACGGGCGGCCCGCCGGGGCCTCGGGCGGGCGAAGGCCCAGGCGGGTGGCACGCCGGGGCCGCCGGCCCGGACCGGGTTCCGTGACACCGTCCCGATCACCGGTGCGCGCCGGCCGGGGTGCGGCAGACTGCGGCCGTGAGCGCGATGGAGTGGATCGGTGCCGGGTCGCTGTCGGCCTGGGTGTGGCTGCTGCTGGGGCAGGGCTTCTTCTGGCGGACGGACGTCCGGCTGCCGGAACGCCGGGATCCGGAGCGCTGGCCGTCGGTCGCGGTGGTGGTCCCGGCGCGGGACGAGGCCGCGGTGCTGCCGGACAGCCTGCCGTCGCTGCTCGGGCAGAAGTACCCGGGCCGGGCGGAAGTGTTCCTGGTCGACGACGGCAGTACGGACGGGACCGGCCCACTGGCCCGGGAGCTGGCGGCCGCGCGCGGGGGGCTGCCCCTCACGGTGGCCTCGCCCGGCGAGCCCGAGCCCGGGTGGACGGGGAAGCTGTGGGCCGTACGCCACGGGATCGCGCTGGCGCGGGAGCGTGTCGCGCCGGAGTACCTGCTGCTGACCGATGCGGATATCGCGCACGAGCCGGACAGTCTGCGGGAGTTGGTGGCGGCGGCGTGGTCGGCGGACCTGGACGTGGTGTCGCAGATGGCGCGGCTGCGGGTGGTCACCTTCTGGGAGCGGCTGATCGTGCCGGCCTTCGTGTACTTCTTCGGGCAGCTCTACCCCTTCCGGTGGGTCAACCGTCCCGGGGCGCGGACCGCGGCGGCGGCCGGGGGCTGTGTGCTGCTGCGGCGGGAGGCGGCGGAGCGGGCGGGCATTCCGGAGGCGATCCGGCATGCGGTGATCGACGATGTGGCGCTGGCCCGTGCGGTGCAGCGCTCCGGCGGCACGCTATGGCTGGGGCTTGCGGACCGGGTCGACAGCGTGCGGCCGTATCCGCGGCCGGCCGAGCTGTGGCGGATGGTCTCGCGCAGCGCCTACGCCCAACTGCGGCACCGGCCGCTGCTGCTGCTCGGCACGGTCCTCGGTCTTGCGCTGGTGTATCTGGCCCCGCCCGTCGCGCTGGTGGCCGGACTGGCCGACGGCGATACGACGGCCGCCGCGCTCGGCGGGGCGGCCTGGGCGGTGATGTGCGGGACGTATCTGCCGATGCTGCGCTACTACGGGCAGCGGCCGTGGTGGGCGCCGCTGCTGCCGTTCACCGCGCTGCTGTATCTGCTGATGACCGTGGACTCGGCGGTGCGGCACTACCGGGGGCGCGGCGCGGCCTGGAAGGGGCGGACGTATCCGGCGCCCTGAGCGGCGCCCCCGGTGCCCTCGTCACTTGCGGGCCGGTGACCAGTCCAGGCCCCAGCCATAGGCGTGATCAACGGTGCGCTGCGGGCTGACGCCGGGCTCGGGCACGAGGTAGCGGGCCTCGCGCTGGACGACGAGTTCGCCGCCGGTGTGGGTGATCAGGGCGAGCGCGCAGACGGTGGAGGGCACCGTGCAGGCGTCGAGCGAGAAGTCGACGGGGGCGCCGTGCTGGGGCTGGAGGGTGACCGTGGCGCTCAGGCCCTCGAAGCTGCGGGCGCCGGCGTAGACGGTGACGAAGATCAGGATGCGCTTGATGCGTGCCTGGTGGTCGAGGTTGATGGTCAGGTTCTCGCCGGCCGCGACGGCGCCGGTGCGGTCGTCGCCGTCGAGCTGGATGAACGGCGGGGCGTGCAGGGCGCCGAAGCTGTTGCCGAGCGGGTGGACCACACCGGCGGCGCCGTCGGTGAGTTCGTAGAGCGCGCACAGATCGAGGTCGAGCTCGCCGGACGGGGGCAGCAGCGCGCCGCGGGCGCCCATGGCCTGCATCGCCTTGCGGCCGAGCGTCTTGCCGAGCCGCTTGCCCGCCGAGCCGCCGCTCCAGTTGAGGTTCACCCGCATCGCCCCGGAAGTGCCGCCCTGCTTCGTCAAGGAGACGGCGGGGGCTTCCTTCGTGAGGGTGACGTTTGTCAGACGAACGGGAGAGGCCGGCGGTGCGGGAGCCGGGGTCGGGGCAGGGGCGGGCGGCGCGGGCTGCGGCGCCGCCGGTTCCTCGACGCTGATGCCGAAGTCGGTGGCCAGTCCGGCGAGACCGGTGTCGTAGCCCTGCCCCACCGCGCGGAACTTCCAGGCGCCCTGGCGGCGGTAGAGCTCGCCGAGCACGAAGGCGGTCTCGGGGCCGGCGTCCAGGCTGTCGAAGCGGGCGATCTCGGCGCCGCTCGCCGCGTCCAGCACCCGGATGTGCAGCCCGGGGACGTTCCCGAACGGGCCGCCGCCGGCGGAGGCGGCCAGCACCACCGTGTCGACGGCGGGTTCGACCGAGGCCAGGGCCACGGTGAGGGTGTCGGTCATCGCGCCGCCGGCCGCGCGCTTGCCTTCGTGGCGTACGGCACCGGAGGCATGCGCGGCCTGGTTATAGAAGACGAAGTCTGCGTCGTCGCGGACCTTTCCGGACACCAGGAGCAGGGCGGAGGCGTCCACGTCCGGTGCCCCCGGGGCGGCCTGCCAGCCCAGTTCCACCCGGACCTCCGGGGCCGGTACCGGAACATTGCCGCCCTTGAGCATCGTCATCGCCGCGCCTTCCGCTCGTCCGCCGCGCCCCCTCTCCGGTGGCCTCTCCAACCTACTTGGCCCGAACCGCTCCGAACGCCCCTTGTTCACCTGCGAGAAGCGGGGTCTTTACACGATCCCTACGGGCGATCGCGACCGATTTCCACAAGTTCGCTCCCATTAGCGCTCCAGAGCCGCTCCGAACACGCAAAACAACCCTCTTTCCAGGCTCCCCAATCGGCACATCGTGGGCTTAACTTATGAGGTATGACCTCCCCCCGCTCTACCTACGGCGGCTACTACGCTTCGCCCTCCTTCCCGGACACCCCGATCTACGACAGCCTCGTCGCCGAACGTGGTACGCCGCAGATCGCCCCGATCCGGGTGAACCCCTCCCCTTACGAGACGGGTTCGTCTTATTTGCCGGCGCTCCCGTCGGCGCTGCCCGCTCTTCCGGCCGCGCCCTCCCACCCGTCGCCCGCGCAGGGCTATCCGGGTGCTGCCGCACAGCCGGTCGCCCCGCTGCAGCAGACTCCGGCGCCGTACATCCCGCAGCAGGCGGGCGGTCGCGGCTATCCGTCCCCGCAACAGCAGCAGCCCCAGCGTCCGCCCATGGGCACGGGGTACGAGGCGATGCGGCCGGCCGCTCCGGTCGCACCCCGGCCCGCCTCGCCGTACGACGACCCGTACGGCCGGCAGTATCCGCGCGGGTACTGACCCGGCCGGTCGGTCAACCATCCGAGGCCGCTGGCAGGATGGACGGCATGCCGAAGCCCGCACTCCAGTCGATCCATCTCTACCCGGTCAAAGCACTGGCGGGGCCCGGTCCCGGCGAGGCGGTCGTGGAGCCGTGGGGGCTCGCCGGGGACCGACGCTGGATGCTGGTGGACACGGCAGGAAGGATGATCACCCAACGGCAGCAGCGGACACTCGCGTTGGCGCACGCCGAGGCGCTGCCGGGCGGCGGCCTGCGGTGCACCGCGCCCGGAAGGGAGCCGCTGACGGTCGAGGTGCCCGCCTCCGGGGAGACGATCCCGGTCGAGGTCTGGAAGGACGAGGTCGAGGCGGTGCCCGCCGGACCGGCGGCGGCCGCGTGGTTCGGCGGGTATCTCGGTGCGGAGTGCCGGCTGGTGTACCTGGACGCGCCGGAGAAGCGCCGGCCCCTCGCCCCGGACTGGGGAGCGCCCGGTGACACGGTCGGTTTCGCCGACGGTTTCCCGCTGCTGCTGACGACCACCTCGTCGCTGGACGCCCTCAACTCCCTTGTCGCACAGGGTGATCACGCCGATGAGGGGCCGCTGCCCATGAACCGTTTCCGGCCCAATGTGGTGGTGGACGGCACCGCCCCCTGGGCGGAGGACGACTGGCGGCGGGTCCGCATCGGCACGGTGGACTTCGAGGCGGCCGAGCCCAGCGCACGCTGCGTGGTCACCACCACCGACCAGTGCACCGCCGAGCGCGGCAAGGAGCCGCTGCGCACCCTCGCCCGGCATCGCCGCTTCGGCGACCGGCTGCTCTTCGGCCGCAATCTGATCCCCCGCGGCGCCGGCACGATCCGCGTCGGCGACCCGTTCGAAATCCTCGGCTGACCAGCCCGCGCAACCGTTCGCCGTCGTCGCGCCGGCCACGCCGGGGCGGGCCCCCGGACATGTGCCATACGTCCGGTTGTCGCTCTTTGTACGGGGCGAAGTTGCTCGCTCTTCGCAGAACTCTCGCGTGGACCACCCCTGATGCGGTATCCACGGACACGGAGAGGGGGCGCGATGCGAGCGATGAGAGGCGTATGGCGCTGGCGGCGCAATCCGCTGCGGCGCCGGACCGATCGGATCGAGGCCTGGGTGGCACTGGCCGCCGCCGTGCTGATCGTCCTCGGGGCGACCTCCGTGGGCTGGTTCGCCGGACGGGCCGCCCACGGCGCGCTGCTGACGACCGTACGGATACAGCACCAGCAGCGGCATCTGGAGTGGGTCACGGTCGACCGGCTGGTCTCCCGGACCCCGCTCGACCCCGACCCCGAGACCTCGTCGCAGCGCGATGCGCACCGCCGGGTCCTCGCCCGCTGGACGGCCCCGGACGGCACTGCGCACCTCGGGCAGCTCGCGGCTCCGCGCCCGGTGGAGACCGGTGAGCGGTTCCGGATCTGGACGGACGGCCGCGGCCGGGTGGTGCCGCGGCCGATGGACGCCGACACGGCGGCCACGCATGCGGTGCTGGCCGGTCTGGGCACCACGACCGGCGTCGGCATGATGATCGAGGGTGCCCGGCGGATGGTCGTCTGGCAGCTGATGGTGCGTCGTTTCCGCCGCTGGGACGAGGAGTGGGAGCGGGCCGGACAGGACTGGGGCCGGGCCGGCGCGGGGAGTTGATCAGGCCGCCTGCCGGGGCGCCCGACCGTGTCAACTGCCGCCCGCCGAGCGCGCTACGGTGGTGGCGCCAGCCTCTCGGCTGGGGCCCCGCAGACCGGAAAGCGGACATCCGCGGACGGATGGTGCCGGGCCGACAACAGCCGCACGAGGTGGGGGCACGACAGCGCCATGGCACAGGGCTCGGTCCAGGTGACGCACTCCGGAACGTCGCGTTGGCGACGCCGCACGGGGGAGTACAGCTCGCTCGCCGCCGCCCTGGAGGCCGCCGGGGACGGTGATGTGCTGACCGTCCCGGCCGGCACCTACCGCGAGAATCTGGTGCTGGTGCGCGCGGTGACCCTGCGCGGCCCGGACGGGGCACGCGGGTCGGTGCGGATCGCCCCGGCCGACGGCGTGGCGCTGACGGTGCGCGCCTCGGCCACCGTCCACGATCTGCATCTGGAGGCGACGGACTCCGCCTCGCCCGCGCTGCTGGTGGAGGACGGCGCCCCGGAGCTGACCGGTCTGCGGGTGGTGACCCGCTCGGCGTCCGGGATCGAGGTCCGCGGGGGCGCCCGCCCGACGGTGCGGCGCTGCACGGTCGACAACGCCGGCGGCGTCGGCATCAGCGTCCTGGACGGCGCGGGCGGCGTCTTCGAGGAGTGCGAGGTGCTGGCCGCCGGGCAGACCGGGGTCGCGGTGCGCGGCGGGGCCCATCCGCGGCTGGAGAACTGCCGGATCCACCATGCCTCGGGCGCCGGCCTGTCGGTCAACGGCGAGGGCAGCGCGGTCGAGGCGGTGGGCTGCGAGCTGTACGAGATCAAGGGCGCCGGGATCCAGGTGGCCTCGCGGGCCACCGGCCACCTCACCGACTGCACGGTGCACCGCACCTCCGCCGACGGCGTCACCCTGGACACCGATGCGGTGCTCACGCTCGCCGACTGCGACATCCACGACGTCCCGGAGAACGCGGTCGATCTGCGGTCGCGTTCGGTGCTGACGCTGACCCGCAGCACGGTCCGGCACTTCGGACGCAACGGTCTGTCCGTATGGGACCCGGGCACGCGAGTGGACGCCAACCAGTGCGAGATCCACGACAGTACGGGCGACTATCCGGCGGTATGGGTCAGTGACGGCGCCACCGCTCTGCTGGACTCGACGCGGGTGCACGATGTGCCGGACGCCCTGTTCGTGCTGGACCGGGGCTCCCGCGCCGATGTCGTGGACTGCGACCTCGCCCAGGTCCGCAACACCGCGGTGTCGGTCAGCGACGGGGCGACCGTGCAGCTCGACGACTGCCGGATCCGGGACGCGGCGACCGGTGCGTGGTTCCGCGACCACGGCAGCGGCGGCACGCTCGCCAACTGCACCATCGACGGGGCGCAGACCGGGGTGATCGTCACCAAGGGCGCGGACCCCACCATCGAGGGCTGCACGGTCAGTTCCCCGGCCGAGGCCGGTTTCTACGTCTCCGCCGAGGGCCGCGGCACCTTCCAGGGCTGCCGGGTCACCGGGAGTTCGGGGTTCGGCTTCCATGTGATCGACGGCTGCCGTACGGCGCTGACCCGGTGCCGTACGGAGCGGTGCGCGCGCGGCGGCTACGA
This sequence comes from Streptomyces sp. 2114.4, assembly GCF_900187385.1. Taxonomy (NCBI): domain Bacteria; kingdom Bacillati; phylum Actinomycetota; class Actinomycetes; order Kitasatosporales; family Streptomycetaceae; genus Streptomyces; species Streptomyces sp. 2114.4. The sequence continues at coordinate 1,114,012 of NZ_FYEY01000001.1, forward strand.
GTTCGCCGAGGGCGGCGCCGGTCAGGGCGACGGGCCGACGGTCCAGGACTGCACCAGCGACGAGAGCCGCGCCGTGCAGACGCCGGCCGCGGGGGCGGTGGCGGCCCCCACGGTGCAGCAGGCCACGCAGACGGCAGGGCTGCTGGGCAACGTCCCGGCACAGATCCCGCCGCCGGCCGCCCCGGCCGCCCCGGAACCCGCCGTCAGCAGCCGGCCCTCCGACGAGGTGCTGGGCGAGCTGGACACCCTGGTGGGGCTGGAGAGCGTCAAGCGTGAGGTGCGCAGCCTGATCAACATGATCGAGGTGGGGCGCCGGCGGCAGGAGGCGGGTCTGAAGGCCGCGTCCGTCCGCCGCCACCTGGTGTTCACCGGCTCCCCCGGTACCGGCAAGACCACCGTGGCGCGGCTGTACGGCGAGATCCTGGCGTCCCTGGCGGTGCTGGAACGCGGGCATCTGGTCGAGGTGTCCCGGGTGGACCTGGTCGGCGAGCACATCGGGTCGACGGCGATCCGCACCCAGGAGGCGTTCGACCGGGCGCGCGGCGGAGTGCTGTTCATCGACGAGGCCTACGCCCTCTCCCCCGAGGACTCCGGGCGGGACTTCGGGCGGGAGGCCATCGACACCCTGGTGAAGCTGATGGAGGACCACCGGGAGGCCGTGGTGGTCATCGTGGCGGGCTACACCGCCGAGATGGAGCGCTTCCTGGCGGTCAACCCCGGTGTGGCGTCCCGTTTCTCCCGCACCATCACCTTCGGCGACTACGCACCCGAGGAACTGCTGCGGATCGTCGAGCAGCAGGGCGAGGAGCACGAGTACCGCCTCGCCGAGGGGACCGGCGAGGCGCTGCTGAAGTACTTCACGGCGCTGCCCAAGGGACCGTCGTTCGGCAACGGCCGAACCGCACGGCAGACCTTCGAGGCGATGGTCGAGCGGCATGCGGGGCGGGTTGCGGAGCTGGCCGCCCCGAGCACCGACGACCTCTCCCTGCTCTACCCGGACGATCTGCCCGAACTCCCCTGAGCGGGACGGCCGTCGGCACTGCCCGCGGCGGGGTCCTCGGCAGCGTGACGGCCCGTGCGGTCGTCGGTGCCGCCGCGTCCCGTGCAGTCGTCGGCGGGCCGCTGTCCCGGCAGGTCCGGGCCGAGCCGGGCGATCAGCTCGGCGCGGACCCGGCCGAAGACCGGGTCCGCCTGGTAGTCGCCGTGGCCCAGGATCTGGGCGGGCAGCGGGTTCTGCAGGGTCCGGCCGAAGGCCAGCGGGTCGCGCAGCGGGCCCTCGTCGATCCGGCGGCCGTCGTCGCAGGTGAGCCGGATCGGACCGCCGATGGGGTCGGTGAAGCGCCACAGGTTGCGCCAGTCGTCCATCTGGCGGTGCAGTCCGGTCAGCGCGGGCGGCCCGAAGAAGGCGGGGAACCAGCGTCCGTAGAGCCGTTCCAGGGGGCTGCCGTACGTCAGCAGCGCGACCCGGCTGCGGGTGACCAGGTCCAGCTGCCAGACGGCGGCGGCCGCCAGCACACTCCCCTGGGAATGCCCGGAGAGCACCAGCCGGCCGTCGAACCGCTCGGTCCAGGTGGCCATCCGCCAGGTGAGGTCGGGGACGGCGCGCTCGGCGTAGCAGGGGGGCGCGAAGGGGTGGGCGGCGCGCGGCCAGAACGTGCCGACGTCCCAGAGGATGCCGATGGTGCGGCGGGCGGAGTGGTCGCGGTAGGCGCGCCGGCCCATGGTGATCAGCAGTATGACGCCGGCGCTCATCAGCCACGAGCCGAGGGATTCCGCGGTCTCGGCGGCGGCGTGCACGACCGGCGGCGCGCCTTCGGTGGCGCGGCCCGGCGCCCGGTCGCTGAGCCAGGCGCCGGCCACCGCACCGGCGCCGAGGACGAGGGTGACCGCGGCGATGACCGCGACCAGGACCGGTGCGGAGTCGGTGAGTCCGGCGCCGGCGATGGTGCCCGCGATCCGCTTCGTACGGCGCTCGTCGGGATGCTCACGCGGGTCGTAGAGCCCGGGCACGTCCTTGGCCACCCGGCCGCCGACGATCACCACGCGGACGGCGGCGAACACGGTCACGATCGCGACGACGACCAGCAGGACGGGGATGACCGAGGCCTGCCACGACAGCAGCACCGGCGGTCCGGGGATGGGGGCGTGGTCCTGGCCGGGGGTCGCCCCGCCGTCCAGCCAGTCCGCGAAGCGCTGGGCCACTCCCCCGGACAGCACCCCGCCGACCGCGCAGGCCAGCAGAGCGACGGCGGGCCCGCCCATGCCGCGCAGGGCGCTGCGCGTGTCGTCGCGGGCGGCACGCTGCAGGACCCCGGCGGTCAGTGCCAGCGCGAGGACCAACAGGCCCTGGAAGACGGCGATACCGCCGAAGGCGGCGGCGCCGGGCAGCGCGCCGTGGCTGTGCGAGCCGGGGCGCGCCCAGCCGGTGTGCACCACGATCAGCGCCAGCGCACCGAGGGAGGCGAACGGCAGCGCCCGCACGACCAGATGGTCGGACTCGTCGTCCGGCACGGCCTCGCTGCGGGCGGTGCGCCACACGACCACGACGGTGGCGGCCGCGAGCACAATGACCAGGGCTGTCAGGGCCCGGCCGGTGACCGCGAGGGCGGTGTCGCCGCCGGCCTGCCCGTCGGCCTGTGCGCCGGCGGCGCGGAGGACGGCGGCGATGGTCAGCACGCCGGCCGTGGTGTGGGCCGCGCGCAGCCGGGCGACCAGCCGGCGGCCGTACCAGAAGCCGTCGAGGCTGAGCGGGGTGCGTTCGGCGACCGGGGTGTCACGGGAGGTGCCGGGCCTCCGGGGTGGCGGCGAGGCGGATTCGTAGGCGCTCCAGGTGCGGCGCGAGAGCCACCACAGGAAGCCGATGACGAGCAGCGGCACCATGGAGGCGAGCGCGAGGCGGCGGCCCGGGGCGCTCCACCAACCGGAGTTGTCCGGGCTGAGGAAGCCCATCCAGGATTTGCCGGCGGCACACACGGTGGTGCCGGCGCACTGCCAGGCCGTGAGGTCGAGGGCGACCTCACAGGCCGCGGCGGCGAGCAGGACGGTGAGGGTGAGGGCGAGGATGCGCACCAGCAGGTCGTAGAGCCGCTGGGCCGGGTGCTCGGACGGGGCGGCCGGGCGCATCCAGTGGGCGAGGTTGGCGACCATGAAGGGCACCAGGAGCAGCCACAGGGCACGGGCTCCGTTGCCCGAGGTGAGGTTGGACCAGCAGTACGCCTCACGGACCGGCTCGCCGCGGTAGTCGCCGGGCCGCTGCTCGGCGTCCGCGTCGTCCGTGCGGCGGTAGCAGGCGGCGGTGTCGTCGCCGGTGATCAGCTGGACGCGTGGGTCGCCGAGCATCTCCTGTGCGGTGGTGCCGCCGACGCCGTGCACCAGCAGTTCCAGGGAAAGGTACGGCGGTGCGGCGGGCGGTGGTCCGTCCGCGGTGCTCTCACGGTCCGTTGGACGCGCGTGCGGTGTCGGGTCCGCGGTCTCCACTGTTGTCCCCCGTAGTCGTGCCCGGACGTCGCGCCCGGCTGTCGCGCGCGGACGTCGTGCTCTGAGATCGTGCTCCGAGGTCATACCCCGTATATCGGTGCGGTGCGGTGCGGTGCAGTACGGCGCCGTGCGGTGCGGTGCTGTGCGGCGGTGTGCCGTGCGGCGCGGCGCCGGATAACCGCTCCCCGATTGTGTCTTCCCCCGCGCGGCACATCCAGCACCCACTCCGGCCACCGGCCCTCGCTTCCCCCGTCATCGGCATCACTGTCAGTGCCTCGTGCGAGGATGAGGGCACCAGTGATCGCAGGCGGCAGCCAGCGCGTACGACCCGACGCAACGAGCCGGGGCGGAAGGGACGGGCCGGGGTGAGCGACAACCAAAACCTCCTCGCGGAGCAGCGGCGTGCCCTGATTCTCGACGAGATCAGGCGGCGCGGAGGGGTGCGGGTCAATGAACTCACCCGCAAGCTGAACGTCTCGGACATGACGGTCCGCCGTGATCTGGACGCCCTGGCCCGCCAGGGCATGGTGGAGAAGGTGCACGGCGGCGCGGTACCGGTCAGCGAGCCGAGCGCGCACGAGCCCGGTTTCGAGGTGAAGTCGGCGCTGGAGCTGAGCGCCAAGGAGGACATCGCCAAGGCGGCGGCCGAGATGGCGGCGCCGGGCAGCGCGATCGCGCTGGCGGGCGGCACGACCGCGTTCGCGCTGGCACAGCAGTTGCTGGACGTGCCGGATCTGACGGTGGTGACGAATTCGGTGCGGGTGGCCGATGTGTTCTACGGCGCGCAGCGGGCGGCGGCCGGCGGCGGCGCGGGCCCCCGCGCGGGCGCCGCGACCGTGGTGCTGACCGGCGGGGTGCGTACGCCGTCGGACACCCTCGTGGGCCCGGTGGCGGATGCCGCGATCCGGTCCCTGCACTTCGATGTGCTCTTCCTCGGGGTACACGGCATATCGGTGGAGGCGGGGCTGTCGACACCGAATCTGGCGGAGGCGGAGACCAACCGCCATTTCGTGCGGTCCGCGCGCCGGGTGGTGGTGGTCGCCGATCACACCAAGTGGGGCACGGTCGGCCTGAGTTCGTTCGCCACGCTGGATCAGGTGGAAGTGCTGGTGACGGATGCCGGGCTGTCGGCCGAGGCGCGCGCGGAGTTCGCCGAGCTGCCGCCGGAGCTGGTGGTGGCAGGCGAACCGTTGACCGGCACAGACATGTGATGCCCTGTCAGCTATGGTGAGCGACGCAGGCCCGCCGACCGTCCCGTAGGGGGTGCTCGTCCCATGGCACGCCGACTCCGCCCCGTCGAGCTGGACTTCACCGCATCCGCCCCGCTGCGGCTGGTGTTCACCGCGGAGGTCACCGCGCCGCCGGAGGCGGTGTATGCGGCACTGGCGGACGATGTGGCGGGCTGGTCGCGCTGGTTCACGGGCGTGGCACGGTCGGCACCGACGCACGGCGGCAAGGGCCGGGAGGTGTGGCTGACCGGCGGCACCCGCTTCACGGAGTCGGTCCTGGCGGCCGAGCCCGACGCGCATTACGCCTACCGGGTCGACACCACCAACGCCCCTGGCCTGCGGGCCCTGTTGGAGGACTGGCGGCTGACGCCCGCGGACGGCGGCACCCGGCTGCGGTGGATGTTCGCGGCGGACGGCCCGGCGCCGTTCCGCTTTCTGCTGACGCTGGCCAGGCCCGGCCTGGGTCGCGCCTTCAGGGAGTCGGCACGGGCCCTGGACCGCAGCCTCGCCGGAACCTGACACGGCCCCGGCGTGGCTTCCGCGCAACGGGCCCGGACAGACCGACGCCACCACCCCGCGCCCCGGGACGGACCGCCGCCCCGCCCCCGGACGGGTCGCCGGCTCCCTCCGGGCGGGCCGTCGCCCCCCTCAGACGGGCCAGGAACCGGTGGCCAGGAACGTGTCGAGAGTGCGTGCGTAGGGCGTGATGTCCAGCCCCTGGGAGGCCAGCCAGTCGTCGGAGTAGTACTTGTCGAGGTAGCGGTCACCGGGGTCGCACAGCAGGGTGACGACCGACCCCCGTTGGCCCTCGGCGACCATCTCCGCGACGATCTTCAGGGCGCTCCACAGCCCCGTGCCGGTCGAGCCGCCCGCCTTGCGGCCGATCGCGGTCTCCAGGGCGCGTACGGCGGCGATGCTGGCCGCGTCCGGCACCTTCATCATCCGGTCTATCGCGCCGGGCACGAAGCTCGGTTCCATACGGGGCCGCCCGATGCCCTCGATACGGGAGGCGGTGGCGCAGTCGGTCTGCGCGTCGCCGGTGAGCCAGCCGTCGAAGAAACAGGAGTTCTCCGGGTCGGGGACGCAGACGCGGGTGTCGTACTGCATGTAGTGGACATAGCGGGCGATGGTCGCGGAGGTGCCGCCGGTGCCCGCGGTCGCCACGATCCAGGCGGGCTCGGGATAGCGTTCGAGCCGCAGCTGCTGGTAGATCGACTCGGCGATGTTGTTGTTGCCACGCCAGTCCGTGGCCCGTTCCGCGTAGGTGAACTGGTCCATGTAATGCCCGCCGGACTCCGCGGCGAGCCGGGCGGAGACCTCGTACACGGTCCGCGGATCCTGCACCAGGTGGCAGGTGCCGCCGTGGAACTCGATCAGCCGGGTCTTCTCACGGCTCGTGGTGGCCGGCATCACCGCGATGAACGGCACTCCGATGAGCGAGGCGAAGTACGCCTCGGACACGGCCGTGGAACCGCTGGAGGACTCGATGACGGGCTTCCCCGGCCGGATCCAGCCGTTGCACAGCCCGTAGAGGAACAGCGAGCGGGCCAGTCGGTGCTTGAGGCTTCCGGTGGGGTGTGTCGACTCGTCCTTGAGGTAGAGGTCGATGCCCCACTCCTCCGGCAGCGGGAAGCGCAGGAGGTGGGTGTCGGCGGTGCGGTTGGCGTCCGCCTGGACCTTGCGGACGGCTTCTTTGAGCCAGCTCCGGTAGGCCGGATCCGTGCGGTCGCCGTCCACGGTCGGCATCGGAGTACCGGCGACGGGCTCGATGGACGCCGGGGAACCGGCCACGGCCCCGGACGGCATCGGGGTACCGGCCACGGCCTCCTGGTCGGGCCGGCTCTGCGGCTGCTGTGCGGTGCTCACCGGCGCGCTCCTCTGCGGTTCGAAGGCCCGCGCACAACGGCGGGCGGACTACGACTATAACCACCGCCCGCACCCTTCTCACCTGCATAAACATCACTTTGGGATACCCCAAGGCGGTCGTGGGGCGGGTCCGTCGCGCGCCGTGCGCGCCAGGGGCACTGGTGCGACGGGCGCCACACCGGCAGACTTCCCCTCAAGGGGCGGTGGAGGGCAACTGCCCGTCTCACCGAGGAGGTGCCGGCATGGCGGAACCCGAGTTCAACGCGACCGGCGTACGGATCGAGCGATGGCTGCGGTCCTTGACCCGCGCCGGACAGGTCGTCATCTCGGACGGCAGGCTGGTGCTGCTGACCAGCTACGGCACCGAGATCGACAGCGCCCCACTGCAGGCCGTACAGGCCCACAAACCGCTGTTCGCGGCTCGGGACCGGGCGCTCGCCACCCTCAACGGTCACCGCTATTCGCTCACCCTGGGCACCCCGGAACTGTTCTTCAAGGCCCTGGAGGCGGCGCGGCCGCAACGCACCTGACGGCGCCCTCCGGACGCGGAGGTGCGGTTGCGGGAGCACACCGGCTGACCGACCCTGGACTCGTATCACTGAGGGTTCACCAGCGGTGACGCTGTGGCGCAGCTGTGGTGCGACCGGCATCGCTGGATCCGATCTTCGCCCCTGTCCGGTGAGAGGGGCGCCCGGCCTCATCAGGGAGTCGCGGTCGTGATCAGGCAGCCCAGCAGGCACTGCACGGTGGAGCTCCAAGCCGTTCCGGCTCGCATCGGACATGTGCGCAGAATCGTCTCCGCGCAGCTGCGGTACTGGCATCTCGACGCCTTGATAGACCCGGCGGCGCTCGGGGTGACCGAACTCCTCGCCAATGTCCACCGGCACGCCCGCCCCAGCAAACAGTGCACCGTGGAACTGCGCGTTCTTCTTGATCAGTTGACGGTCTCGGTGCATGACGAGGATCCCCGGCTGCCGCGGATCCGGGTCGCGGAGAGCTGGGAGACCTGTGGTCGCGGCCTGGCGCTGATCGCGGCGCTCAGCGAGAGCTGGGGAACGCGTCCGGACGGCGGCGGGAAAGTCGTGTGGTTCACTCTTCCGGCCCTGACCGCCGCCCCCGAAGCGGCCCTTACGGTCCGCGGCTGTCCGGAACCCCTGCCGCTGGAGGGCACCGGCACGGCGGCCGGTGCGGCGACGGGTCCGCGCCCGCGGGTACGGGGCACGAAGGTCGGCTGACGAGGCGGGCCCATGGCGGGCCCGCCGACGGTCATGCCGCGCCCCCCTTTCGCGACCTCCCTTGTTCTCTGTAACTACTGGTATGTACAGTGCCTCCATGAGCACTCAGGATGCGCCCGGCGCGCAGGCATCACCCGGCGCCCAGGAGCTGCCCGGCACCCACCGCACCCCCGGCACCCCCGCCGCCCCCAGTGCTCAGGAACGCCTCGTGCGGAGCACCCAGGAGCTGCTGTGGGAGCGCGGGTACGTCGGCACCAGCCCCAAGGCGATCCTGGAGCGCGCAGGCGTCGGCCAGGGCAGCATGTACCACCACTTCACCGGCAAGTCCGGCCTCGCGCTGGCGGCGATCCGGCGCACCGCAGAGGGCATGAAGGCGGCCGCCGAGGAGTGTCTGAGCGCCCCCGGCACGGCGTACGACCGGGTCGCGGGCTATCTGCTGCGCGAGCGGGAGGTGCTGCGCGGCTGCCCGGTCGGCCGGATGACGCAGGACCGCGATGTGGTGCGCAGCGCCGAGCTGCGGCAGCCGCTGGACGAGATGTTCGGCTGGCTCCGGGGCCGGATCGGCGACGTCCTCACCGAGGGACAGCGGCGCGGCGAACTGGCCCCCGGACTGGACCCGTCGGCCACTGCGGCGACCGTCGCGGCCGTCGTCCAGGGCGGCTACGTCCTGGCCCGTGCTGCCGATGACACCGCGCCGTTCGACGCGGCCGTACGGGGCGTGCTCTCCCTGCTCGCCACACAGGTCACACCCGGCACGGGCACCACCCGCTGAGCACCCCTCCCCCGCACCGTACGGAGCCCGCCATGCACGCCATGCAGTATGCGATCACCCTGCCCGCCGACTACGACATGCAGATCATCCGGCACCGGGTGAAGTCCAGGGGCCACCTTCTGGACGACTTCGCCGGACTCGGCCTCAAGGCGTACGGAGTACGGGAGCGCGGGGTCGACGGCTCACCGGTCAATCAGTACGCGCCGTTCTACCTCTGGGCCGATCCGGAGGCCATGAACCGCTTCCTCCTCGGGGACGGATTCCGCGGGGTGGTCCGCGACTTCGGACGGCCGGTCGTCCAGCACTGGCAGGCCCTCTACCACCGCCCCGGCCCGGCCGCCGGCGCCCCGCCCCGCACCTACACCCGGCGGACGGAGACGCTCACCGAGGACGCCGACACCGCCGCCGTCATCACCCGCGCGGTGGCCGGACACGAGGAGCTGGCCACGACGGACGGGGTGCACACCACCGCGCTGGCCCTGGACCCACGGCACTGGGAGCTGGTCCACTTCACCCTCTGGGCGCAGGCCTCCCACGCCTCCCCCGGGGCCGTCGGGGACCGTTACGAGGTGCTGCATCTGTCCGCCCCGGGCACCGGCCGGCTCGGCACGGGACGGCAGTGGTGAACGGGGCCCTGCCGGACACACCGGACACACCGGCCGCCTCCAACGCCCAGACGGTCCCCGGCGACACCGCGCCCGCCGTTCCTACGCCCCTCGGCGACACCGGCCCCACCATCCGTACGGTCCTGGGCGACATCGATCCCGCCGGTCTCGGCGTCTGTGACGCACACGATCACCTCTTCCTGCGCAGCCCTCAGTTGCCGGGCCAGGAACTGGACGACCCCGCGGCCGCGGCCGCCGAACTGCGCGCCTTCCGCGCGGCCGGCGGTTCGGCGGTGATCCAGTGGACGCCGTACGGCATGGGCCGGGGCGCCCGGGAACTCCCCCGGCTGGCACGGGAGTCGGGAGTGCACATCGTCGCCGCCACCGGACTGCACCAGGCGGCCCACTACGCACCCGAGGTGCTGGAGCGGCATCGCTCCGGGCCGGCCGAACTGTTCGTCACCGAACTGACCGAAGGAATCGGCGGCACCGGCCCGCGCGCCGGGATGATCAAGGTCGCCGGCGGCTTCCACGGTCTGGACGCGCACGCCCGGCACACCATGGCAGCGGCCGCCGAGGCCCAGCGGGCGACCGGTGCGGTCATCGGCGTCCATCTGGAGCTGGGCACCGGCGCGCCGGCCGTACTCGACCTGCTCTGCGGCGAGTTGGCGGTCCCGCCGGACCGGGTGATCCTCGGCCACCTCAACCGCTCACCGGACCTCGTCGCCCATCGGACGGCCGCGGAGGCCGGGGCCTACCTGGCGTTCGACGGCCCCTCGCGGGCCCATCACGCGACCGACTGGCGCCTCCCCGAGGCGCTGGCCTCGCTCGCCGAGGCGGGCTTCGGCGACCGGATCCTGCTGGGCGGCGACACCACGACGGCCGGCGCCCGGTCGGTGAACGGCGGCCCCGGCATGCCCCATCTGCTGCGCCGCCACCGGGAACGTCTCGAAATCGCCCTGGGAAAGGACCTGGTGACACACTTCCTGACGGCGAACCCGGCCCGCGCCTTCGCCGCCGACTGGGCGCGGGCCCCGGGGACACCGCACCGAAGCCGGGAAACACGGCGGGCGCCTACAGCGTGACCGAGATCCCCACATGCGGGCGCTTTCCGCCGCGCACCAGCGCACCGACGCTGTCCATCAGCCGGAAGCGCAGCCCGTATTTGCCCGCCATTGCCCGGCGCACCCGGCCGAGTTCGCCCTTCCCCTCCAGGAGCCGGCCGGTGCCCTCGACGGTCTGCGCACCCTCGGCGATCCGGCCCCGGACATCGCACGGGGTGACGGTCACCCGGCCGTCGTTGCGCAGCCGCTTCACCTTCCAGCTGTCGTCCCGCGTCCACACCAGCAGTTCCTCCCCGTCGGCCACCGCCCACACCGGGGTGGCCACCGGCGTTCCGCTCTTGCGGTACGTAACGAGGCTGACGTAAGGACTGTGCGCGACCGCTTCGGGAATCATGGCCACAGCCTAGGACGGCGGCAGGGCGCTGCACCTTGAGGAGCAGGAGCGCAGGCAGCCCGCCCCCTTCCTCCCGGCACCCGGCCCGCAAGCAGGCGGAAACCGTCCACCTGCCGCGCCCCCGGCCCACCGGCCCACCGCCCCGAACCCCGCCCGTCTGCCGTCTGCCGTGCCCCGCCCCGTTACCGCGTTACCGTGTTACCGCTCGAGGACGACCAACGGATCGTCCAGAACCGGCTGCCAGGCCAACTCCGCCGCGCCGACCAGGCTGTTGTGGTCGAGGGTGCAGGGCAGGATCGGCACCCCGCCGCTGCGGCCCCACAGGCTGCGGTCGGCGACCACCGCGCGCAGCCGCTCCGGATCGGCCTCCAGCAGGGCGCGGTGCAGTCCGCCGAGGACGATGAGGTCGGGGTTGAGGATGTTGACGAGGCCGGCCAGGCCGAGCCCGAGGCGGTCGATGAGGAGATCGGCGGCGGAGCGGACGCCCGGATCGGCGTACTCGTCCCGCAGCAGGTCGGCGGCCTGCTGGAGCAGGGAGACCTCGGGGCCCGGTTCGCGGCCCGCCGCGCCGAGGAAGGCGAGCGGGTCCGCCTCGACGTCCAGGCAGCCGCGGCTGCCGCAGTGGCAGGGCGCCCCCTCGGGGTTGACCGTCAGATGCCCGACCTCCAGCGCCAGTCCCGAACTGCCGCTGTGCAGACGGCCGTCGAGCACCAGCGCCCCGCCGACACCCCGGTGGCCGGACGCCACACAGAGCAGATCGCGGGCGCCCCGGCCGACGCCGTGCCTGTGTTCGGCGAGCGCCATGAGGTTGACGTCGTTGCCGGTGAAGCCGACCGCCGCGGTGACTCCCGGGATGCCGGCGTCGGCCAGCGCGCGCAGGAAGAGCGCCCGCACGGGGGCGCCGGAAGGCCAGGCGAGGTGAAGCGGCGCAAGGGCCTCACCGTCCGGTTCGGCGACCGCGGAGGGCACCGCGAGACCGGCGCCGAGGCAGCGCCTCCCGGTCTCGCGCAGCAGGTCCGAGCCGGCCGCGACCACATCGGCGAGGACATGCGCCGGGTCGGCGGGGATGGTGCCGCAGCCGGTCGAGGTCGCCACGATGCGGCCCCCCAGGCCCACCAGCGCGACCCGGAAGCCGTCGGCGTGGATCTGCGCGGCGAGCACGACCGGTCCGTTCTCGGCGACGAACAGCCGGTGGGAGGGGCGCCCCTGGGAGCCGGCCGAGGCGGTCGGCCGGGAGTCGACGGTGATCAGGCCGAGCGCTTCGAGCTCGGCGGCCACCGCCCCCGCGGTCGCGCGGGTCACGCCGAGTTCGGAGGTCAGGACGGCGCGGGTGGGCGCGCGTCCGGTGTGTACGAGCTCCAGTGCGGGTCCGAGGGCGCCACGGCCCCGCTCCAGCCTGGTTGTCCGAGTCTGGGTCACCCCTCTATTCTGGCTTTGTGCCGACACTAAACAAAATACGGGCGGCCCTGACGAAGGACTGGGGCCGCACTCCTCCCGCCGATCCGCACCTGACCCGCCTCCGCATCGCCATCACGGCCTTCTTCGCCATGGACGGCTTCCTCTTCGCCGGCTGGGTGGTCCGGATCCCCGCGATCAAGGCACAGACCGGCGCCGATGCGGGCGCCCTGGGACTCGCGCTGCTCGGCGTGTCGGCCGGCGCGGTCGCCTTCATGATGATCACTGGCAGGCTGTGCCGGCGGTTCGGCAGCCACGCCGTGACGACCGCCTCAGCGGCCGCCCTCGCGCTGAGCATCGTGCTGCCGCCGCTCACTCACTCGGCGACCGCGCTGGGACTGGTCCTGCTGGTCTTCGGCGCCGCGTACGGCTCGCTCAACGTCGCGATGAACAGCGCCGCGGTCGACCTCATCAGCGCGCTGCGGCGTCCCGTGATGCCCAGCTTCCACGCCGCCTTCAGCCTCGGCGGCATGCTCGGTGCGGGCCTCGGCGGGCTGATCGCGGGCAGTCTCTCCCCCACCGTTCACCTGCTGCTGCTCGCCGCGATCGGCCTGCTGGTGACGGCCGTTGCGGGGAACTCGCTGCGCGCGCACCCGGCCCCGGCCGTCCCCGAGCGGCTGCCGGCGGCGCAGGAGAGCGGGCCGCGGCACGGCCTGACGGGCCGCGGCCGCCGCCTGGTGCTGGTCTTCGGGCTGATCGCGCTGTGCACCGCGTACGGCGAGGGGGCCATGGCCGACTGGGGTGCGCTGCACCTCTCCCAGGACCTGGGTGCCGGACCGGGTACGTCCGCCGCCGGATATGCCGTGTTCGCGCTGGCGATGACCCTGGGGCGGCTGTCCGGGACCGCGCTCGTGCAGCGCTTCGGCGCGGCGCGGGCGCTGATCGCGGGCGGGACGACGGCGACCGCCGGCATGCTGCTGGGCGCGCTCGCCCCCTCGGCCGGGGCGGCCTGCGCCGGCTTCGCCGTGGCGGGCCTGGGGCTCGCCAACATCTTCCCGATCGCCATTGCCCGGGCCGGCGAGAGCGGCGGCCCGGACGGGGTCGCCGTGGCCTCCACCGTCGGCTACGGCGGCATGCTGCTCGGACCGCCCGCCATCGGCTTCCTCGCCGAGGCGGCCGGCCTGCCGACCGCCCTGACGACGGTGGCGCTGCTGGCCGCGGTCGCCGCGGTCATCGCGTACGCCACCCGCGGGGCGCACCGCGCCGGGCGGGCGTGAACCGGCCGGCGCGCCCTCACCAGCAGGCACGCCGCCCGCCCGCTCCCCTGCGTGCGGGCAGCCGCCCGGACCCGCGCGGGTCCGTTGTCAGTGGCGGCTGGCACACTTCTGACCATGGAGATCACTGAGTTCGTCGAATCGCTGCGACTGGACGGAAGCCTGCTCGCCGACGCCGCCGAGGAGGCGGGGCCGGATGCCCGTATTCCGGCCTGTCCCGAGTGGCAGATGCGGGATCTGGTCACCCACATCGGCCGGGTCCACCGCTGGGCGACGGAGTTCGTGACGCAAGGCGTGCAGCAGCCCAGCCGTCCTCCCGAGGCTCCGGACCTGTCCGACGACGAGCTGGTGGCCTGGCTGCGCGAAGGCCATCACCACCTCGTCCTGGCGCTGCACTCCGCCCCGCAGGACCTGGCGGCCTGGACCTTCCTCCCCGCGCCCTCCCCACTGGCGTTCTGGGCCCGCCGGCAGGCGCACGAGACCTCCGTGCACCGCGTGGACGCACAGCAGGCGCTCGGCGCCTCCCTCACCCCCCTCCCGTCCGCCTTCGCGGCCGACGGGATCGATGAACTCCTGACGGGCTTTCACGGCCGTGACCGCAGCCGGCTGCGGACGGACGTCCCCCGGACGCTGCGGCTGCGCGCGACGAACGCACCCGGCGCCGACTGGACCGTCCGGCTCTCCGACGCCCCGCCGCACACGGTGCGTACCGCCACGGAGGACGGCGGCGACGGACCGGACACCGACAAGCCGGCGGACTGCACGATCGAGGGCCCGGCCGAGGAGCTGTACCTCGCGCTGTGGAACCGTCTGCCGTGGGACGCGATGACGATCACCGGCGATGAGACGCTGCCCCAGCTGTGGCGGGAGCGCGCCGGGCTCTGAGAGCTGTCCTCACCCGGTCACGCACCCGGTAACCCGCCTGCTGCCGACGGCGGCACGGTCAGTCCTCCGGCGGAGCCGTCGGTGACCAGTGCGCCCGAGGAGCACAGGATGCGGGCGGGTCACCGCGGCTGCTCACGCAGGCGCCCCATAACCGCCCGATGGGACACGGGTTTTACGGGCTCTTGATCCAAGGCAGCTCCGACCGGCAGACAGCCAGGACGCGTTCCTCCGGACACGGACCGGATTTCGGTACTCCCTGGGAGACTGTCGGTATGTCACCCAGCCGTACGCAGGCCGAGCGCGACGCGGTCACCGTCGAGATCATGTTTGCCCTGGTCAGCGGCGCCTTCATGGGTGCCGCAGGTTTCGGGGTGCTGGGCAGCGCGGCTCTGTGGGGCCCGGTGCCGGCCTCGTGGCGCGGACCGTGGCTCACGGTGAGCGCCGCCCTCGGCGGGGTGCTGTTCTGCGTCCAGGTGGTGCGCGTGCTCCGGCGTCCGCCCCACCGGCCGGGGACCGGTCCGTCCCCGCAGGACGTCGTCTGGATTCAGCCCAGCCAGCCGGGCCGCACCAACCCCGACTCATAGGCCGGCACGACCAGTTGAGCCCGGTCCCGGGCGCCGAGCTTGAGGCCGCGCCGCGCCCACGGCGGCCATGCGTTCTCCATGACCGTCACGCCAGACCGCGGCGGTGGCCGACGGCGTCAGCCCGGTGCGGTGATCCGCCGTACTCCCGGGGGAGTACGGCGGGGATACGGGCCGGGGGAGGACGGACGGCGTCGCCCGGCCCGCGGAGACGTCACCCGGCCTGCGGGAGGCGTCACCCGGCCTACGGGAGGCGAAGGGGGCCGATATCCTCCGCGCCCCTCCCGCCCTCGCCCGCGTACGGCCGGGGCCGCGCCTCACCCCTGCCGCACGCCCGGCTCACCCCCGGTTCATCGCCTCCAGCGCCCGGCGCGCCATCGAATGGGTGCGCACGATCTCGGCCAGCGTGGTCGTCCCGCGGGTGATCTTCGCAAAGGCCTGCCAGGCCGGGCGGAAGCCGGTGACCGCGGCGTGCATCAGACCGGGGCGGCGCGTGAAGACCTTGAGCATCTGGCGCCCCACCCCCATCTCCACCCCGAGGCCCGCCTTGATGGCGAAGGCGTAATTGAGCGCCTGGCGACGGGCGTCCACCGCGTCATGCGCCTCGGAGACGCGCACCGCCCACTCCCCCGCGAGCCGCCCCGACCGCAGCGCGAAGGAGATGCCCTCCCGCGTCCAGGGCTCCAGCAGCCCGGCCGCGTCACCGCACACCAGCACCCGGCCGCGGGACAGCGGGGAGTCCTCGGCGCGGCAGCGCGTCAGGTGCCCGGACGAAATGCTCGGCTCGAAACCGGCGAGGCCCAGCCGGCCGATGAAGTCCTCCAGATAGCGCTTGGTCGCGGCCCCCTCGCCCCGCGCGGAGATGACACCGACGGTCAGCGTGTCGCCCTTGGGGAAGACCCAGCCGTAGCTGCCCGGGATCGGACCCCAGTCGATGAGCACCCGGCCCGCCCAGTCCTCGGCGACCGGCGCCGGTACCGGAATCTCCGCCTCCAGGCCGAGGTCGACCTGGTCGACCTTGACCCCGACATGGGCTCCTATCCGTCCGGCACTGCCGTCCGCACCCACCACGGCGCGGGCCAGCACCACCTCGCCGTCGCCCAGCACCACCGCAACGGTCCGCCGGTCCGGCACCTCGGCGCCGTGCTGCTCCACCCGCGAGACCGTGACGCCCGTACGGACCGTCGCGCCCGCGTCCTTGGCCGACTCGACCAGCCGCGCATCGAAGTCGGGGCGGTTGATCAGCCCGAAGAGCATGTTCCTGGAACGGCGGGTGCGGGTCAGCCGGCCGTTCAGCGAGAACGTCACCGCGTGCACCCGGTCGCGCAGCGGCAGCTCGAAGCCGGGCGGCAACGCGTCCCGCGAGGGCCCGATGATGCCGCCGCCACACGTTTTGTAGCGCGGGAGCTCCGCCTTCTCCAGGAGCAGCACCCGGCGTCCTGTACAGGCCGCGGCATGCGCGGCCGAGGCGCCCGCGGGCCCCGCACCCACCACCACGACGTCCCACACCTGCTGGTTGTCCTCGGCTGCGTGCTCGCTGCTCACCTGTGCTTCTGCTCCCGTTCGATGCCTGGCTGCGCGTACCGCCCGCATCCTACGGGCCGCTGTTGAGCCAGAGGCCTGTGGGAAGATCGGGGGGACTGATGCCCGTACGTCCGGCCCGTCCGGCTCACGAGGCCGGACGGCCCGTACGCACAACGCCGCGCCCACAAGGAGCGTTCCATGTCTGACAGCCCGCTCGCACGTACCGTCGCCGCACTGCAGCCCCGCGCCAGGACCGAGCTGGCCGAGCTGGTGGCCTTCAAGTCGGTGGCGGATCCGGCCCAGTTCCCCAAGAGCGAGTGCGAGGCGGCCGCCGACTGGGTGGCCGGGGCACTGCGGGCGGACGGCTTCCAGGACGTGGCGCTGCTGGACACCCCGGACGGCACCCGGTCCGTGTACGGCTTCCTGCCCGGCCCGGCCGGCGCCCCGACGGTGCTGCTGTATGCGCACTACGACGTGCAGCCGCCGCTGGACGAGTCCGCCTGGGTCTCCCCGCCGTTCGAGCTGACCGAGCGTGACGGCCGCTGGTACGGGCGCGGCGCGGCCGACTGCAAGGGCGGCCTGATCATGCATCTGACGGCGCTGCGTGCCCTGAAGGAGCACGGCGGGGTACCGGTCAACGTCAAGGTGATCGTGGAGGGTTCGGAGGAACAGGGCACCGGCGGCCTGGAACGCTACGCCGAGGCACACCCCGAGCTGCTGGCCGCCGACGCCATTGTCATCGGCGACACCGGCAACTTCCGGGTCGGGCTGCCGACGGTGACCGCGACGCTGCGCGGGATGACGCTCGTACGGGTCCAGGTCGACACCCTGCAGGGCAACCTCCACTCCGGCCAGTTCGGCGGCGCGGCCCCCGACGCACTGGCCGCGCTGATCCGGATCCTGGACTCGCTGCGCGCCGAGGACGGTTCCACCACCGTCAACGGACTGGCCGCGGACGCCTCCTGGGAGGGCCTGCAGTACGCCGAGGAGGACTTCCGCAAGGACGCCAAGGTGCTCGACGGCGTCGGGCTGGTGGGCAGCGGTTCGGTCGCGGACCGGATCTGGGCCCGTCCGGCCGTCACGGTACTCGGCATCGACTGCCCGCCGGTGGTCGGCGCCACCCCGTCCGTCCAGGCCGGCGCGCGGGCGCTGGTCAGCCTGCGGGTGCCGCCGGGCACGGACGCGGCCGAGGCGACGAAGCTGCTGACCGCGCATCTGGAGAGCGCCGCCCCCTGGGGCGCGCGGGTCGCGGTCGAGCAGGTCGGCCAGGGCCAGCCGTTCCGCGCCGACACCAGCAGCCCGGCGTACACCTCGATGGCCGCGGCACTGCGCGAGGCGTACGACGGCGAGGAGATGCAGACCTCCGGCATGGGCGGCTCGATCCCGCTATGCAACACGTTGGCCGCGCTCTATCCCGACGCCGAGATCCTGCTGATCGGCCTGAGCGAGCCGGAGGCCCAGATCCACGCGGTCAACGAAAGCGTCTCGCCGCAGGAGCTGGAGCGGCTTTCGCTGGCGGAGGCGTTGTTCCTCCGTCGGTACGCGAAGTGATTCCCTGCGTTTTCGGCTGACGTTTCGCTGCGCTTTGCCTTGGGCCGTTTTTGGCTTTCCCGCCGTGGTGGTTTCTCGCCGTTGCGCCTGGCGGGGTCCGCTGCGCGGGCTGTGGGTGCGGTGACGGGCCTCCGGGGCAGGGGTGTGGGACTGCTTCGCTTTACGTCCCACACCCCTGCCCCTCCGGCCCGTCCCCTCCCGTGGGGGAGTTAAGTGAACGTGAGTGGGGGCCACGGTGGTAGCCGATTTCCCCGTGCCGACAAGGTGCACCGGACCACTCAGGTACACCCCCACCGGCCTTCTTCCCACCCCTCCACGGGAGGGGACGGGCCGGAGCGGGTGGGTGTCCGGACGTAAAGCGAAGCAGTCCGGACACCCACCCGCGCAGGCCCGTCACCGCACCCCGACAGCCCCGCGCAGCGGACATCGCCCGCCGCCAGGCGCAACGGCGGGCGCACCGCGCAGCGGACCCCGCCCCGCGCAGCGGACATCGCCCCGCGCAGCGGCACGGCCCGCCGCCAGGCGCACGCGCAACGACGGGAAAGCCAAAAACGGGCCAAGGCAAAGCGCAGCGAACCGGCTCACCCCGCGGGAACCCCGGCCTCCAGGTGAAGCGGACACCCCCGCTCCCGGGCGCGCAGCGCCCACCGCAGGCGGTTCCACCGCACCGGCGGCAGCATCTTCTCGGCCTCGGCTTCGGTGGCGAAACGCCAGTCGCGCAGTTCCGCGCCGGGCAGCAGCAGTTTGCTGATCCGGTCGTCGGTCAGGGTGCCGCCGTCGTAGAGCAGCCGCAGACCGCCGAAGCCGGGTGGTTTTGGAGCTTCCCAGTCCAGCACCAGCAGCCGGAGTGCGCGGGGCAGTTCGATCCCCAGTTCCTCGGCGACCTCCCGTACGCCGGCACGGGCGGGTGCCTCGCCGCGTTCCACGACGCCGCCGGGGAATTCCCAGCCGGCCTTGTAGGTCGGGTCGACGAGCAGTACCCGGTCCTGGTCGTCGAAGAGCAGTACGCCGGCGGCGAGCGTTTCGGCGGTCGGTTCGGGGGTCTGCACGATGTCGCAGGCGCCGGCGCCGGTGCGGACGGCCTCGGCGACCCGCTCGGCGGTCTGCCGGGGGGTGAGCCGGCTGGTGTCGACGACATGGGCGTCGCCTTGGAGCCAGGGCAGTGCGTCGGCGTACGGGCCCAGGTGTTCCAGGCTCCACCGGCGCGTCGACGCGGCGGCTCCGGCGTCCCCGGGGGTGTCGTCCCGGTCCGCTATCCGGGCTCGCAGGATCGTTTCGTCGGCGTGCAGGAGGACATGCCGTACGGGTATCCGGCGGGCGGCGAGGGCGCCGAAGATCTCGTCACGGTACTCCTGGCGCAGCAGCGTCATCGGTGTCACCAGCGGGCCCGGCACCTCGGTGAGCAGTGCCGCGGCGGTGTCGACGACCATCCGCCGCCAGGCCGGGAGGTCCTGGTAATCGTCGATCTCCTCGAACCGCTTGGCCGGCAGCATCATGCGCAGTCCGCTGCCGAGGAGTTCGGGGTCGTAGAGCGTGCTTCCGGGAAGCAGGTCGAGCAATTCATGAGCCGTAGTGGTCTTGCCCGCACCGAACGTGCCGTTCAGCCAGACGATCACGGTTTCCCCTCTTCCCTAGACCCAGGTGAGTTGCCCGCCACACCCTGCCACGGAAACGCTCGGGGTCACGGGCCGCGCGCACGAACCGGGAACGTTGCGCATTCGACCATCGGCGTGGCCAGGGAGGTTTCCGCCCCCGTGGACACGCCGGTCGCGAAATGCCTCGCGCGAAGGATGCCGGTCACTGCATCCGCCGCCGCGAGTCCCCGGCAAACAAGCGCTCCCCCGCCCCTCCAGTACCGAAACCCTCACCCGCATACCGAGTTGCCGGGCGGCCACCGGCCCGGAGACACCGCATATGACGGCGGCCCACCGCACGGCGGCCTGCGGCGTGTTCCACGCGGCCGGTCGGTTACCCCTTGCCCGCGCCGAGGGTCAGTCCGGCATGGAAGTGATGTGAAGTGACGGGGAATGTCTCGCCGTCGGAGAGAAAGACGGGCCCCGCAGGAAGTCGTTGTACCTCCGGAAGTCGTTGTACCTCCGGATGAATTGCCGAGTGCCCGGGGCGGCGGGCGCGGGCCGGCGAGACCGGGAAAGGGGGGAGCAGGGCGCCGGGGACGGTGACGAGGAGCGAGGAGCAAGTTGAGAAAGTTGAGAAAGTTGCGGGAGTCGATAAGGCAGCTGCTCATCCCGGATTCGATAAAGCCCTGGTGGCAGTAGGCGAAGGAGAGCCGGCGCGGGAGGGGAAGTAGCCGTATACCGCGGTCTCTTCGTAGGGCTGTTGCGGTTGTGGACGAAGCCTTGAAGGCCTGGGCGAAGGCTTTCTTCGGTACGGCGTCCGAGGCATTCGGTCCCACCCTGACGCTCCCACCGTGACGCCGTTCGGGCCGCTGCCGCACGCGGCGAGCGGGGACGGGGGGCCATCGCCCCCGCGCCGAGCGCCGCGCTCACGCTCCTCGGAACCGCCCGGCGGGACATCCGACGTCCTGCCGCTCCCCGTTCGTACCCGAGCCGCTGCCCGTTGACCGGAAGCATGTCCCACCTCCTCAGAGCTGGAAACAAACAGAACCGAACGCACTTGGCGGGATCTCGCTCCGAACCGCCGGGCCGGTCATGGGTCTTGGCGGGCGATACCGGAACCGTTACCACCCCTCTTCCAACAGACTCCAACAAGCCCTACCGTAAACACTCGCACGCGACCGGTGCACGATCCCACCAACGCCTCTCGCGAAGACGGAGGACGCGAACCATGCGCGTTCAGATCCGCACCACCCACCGGCGAGGTCACCGAAGAATCGCCGGAGCGCTGTCCGCCGCGCTGCTGTGTACGGCAGGGGTGACCGCCCTGCCGGCTGCGGCCCGTACACCCGACGCCCCGGAAGCCGGCCCTTCCCGCACCGCCCCCGGCCCCCGGCTCCCCGGCGGGCTCGCCATGACGCCGCCGATGGGCTTCAACAACTGGAACTCCACCCACTGCCGGGCCGAGTTCAACGAAGAGATGGTCAAGGGCATCGCCGATCTCTTCGTCGCCAAGGGCCTCAAGGACGCCGGTTATCAGTACGTCAATCTCGACGACTGCTGGGCGCTGCCCACCCGCGACGGGAACGGCAAGCTCGTGCCGGATCCGCAGCGCTTCCCCCACGGCATCAAGGCGGTGGCCGACTACGTCCACGCCAAAGGCCTGAAATTCGGCATCTACACGAGTGCCGGTATCAAAACCTGCAACCCGGCCGGATTCCCCGGCGGCCTGGGCCACGAGAAGTCCGACGCCCAGCAGTTCGCCGACTGGGGCGTGGACTACCTCAAGTACGACAACTGCAATAACCTCGGCGTGGACGCCCAACAGCGGTACCGCACGATGCGGGACGCGCTCAAGGCCACCGGGCGGCCCATCGTCTACAGCATCTGCGAATGGGGCGAGAACAAGCCCTGGGAGTGGGCGTCGGACGTAGGGCATCTGTGGCGCACCACCGGCGACATCAGTGACTCGTGGTCCAGCATGCTCGACATCGTGAAGCAGAATCTGCCCCTCGCCCCGCACGCCGGGCCGGGCCACTGGAACGACCCGGACATGCTGGAGGTCGGCAACGGCGGCATGACCGACACCGAGTACCGCAGCCACTTCTCCCTGTGGTCGATGATGGCCGCCCCGCTGCTGATCGGCTCCGATCTGCGCAAGGCCGGCCCGGAGACGTTCGAGATCCTGGCCAACAAGGACCTCATCGCCGTCGACCAGGACCGGCTGGGCAAGCAGGCCACGGTGGTGAAGTCGGAGTCCGGCCGCTGGACGCTGGTGCGGCAACTGGCCGACGGCGCCCGCGCGGTGGCACTGTTCAACGAGACCGGCGGGCCGCAGCGGATCACCACCACGGCCAGGGAACTGGGCCTCCCGCGGGCCGACGGCTACCGGCTGCGCGACCTGTGGCGGCACCAGGACACCCACACCACGGGCACCGTCTCGGCGACCGTCCCGGCGCACGGCACCACCGTCTACCGCATCTCCGCCGACAAGCGCTGGGCCGCCTACCCACCGGCCGTCGAGACCGGCACCGACCGTACGCCGCTGGCCGAGGCCGGCTCCCCCGCCACACTCCGCTCCACCGTCCGCAACCTGGGCGGCACCCCCGCCCGGCATGTCGCCGTCACGCTGAAGGCCCCGCAGGGGTGGCGGGTGCGGGCCACCTCCCCGGCTACGGCCCGCACGCTGCCCGGCGGCCGGACGCTCACCACCGGCTGGCAGATCACCGCACCGGCCGGCACCGCACCCGGTGCCTACGATCTGCCGCTCGCCGCCGACTACCGCTCCCCCCGCGGCGAACGGATCACCGCCACCCTGCCCGGCACCGCCCATGTCGTGGTGCCACCGCCGTCCGGGACCGCGTACGCCGCCGAACTCCCCTGGCTCACGGCCGCCAACGGCTGGGGACCGGTCGAGAAGAACACCAGCGTCGGGGAACGCGACGCCGGGGACGGCCGGCCGATCAGCATCGGTGGCACCGGCTTCGCGAAGGGCCTCGGGGTGCATGCGCCCAGCGAGGTGAGCTTCTACACCGGCGGGCGGTGCTCGGTGTTCACCGCCCAGGTCGGCATCGACGACGAGTCCGGTGACCGGGGCTCGGTGGGCTTCGAGGTGTGGGCCGACGGCAAACAGGTCGCCGCGAGCCCCACGGTGACCGGGGCGGATGCCGCCAAGGCCGTCAGCGCCCCGGTCACCGGAGCGCAGACCGTCCGGCTCGTCGTGACCGATGGCGGGGACGGTATCGACTACGACCACGCCGACTGGGCGGACGCCAAGTTCCGGTGCTGAGGGTCATCTTCCGCTCATGCGGGCGGAGTTGATGCCACCGGGCGGGCCCTCGGTCCGCCCGGTCCGGCCGGGCGCGGGGGCCCGTCGCGGGCGTCAGGGCGTGGGGACGAAGGCATCGGGACGGGCCCGTTGCCCGGCGGCAGCGGCCGCGCCCACCACCCCGGCGTCCGTCCCCATGCGGGCCGGTACGACCGTCAGGCCCGACACGAACGACAACGTCGCGTACTCCCGCAGGGCCGCGCGCAAGGGGGCGAAGAGCACGTCACCCGCACCCGCGACTCCCCCGCCGATCACCGCGATGTCTATCTCCACGAGCGTGGCGGTGGCGGCGATCCCGGCGGCCAGCGCACGGGCGGCCCGCTCGAAGGAGCGCAGGGCGACCGGGTCACCGGCGTGCGCCGCGGCGGCGACGGCCGCCGCGCTGGTGTCACCGTCGGGGCCGGGCTGCCAGCCGTTGGCCAGCGCCCGGCGCGCGATGTTGGGGCCGCTGGCGATCCGTTCGACACAGCCGCGGGACCCGCACGGGCAGGGGTCACCGTCGACCTCGACGCTGATGTGACCGATGTGCCCGGCGTTCCCCGTAGGGCCCGGGTGGAGACGGCCGTTGAGGACGAGTCCGCCGCCGACGCCGGTGGAGACCACCATGCACAGCGCGTTGGCGTGCCCGCGCGCGGCACCTTGCCAGTGTTCGGCCGCGGTCATCGCGACACCGTCGCCGACCAGCACGACCGGGCGCTCCCCGACGAGCGCCCGCACCCCGGCGACCAGCGGGAAGTCGCGCCAGCCGGGGATGTTGACGGGGCTGACGGTGCCGGACGAGGCGTCGACCGGGCCCGCGCTGCCGATACCGACGGCCGCCACCCGCGCCCAGTCGGGACCCGCGGCCAGCTCGGCGACCACCTCGGCCACCGCACGCATCACCGTGGCCCCGTCCTTGTCGGCGGGAGTGGGCCGGGCGGCCCGTTCGACGAGTCTGCCGCGGGCATCCACCAGAGCGCCGGCGATCTTGGTGCCGCCAATGTCCAACGCTGCGCTGAGGTCGGTCTGCATCGGTGTGGATTCTCCTGGTGGGCCCGGGGGCCGAGCGTACCGGCCCGGCGTGAGAACGCCAGTCTTCCCTCGATTGACAACGTTGTCTAGAGGCTATGCTCGACGCCACACCTGACGCCGACAGAATCAGGACCGCACACCGTGACCGACACCGCGCGGGGCACCTCCCGCCGCTATGGCACCCGGCCCACGATGAAGGATGTCGCGGCGCGCGCCGGGGTCGGCCTCAAAACGGTCTCCCGCGTGGTCAACGGCGAACCGGGCGTCACCCCGGACACCGAACGACGCGTCCAGGAAGCGATCACGGCCCTGGGGTTCCGCCGCAACGACTCGGCCCGGATCCTGCGCAAGGGGCGTACCGCCAGCATCGGCCTGGTGCTGGAGGATCTGGCGGACCCGTTCTACGGCCCGCTCAACCGCACCGTCGAGGAGGTCGCCCGCGGTCACGGCGCACTGCTGATCAACGGCTCCAGCGCCGAGGACCCGGCGCGCGAACAGGAGTTGGTGCTGGCGCTGTGCGCACGGCGGGTCGACGGACTGGTCATCATCCCGGCCGCCGACGACCACCGCTATCTGGAACCCGAGATCGCGGCCGGGATAGCCACCGTGTTCGTGGACCGCCCGCCCGGCCGGATCGATGCCGATGTGGTGGTCTCCGACAACTTCGGCGGCGCCCAGGAGGCGGTGGCCCATCTCATCGCGCACGGCCACCGCAGGATCGGCTTCATCGGTGACCAGCCGCGGATCCACACCGCGCGTGAACGCCTGCGCGGCTACCGCACCGCAATGGCCGCGGCGGGCCTGCCCATCGACGACTCCTGGGTGTCGCTGGCCTCCACCGCGCCCGAGTCCGTACGCGCCGCCGCGACCACGATGCTGGACGCCCCCGAGCCGGTCACCGCCCTCTTCGCGGGCAACAACCGGGTCACCGTCACCGCCGTACGCGTCCTCGGCGAACGCCCGCGCCCCGTCGCGCTGGTGGGCTTCGACGACTTCGAACTGGCCGATCTCGTCCGGCCCGCGATCACGGTCGTCGCCCAGGACCCCGCACGCATGGGCCGCACGGCCGCCGGTCTGCTCTTCCGGCGCCTGGAGGGCATCGAGGACCCGCCGCAGCGCAGGGAGATCCCCACCCGCCTGATCGTCCGCGGCTCGGGCGAGATCCCGCCTTCGGAGAGCTGAACTCCCGGGCAGCCGCGGGCCGGACGCCCCGCGTCGCGCCATGACGGGGCGGCTCCGGGGCAGTTCCCGGGCCGGGCCGCATCCGGCCCACGGACGAGGGCGAGTCAGGTGGCGCCAGGGCGGCTCCGAGCCGCCCCCATGTCGCCCCGGGCGGCCGGTCACCGCTCGTCGCGGTGCGGGCCCTCTCCACGCCCCACCCGCTTCCAGATCAGCACCATCCCCAGCCCGAGCACGACCAGCGCGACGAGCACGATGACGCCCTTCATCGCGGCGTCGGCCACCAGGTGAGCGAGGAGATCGGACCCTTCGTCACCCCCGCCCCGGGCGAGGGCGGGTGCCGCGAGGCCGTCACCGGCCACCCCGCCGACGCCGGTCATCGGACCTCATCCCGACCCGGCTCCCGCTGCCGCTGCCCGCGCCCGTCGCCGTCCAGGTGCCGGGCCGCCGCTCGCACCACCGCGCCGGCCACCGACCCGCCGCCGCGGGACATCCCGCCCCGGCCCCGGACGGCGCCCCGGTCGTCCAGATAGCGACTGACGGCATGCGCGGCGGGTGCCGCGTACCGCCGCGCGGCACCGAGTTTCCCCCGGCGTTTCAGGACGAGCGCCACGGCGAAGACCAGCAGGCCCAGCGCCACCAGGGCGCCCGCGATCAGGCCGAATCGGATGAGAAGAAGGTTCAGAACCCGCTCCACGGCCATCCCTCCATTCTTTGTATCACAGGTGTGATAGAAAACAATTTATCACAGCCGTGATACAAAGGGCCCATGCCCAAGCAGGTGGACCGAGAAGCCCGGCGCCGCGACGTCGTCGACGCCCTCTTCCGCGTCGTCGTACGCGACGGCATCCAACGCGCCTCGCTGCGCACCGTCGCCGACGAGGCGCAGCTCAACATCGGTTCGGTGCGGCACTACTTCGCCGGCCAGGAGGAGCTGATGCGCTTCGCGATGCGGTCGATGCTCGACCGGGTCGGCGCCCGGCTCCAGCGCCGCGTCGACGCGTTGGGCGATCTGAGCGGGCTGCCCGCGGCGCGGATCCGCGACTGCGCGGTGGAGCTGCTGTCCGAACTGCTGCCGCTGGACGACAGCCGGCGCGCCGAGGTCACCGTCCTCGTCGACTTCTCCACCGCCGCCCGGACCCACCCCGCCCTCGACGACCTCGCCCGGGAGACCGCCACCGGCACCCGGTCCCTCGTCCGCCGCATCCTCACCCGCCTCGATACGGCGGGCGGCCTGCGCGCGGGGCTCACCCTCGACACCGAGACCGAGCGGCTGACGTCCCTCCTGGACGGCCTCGCCTTCACCGCCGTCCTGCGGCCCGACGTGCTGGACGCGGCGACCTGCGCCAGGGTCCTGCGCGCCCATGTCGACGGCCTCGGACCGGCCACGGCCTGAACGCGGACGGCCCCCGCCGTGATGGCGGGGGCTTCGTGGTGTCTGCCGGACGGCGGGGGCGCCGTCGTACCGTCAGGCGGTGGCGGCGGGGCGGCCCGCGAGGGCGTCCAGGTCGGCGCGGGTCAGTCCGGTCAGCCGGGCAACCTCGGCGGGGTCCACGGCGCCGCAGTCCAGACCGCGCAGCAGATAGCCGCTGAGCGCCTTGGCGGTGGCGGGCTCGTCCATGACATCGCCGCCGGCCTTGGCGACGTAGGCCGCGAGCCGGGCCGCGGCCTGCTCCAGGCCCTCACGGTAGAAGGCGTAGACGGCCGCGTAACGGGTGGGCAAATGGGCCGGGTGCATGTCCCAGCCCTGGTAGTACGCACGGGCCAGCGAGCGGCGCACCAGGCCGTGGTGCAGGCGCCAGGCGGCGTGCACCTGCTCCGTCGGGCCGACCGGCAGGACGTTGGTGGATCCGTCGGAGAGACGGACGCCGGTGCCCGCGGCGGCGACCTGCATCACGGCCTTGGCGTGGTCGGCCACCGGGTGGTCGAGGGACTGGTGGGCGGCGCTGACGCCGCAGGAGGCGCTGTAGTCGAAGGTGCCGTAGTGCAGGGAGGTGGCGCGGCCCTCGGCGGCCTCGATCATGCGGGCGACGGTGGCGCGGCCGTCGGCGCCCAGGATGGACTGGGTGGTCTCGATCTGGATCTCGAAACCGATCCGGCCGTCCTCCAGCCCGTGCGCCTTCTCGAAGGCCTCCAGCAGCCGGACCATGGCGGTGACCTGCTCGGCGTAGGTCACCTTCGGGAGCGTCAGCACCAGGCCGTCGGGCAGGCCGCCGGCCGCCATGAGACCGGTGAGGAAGATGTCGAGGGTGCGGATGCCGCGGTCGCGGACGGCGGCCTCCATGCACTTCATCCGGATGCCCATGTAGGGGGCGGCGGTGCCTTCCCGGTAGGCGGCGGCCACCAGGGCGGCGGCGCGGGCCGCGGCCTCGTCCTCCTCGGCGTCCGGGCGGGGGCCGTAGCCGTCCTCGAAGTCGATGCGCAGGTCCTCGACCGGCTCACGGGTCAGCTTGGCGCGGACGCGGTCGTGGACGTCCATGGCGAGTGCGTCGGGGATGCCGAGGACGGCGGCGAGCGCACCGGCGTCGGGGGCGTGCGCGTCGAGAGCGGCGAGCGCCTGGTCCCCCCAGGAGCGCAGGGTTCCGGCGGCGAAGACGTCGCCGGGGACGTAGACCGTGTGGACCGGCTGGCGGGTGCCGGGGTCGCCCGGGTAGCGCCGCGCCAGATCCGCGTCCACCTGGGCGAGGGCGGCTCCGATTCCCTCGCGTACGGTGTCCGCGAGGCTCGTCGCCACGGTCTCCTGCTGCCCCATTCGATACCCTCCCGGTGCGCATGCCCGCCGATCGAGCGTTTTCCGCTCAACGGAATCAACAATCCGTATAGCGAAGTTAACTGGGTCGGTTTGCCGAGGTCAACACCCTCCCGCAGGGCGGTGCAGGTCATGGGCGTACGGGCGGGCCGGAAACTCCCTGGCAGGCTCGCCGCGGCACCGCCAGAATCGCCGTCATGACGTGGACCGCACCCCCCATCGAACGCAGAGAACTCCCCACCACGGCCGGTGAACGGGAGATGCTGCAAGGCTGGCTCGACTACCACCGCGACACCCTGCTCACCAAGTGCGCGGGCCTGACGCCCGACCAGCTCGTCGAGGCGAGCGCCGCACCCTCCACCCTCACGCTGCTCGGCCTGGTGCGCCATATGGCATACGTCGAACGCACCTGGTTCCGGGTGCGCTTCCTCGGCCGGCGGATCGCCGATCTCTACTACACCGAGGACGATCCGGACGCCGACTTCCACGCCGCGGACCCGGCCGCCGCCGAGCGTGATATCGCCGTCTTCCGCGCCGAGATCGAGGCCTGCGACAAGGCGGTGGCGGACCGCGGGCTGGACGAAACCTTCTCCCCGCGCCCGGGGCGCACCCTGAACCTGCGCTGGATCTACGTCCACATGATCGAGGAGTACGCCCGGCACAACGGCCACGCGGACCTGCTGCGCGAGCGGATCGACGGGGCCACGGGCAGCTGACGGCGCGGCACCCGGCCGACGGCGCGGCCCCGGCCGACGGCATCACGACTGCACGAGGCCCCGTACGCACCGCGCGTACGGGGCCTCGTGCGAGGTCCGGAGCCGGGCTCCGGCGGGACGGTGATCAGCCCTTGCGGGTCTTGACCTCGTCGGTGAGGGCCGGGACGACGTCGAAGAGGTCGCCGACCACGCCGTAGTCGACCAGCTCGAAGATCGGCGCCTCTTCGTCCTTGTTGATGGCGACGATCGTCTTCGAGGTCTGCATACCGGCGCGGTGCTGGATCGCACCGGAGATGCCCGCCGCGATGTACAGCTGCGGCGAGACCGACTTACCGGTCTGGCCGACCTGGTTGGTGTGCGGGTACCAGCCGGCGTCCACCGCGGCGCGCGAGGCGCCGACGGCCGCACCGAGCGAGTCGGCAAGCGCCTCGATGACCGGGAAGTTCTCGGCGCCGTTGACGCCGCGGCCACCGGAGACCACGATCGCGGCCTCGGTCAGGTCCGGACGGCCGGTCGACTCGCGCGGGGTGCGCGAGACGATCTTGGTGCCCTTGGAGGAGTCGGCGACGGTCACCGCAAGCTGCTCGACGGTGCCGGCGGCCGGGGCGGCCTCCGGGGCGGCGGAGTTGGGCTTGACGGTGATGACCGGGGTGCCCTTGGTGATGCGGGACTTGGTGGTGTACGAGGCCGCGAAGACGGACTGCGTGGCCACCGGGCCCTCGTCGCCGGCCTCGACGTCGACGGCGTCGGTGATGATGCCGGAGCCGATGCGCAGCGCGAGACGGGCAGCGATCTCCTTGCCCTCGGCGGAGGACGGCAGCAGCACGGCCGCCGGGGAGACCGCGTCGTAGGCGGCCTGCAGCGCGTCGACCTTGGGGGCGACGAGGTAGTCGGCGAACTCGGGCGCGTCGGCGGCCAGCACCTTCACGGCGCCGTGCTCACCGAGGATCTTCGCGGCGTCCTCGGCCTTCGCACCGAGGTGCACGGCTACCGGCTCGCCGATGCGGCGGGCGAGGGTGAGCAGTTCGAGGGTGGGCTTGCGGACGGCGCCGTCCACGTGGTCGACGTAGACAAGGACTTCAGCCATGGGATTGCTCTCCTGCGGGAAGAATGAGGGCGGTGGGGAAGGGCTGCGGCTCAGATGAACTTCTGGCCCGCGAGGAACTCGGCGAGCTGCTTGCCGCCCTCGCCCTCGTCCTTGACGATCGTGCCCGCGGTGCGGGCCGGACGCTCGGCGGCGCCGTCGACCTTGGTCCAGGCGCCCTCGAGGCCGACCTCGTCCGCCTCGATCTCCAGGTCCTCCAGGTCCAGGGACTCCACCGGCTTCTTCTTGGCGGCCATGATGCCCTTGAAGGAGGGGTAACGCGCCTCGCCCGACTGGTCGGTGACGGATACGACGGCCGGCAGCGCGGCCTCCAGCTGCTCGGTGGCGGTGTCGCCGTCGCGGCGGCCGGTGACCTTGCCACCGTCGACGGACACCTCGGAGAGCTGGGTGACCTGAGGAACGTTCAGACGCTCGGCGAGCAGCGCGGGCAGCACACCCATCGTGCCGTCGGTGGACGCCATACCGCAGACGACCAGGTCGTAACCGGTCTTCTCGATGGCCTTGGCCAGCACCAGCGAGGTGCCGAGGGCGTCGGTGCCGTGCAGGTCGTCGTCCTCGACGTGGACGGCCTTGTCGGCGCCCATCGACAGCGCCTTGCGCAGCGCGTCGTTGGCGTCCTCGGGGCCGACCGTGAGAACCGTGATCTCCGCGTCGTCGGCGGCTTCCTTGATCTGCAGGGCCTGCTCGACGGCGTACTCGTCGAGCTCCGAGAGCAGACCGTCCACGTCGTCACGGTCGACGGTCAGGTCCTCGGCGAAGTGCCGGTCGCCGGTGGCGTCGGGCACGTACTTCACACAGACAACGATCCTCAGGCTCACGCCGGCTCTCCTACCTGCTTCGTCTCTTCAGAACTGCCTTGTGCTGGCAGCATAGGCGCCTGTCGGGGCGGCTCCCGGTCGGTTGCGGTTCCCCACGCCGACCGCCATATTACTCGCCAGTACATCGACTCTCGTGCCCCGAAGCAAGGCCGTCGAAATGTGACCTTGCCAACGGACCCGACCGGCGGACGAAGCAGCGGAACGGGAACCCGTCAGTCCCGCAGGGCGTTGAAGCGTCCCTGGTGATAGAGCAGGGGACGGCCGGGCCCCGCGGGGTCGCCGACGACCGGCCGGGCGAGCACGATGCGGTGGTCACCGGCGGGCACCCGCGCCACGACCTGGCACACCATCCAGGCCAGTACACCGTCCAGGAGGGGCACTCCCTCGGGTCCGGTGCGCCAGGAGGTGGCGGGACCGAAGCGGTTGGCGCCGCTGCGCGCGAAGGTGGCGGCCAGTTCCTGCTGGTGCTCGCCGAGTATGTGGACGCCGATGTGCTCGGCCTCCGAGACGGCGGGCCAGCTGGAGGCGCCGGTTCCGATGCCGAACGAGAGCAGCGGCGGGTCGGCGGCGACGGAGGTGAGGGACGTGGCGGTGAAGCCGACGGGGCGGGAGCCGTGCGCGGTGATCACCGCAACGCCGGCGGCGTGCTGCCGGAAGACCGAGCGCAGCAGCTCGGGGGAGGCGGTGCGAGGCGTGCCGAGGCCGGGCGAGGCCGTCATGGAATTGTCCTTCTGGTGAGGTGTACGAGCCCGGGAAGAGCCGCCGACGGCTGTGCAGCGGTCGGCGGCGATGGTGTCGTCGCTGCTCACACGCCCGGACAGCGGGCGCTGGCGGTCCGCAGAAGATCGACGTGGGCGCGTCCGTACAGAAGATTTCCTCGCCGCATCACGTCAGAGTGACGATGTGTGACCCACAGCGTCAAGGGGCGCCCGCCATCTGGGAGATCAATCACGGACGGCCGCGCCCAGCGCCGCGATGACATCGGCCTTCCGGGGCTGCCCGGAGGCACGGCGCACGATCGCGCCGTCCGCGTCGAGCACCAGCACCGTGGGAGTGCGCAGCACGTTCAGGTGGCGTACGAGGTCCAGGTGGTCCTCCGCGTCGATCTCGACATGGGCCACCCCCTCGACCATGCCTGCGACCTCGGCGAGGGTGCGCCGGGTGGCCCGGCAGGGCTGGCAGAAGGCGCTGGAGAACTGCAGCAGGGTGGCCCGCTCCCCCAGCTCCGCACCGATCTCGGCGGCACCGAGCCGCCCTCCGTCGTCCCGCTTGTGCACCATCGGCCTTTCCTTATGGCGTCGGTGCCACCTGCCGAAGCGCTCGCCGCCGCGAGCACCGCAAGGCACACCATGTGTCCAGTCATCGACGGGTGCAGCATTCACGGCACCGCAAAGATTCCCCGGCCCCGCACGGCCGGGGCTGCGGGAGGGGGAGGCATGGCTTCCGGCCCTTCGCGGTGAGGGGACCGGCCGGTTACGTCGTGGGGCCGCAGCGGCCGGGCCGCACGGCCACCGGCTGCGTGCTCGCGGCGGTCCTTCTCCACGCCGCCTTCGGCTGCTGCCCGGGGTGCGCGAGGTATCTTCTGCTGCGGAGACGGCCGCTGAGCCAATCTCCACGTGACAAGAATCTCCCGGCCCTGGCGGTCGACGCGCTGGCCGCCACGGCCGACATCGGGCACGATCTCCCGAAAGTCGCAGTTACGGCTGCGTAGGTTTCCGCCGGGAGAACCCTCCCCAGGCGTGGAAAAGGGGTCCTCCGGACAATGGCAGAGCTCGTCTATCCGCCGGTGATCGGCGCCGCCCGCACTCTCTTCAAGGCGCTCGATCTGAAATTCGACATCGCCGGGACGGACCACATTCCGCGCCGCGGCGGGGCGGTTCTGGTGAGCAATCACATCGGGTACCTGGACTTCGTCTTCGCCGGGCTGACGGCCCGTCCCGCCAAGCGGCTGGTGCGCTTCATGGCGAAGGAGTCGGTGTTCCGGCACAAGGTGTCCGGCCCGCTGATGCGCGCGATGAAGCACATCCCCGTGGACCGGGCGCAGGGGATGCACGCCTACAAGCACGCGCTGTCCGCCCTGCGTTCGGGCGAAATCATCGGGGTGTTCCCCGAGGCGACGATCTCCGAGTCCTTCACCCTGAAGACCTTCAAGTCCGGTGCGGTGCGGCTGGCCCAGGAGGCCGGGGTGCCGCTGCTGCCGGTGGCGCTGTGGGGCACCCAGCGGCTGTGGACCAAGGGCCACAAGCGCGATCTGGGCCGGAACCACCTGCCGATAACGATCCGGGTGGGCGAGCCGATGGAGGCCGATCCGGCCGAGCAGGCCGAGAAGATCACCGACCGGCTGCGGGCCCGGGTGCAGGACCTGCTGGAGGCGGCGCAGCGCGCCTACCCCGTACGTCCCAAGGACGCCGAGGACACCTGGTGGATGCCGGCCCACCTCGGCGGCACGGCACCCGCCGCGCCCGGGACCGCCGGATAGCGAAACCCGGCGGCCGGAGCGGCCCGCCGGGTCCGGCCGCCCCGCGCCCGGGCCTCAGGGGGTCCAGATGTCGCCGATCTCGATGCGGGCGCCGGGGCAGGCCTTCTGCAGCGTCTCGGCCAGTTCGGCGCCCGCGGCGCTCAGCGCGTCGAGGGGCATGGGGGCCATCCGCTCCAGCAGGAAGAGGGCGCTGACCGAGTCCTCGGTCAGGCGGGTGCGTACCCCCTGCCGCCAGTTCCAGCGGCGGCAGGTGACGCCCTCGTCGTCACACCAGACCACCTCGCCCGCCTCGGGGTGCTCGACGGTCTCGGCGCCGCCGGCCGCGGTCACGAAGGGCTCGTCGCCGGTCGCCCGCACGAGCCGCATACCGCCCTGGATGCGGTCCAGGTCCTCGCCGCCCACGGGGATGAGGTGGGCGACGCTGAGGGCGTTGTAGAGGTCGACGAGGCGGTTGATGCGGGGCAGACCGCCGTCCGCGAGCGCCCGCCTGGCCAGCGCCTCGGCGGAGTTGCGGGTGCGCGACGGCTTGCTGCCGAAGGCGGTGTACGCGGCGCGCCAGGCGGCGAGGTGTGGATCGTCCTGCGGGGCGCGGCCGTCCAGACGCCCGGCGAGGCGGCGGGTGGCCTCGTCCAGGAGCGCCGCGCCGGCCTCGTCACTGGGCCCGTTGGTCAGACCGTGGGCTTCGACGGCGAGGTAGCCGAAACCGGGTGCCAGGTCCCGCACCTCGTCGGAGACATGCAGGCGACGGGTCGTGCCGGAGACGTGCGAAGAGCTGGGCATCGGGGCCGTTCCTCAGAGATCGGTGGGGAGCATCTGCCAGAGGTGAGGCCGGTCGACGGCCTCCTGGAGGCATTGCAGCACGGTCGGGTGTGGTTCAGCAAATAGCACCGGGTAGTCCAGTTCGTTGCACTCCGGACGCACGGGGAAGGCCAGCTGCTCACGGTCGAGGCGGAACTGCGCGTCGACGCCCGGCTTGTTACCCCGCGGATCCTGCCGCGCCCAGCGGTCCTCACCCGGCAGCCGCACGGCGACCAGGCCGTGGACGGTGTCGAGCTTCTGGTAGCACAACCCGGCGGGGATGCTCCTCGCCCGCAGCAGGGCCACCAGCGCATGCGCCTTGGCGTAGCAGATGCCGGTGCGCCGCGCGAGCACGTCCGAGGCACGCCAGGTGACGCGCGGGTCACCGGAGTCCGCGCTGTGCGGGATGGTGTCGCGGACGAACTCGAAGGCGGCCTTGGCGTATGTGTATGCGTCGGTGGCTTCGGCGGCGAGGGCGGCCGCAGTGGCCCGGACCTGCCGATGGTCGTGGTCGATGACCTCATCGGCCGCCAAGTAGGCAGCGATTTCCGGGGTGTTCTGGATCAGCTCCATACCCGGGAACGTAGCGATGCGCCCGGCCGAGAGTCAATGACTTTTCGACCGGACGCATAGCTATGCGACGAACTGACCCGGGAGCTAGCGGCCCATCTCCTCGCGGAGTGCGGCGAGGAAGCCGTCGACGTCCTCCTCGGCGGTGTCGAAGGCGCACATCCAGCGCACCACACCGGCGGCTTCGTCCCAGAAGTAGAAGCGGTAGCGCTTCTGCAGCCGCTCGCTCACCTCGTGCGGCAGCCGGGCGAACACGCCGTTGGACTGCACGGGGTAAAGGATCTCCACCCCGTCGATCCCCCGCACCCCGGCCGCCAGCCGCTGCGCCATGGTGTTGGCGTGCCGCGCGTTGCGCAGCCACAGGTCCTTGGCGAGCAGCGCCTCCAACTGGACGGAGACGAAGCGCATCTTGGAGGCCAGCTGCATGGACAGCTTGCGCAGGTGCTTCATGGCGCGCACCCGGTCGGGGTTGAGCACGACCACGGCCTCGCCGAAGACGGCGCCGTTCTTCGTGCCGCCGAAGGAGAGGATGTCGACGCCCACGGCGTTGGTGAACGCCCGCATCGGGACATCCAGCGTCGCCGCGGCATTGGCGATCCGCGAGCCGTCGAGGTGCACCACCATGTTGCGCTCATGCGCGTGTTCACAGATCGCCCGGATCTCGTCGGGCGTGTAGACCGTGCCGAGCTCCGTGCTCTGGGTGATCGAGACGACCTGCGGCATGGCGCGGTGCTCGTCGTCCCAGCCGTACGCCTCGCGGTCGATCAGCTCGGGGGTGAGCTTGCCGTCCTCGGTGGGCACGGTCAGCAGCTTGAGCCCGCCGATCCGCTCGGGTGCACCGCACTCGTCGACATGGATGTGCGCGGACTCGGCGGCGATCACCGCACCCCAGCGGTCGGTCACGGCCTGCAGGGCGACGACATTGGCGCCGGTGCCGTTGAACACCGGGAACGCCTCGGCGCGCTGCCCGAAGTGGCTGCGGAAGACGCGCTGCAGGTGCTCGGTGTACTCGTCCTCGCCGTAGGCGACCTGATGGCCGCCGTTGGCAAGGGCGAGCGCGGCCAGCACCTCGGGGTGCGCGCCGGCGTAGTTGTCGCTGGCGAAGCCGCGTATCTCGGGGTCGTGATGCCGCCGGGCGTCGGTCTTCGCTCCGGTCACGGCTCGGGGGTCAGCCACAGACGCTGTCCATTCACTTCCTGGGCGGGCCGGCTCCAGACCCCGGCGATGGCCTCGGCCAGCTCCGTGACATCCGTGAAGCCCGCGAACTTGGCGTTCGGTCGCTCGGCGCGCATCTGGTCATTGACGAGCGCCTTCACGATCAGGATCGCAGCCGCGGCGCGCGGTCCCGTCTCACCCCCCGACTTGCGGAAGCCGTCCGCCATGGCGAGCGTCCAGGCCTCGGCGGCGGCCTTGGAGGCGGCGTAGGCGGCGTTGCCCCCGGTGGGCTTGCTGGCGCCGGCCGCGCTGGTGAGGAGGAAGCGGCCGTTGCCGCTGCGTTCGAGCGCTTCGTGGAAGGCGAGCGAGGTGTGCTGGACGGTACGGATCAGGAGCTTGTGCAGCATGTCCCAGTCCGCGAGGTCGGTCTCCGCGAAGGTCGAGGAGCCGCGCCAGCCGCCGACGAGGTGCACCAGGCCGTCGATCCGGCCGAATTCCTTCTCCGTACGAGCCGCCCATTCACGGGTCTGGTCGAGGTCGAGGAGGTCGACGGTGTCCCCGATCACCGTGGCGCCGCCGTGGGCGTAGCGGGCCGCGTCCACGGCCTCCGCCAGCCGCTCGGGGTTCGAGTCCGAGCCGACCACCACCGCACCCGCTTCGGCCAGTCGCAGCAGGGTCGCCCGGCCGGCCGGTCCGGCCGCTCCCGCCACCGCGATGACCGCACCCTCCAGCGGCCCCTGGCCGCCCGTCGAAGTAACCATCTCCGTCGCCTCCTCGTCCTGCTCCTGGACGGCCTTCGGCCGGGTGTTCCGGTCGTTCGTCATGCCGCCGCCAATTCATCGCTGTGGGCCGTGATGCCCTTGGTGGATGCGATCACAGCGCGCAGCTTCTTGGCGAGCGCCTCGTAGAACATGCTCAGCGGGAACTCGTCGGGGAGCACGTCGTCCACGAGTTTGCGCGGCGGCTGGTCGAGGTCGAGGGCATCGGGACCCTTGGCCCAGACCGAGCCCGGGTGCGGTGCGAGGTAGGTCGAGACGAGGTCGTACGCGGCGAACCAGTGGACCAGCTTGGGCCGGTCGATGCCGTCGCGGTAGAGCTTTTCGATCTCGCCGCACAGCTGGTTGGTGACCTTGGGCGCCCGCTCCCAGTCGATGTGCAGTGTGTTGTCCGTCCAGCGTACGACGTCGTGCTGGTGCAGGTACGCGAAGAGCAGCTGGCCGCCGAGGCCGTCGTAGTTGCGGACCCGGTCGCCGGTGACGGGGAACCGGAACATCCGGTCGAAGATCACGGCGAACTGCACGTCGCGGGCCTGGGAGTACCCCTCGGCTTCCAGCTTCACGGCCTCCTTGAAGGCGGTGAGGTCGCAGCGCAGCTCCTCCAGGCCGTACATCCAGAACGGCTGGCGCTGCTTGATCATGAAGGGGTCGAACGGCAGGTCACCGTGGCTGTGGGTGCGGTCGTGCACCATGTCCCACAGGACGAAGGCCTCCTGGCAGCGCTCCTGGTCGGCCAGCATCTCGCGGATGTCCGCGGGGAGTTCGACGCCCAGCGTCTCGATGGCGGCCTCGCTGACCCGGCGGAAGCGGGCGGCCTCCCGGTCGCAGAAAATCCCGCCCCAGCTGAACCGCTCGGGGGCCTCGCGCACGGCGATGGTCTCCGGGAAGAGCACCGCGGAGTTGGTGTCGTAGCCGGCCGTGAAGTCCTCGAAGGCGATGCCGCAGAAGAGGGCGTTGTCGTAGCGGGTGCGCTCCAGCTCGGCGAGCCAGTCCGGCCAGACCATGCGCAGGACGACGGCCTCGAAGTTGCGGTCCGGGTTGCCGTTCTGGGTGTACATGGGGAACAGCACGAGGTGCTGGAGGCCGTCGGCGCGCTGCCGGGCGGGCTGGAAGGCGAGGAGGGAGTCCAGGAAGTCCGGCACTCCGAAGCCGCCGTCGGCCCAGCGGCGCAGGTCGGCGGCGAGGGCCTGGTGGTAGGCGGCGTTGTGCGGCAGCAGCGGGGCGAGCTCCCCGACGGCCGCGGCCATCTTGTCGACCTCCGCGCGGACGGCCTCGGCGGTGGGCGCGCCCTCCGCCTCCAGGTCTATGGAGCCGTCCTTGGACTGCCAGGGACGGATGGTCTCGACCGCGTCCTTGAGCACGGGCCACGCCGGGTGCGCGACCACGCTCTCCGCGGTCGTGGGGGCCTCCCGGACACCCACAGGCGAAAGAATTTCCGTCATGACTGCCCTCCGGCGATAGATCGTGTTGTCAGAACACGGTAACCAGCCGAGGATGACCCGCTCAAGGGGAGTCGTTGAAAATTATTCTGTCGACACCCCGCACTCGCGCACCTTTTTCCTGTCGGTGAGGGCTTGGGCGCCACTTCCTCCCAGCAATACCAAGGGTTTCGGCGGTTCCTCCGGCCGTCCGGCGCCGGAGAAACCCCTCAGTCGTGTGGCATATGCCATACAACCCGGGGCCGCTGCCGTACGGCCGGGGTCTGCCGTACGGCGGGGCCGCCGCCTACGCCCCGGGGCTGCCGCGGACCGGCCCGGTCCGCGGCACGCCGTCAGCGCGGCAAGGACTCGCCCACGCGAGGGTGAGGCGGTCTGAAGCCGGATATGGCGGGTACCCGTACTGGACACACCGCGGTCCGGTCCGGCAGCCCGTTTTCCGCCGGTCGGTCCCGTTAGGCTGTGCGCCATTTCGTAGCGCCGTTGCCGACACCCGACGGTCGGCACGTGTACGGAGCCAACACCAGCACCGAGCCGACAGAAGCGAGGCAGCCTTGTCCTTTCTCACCATCGGACACCGCGGGATGATGGGCGTGGAGCCGGAGAACACCCTGCGGTCCTTCGTGCGCGCCGAGCACGAAGGCCTCGACGTCATCGAACTCGATCTGCATCTGAGCAAGGACGGCGCGCTCGTGGTGATGCACGACGCGGACGTGGACCGGACCACCGACGGCGCCGGCCCGATCGCCGAGCGCACCCTCGCCGAACTCCGCGAGCTCGATGCCGGCGGGGGCGAGCGGATCCCCGTCTTCGAGGAGGTCGTCGAGGCGGTCAAGGCGCCGTTGCAGGCCGAGATCAAGGACGTGGCGGCCGCGCAGGCGCTGGCCGAGGTGATGCGGTCGCGCGATCTGGTCGGCCGGGTCGATGTGATCTCCTTCCACGACGAGGCGCTGGCCGCGATCCGTACCCTGCTGCCCGGTGTGCGGACCGCGCTGGTCGGCAGCCGGTACGGCGCGGACGTGGTCGACCGCGCACAGGCCGTCGGCGCGACGATGCTCTCGCTGAACATCCGCCGGCTCACCCTGGAACTGGTCGAGCGGGCGCATGCCGCGCATCTGAAGGTCGTGGGCTGGACGGTCAATACGCATGATCAGCTGCGTCTCGCGCGCGGGCTCGGCCTGGACGGTGTGGTGACCGACCAGCCGGAGATCCGGCGGGCGGTCCGCTTCACGGCGTGAGGCGGCGCGGGTTCACCGGGTGAGGTGGCGCGCGGCGTCGTGAGCCGGGTGGGGCGTACCGACTCGTCGGGCTCCGCGAGCTCGTCCGGCTCGTCGGGCTCGTCCGGCTTTTCGGGCTCCACCCCGGCAACCGGGAAATGTGCAGTTCACAGCGCCGCAATGCACTTCCACCATGCGGACGTTTTCCCCGGTGATCTCGACAGATGGCCCTGCGCCCTGCCACTCTCCCGCCATGCGCCTCGCCAACTGCCCTCTCCGCCTTGCCGCTTGCGCCACCGTCGCGCTGCTCGCCGCGGCCGTCGGCTGTGCCCCGCAGGACGAGTCCCCCGGTGGCCCGCGGGCCGCCGGCCAGGGCAAACAGAGCTGTGACCGCGGCAAACTGGCCACGGTGGCCGACGGCAAGCTCACGGTCGGCACCGACAAGCCCGCCTACGCACCCTGGTTCCAGGACGACGACCCGGCCAGTGGCAAGGGCTTCGAATCGGCCGTCGCCTATGCCGTCGCCCGCCAGCTGGGCTACGGCAAGGGCGCGGTGAACTGGCAGACCGTGCCGTTCGCCAACGCCTTCGCGCCCGGCCAGAAGAAGTTCGACTTCGACATCAACCAGGTCTCCATCAGCGCCGCACGCGAACGGGCCGTCGCCTTCTCGTCGGGCTACTACGACGTGCGCCAGGCGGTCATCGCGCTCAAGGGCTCCCGGGCCGCGCATGCCAAGAGCATCGCCGCCCTCCGTCATCTCAAGCTCGGCGCGCAGGTCGGCAGCACCAGCCTGGACGTCGTCAATGACACCGTCCGGCCCCAGCAGCCGCCCGCCGTCTTCCAGAAGAACGACCTGGCCAAGTCCGCGCTGAAGAACGGCCAGGTGGACGCGATCCTCACCGATCTGCCGACGGCCTTCTACATCACCTCGGCGGAGGTGAAGGACGCCGAGGTGGTCGGGCAGTTCGCGGCCGCCGGCGCCGGCAAGGAGCAGTTCGGCCTGGTCCTGGACAAGGAGAGCCGGATCACCGGCTGTGTGACGGCCGCGGTCGACGCGCTGCGCAAGAACGGCACCCTCGCCGCGCTGGAGAAGAAGTGGCTGACCGACGCCGTATCCGTCCCGGTGCTCAAGTGACCAACGGAGAAGGTGTGTCGAAACTCCTGACGGCGCGGAACGGGGCCGACGACGGGTACGTGCCCTCGCAGCGGCGGATCGAGCGGGAGCGCTTCCGGCGGGCCAGGACCCGGCGCGCCACCGCCGTCGCCGCGCTGAGCACCCTGGTCACCGCCGCTGTCCTCTACCTCGTCATCACCCGCTCCCCCGGCTGGCCGCGGACCCGGGAGACGTTCTTCAGCCCCGAGTACGCCGCCAAGGCGCTGCCGAAGGTGCTGGAGGGGCTGCTGCTGAATCTGCGGCTGCTGGTGGTGTGCGGGGCGGCGGTGCTGGTGCTCGGGCTGCTGCTGGCGGTGGCCCGGACGCTGCGCGGACCGGTGTTCTTCCCCCTGCGCGCCCTGGCCGCCGCGTACACCGACTTCTTCCGCGGCCTGCCGCTGATCATCTGTCTGCTGATGGTGGTCTTCGGGGTGCCGGCGCTGCGGCTGCAGGGGGTGACCACCGATCCCGTGCTGCTCGGCGGCTCCGCGCTGGTGCTGACGTACTCGGCCTATGTCGCCGAGGTCTTCCGGGCGGGCATCGAATCGGTGCACCCCTCCCAGCGGGCCGCGGCCCGGTCGCTGGGCCTGTCCAGCGGCCAGGCGCTGCGCTTCGTGGTGCTGCCGCAGGCCGTACGGCGGGTGGTGCCGCCGCTGTTGAACGATCTGGTCTCGCTGCAGAAGGACACCGGTCTGGTGTCCATCGCGGGTGCGGTGGATGCCGTCTACGCGGCACAGATCATCGCCGGCAAGGACTTCAACTTCACTCCGTATGTCGTGGCGGGGCTCGTTTTCGTGGCGCTGACGATCCCCATGACGCGGTGCACGGACTGGGTCACCGCCCGCATGGACCGCAGGCGCGCCCAGGGAGGACTCGTATGAGCACGACGGACGATGCCCCGCGGCCGACCGACAAGACGGCCGGTGAGAGGGCCGGTGAGACGGGCGGGAAGGCGGCGCCCGGCGGCGGTCCGGTGCTGCGGCTGGAGTCCGTGCGCAAGACGTACGGACGCGGCACGGTCGTACTGCGGGATGTGGACCTGGCGGTCCCACCGCACACCGTGACGACGCTGATCGGCGCCTCGGGGTCGGGCAAGTCCACGCTGCTGCGCTGCGCGAACCTGCTGGAGGAGATCGACGACGGTGCGATCTTTCTGGACGGCGCGGAGATCACCGATCCGCGGGCGGACGTGGACGCGGTGCGCCGCCGGATCGGCGTGGTCTTCCAGGCCTACAACCTCTTCCCGCACATGACCGTGCTGGACAACATCACGCTGGCCCCCCGCCGGGTGCACGGCGTACCGCGCGCCGAGGCGGAGGCGCGGGCCCGCGAACTGCTGGACCGGCTCGGACTCGGCGGGCGGGCCGGGGAGTACCCGGACCGGCTCAGCGGCGGTCAGCAGCAGCGGGTCGCGATCGTCCGGGCACTGGCCGGGCGGCCCCGGCTGCTGCTGCTCGACGAGATCACCGCGGCGCTCGACCCCGAGCTGGTCGGGGAAGTGCTCGGCGTGGTCCGCGATCTCAAGGAGGAGGGCATGACCATGGTCATCGCCACCCATGAGATGGGCTTCGCGCGAGAGGTCGCCGACCAGGTCTGCTTCCTGGACGGCGGGGTGGTGGTGGAACGCGGGACACCGGAGCAGGTCTTCGGCGACCCGCGGCAGGACCGCACCCGGCAGTTCCTGCGGCGGATCATCCAGGCGGGACGGCTGTGAGCGGCGCCGTCCGGCCCGCCCGGCGCCGGCCGACCGGGTCCTTCCGGCCGACCGGGTCCTTCCGGCCGACCGGGTCCTTCCGGCCGGACCGCTCTCAGGCGAGCGGCTTGACCAGCAGCTCGAATTCCAGGTCGGCGCGTTGCGGAATGCCGAAGCGCTCATCGCCGTACGGGAACGGGGTGAGCTGTCCGGTGCGCCGGTAGCCGCGGCGCTCGTACCAGGCGATCAGCTCGTCGCGCTGCCGGATGACGGTCATCCGCATCTCGCCGGTGCCCCAGAGGTCCCGGGCGGTCCGCTCGGCCTCCGCGAGAATCACCTTGCCGAGGCCGCCGCCCTGGAGTTCCGGGCGCACCGCGAACATCCCGAAGTACACATGGTCCCCGCGGTGTTCGAGCTGGCAGCAGGCGATCAGGGTGTCATCCCGCTCGGCGATGAGCAGCCGGCCACTCTCGCCCCGCACCACGGCGGCAACGCCCTCCGGGTCGGTGCGCTGCCCCTCCAGCAGGTCCGCCTCCGTCGTCCAGCCGGCCCGGCTCGCGTCCCCTCGGTACGCCGACTCGATGAGGTCGACGAGCCCGGGGATATCGGCGTCGTGGGCGGTACGGAAGGTCAGCTCGCTGGTGGGCATGGCGTGCGCAGTCCTCTCGGGGCCGGACGAAGGGCTGAGCGGAGGCTAACAAGCGGCATGGGCGTCCCGTCAGGGCCATTCGTCATGACGTTGCGGCCGCAGCGGCCCGGTGGCGCGGCTCCGGCGGCGTAGGGTCCCTGCCATGGTGCACGTATTGAGCAGCAGGGTGCTGTTGCGGCCGTTTGACCCCGAGCGGTCGCGGGCGTTCTACGGCACGGCGCTGGGGCTGGAGATCTACCGGGAGTTCGGAACGGGACCCGAGCGCGGCACGGTCTACTTCCTCGGCGGTGGCTTCCTGGAAGTCTCCGGCCGCGCCACGGCTCCGGGCACCGGCACCCTCCAGCTGTGGCTCCAGGTGGCCGACGCGGCAGCGGCGCACCAGGAGC
The DNA here is from genome assembly GCF_900187385.1 of Streptomyces sp. 2114.4. NCBI lineage: Bacteria > Bacillati > Actinomycetota > Actinomycetes > Kitasatosporales > Streptomycetaceae > Streptomyces > Streptomyces sp. 2114.4. The sequence continues at coordinate 1,156,656 of NZ_FYEY01000001.1, forward strand.
TCCTGTCGCACGGGGTGGAGGTGCTGCGGCCGCCCGTGAAGGAGCCGTGGGGGCTGGTCGAGATGTGGGTCGCCGACCCGGACGGCCATCGGATCGTGCTGACGGAGGTTCCGGCGGACCATCCGCTGCGTTACCGGCCCTGAGCCCGGGAGGCCGCGCGCTCCCCTCGGTGCGTCCGTGCGCTCCCGTGTGCCGGGGCCCGGCCGGGCATTCTGCACCCGATCCGCGCGACAGGCGGCACTCGGGGAGGTGGGCCGTGCACGCACCGCCGTTGGTGGGCTGGCTGCTGGTGCTGCTGTGTGCCGCGGCCGCCGCGTACTGCCTCGTCCGGGCGCGTACCGGGCCGGACGCTTGCCGGGGGGATGCCCGCGGCGAGGGTCTGATGGCTCTGGGCATGGCGGCGATGGCGCTGCCCGCGTCGGCCGTGACACCGCCTCGGTGGTCGCCCTGGATGTTCACCGCGGTCTTCGCGGTGGCCGGGGTGTGGGCGCTGGTACGGCGGCATCTGCATCATGCGGTGGGCACGTTGGCCATGGTGTACATGGCACTCGCGATGGCCGTGCCGCCGGACCGGATGAACGCGGCGGGGCCGGTTGGCCAGGCGGGTTCGATGGGCTCCGTGGGGTCGATGGGCCCGACGGGGCGGGTGGAGTCGATGGGGGCGATGGGCGCGATGGAGCATGCCGGGCCGGGTGGGGTGCCGCTGCTGACGGGCCTGTTGCTCGTCTACTACACGGTGTACGTGATCGGTGCCGGGGTCCGGCTGGTGCCGGCGGACCCCGGGCCGCCCGGGGTGCTGCGGGCCTGCCGGGTGGCGATGGGCATCGGGATGCTGGCGATGCTGCTGGCGCTGTGAGGACGGGGCAGTGGCAGCGCTTCCGTATACGACTGCTCCTACGACTGCTGGGTACGACTGCCGCGTACCGCTGCCCCGTACGGCTGTCGCGGGTACGGTCCGCGCGGCGTCGGGTGCGCGAGGGGCGCGGGGGTGCGTGGTTCACACCTGTGACGTGGGTGGTATGGGTCACATCCCAGGCCTGGCTGTACCTACGAGTAGCCGCACACTCATAGGCTGACGCCATGATGGTCCCTCTCGCGCTGATGATTCTCGGCGTGCTGGCCGCGGCAATGGCGCCGCGCCTGATGGCCCGCTCCGACTGGCCCGACCGTGAACCGGTGCTCGCCCTGTGGGTGTGGCAGTGCGTGGTGGCCGGGGTCCTGCTGTGCTGTGTGCTCGCGATGTCGCTGAGCGCGGCCGCCGCCTGGGAAGCCGTCCGTGGCCCGGTGTTCGGCTTCGCCCCCCGGGTGGTCGTCGAGGCGTATGCGCTCAAGGCGCACGGGCCCTGGGCCGGGGTCTTGGCCCTGCTCCTGGCGGGCGGCGGCGCCTGGACCGCCGTCACCCTGACCCGCGAGGTACGCGCGGCGCGCGCCCGTCGTCGGCAGCGCCGGGCCGAACTCCTGCGCCGCGCACCGCTGCTGCCCGGCGAGGAACCCCGCCAGGAGCGTCTGGTCGTCCTGGAGGGTGACCAACCGGAGGCCTGGTGGCTGCAGCACTCCTCGCCCCAACTGGTCATCACCACCTCGGCCTTGCGGCGCCTGAAAGGGCGTCAGCTCGACGCGCTGATCGCCCATGAGCAGGGCCATGCGCGGGCCCGGCACGATCTCCTCCTGTACAGCGCCTCCGCACTCGCCGTCGGCTTTCCGCAGATCCCGGTCTTCGCCGCGTTCCGCGATCAGGTGCACCGGCTGGTCGAACTGGCCGCCGACGATGTGGCCTCACGCCGCTTCGGACGGCTGACCATCGCCCTGGCCCTGGTCGAACTCAACGAGGATCGCGGTGTGTTCGGCCCCTGCCCGACGCAACTCGCGCAGGTGCCCCAGCGGGTGGACCGGCTGCTGTCCCCCGCGCCCCGCTTCTCCCCCGGCCGCCGGCTCCGGATGACGGCGGTGGCGACACTGCTGCCGGCCGTTCCGCTGCTGGTCACCTTCGTCCCCGGCCTGAGGGCGCTGACGTAGGGCGCGGTTCCTCGCCCGGGGCGCGGGTCATGGGCGAGGATCGCCCCATGCCGTCGACGCCGCTCCCCGCCGCCCGTACGTCCGCCGTGGACGACGAGAGTCCCCGGGCATCCGTCCCACTCCTCCCCTGCCTCGCCTGTGCCGTGCTGTGCACGCTCCTCTTCGGCCTGCTGCTCGTCCTCGTCGTGGCGCACTGGGGCCCGTTGATGTCCCTGGACACCGCCCTCGCCGGCACACTGCACCGGACGGCCGTGACCGCGCCCGGCCGGACCCGGCTCGTCCGGGTGTTCAGCGACTGGGTCTGGGACCCGTGGACGATGCGCGCGGTGCTCGCGGTGGCCGTCTGGCTGCTCGTACGGCGCGGCGAACGCCGGCTCGCCCTCTGGGTGGCGGCCACCGCGCTCGCCGGCACGGGGCTGCAGCAGGTGACGAAGGCGCTGGTCGGCAGGGGCCGCCCCGCCTGGCCGGACCCGGTGGCCTCCGCGCACTACGCGGCCTTCCCCTCCGGGCATGCGCTGTCCGCGCTGGTCGCGGGTGCCCTCGTACTGTGGCTGCTGCGGCTGGCCGGGGCGCGTCCGCTGTGGCGCCGACTGGCGCGAGCGGTGGTCGCGGTCTCGGTCGTCGGCGTCGCCTTCACCCGGCTGTATCTGGGCGTGCACTGGCTGTCGGACGTCGTCGGGGGCTGGCTGCTGGGCGGGGCCCTGGTGGCCGGATCCGCGGCACTGTACGGCGTCCAGGCGTCCCGCACAGAGGGGCCCGGCACCGCCCCGCGGGCAGAATGACGGTCATGACGACAACCAAGGGTGTGCTCTTCGACTTCTCCGGGACCCTGCTGCGTATCGAGTCCACCGAGTCATGGCTGCGTGCGGCCCTCACCGCTTGCGGCACGGCCATGGACGAGGCCGAGATCGCCCGCTCGGCGGCCGCGCTGGAGCGGGCCGGCGCGCTCCCCGGCGGCTCCTCGCCCGTCGAGGTCCCCGCCGAACTGGCCGGTCTGTGGGAGATCCGCGACTGCGAGGCCCGCCACCACCGGGCGTTGTACACCGGGCTGGCCCGCCAAGTTCCGCTCCCCGAGCCGGAGTTGTACGACGCGCTCTACGACCGCTCCAGGGCCGCGGAGGCCTGGCAGCCGTACCCCGACGCCGTCGAGGTGCTGGCGGAGCTGCACCGGCGCGGTATCCGTGTCGGCGTACTGAGCAACGTCGGCTGGGATCTGCGGCCGGTGCTGCGCGCCCACGGCCTGGCCCGCTATGTCGACGTCTGTGTGCTGTCCTGCGAGCACGGCTTCCAGAAGCCGGACCCCCGGCTCTTCGCCCTCGGCTGCCGGGAGTTGGGGCTCGACCCGACAGCCGTCCTGATGGTCGGTGACGACCGCACTGCCGATGGCGCCGCCACGGCGCTGGGCTGTTCGTTCCTGCCGGTGGACCACCTGCCGGTGGACCGGCGCCCGGACGGGCTGCGGCCCGTGCTGGATCTCGTGGGCTGAGGCCCGCGCCGGAGCCGGTCGCGCACGCCCTCCGGATCCTGGTGCGGGGCTCCACCACGGCCTCGCCGCCGTCCGCGGAAAAGGAACCGCCCCGGCCGGCAGGGCGCCGGCCGGGGCGGAAGGGCCTTCCGCGGTTACCGCATCAGCTGAGGGTCGCGAGGGCCTGGTTGAGGGTCGCCGACGGGCGCATGACCGCCGAGGCCTTCGCCACGGACGGTTGGTAGTAGCCGCCGATGTCGGCCGGCGAACCCTGCACCGCGACCAGCTCGTCGACGATGGTCTGCTCCTGCTCGGTCAGCGTCTTGGCGAGTGCCGCGAACGCCTCCGCGAGCTGCGTGTCGTCGGTCTGCTTCGCCAGCTCCTGCGCCCAGTAGAGCGCCAGGTAGAAGTGGCTGCCGCGGTTGTCGATGCCACCCAGCTTGCGGCTGGGCGACTTGTTCTCGCTGAGGAAGGTGCCGGTGGCGCGGTCGAGGGTATCGGCGAGCACCTGGGCGCGCGCGTTGCCCGTGGTCTGCGCCAGGTGCTCGAAGCTGACCGCGAGCGCCAGGAACTCGCCCAGGCTGTCCCAGCGCAGGTAGTTCTCCTTGACCAGCTGCTGGACGTGCTTGGGCGCGGAGCCGCCGGCACCGGTCTCGAACAGTCCGCCGCCGTTCATGAGCGGGACGACCGAGAGCATCTTCGCGCTGGTGCCCAGCTCGAGGATCGGGAAGAGGTCGGTCAGGTAGTCACGCAGCACATTGCCGGTGACCGAGATCGTGTCCTCGCCGCGGCGGATGCGGTCGAGGGAGAACGTGATCGCGTCGACCGGCGACATGATCTCGATCCGCAGACCCTCGGTGTCGTGCTCGGGGAGGTAGGCCTTGACCTTGGCGATCAGCTGGGCGTCGTGCGCACGGCTCTCGTCCAGCCAGAACACCGCCGGGTCGCCGGTGGCGCGGGCGCGGGTGACGGCGAGCTTGACCCAGTCGCGGATCGGCGCGTCCTTGGTCTGGCACATACGGAAGATGTCGCCGGCGCCGACGACCTGCTCCAGGACCGCGTTGCCGTTCTCGTCGAGGACCCGGACGGTACCGGTGACCGGGATCTCGAAGGTCTTGTCGTGGCTGCCGTACTCCTCGGCCTTCTGTGCCATCAGGCCGACGTTCGGCACCGAGCCCATCGTCGACGGGTCGTAGGCGCCGTTCGCCCGGCAGTCGTCGATGACGGCCTGGTAGATGCCGGCGTAGCTGCTGTCGGGGAGGACCGCGAGGGTGTCGGCCTCCGCGCCGTCCGGGCCCCACATGTGGCCGGAGGTGCGGATCATGGCCGGCATGGAGGCGTCGACGATGACATCGCTCGGCACGTGCAGGTTGGAGATGCCGCGGTCGGAGTCGACCATGGCGAGCTCCGGGCCCTCGGCGAGCTCGGCGTCGAAGGACGCCTTGATCTCCGCGCCGTCGGCCAGCGACTCCAGACCCTTGTAGATGCCGCCGAGGCCGTCGTTCGGGGTCAGGCCGGCGGCCGCGAGCGACTCGCCGTACCGGGCGAACGTCTTCGGGAAGAAGGCGCGGACCACGTGGCCGAAGATGATCGGGTCGGAGACCTTCATCATCGTGGCCTTCAGGTGCACCGAGAACAGCACGCCCTCGGCCTTGGCGCGGGCGACCTGCGCCGTAAGGAACTCGCGCAGCGCGGCCACCCGCATCACGGCGGCGTCGACGACCTCGCCCGCGAGGACCGGTACCGACTCACGCAGGACGGTGGTGGAGCCGTCGTCGCCCGACAGCTCGATGCGCAGCGAGCCGTCGCGGTCGATGACCGCGGACTTCTCGGTGGAGCGGAAGTCGTCGACGCCCATGGTGGCGACGTTCGTCTTCGAGTCGCCCGTCCAGGCGCCCATGCGGTGCGGGTGGGCCTTGGCGTAGTTCTTGACCGACGCGGGCGCCCGGCGGTCCGAGTTGCCCTCGCGCAGGACGGGGTTGACGGCGCTGCCCTTGATCTTGTCGTAGCGGGCGCGGATGTCCCGCTCCTCGTCGGTCTTCGGGTCGTCCGGGTAGTCGGGCAGCGCGTAGCCCTGCTCCTGCAGCTCGGCGACCGCGGCCTTGAGCTGCGGGATCGAGGCCGAGATGTTCGGCAGCTTGATGATGTTCGCGCCGGGAGTCTTGGCCAGCCGGCCGAGCTCGGCGAGGGCGTCCTCGATGCGCTGGCCCTCCTCCAGGCGCTCGGGGAAGCTCGCGATGATGCGCCCGGCCAGGGAGATGTCACGGGTCTCCACGCTGACGCCGGCCGTCGACGCGTATGCCTGGATCACAGGCAAGAACGAATACGTCGCCAGGGCCGGGGCCTCGTCAGTGTGGGTGTAGAAGATGGTCGAGTCAGTCACCGGGTGCTCCACTCCACGTCTGCAACATTGCTCGACATCAAGATATCTCGTGACCGGCCCCCTCTCGACAGGACCCCGCCCCGGGCAGGAGCGGAGGAAGGGGGTCCGATCGGATCCGGAGGGGGAAATCACTGCCGGGTTGGGTGGGAGTGGGCACTGTGTTGCGGGCCCGGCCCGGCCTGTTCCCGGGGCCGGCCCGGCCTGCTTCCGGGGCCGGCCCGGCCTGCTTCCGGGGCCGGCCCGGCCTGCTTCCGGGGCCGGCCCGGTCCGTTCCCGGCGCTCCGGGGAGGTGGCGGGCCGGGCCCGTTCGGCTCCGTCGCGGCGCATTGTCGACCGGTATCGGCCGGTCTCCCGGCGAGATCTCACCCCCGGCCGCGCACGGGCCGTATCTGCTGGGTGACAGGGGGCGAGCGGCGAACGGTTTCGCGGCCGCGGAGGCCGCGCCGCGGGCAGCGGCGGCCGGTCACCGGACCGGCGTCCACTCCCTGCAGCCATGGGTCTCGAACGTCTCCCCCTTGTGGACGGTGACGCGGGCCGGGCCCCGGGAGGCGCCCCGGGCAATGATGCTGTCGGGCTGCTCGCCGCCGGCACCCTTGGAGCGGGCCCAGGAGCACAGCGGGGCATCGGACGGGACGGGGCCGACGGTCCGGTAGGCGCCGGCGGCGATGTCCTTCCCCACGAGGTAGCGGCCCTGGCCGAGCGTGCCCGTGAGGGTGGGGGCGGGCTTCGTCCTGGCCTTCTTGATGCCGTTGCGGCCGTTTCCGACCACGACGGCGAGCCCGAGGACGAGGAGCGCACAGGCCACGCCCACGGCGATCCGGAGTACGGAGTGCGGGCTCTTCGGCGGCCGCGGGGACGATGACGGCGCGGACGACCGCGACGCGGATGGCCGCGGCACAGACGGCTGCGGCGCGTACGGGAGGGCGTACAGGAGGGGCTGCTGACCGAACGGCGCGGGCTGCTGCGAGTGCGACATGCGCAATCCCCCATTCCTCTGCGATGGTGTCGTGAAGACCGCCCATTGCCGTCGAAGGTTGTACGGCCGGGTGTCCGCGTGCGCCGCACACCTCTCACCCGCCATCGGTCCAGGTCCGGGCCGCCCCCGACCCGGACCGCCCGCGGCCTTGCGCTCCGGCCCTGGCCGCCGTCAGGCCGGAAGGCTCCTCAGCCAGACGGCGACCCCGTGGTGGTGGCTGCAGGTACCTCGCCGGTGCGCGCTGTAGCTGTACGTCCCGTCGTTGCACTGGGCGGAGGCGCCTGCCGGAGCCTGCTCCTGCCCTCCGCCGCCGCTCGTGGAGCTGCTGCCACTCCCGGAACCCGCCCCTCCGGAGGAGCTGGAACCGCCGGAGGAGCCACCCCCGTCCGTGCCGGAACCGCCGGAGGACGTGGAACCACCGGACGCCGAACCACCGGAGGATGCCGAACCGTCAGTCGTGGCGGAGCCATCGGCGGTGGCGGTTTCCTCGGCGTCGGTCGGTTCCTCCGTGGGCTCAAAGGAAGCGGTGCCGCTCGTGGACCCCGCAGCGTCGGGCTCGTCGCAGCTCTCATCGGCCTTGACGACGGCGAACGTCAGCGTTTCGGTGTCGTGCATGACCGACCCGGCAGCCGGCTCCTGATCGCAGACCTGCCAGTTGCGGTCCCACACCTGCAGGCGCTTGCGCGTGGACAGATCCCGGCTCTTGAGCACGGAGATGCCCCTGCGCTGCGCCGCGTCCTGCGCTTCCTGCAGATTGCGGCCGGTGTAGTCCGGCACCGTGAGGGTGTCACCCTCGCCGTCGGATGCGTCGGACCGGCTCCCGGATGCATCGGACCCGCCCCCGGACGCGTCGGAGACGGACGTGGCGGCGGACGACTTCCTCTCACCGTCGCCGTCCATCAGATTGACGCACCCGCCGACGAGCAGCACGAAGACCGCGATGACCGCACAGCCGAGCCGGGCGTTCTTCTTGTCCTCCGGCGACATCGGCCCTTGGTTTCCCGTCATATAGCCCCCCGCCTTGCGACTGCACACTCTCCTGTGTGCATGGCCCTGCCCACGGTCGCGAGCCGCCGCCCGGCTGAAACCGGAGAGGCAAGTGGGGTAGCGAGTGAGGCAGCAAGTGCTGATTCCTCACGAGCCCCCCAAGGTGTCTGGAACCGGGAGAGTAGCGAGTGGTTGAACATCGAAATAGACGAAGTGAAGAACCTGTGACGATGCCGTGACCAAAACGGGTTGGCCGCTCCGCAGCCCTACTGCCCGGCACGTCGATCGGCCGATGCCACGGGGCCCGTTTGCTGCCTGACGGCTCAACCGACGGAGCGCCCGAGGCGCCCCAGGGCGCGCACCGCCCCACTACGCCTCCCCGGGCGCCTTCGCATGAGCTTTATCACCAAAGGAATGTGCGCCGCCGCGCATCAGTGAATAGTCTTCTTTCTCAAGTCAGCACTTCATGACAGAAGTTGACAGCCGGCTTGCTCAGGCCCATGTACCCCCACGTACAGGAGATTCCGGTGATTCCGGTGACGGCCCCTCAAGCTCACCGCGGGCTTTCGCCTACGGACGAGACAGCACCGCGGCACGGGCCGGTGCGACGTCGCCCCGGCCCGCCTCGTCGCCGGTCCGCCCCGCGCCCTTGCCGCCGCCCCGGCCGTTCGCTCAGCACGACGCTCTCCCCCCTACGTCGGCGTCCGCCGCGGCGGACGCCCACCCGGAGGCCTCAACAGTGCCTGTTCACACCACCCCTGCGCACGGTGAGGAACTGCCTCCCTCACCCGAGAAGACCGTGACGGGGCAGCCGTGAGACGCCGGCCGGCCTTCGACCGGCATCCGGCCCGGGACGACTCCCGGTTGCGCGCAGTCGTGGAGGACGCCGCCATGGGCAGATGGGAGAGCGCACGCGAACTGCTGGCCGCGACCGGTGCCGACTGGGACCGCCGTATCTTCCGCCTCCAGGTGCTCGCCCGCGCGGGGGCCCGGCTCACCTTCGCCGACACCTGGGCGCAGGCCGAACCGCGTTCACCGCATGCCCTGGCCCTCCTCGCCACCGTCCAGGCCCTGCGCTCGATGGCCGGCCCGCGGGGACAGGGCAGCGGCGCGGAGATGGAAGAGGCCTGGGAGAGCTGCCATGCCGCCGCTGACACCCTGCCTGCCGATCCCACGCCCTACGTCGTCATGCTCGCCCTGCTGCGCTACCACTCCCCCGACCGCGACCGGCAGTGGCGGGAGACGGTGCACAGCGTGTGGCAGGAGGTCGAGGCACGCGACCCGTGGAATCGGGAGGCACACCACGAAATCCTCACCTATATGTTCCCCGACTGGCACGGCGTGGCGGGCGAGATGTTCCACTGGGCGCAGGAACGGTGCGCCCATGTCCCCCGCGGGATGCCGTTGCACGTCCTGCCGCTGGTCGCGCTCGCCGAGTCGCACCGTACGCGGATGAGGAAGGAAGGCCACCGGTACGGCCTGACCGTCCATCCGTGGACGGACAACCCGTCGACCCAGCAGGCGTGGACGAACTGGTGGACCTACCGGGCCCCTTCGCTGCCGCACGCAGCCTTCCACGACGACGCCAACTACCTGGCCCACGCACTGTCCTTCGCGAATCAGCACCGGGCGGCGGCCGAGGTCTTCGATGCCATCGGCCCGTACGCCACGGATGTGCCGTGGAGCTACTGCGGGGACCCCCAGCAGCTCTTCACCCGTCACCGGAAGTGGGCGGTGAAGGGGGCCGCGCCCTAGGAGAAGACCCCCCTGGCAACCGAGGCCGAGCAGACCGTTGTTGTCCGTGTTGTCCCGCCATGTACCGTGCCATCACCAGGAGAGGCCCAGCCATGCCATTGGACATGCCAAGCGTCACGCAGACGGAGGAGGAGCGCCTCGCCGAACTCGGCATCACCCAGACCTTGGACCGCTCGATGTCCGGGCGGCAGAACTTCGCCGTCTCCTTCACCATCATCAGCATCCTCTCCGGCTGCCTGACCATGTACGGGTTCGGCATGAACACCGGCGGGCCGGCCCTGATCATGTGGGGCTGGGTTCTCGTCGGCCTGATGACCCTGTTCGTCGGCCTGGCCATGGCCGAGGTCTGCTCCTCCTATCCGACCTCCGCCGGCCTCTACTTCTGGGCGCACAAGCTCGCCCCGCAGAGGTCCGCTCCGGCCTGGGCCTGGTTCACCGGCTGGTTCAACACACTGGGCCAGGTGGCCGTCACCGCGGGCATCGACTTCGGTGCCGCGTCCTTCCTCAACGCCTACCTGAACCTTCAGTTCAGCTACGCCGCCACCCCCGCCCACACGATCACACTCTTCGGCGTGATCCTTCTGCTGCACGCCCTCGTGAACACCTTCCGGGTACGCGTCGTCGGCTTCTTCAACACCGTCTCGGTGTGGTGGCATCTGATCGGTGTGGTCGTGATCGTCGGCGCCCTGCTGGTGATCCCCGCCAAGCACCAGTCCCCCGGCTTCGTCTTCACCGAGTTCGTCAACAACACCGGCTGGGGCTCCGCGGTCTACGTCGCGCTCATCGGTCTCCTGATGGCGCAGTACACCTTCACCGGCTATGACGCGTCCGCCCATATGACGGAGGAGACGAAGAACGCCTCGGTCGAGGGGCCGAAGGGGATCGTCCGCTCCATCGTCGTGTCCTGGGCGGCCGGCTTCGTGCTGCTCTTCGGTCTGACCTTCGCCATCCAGTCCTACACCGGCGCCCTGAAGTCGGAAACCGGTGTGCCGCCGGCGCAGATCTTCATGGACGCGCTCGGGGCGAGCACCGGCAAGCTGATGCTGCTCGTCATCATCGGCGCCCAGCTGTTCTGCGGTATGGCGTCCGTGACGGCCAACTCCCGCATGATCTACGCGTTCTCCCGCGACGGGGCGCTGCCGTTCTCCGCCGTCTGGCACAAGCTCCACCCGGGGACCCGCACCCCCACCAACGCCGTGTGGCTCGCCGCCGGCGGTGCCTTCCTCCTCGGCCTGCCGTACCTGTTCAACACGACCGCGTACGCCGCCGTCACGTCCATCGCGACGATCGGCCTCTACATCGCGTACGTGGTGCCCACCCTGCTGCGTCTGCGCCAGGGAGAGCACTTCAAGCGCGGCCCCTGGCACCTGGGGCGCTGGTCGAAGCCCGTGGGCCTGATCGCGGTCGGCTGGGTCGTGGTCATCACGGTGCTGTTCATGCTGCCCCAGCAGAGCCCGGTGACCATCGAGACGTTCAACTACGCACCCCTCGCCGTGGGTGTGGTGCTGGTCTTCGCCGGCACCTGGTGGTTCGTCTCCGCCCGCAAGTGGTTCCTCAACCCTCGCCACCCACGCAACAACCGGTCGCAGACACCGGCCCCGGAACGAGCGGCCTCCGCGCCGTAGGCGGCGCCTTCGCCCACCCCACCGGCCAACGGCCCGCGGCCCCGTTCCAGGGCCTTGCTCCCTGCACACGGGGCGGCGGGCCGTCGCGGCGGCCACGCACGCGGAAACGGCCCCCGCCCGCCCTGAGCTACGCGCACGGCGAAAGATCTCACCGCCCGGCCGCCCTCACCCCACAGTGGTGACCATGCTGAACCGAGTAGCGGTCCTGTCCGACATTCACGGAGTCCTGCCGGCCCTGGAGGCGGTGCTCGCCGAACCGGAGGTCAGCACCGCCGACCGCATCGTGCTCACCGGCGACATCACCGCAGGACCGCAACCCACCCAGGTGCTCGACCGGTTGACCGGGCTGGGCGACCGTGTCCTCTGGATCAGCGGAAACGCCGACCGGGAACTCCTGGAATACCGCCGGGGGCATCGCGACACGATCCCTGATCCCGTCGCTCCGTGGGCCGCCGAACAGCTCCGCGAGGACCACCTCGGCCTTCTCGGCTCGTTGCCACCGTCGCTCTCCCTGCCCGTGCGCGGCCTGGGACAGGTGTTGTTCTGCCATGCCACGCCCCGTGACGATGAAGAGGTCGTCCTGGTCGACTCCCGCCCCGACCGCTGGAAGGAGGTCTTCGACGGACTCGACACCGGCATCCGCACCGTGGTCTGCGGCCACACCCATATGCCGTTCGTCCGCCTCGTCCACGGCCGTATGGTCCTCAATCCCGGCAGCGTCGGCATGCCCTACGGAAGGACCGGAGCGCACTGGGCCCTCCTGGGCCCCGGCCTCGACCTGCGCACCACGCACTTCGACATCGAGGCCGCCGTCACCCAGGTCTGCCAGGAGTCGTCCTACCCCGGCATCACCGAGTGGGCCGACTACTTCCTGCACGCGCGCGCCACCGACGCGGACGCCCTCGAAATCTTCGCCCCACGGGACGGACGCGACCGGACGTCGTGACTCCCGCTCACGTCAGCCGGACGCGCGCAGAGAAGCGTCCAAGGCGGTCATCAGTTCCGCGACGCGGTTCTTGCCGGCCGGTGCGACGGGATAGCGGTGAAGAACGTCGATCAGGGCCGGTGTGGCGCGCCGTCGGGCCTGCTCGATCATCCGGTCGGCGGCTGCGGGATCGTCGCCTGCGGTGATTTCAGCTATGCGGGCGGCACATGCAGCGGCGCGCAGGATGTGGCCCACCTGGTGAGCTTTCGCGATCGGGTGGAGGTACGCGGCGGATGCGGCATCGCCGGCCGCGCGTGCAGCGAGACTTGAGGCTTCGGTGGAAGCTTCCTTCGCGGCTCGGTGTGCTTCCAACGAGGTGACACGCTGCAGCTTGGTCCGTTTCGCGCCGTTGGCGAACTCCCAGGCGGCATCAAGAGCGGCGCGAGGCCGGGCATCGCCGGGGTGGGTCTCCTCGAACACCGGGAGGACTTCCTGGGCGGTCTGTGCTGCGTAGCGTGCCACGGCTCGCAACTCGTCCATGGTCAGCTCGAAGTCACCGGACACGGTCGCCATCATGACATCAAGTATCTCACCGGGCGCCCCGTCCCCTCGCCCGTCGCGTCGCTCGGTGCGGGCGGCGCGAGGCCGTGCCGCCACCCAGGCGTGGCGGTGAGCATCCTCCCGTTCCCACGCCGCCTCAACGATGTCCGCACGCCGGTCCGGTGACAGGCCGGCCGGGCCCAGGAGGAGCCGCGGCCGGGAGAGCACCTCATTCGCCCCAGATCTTGCGGTAGGCCTGGCGGTAGCCCTCGGAGTCCCAGGACACGGCGCCGCCGGTATTGGCGGTGGTGGCGATGTGGACGGGGGCGACGTACCCGCTGTCGGGGGCGTCGGTGAAGGCGCGGTTGAACTCGTCGATGATCTGCCAGCCCTGTTCGGAGAGGGGTTCGGGCACGGTGGCGGCCTGGAACTCCTTGCCGTTGACGCGCTCGAAGGCCGACGGGTCGCCGTCGCCGGCGCCGATGTTGAAGGGGGCGCCGGCGCCGTCCTTGCCCGCGGCACGCAGGGCGGGGGCGGCGTGCTGGAAGTACAGGTCGTTGATAGCGGCGGAGTAGGTCCACTTGCTGCCGAAACGGGACATCAGGGAGCGGACTTCCCCGATGGAGCGCCTGTTGACCTGGGGAATGGGCATGTTGGTGTAGCTCAGCAGCTCGGTGCCCGAGCAGGTGGCGAGTTCCTTCTTGATCAGATCGGACTTGTGCTTGGCGAAGGGCACCGTGCCGTCGGTGAACAGGACGACGCCGGCGCGGCCGTGGGAGCGGGCGATGATCCAGTCGGCGCTGATCTTCGCAACGTCCTCGACCCGTGAGGTGATGTTGGTGAAGAGCTGCGGGTCCTTGCTGGGGCCGGGAGTCGGGGCGGCGTGCCAGCCGATCAGCGGGATTCCCTGGGCATGAGCCTTTTTGACCTCCGCCGCGGCCGTACCGGGGTCGAATCCGCTGATGACGATGCCATCCGGCTTGAGGCGGAGGGCCTGCTTGAAGGCGGACCGGAGACCGCTGGGCGTGCCCTGGCCGTTGAGGGTACGGGCGCGCCAACCGACGATCTTGGCGGCTTCCTGGACACCTTGGGCGACCCCGGTGACGCCGGGGTTGGTCAGGGTCTGGGCGATGTAGACGACGGTCTTGTCGTGGACGGCCCGGGGTCCGGTGGTGGGGCCCTTCCAGGGGGCGTTGACCTCCTCGGCCTTCTTGACGGCTTGCTTGGCCCTGGAGAGGGCGGCGGGGCAGCCGGGCTTGGCGGAGCTCCTGTGGGATGCGGTGGTGCCGCCGCCGGATTCGCAGCCGGCGGTGGCCATGACCAGGAGTGCGGCGGCTGTCACGACCGCCGTGCGGGTGGGCTGCACGGGTCTCCTCGCAGGACAGGATGAGGATACGGGTTGGGTGGGGGGAGACAGGTTACGGGTGGCGGTTGACCGGGAGGCAGCCGCCTTCGCAGGTACGGATGCGCCTTGGGAGCCGGGGCCCGGTCCAGCCTGGAGCCAGGACCGGGCCCGGCCCGGGACGTGGACCGGTGGGAAACGATTCGGTCACGTTCTCCTCCCCCTTCAGGCGTCGCCTCGCTGGCCGGCATGACGCTCCACAAGGGGGTAACCGGCCAAATGTGACAAAGAGTTGAATTCCGCTTGGCCATTGGTGGTCCTGTGTTGCATGCGCGTGCACAAGCGGTAATGTTCGCCGCCGGTTGGGCATGTGGCGCAATCTTTTCGCTCACCTGGGGCGAAAGCTCGCAAGCGTCACGCTCTCCCGCTGTCGGCGGTCGGCAACAACACCACCTCGGTCACCGCTCAGAAGCACGTCGTAAGGAGGCCCGGGTGTCTGTGGACACAGTGGACCCGCCACCCGAACGGGATCCGTCCCTGCGTTCACCGATGAGACCAGGGTTCCGCCGGCAGGCGGGCGCCTACCTGGACCGCTGGCCGTTCCGCCGGAAACTCAACGTTCTGGTGATCGCGCCCGTCGCCGTCGTCGGCGTGCTGCTGGCCATCGGCGTCAGCACGCAGATGGAGAAGGCCCGGGACGCCGGCCGGAGCGCCGAGCTCGTGCGCGACAGCGAGCAGGTCACCAAGCTCATCAACGACGTACAGGCCGAACACCGGCAGGCGCTCCTGCTGTCCGTGGAGCAGGAGTCGGCCCGGCCCGGCGCCACGCTGCCGTCCACCGCCGCCTACCGCCAGACACAGCGCGCGACCGACGGCCAGGTCGCCGCCGTGCGTTCCGGGTTCGGAACGGGCCTGCCGAAGGAGGAGGGGCGGGCCCTCGACTACATCCGGGGCCTTGCCGTGCTGCGCGACAAGGTCGAGCGGGGCTCGGTTCCGGCCGCCGGCATCGACCCCGCGTACGCTGCCGCGGTCGGCTACCTCATCGACGGGATCGGTCTCGACCGCTTCGCGGGCACCTCGTCGTCCTCGGTCACCTACCTCCTCGACACGGTGCTGCGCGCCGACGCCGCCCACGCGGCCTTCGAGAGCGGAGTGTTCTCCGCGCAGACCCGGGACGCCAACGCGCTCACCGAGTACACCCGCGCCGTCGGCGCGCACCGGCTCTACGAGGAGCAGACGGAGCGCTTCGGCAGGATCGCCGACCCGGAGCAGGCCCTGCGCCTGGACGGGATCGAGCGGGATGCCGAGGAGAACGGCATCGAGGCCCAGTTCGCGGAGCTCCAGATCGATCCGGGCTCCCTGCAGGGCCAGACCCCGCATCAGCTGCGTCAGGCGATCGCCGCCGGAACCCGGCAGGCCGAGGCCCGCCTCGACATCACCCGGTCGCTGATCGACCAGATCGCCGCCCGCGCCGACGGTCTCTCCCGCAGTGCCCTGTACAACGCGCTGGCGATGCTCGGCCTCGCCCTGCTCGGCTTCGCCTCCTGGCTGTCCTTCTCCGTCCTGGTCCGGCGCTCGGTCGTACGTCCCCTGGCGGCCCTGACCGGCGCCGCACAGCAGGTGGTCGACGTGGCCGGCGAAGAGCTCGCCAAGGTCGAGGACGACGAGTCGGCGGAGCGCACCCCGCTGCGGCCGCGGCCGATCCCCGTCCCGGTCCACGACGAGATCGGTCACCTGGCCGAGGCGTTCAACCAGGTACAGGTCACCGCCGCGGCGCTGCTGGAGCGGCAGGTGCTCAGCCGCCACAACGTCGCCGAGATGTTCGGCAACGTCGGACGCCGCGTCAGCAACCTCACCAGCCGCCAGCTCATGCTGATCGACGCCGTGGAACGGGAGGAGACCGACCCCGGTGTCCTGGAGCGGATGTACCGCATCGACCACATCGCCGTACGTCTCCAGCGCAACGCGGACAGCCTGATGCTGCTCGCCGGGATCCGGGACCCGGAGATGGACGCCAGGCCGACCACTCTGGTCAACGTCATACGCGCCGGACTCGGTCAGATCGAGGGATACCAGCGGGTGTCCCTGCGGTCCGAGACGGAGGCCACCGTCGCGCCCGACATCGTCGACGATCTGACGCTGATGCTCGCCGAACTGCTGGAGAACGCCGTCTCGTTCTCCCCGTCCGACACCCCCGTCGAGGTCGTCGTCCGGCCCGGCACCGATGTGACCTCGGACGGTGGCGCCCTGATCGAGGTCATCGACCACGGCCTCGGGATGAGTGCGGAACGCCTCGACGAGGAGAACTCCCGGCTCGTCCGGCGGGAACGGCTCGACCTCGTCCCGACCAAGGTCCTCGGCCTGTTCGTGGTCGGAAACCTCGCCCGGCGCTCGGGCATCCGGGTCGCCCTGAGCCGTACGCCGGGCGGCGGGGTCACCGGCTCCGTCTGGCTCCCTTCCACACTGCTGCTGAGCGAGAGCCCGGCCGCCACGGCGTCCCCGGCCGCGGACGGGGCAGAGCACCCGGCAGCGCCTGAGCCGGCGTCCACCGAGCCCGCACCCGGGCCCGACCGCGGGCCCGCACCGGCCTCCGCCGCCGCTCCCCTGCCGGTGCGGACGCCCGCCGCCCCGCCCGAACAGCGGCCCGCCGCCCCCTCGCCACGAGACGAGCTCCCCCGGCGCCTTCCGCGTCGCACGGACACGGAGCGGACCGCCCCCGCGGGTGAGACGCGCCCGGCATCGTCCGGCCGCCCGCTGCGACGGCGGGTACGGGGAGCGACGCTCGACATGACCGCCCCGGCGGCCGACCGCGGGACCCAGGCCACGCGCCGGCCCGTCGACGCCGAGGCGGTCCGCTGTGAACTCGACGAATTCGAGGCCGCCGTACGCAGGGCGGAACAAGAAGCAGAGCAACGAGCAGAAGACCAACCAGCAGAGCAGCAAGCAGAGCGAGCGGCGGAGCAGGAATTTTCCGCTGCCCCGACCGATCCAGCGCCATCGCCACACCAGCACCCCCGGAAGGAGTCGGGCAGTGACCACGCCGACAGGTAAGACCAGTTCCGAGCAGGAGGAAGCCACTGATCTGACCGCCGCCGCGGCCGACTTCACCTGGCTGCTCGACCGGTTCGCCACCCAGACCGCCGGCGTCGTCGACGCCATCGCGGTGTCCTCCGACGGCCTGCTGATCGCCGTCTCCCAACTGCGCGAGCAGGCGGACTCCGAACGGCTGGCCGCCATCGTCTCGGGTGTCACGAGTCTGGCCGCCGGCGCGTCCGGCAACTACGGACTCGGCGGCCTCAACAAGGTCATCATCGACCTGGAGGGCGGCCATGTGCTGGTGTCGGCCATCGGCTGCGGTGCCGTCCTCGGTGTGGTGACGTCGAAGGAGGCGAAGCTCGGCAACATCGCCTACGAGATGACCCTCTTCGCCAACCGGGCCGGCAGCGCGCTCACCCCCCAACTGGTGCTGGAGCTCAAGAAGAACGCCGGCGCCACACCGGCCCGCTGACCCTTCCACTCCGCGGAGGCGGGACACAGGTGCTGAGAAGAGAATCATGATGGCGGACGGAGAGGGCGGCGCCCCGGGCCCGCCGGAGCCCGCCGGCCGCGCTCCCGCGATCCGGCCCTTCCTGCTGACCGCCGGCCGGGTGGCGGGGGGCGGCACCGGCCCCCCGCTCCCGGTCGAGGCCCAGGTCGTGGCGACCTCGTCCGGTCTCCGCGTCCTGGGTTCGCTCGCCTTCGAACAACACGACATCGTCGCCGCCTGCCGACGGCCGCAGTCGGTGGCGGAACTGGCCGCCCGGCTGCGCCTCCACCTCAATGTGGTCCGGGTACTGGCGGAGGACCTGTGCGCCGCCGGGCATCTGGCGGTCCACGTCCCGGACGCCAGGACAGCCCAGGACATCTCCGTACTGCGAAGGGTTATTGATGGTCTCCGCACCGTCCCCGACTCACGGGACGCACTCCGTGACAGCGGTTGAACAGCCGCCGGTACCGGTCAAGCTGGTCATCGCCGGCGGCTTCGGCGTCGGCAAGACCACGGCCGTGGGCGCGATCTCCGAGATCCGGCCGCTGACCACGGAGGCCGCCATCACGGAGGTCGCGGCGGGCGTGGACGATCTCTCCCACACCCCCGGCAAGACCACCACCACGGTCGCCATGGACTTCGGCTGCATCACCATCGACCCGACGCTGAAGCTCTATCTGTTCGGCACGCCGGGCCAGGACCGGTTCGGGTTCATGTGGGACGACGTGGTCGAGGGGGCTCTCGGCGGGCTGGTGATCGTGGACACCCGCCGGCTGGACGACTGTTACGCCGCGGTGGACTACTTCGAGCACAAGGACATCCCGTTCGCCGTCGCCGTCAACGCGTTCGACGGTGAGGTCGAGCACGGCCTCGACGAGGTGCGGTGGGCGCTGGACGTCTCCGACCACGTACCGCTGGTCGTCTTCGACGCACGCCACACGGGCTCGGTCCGGGATGCGCTGCTGGTCGTCCTCGAAGTCGCCCTCTCGCGCGCACAAACCACACACCTGGGCTGACTCCCGGCCGCCTTCCGAGCTCTCCCGACCGAAGGGTTGGCTTCCGGTGTTGATCGCCCGGTAAGCGTTTGTTGATTGCTTTCGCCGACTCTGCGGCTGTCGGTAAACGGGGGCGAGGCAAGGAACTTAAGTGCTGGATACACGTGTCACGGTGACGGTGCACACCTCCGACCCGCTCGGTCGGGCCGGAGTCGTCAGCCACTTGCAGCAGCAGCCCAGCGTCGAGATCGTCCAGGACCAGGGCGGTACGGCGGCCAGGGAGCGGGTCGATACGACAGGGAGACAGCAGGAAGGGGGTGGGGAAGCGGCCGGGACCGTGGCGATCTCGCTCATCGACCGGTTCGACGACATGGCCGCGGCAGAGCTGAGACGGCTGGCCCGGGGTGGCGAACAGCGCGTGGTGCTGATCGCCGGGAATCTGCGCGAGCCGGATCTGATGACGATCGTGGAGTATGGCGTGCGAGCCATCATCTGGCGTCATCAGGCCACCCCGCAGCGGCTGGTGCAGGCGGTGCAGAGTGCGGCGCGCGGCGAGGGCGACCTGCCGCCGGACCTGATCAGCAAGCTGCTCACACAGGTGGGACAGCTGCGGCGGTCGGCGGTGACCTCCGCCGCTGTCGCATGGGCACCGACGGTCGGGATGGCGCCGCGCGAGGTCGATGTGCTGCGGCTGGTCGCGGACGGGCTGGACACCCGGCAGATCTCCGAGAAGCTCGCCTACTCCGAACGCACCGTCAAGAACGTCCTGCACGCCCTGATGACGCGCCTCCAGCTGCACAACCGCGCTCACGCCGTCGCGTACGCACTGCGTGAGGGATACATCTGATGGGGCCGGAAGCAGGCACGGAAGCAACTGGTCACAGGGTGGGGGGACAGCGGTGATTCACGAAGTCGATGAGGCGATGCGGAGGGTGCTGCGCGGCGGGGTGCTGCCGGACGGTTCCGGGGACATCGCATTCGAGGCGCCGACCCGCAACTGGGCGGCGCGGCGCAACGCACCCACGCTCAATGCGTATCTCTACGACATACGCGAGGAGGTCGCCCGCCGCGAGCGCGGGGCGATCTCGGAGCGGGACGCCAGTGGTGTGGTCGTGCGCCGGCATCAGCCGCCGCGCTGGTTCCGGCTGTCTTACCTGGTCACGGCGTGGACCACGCGCCCGGAGGACGAACACCGGCTGCTGTCGGCCGCGCTGGGGTGCCTGCTCTCGCACGAGATGCTGCCGGTGGCCGCATTGCCGGACGCGCTCCGCGCGCTGAAGGCGAGCATTCCGCTCACGGTCGCGGTGCCGCCCCCCGAGTCCCGCTCGATCGCCGATATCTGGTCTGCGCTCGGTGGCGAACTCAAGCCGTCCCTGGACGTGGTGATCACCGTGCCGTTCCCGGTCTCGCCCTCGTACGAGGTGGCGCCGCCGGTGACGGAGGGCGCGGTCGCGGTCGTCCGCGGACTCGACGGCGTCCCCGGCGACTCCCAGCCCCGGATGCTCCGGTCCGCTCCGGGCGCCTCGTCGTCCGCCACGGCCGGCGAGGAGGAAGGGTGAGCGGCACGGAGGGGAACGGCACGGAGGCCGGCGGCACGAAGGGGAGCGGCACGGCGGCGAGCGAGAACGCGAGCGGCGCGCTGCTCGGCCGGCTGGCGGGGCTGCGCAAGCGGGTGGCCGCGCTGGTCGAGCGGCGCAGCGCCGACGATCCGACGGCTGCGGACCCGCTGCGCGGGCTGTATGTGACCCCGGAGACGGCCCGACGGCTGGCCGCGCTGCCACCGGAGGACGGCACGGGCGGGGCGGCAGCTGCGGCGGGCGGGGCGTACGCGGGTCAGCCGTACGCAGGAGGGCCGGATGGCGAGGTGCCGGACGCCTCGGAGGCATCGGGCACCCCGGACGGCTCGGGCACCCCGGACGGCTCGGACGCCTCGGACGCCTCGGACGCCTCGGACGCCTCGGACCGAACGGCCGCGCTCGCCGTGCGGTTCGGCCTGTCGGCGTTGGACCTGCATATCCTCCTGGCCGCGCTCGCGCCCGATGTGGACCGGGGCTTCGAGCCGCTGTACGGCTACCTCAACGACGATGTCGGGCGCCGTCGCGCCACGGTCGCGCTGGCGCTGGACCTCGCGGGTACCGGGCCGTACGAGCCCGCGGCCCGTGCCCGCTTCCATCCCGCCGCGCCGCTGCTGTCCGGTGGGCTGCTCGTCATCGAGGACGAGGACCGGCCCCTGCCGGGCCGGGCGCTGCGGGTGCCGGAGCGGGTGGTGGCCCATCTGCTGGGGGACGACGGCCTGGATCCCGAACTCAGCGGAGGTGAGGTGGAGTTGCTGTCGGCGGTGCCGCGAGCCGCCGGCCGTACGGGAAGCGGTGACCGTACCGGAGATGCGTCGTTCGCCGGACGGCTCGCCGCGCTCGCGAGCGAGCGGCCGCTCGCCGTCCATCTGCGGGAGCGCCGGCCCGGTACCGCCGCCGCGCCGGTGGCCGACGGGCTGCGGAGCGCCGGACTGCCCGTGCTGCGGTATCGGCCGGACGGCCGGGGCGGTGCGGGGGCGGGCCTCGCGGGCGCGCTGCTGCGGGAGGCGCGGCTGCGCCGGGCGGCGGTCGTCGTGGGCCCGCTGCCGGAGCGGCCCCAGGAGCTCGTCAGGGCGCTGGCGGGCGGGGATGTCCCGGTGGTCTTCTTCGGAAGCGAGCCGTACGACCCGGGCTGGGCACCCGATGCCGGGCTGTTCGCGATGGACGCGCCGGACGACGGGGCGGCGGCGGGTGAGGTCTGGAGCACCGCACTCGGATCCGTGGAGGTGGCCGATGGCTTCGATCTCGCCGCGGCCGTGGCGCCGTACCGGCTGGGGGCCGCTCAGATCCGGCGGGCGGCCCGTGCGGCCACCGCCCTCGCCGCCTTCGACGGGACGCCGCTGACCACCGCCCACATCCAGCACAGCGCACGTCAGCAGTCCGCGCCGCTGCTGGACCGGCACGCCCGGCGGGTACGGCCCGCCGTCGGCTTCGACGGGCTGGTCCTGCCGCCCGAGCCGCTGGCTCTGCTGCACGAACTGGTGCAGCGGGCGCGGCATCGGGAGAAGGTCCTGGGCCAGTGGCGGCTGCGCACCGGCGGGGGGCGCGGCAGGGGCGTGGTGGCGCTGTTCGCCGGAGAATCCGGTACCGGAAAGACGCTCTCCGCCGAGGTCGTGGCCGGTGAACTGGGCCTGGACCTCTATGTGGTGGAACTGTCGGCGGTGGTGGACAAATACATCGGGGAGACCGAGAAGAACCTGGAGCAGATCTTCTCCGAGGCCGACCGTACGGACGCCGTGCTGCTCTTCGACGAGGCGGATGCCGTGTTCGGCAGACGTTCGGAGGTCAAGAGCTCGCACGACCGGTACGCGAACCTGGAGAGCGCCTATCTGCTGCAGCGGCTGGAAGCGTTCGACGGGATCGCCGTCCTCACCACCAACCTGCGGGCCAATATCGACGATGCGTTCACCCGGCGGCTGGATCTGGTGGTCGACTTCCCGTTCCCGGACGCCGAACAGCGGACCGCGCTGTGGCGTTCCTGCCTGGCGGCCTCCCCCTGTGCGGACGACCTCGCACTTGACGTCTGTGCCAAGGAGTTCGAGTTGTCCGGCGGGGCGATCCGGTCTGCCGCGGTGACCGCCGGATACCTCGCGGCGGGCCGCGGCGAGGCGGTGTCGGCCGAGGACGTACGGGCCGGGGCCAGGCGCGAGTACCGCAAGATGGGGCGGCTGGTGCCGGACGCGTCACCCCTGTGGGACTGAACCTCCGGGTGCGGCCGGGGCCGGGCGGGTGCCGCCCGGCCCCGGCCGGTTTCACGGCCCTTCGGCGATCTTCCAGTCCTGCCGGTCCCAGGGCCCGTCGGCGCACCCCGTCGACAGCGCGCCCTTGTCGTTCTGCACGTCGGTCAGGCACTCCTGGTTGCGCAAGTTGATGATGCGGGTGCGGCCGTCGGCCGCGTCCGCCAGCCGCCACTTCTGGTGGGGCGGCAGCCTGCCCGTCTTCAGCTGCTCCGGGTCGGCCGCCCAGAGCTCGACCTCGTTGGTGTCCGGCTTCAGCTGGGCGACGCTGCCCGGGGCGCTGGCCGACTCCAGGGCGACCGTGTTGTCCTCGGCGTAGTGGTGGATGATCCACCACTGGTTGCGGCCGAACTGGTCACCCGTCCACTCGGGGTTCTGACCGATCTGTGTGCCGTCCACCTGGCTGCCCCCGTTGGCCTGGAGGTACCAGCCGCCGTTGATGTTGGACCGGATGGTCTGCGCCTTCGGGCCCTCCTCCTCGGGCTTCTTCTCCTCGGGCGGGGGCGGCGGCGGAGGCGCGGGCGGGGGCTTTTCCGATGGCTTGTCGGACGGCGACGCGGCGGGATCGGGCTTCTTGCCCTCCTGCGGGAGCTTGCTCCCGGCCGGGGCCGGCTTCTCCTTCGCGCTCGTCAGCACCGTGGGCGCGGCCTTGAACCAGAGCGCCACGAAGGCCAGTGCCGCCACGAGCAGCAGCGAGCAGACCGCCATCACCCAGCGCGGCAGCACGGACGGCTGGATGTAGGTGCCGCGCAGCTCGGTCGGTTCCGGCGCTCCGGCACGCTGCACGGAGAGGGTGAAGGGGTGCTTACTGGTGCCGCCTACCCAACTGACCGTCCCGGGGCGGATGCTGAGGTTCGCAAAGGCGGCGCGGCCCGGAGCTGCCTGGACCGAGGTCGGTTCGGGCTCGACGGTGAGGGCGTCGCCGTTCTCGCGACCGGAGAGGGAGACCGTCAGCGGCTGGTTGCCGAGGTTGTCGACGGCAACCGCCGCTTTGGCCCGCCAGCGGCCGCGTACGGCCAACGGCACCAGTTCGCAGCGGAGTTCGGCGAACGGCCCGACCGTGATCTGTCCTTCGACGACATCGCGGATCTCGGGGTGTTCGGCCGGTTCGACGCGTATCCCGAAGGGCGTCGGACCGGCCGCGGAGTCGGACGTCCGCGGCGGTGAGAATTCGACCTGCGCCGTGCCCTCGGCCCCGGGGTACAGCCGCAGCACGTCGGGCTCCACCCGTGTCCAGCCCGCTGCGGCACCGGCCGGCCGCAGCCGGTACTCCTCGACGGTGTCGCCCGTGTTGCGTACCCGCAGCCTTACGCTCGCGACGGAACCGGGGTCGACGGTGATCGCGGCCGGTTCCAGGGAAGTCCACATGCTCACCAGGGCAGTCAACCGGCGAAGCCGGTCTCGGTCAGCGTCCGTAAGGGCAGAGCCGGGGGCAGAGCCGGATGCCCTTACGGCTCCGCAGGTGCGCCCCGGCACGCCGGGGCGCACCGCACTGCACCGCACCGGACCGCACTGCACCGCACTGAGCCTTCGCCAACCTGAAGACGCTGGTCAGGGGGCTGGTGTGACCGGCTCTCGGGGTGCTCACGCTGGTCGCGGGCGCCAGTCTGAGGAGTAGATCGTCCGTCAGCGGTTGACCTCGAGGTTCGTCAGAACAAGCAGGGCACGCAACCGGGGGTGAGCTTGTGGGTGCGGCTGGCGTGGAAGCCGGCGATGATCACGGGATCGCGTACGTCGTTGTCCAGGCCGCGGAAGCCGAGATCTGCCAGCGCCCGAAGGCCGGCGGCGCGTAGGTGGGCCAGGATGCGGTCGTGGCGGGCGGCGGTGTTGTCATGGGTGCGACCTTGCCGGGCGGCGGATATCCAGATCAGGCGCCCCCTCTCGTCGGTCAGGGCGAGGAAGTGCAGGCCGTGACGGTGGTGCTTTCCGTAGTAGTTCCGCCGGTCGGCCTTTCCGGTGCGACGCTGGGTGGCGATGAGAGTGCCGTCGATCAGGACCACCTCCAGGCCCTGCTTGGTGACCTTCTTCAGGGCTCGGTCCAGGCGCGGGGCTTGGGCGGCGAGCAGGGTGATCAGCTCGTCGCGCCAGCGGCGGACGGTGGACTCGGACACGTTGTTTCCGCCGGCCATGTCGGCCAGGCGCTGGTCGTGTCGCAGCACGGCCAGGACGATCACCGCGATCTTTCCCGGCGGCAGGATCCGCCACCGGGACCGGATCGCTTCCAGGTGGCGCCGCAGCAGATCGGCGAGGTGGTTGACGGTGCGCGTGGACAGCGTCAGTCGGCACTGGTAGACAAGCGGGCAGGGTCCTCGGCGTGCTCTTTGGTATTCGTCACACGATTCCAACAGCCCTCGGGGGCACCGTGGTTACGCCCTCACCGCACTGCCCCAGGCGGTGGTGGAGCAGTTCACAGGCGGGTGGTGAACCGGCCGTCGGGCAGTTTGCGCAGCCAGCCGCGGTCGACCAGCCTGACCAGCTTCGCGCGCAGCGGTTCCAGCTTGGCCCGCACGCTGATGTCCACGCCCAGCATCTCGCCGACCTGCCGGGCCGTGACCGGTCCGGCGGCCTGCCGCACCGCGGCGAGGATGCGCTGGTAGTCCGGCGGGAGCATGGTCTCCTCCACGTCCGGTGCGCGGTGCGGGATCAGCATCACCGTCCGTCCACCCACCTGTCCGGGCGCTGGCGCGGCCGAGGCGCGCTCGTCGGCGAGCTGCTCTCTCACCCGCTCAAGGACCCGTTCAGCGACGGCGAGTTCGTCCCGCTCCGCCCGTACTTCCGCCAACTGCTTGGCCAGCTGTTCCTTGAGTTCGTCCAGTTCTGCGCACCGCGCGCTGATCCGTTCCAGCAGCTCGGGATCCATGCACAGGATCGTAGAAGGCCACCCGACCACACGGGACAAGGAACAGGTGAGCCGACCAGGCCCTTCCGCCTCCTCCGGCACGTCCACCACCCCGGGTCGGCCTCCCGACGCTCTCGCTCGCTCGTCGGTGTCAATCCGGTGATTGCGAATAACCCGCAAGTGGGACCTCTGATCAGGTCACCCCTGGATCAACCGCCGGCCGCACCGTCCCAGCTCGAAGTACGCGACCCATCCGATAAACGAGGCTTTACGGACAATAGAAGGATCATGCCGTAAGCACGCTTGCATGCTGAATCGTTCCCTCGCGGGAGCGTCTGCATGCAACATCGCCGACGACAAGGAGCCCGTGGAATGGCCGACTGGAAGCAGATCAGCGGTGCGCTCGTTCGGATCTCGGCCGGGTCGAGGACCAACGTGTGGGGCGTCAACGCGGCCGGGAACATCTACCGCTACACCAACAACGACGCCAGCCCCTGGGTGCAGATCCCGGGGGCACTGACGGACATCGGAGCCGCCGCGGACGGCACCGTCTGGGGCGTCAACTCCGCCGGCAACATCTACCGCTACACCGGCGACCAGGAAAGCGGCCACTGGAAGCAGATCAGCGGCGGACTCGTTCGGATCTCGGCCGGGTCGAGGACCAACGTGTGGGGCGTCAACGCGGCCGGGAACATCTACCGCTACACCAACAACGACGCCAATCCCTGGGTGCAGATCCCGGGGGCACTGACGGACATCGGAGCCGCCGCGGACGGCACCGTCTGGGGCGTCAACTCCGCCGGCAACATCTACCGCTACACCGGCGACCAGGAAAGCGGCCACTGGAAGCAGATCAGCGGCGGACTCAAGGCGATCTCAGCAGGCTCCCGCACCTCGGTCTGGGGAGCGAACGCCGGCGGGAACATCTACCGCTACACCAACAACGACGCCAGCCCCTGGGTGCAGATCCCCGGCGCGCTCACCGACGTCGGAGCAGGAGTGGACGGCACCGTCTGGGGCGTGAACTCGGCCGGCAACATCTACCGCTACACCGGTGATCTGCCGGGCTGACCCCCGACCACTCGGCATCCCGCCGCCGGAAGTCAGGCCGGTCACGTCCCCCAGGGCGTGACCGGCCCCGGCACAAACAGCAACCGGCGAGCCGACCTCCCTGTCAGACGATCTACGCCGGAGACTGCAGCCCACAGCCAGCCTGAGTGCTGGCAGAGGCCCATCACACCAGCCCCCTGACCTGCTGCTTCAAGTTGGCGGAGGCTCACTGCACCGCACCGGACCGCACCGGATCAGACCGGACCGGATCCCGGGAAGAGAAGGACGCGGTGCCGCTCCGTGCTGCTCAAGGCGGGACGCCCGCCGCGGCGGCCACAGCGGGACCACCGCCTGTCACGAATGTCCGGCCCGCGGCAGCACACCGCCGGCCGGGTGCCGGACTTGCGCGCGCATGCCCTCGCCCGCCGGCTTCCGTACCTCGGAGAGCTTCGCCGACAGCACCTTTGACGACAGCAGCTTTGGTGACAGCCACTTCGGCGTCGGGGTCGGGGCCCGCCTCCGCATCCGCTTCCCCTGAGCGGTCCAGAGCCACGTACGTGTGCGTCAGACGGTCGAGGACACCGTTCACCTCGGCCCCGCGGCCCAGGGCGGCGAAGACGTCCCGGGCCGCCTCCAGCAGGGGCAGCGCCGCCCGCTGGCGGCCCATCTCCACGAGTACGACGGCCAGTTCGTGTGCGGCCTCGGCACTGGTCAGCGGATCGCCGGACGAGGTGGCCGGCCGCAGGCCCCGCCCTGCTGCGCACTCCGTCCGGCCAGGAGAGTCAGCGCCGTGGCGCGGGGCGCCCAGAAGGCGCAGGGCGCGCGTCGTGGCCGCGTCGCCGCCGTACCGCCGGGCGCTGTCCACGGCCCGGCGAACGAGCGGTTCGAGGTCGCGGTGACGCGCGGTGCCGCTGAGCGCATGCGACCAGGCGGTGAGGAGGTCCACGGCGGCACCGAGCAGCCGGGGCGCCGCGTCCAAGGCCCGCTCCACGGCCGCGTACAGCCGGGTGTGCGCGATGCCGAGCCATTCGTGCGCGGCGTCGGCGTCGGCGAGGGCACGGCCCGGGGAGTCCGGGCGGCGCAGCAGATCGGGCAGGGCACGCTGCGGCCTGATCAGCCGCCCCGCCATCAGGACGGTGGCCAGCACATAGTCGAAGAACCGGTGCTGCGCCGCTTCCCGCTCCCCCGGGCTGTCATGCGCCTCGCCCAGCCGCCGCGCGAAGAGTCCGACCAGTTCGTGATAGCGGTAGCGGTCGTCACCGTGCAGTTCCACGAGCCCGGCGTCGACCAGCATCTCGACCGCCGCCTCCGCCTCGTCGTCGGTGGTGTCCATCAGCGCGGCCGCGGCACCCCGGCAGAAGGTCGGCATACCACACAGGGCGAAGGCGCGGAAGGCGTGGGCGAGATCGGGGCCGAGCGCCGCGTAGCCGTCGCGGAAGGTCGCCTCCACGCCCAGGTCACCCACCCGCAGCTCGTCCAGTCGCCGCCGCTCATCGCTCAGCCGGGCCACGAGGTCGGCCATGGACCGGCCCGGCCGGGACACCAGGCGGGCGGCGACGATACGCACGGCGAGCGGCAACCCGCCGCAGGTGGCGACCAGTTCGCGTGCCACCTCCGGCTCCGCGGCCACCCGCTTCGCCCCCACGATCGCGCCGAACAGCCCCAGCGCCTCCGCGTCGTCCATCACCTCGACGTCGACACAGCGGGCACCCGGCAGCGCGAGCGTCCGCACACGGCTGGTGATCAGCACCGCGCACCCCGGCGCCCCGGGCAGCAGCGGCCGCACCTGCGCACTGTCGCGGGCGTTGTCGAGGACGACGAGGACCCCGCGGCCGGCGAGCAGCGAGCGGTACAGGGCGGCCTTCTGCTCCAGCCCGTCCGGAACGGCGCTCTTGGGGACGCCGAGGGCACGCAGGAAGTGCGTCAGGACAGCGCTGCTGTCCGCCGGAGCCAGGTCGGTGCCCCGCAGATCCGCATACAGCTGCCCATCGGGGAAGCGGTCCCGTACGGCATGGGCGACATGCACGGCCAGCGCCGTCTTGCCGACCCCACCGAGCCCGCTGAGCGTGGCCACCACCGGTGCCCGTCCGCCGGCCGCCCCGCGCAGCGCCGAGGCCAGGTGCGCGACGGCCTCCGCTCGCCCCGCGAAATCGGCGATGTCGGGCGGGAGCTGAGCCGGTACGGGCGGTGGGGTGCCGAGAGGTAAGGCATCCCGGGGAGGGCGGGGCGGGCCGGTCCGGCGGTCATGGCTGTCACAGCAGTCGTGGGGGTCAGGGCAGTCCTGGATGCCAGTGCGGTCACGGTGGCCACGGCTGCCCTTGCGGTCACGGTGGTCATCGCTGCGGTCACGGGCAGGGCGGGGCCGTTCGACGACAGGGACGGAACCAGGGCCCGAACCAGGGCCCGAACGAGGGCTGGGCTTGCCACCGAGCCCGGACCTGGACCCGGATCCGGCCCCGGACCCGAATCCGGAGCCGGCCCCGGCAGCTTCCCCGGCCGCCGGCCCGGGTCCGGCACCCGCCCCGACCCCTTTGCCGCCCGTCCCTTTGCGCAACGCTTCATACAGCGCGCGGAGTTCGTTGCCCGGCTCGGTGCCGAGTTCGACGACGAGGGTGCGGCGGGTGGCCGCGTACACCGCGAGGGCTTCGGCCCGGCGACCCTCGCTGTGCAGAGCTCGCATCAGCAGGGCCTGGGCGCGTTCACGCAGCGGATGCTCGGCGGCGAAGGCGCGCAGTCCGGCGATCGAGTCGGCCATCGAATCGGCATACCGGCCCAACTCCACGACGCAGTCGAAGAGTTCTTCCTGGGCGGTGACGCACAGTTCGGTGAACCGGTCACGCTGCCGCTGGGCGTACGGGCCGGGCAGTCCGGCCAGCGCCATGCCTTCCGGGAGCGCCAGCGCGTCCCTCAGCTGCGCACACGCGCCGGCGGTGTCGCCCACTCCCCGGAGCCTGCGCGCGGTGACCAGCCGCTCCTCGAACGCGGCCGCATCCAGCGCCTCGCCGGCCACCCGTAGTGCGTAGCCGCCGCTCGACGACACGAGCAGGCGCGCGGGCTCACGGGGCTGACGGTCCGGCTCCAGCAGTCCGCGGAGCCGGGAGACGTAGGTCCGCAGGGTTCCCACCGCCCGCGGTGGCGGCCGCTCGCCCCACAGCGCATCCACCAATTGCGGGAGGGAGACGGGCCGGCCCCCGTGCAGAAGCAGCACCGCCAGCAGGGCACGCTGCTGCGCCGGGCCGAGATTCAGCGGACGGTCTCCCCGCCAGGCGCGCACCGGGCCGAGCACTTGAAACCGCAGCCGGTCCCCCCGGTCCGGGCTGCTCGCCTCCGCCCGGCCCTTCAACTCGTCCACATCGTCCGCGTCGCCGAGCACTGCCAGCTCGCTCCCCTGCCCACGTCGACCTGCAACGCCACCCTTTGGACCAGCACTGATGTACCGGCCTTACCAAACTAGCCCAGGGCACCGACAGAACAGACCGGAAGATGTCCGATATTGGCCCAACGGTAAATCCTCCCAATTTCTCCGGCCCGCAGGGCTTCTCACCGGCGCTCTCCTGTGCTTCGCCAGTACTCGCCGACCGTCACCGGTGTTCGGCAGGGCAACCGCTCTGCCCGTTCACCCTCCCTCCCGCCTCTGGATGCGAAAACCACTGCGGCCGAAAATCGCAGCAGGGCCGCCCCCGGACGGACCACGACCCCACGAACCGACGAGCCACCGGCCCGCCAGAACGGAGCCACCGTGCACGCACGCGAACGGCGGGCGGCGGGAGAGGAAGCGGCGCGACGCCCCGCCGTCCGCGGACCCGAACGCCCCCGCACCCTCGCCTCAACCCCCTCCCTCCAGCGGCCGGACGCCCTGCTCGCCCTCCAACGGACAGCGGGCAACGCGGCGGTCGCCCGCGCACTGACCCCGGCGCAGGAGAACGCAAGAGATCCGCAGCACTCCCAGCGCCCCCAAAGCCCGCAGCACGCACCACACATACAGCGCTCACCCCACACGGAGCCCCTACAGCGGTACGCGGAGGGAGCGGCCGCCCTCGGCTTCGACAAGGTCTCCACGAACGGCGGCATCGCGATCCGGGGCCGCTACGAGGCCTACGCCGACGCGGAGATGATCGCGGCCGCCGCGCGCGCTCTCGACGCTCAGGACCGGGTGGCGATCACCCTGGAGCGCGGGGCAGCGGTGCGGGTCGGCGAGCGCACCCTGTACCGGGTGCTGCCCGTCTACAAGGACGCGGCCAGGGCGGAGGCCGCCGTACGGGCCGCGGGCCGGAACCCGGAGAGCGCCGGTCACGAGCCGGTGCGCGGGGACAGCACGGCCCAGCGCGGCGAAAAGCACGCCGCCTACCAGCGATCCCTGACCGACCCCCCGGAAGTCAGGCGGCTCGTCGCGCTCGCCCAGCGCATCGTGACGGCACTCCGGGCACGGACCGAACCGCCGGGCCCCACGGTCGACCGCCTGCGGGCCGAAGCCATGAGGCTGGCAATGGACACGATGGGCGGCTGGCTGGGTGGCCGCGCGGTTCCCCTACCCGGAACGTGCCGGCCGGGAGGGGCTGACCGACCTCGCGGTCCTCATGCCGGGCCTGACCGCCGACTTCCTCTCCGGCCTCCCCGCGGTCGAGAACCAGGAGGCCGTCGTGCACGAGCTGCTGATCACCCTCCCCAACGACTGCCAGGCGGCCGCGGCGCAGCTCATCGGCAGGCCTGCGGACGGCGGCCTCA
Organism: Streptomyces sp. 2114.4; assembly: GCF_900187385.1. Lineage (NCBI taxonomy): Bacteria > Bacillati > Actinomycetota > Actinomycetes > Kitasatosporales > Streptomycetaceae > Streptomyces > Streptomyces sp. 2114.4. The sequence goes on from NZ_FYEY01000001.1 coordinate 1,187,616, forward strand.
GCGTGCGGCGCCCCGCACCCGCCGTGGGCGGGAACCACTTCGTCGACCTGACCGGAGCGGCCCAGGACGGCTGGGCGAACCACTTCGCCTCCGTGATTCTGCGCGACGGCGACGACACCCTCACCTACGAGGCGGCCGCCGACCGCGCCAGTGCGCTGCAGCACGGCAAGTCCCTCGGCTACTTCGCGCTGTACGGCCGGGCCGGGACCGACCAGTCCTTCGACACGACCATCCGCGCCCAGAACCAGGCCTACGCGGAGCGGTCGGCGTCCGCCACATGACCTAACGGGCAGCGCGCTCTGCCCCCGACGGGGCCCGTTCGTCTCTACAGCCCGGCCCGCCCATGGGACAGGGTCGGGAGAGTAGAGCGCAGAAGTGCATCAGCGGTGAGGGGGAGGTACGTCATGCGGGCGAAGGACCGGCAGCCCGGCTCGGGGAGCGGCCGAGCACAGGCGCCGCGCGCCACGCGCACCACGCCCTCCCCCGCTGGTGACGCGGCCCGCCTGGCCGCGGCCGGCGAGGCCGGGCGCCTCGCCCCGGAGGCGACCGCCGCCCGCCAACGGGCCGTGGGATACGCGGCGTTCTCGGCCGCCCCGGCCCCCCGGGAGCAGTACCGGCACGGCCCGGCCTGCGGCCACACCGCGCCCCCGCCCGTACTGCGCTCCACTCCGCCTTCGAGTACGCGATGCCCCGACTTCCCTCGCCCCCACAGGGCAGGCCCTCGCGTCGCCGAGCCACCACCGTAGAAAAGGCCACCAGGCCGAGTACCACTTCCAGGGAGTAACAGAACATGCCCACCTACCTGTCCCCCGGCGTCTACGTCGAGGAAGTCGCCAGCGGATCGCGGCCCATCGAAGGGGTCGGGACGTCGGTGGCGGCCTTCGTCGGCCTGGCGCCCACCGGCCCGCTCAACGAGCCGACACTGGTGACGAACTGGTCCCAGTACGTGGCCGCCTTCGGTGAGTTCACGGACGGGTACTACCTCGCGCACTCCGTGTACGGGTTCTTCAACAACGGCGGAACGGCCGCGTATGTGGTGCGGGTCGGCGGGTCCGACGATGGAGAGCCGCAGGCCACCGTGGCAAGCGAGGCGCCCAAGGCGCTGACGGCCGGGGAGCCGACCACGCTCGGAACCTTCAAGGTCGCGGCGATCACGGCTGGTTCCGCGGGCGCCGGGGCGCTCACCGTCGAGGTACAGGACGTCGAGGGCGAGGGCAGCGCCGACCGGTTCAAGCTGGTCGTCAAGGACGGCGACAAAGTCGTCGAGAGCTTTGACGCCAGCGCGAAGAAGAGCTCGCGGAACTTCGTCGTCACGCAGGTGAAGCAGCGGTCCAAGACGATCGTCGTCGAAGAGGCCGCACCGGCCGGGCAGTTGGCCAAGCCGGACGCACAGAGCGTCACGCTGGCCCCGCCCGCCCCGGCGCCCACCGTCCCCGCCACACCCGCCGCGGGCGAGCGGCTGGCCTCCGGCCAGTTCATCGGCGACTCCGCCGACCGCACCGGCTTCGGCGGCCTGGAGGCGCTGGACGAGGTCAACATGGTGGCCGTCCCGGACCTGATGGCCGCCTACCAGCAGGGTCTGATCGACCTGGAGCAGGTCAAGGCCGTCCAGCTGGGCCTGGTCGCGCACTGCGAGCTGATGGGCGACCGGATGGCGGTCCTGGACCCGCCGCCGGCGCTCAACGCGCGCGACATCCGCAAGTGGCGCCAGGAGGTCGCGGGCTACGACTCCCGCTACGCCGCGCTCTACTACCCGTGGATCAAGGCCTTCGACCCGGCGACGGGCCAGACCCGCACCATTCCGCCGTCCGGTCACATGGCCGGTGTGTGGGCCCGTAACGACTCCGAGCGTGGCGTTCACAAGGCCCCGGCCAACGAAATCGTCCGCGGTGCGGTCGACTTGGAGCTGCAGATCACCCGCGGTGAGCAGGACCTGCTCAACCCGGTCGGGGTGAACTGCATCCGCGCCTTCCCCGGACGCGGCATCCGGGTGTGGGGCGCGCGGACCCTGGCCTCCGACCCGGCCTGGCGCTACCTGAACGTACGGCGCTACTTCAACTACCTGGAGGAGTCGATTCTCATCGGCACCCAGTGGGTGGTGTTCGAGCCGAACGACGAGGCGCTGTGGGCCCGCATCCGGCGCAATATCTCGGCGTTCCTGGTGAACGAGTGGCGCTCGGGCGCCCTGTTCGGACAGCGGCCCGAGGACGCGTTCTACGTGAAGTGTGACGCGGAGACGAACCCTGTCGAGTCCGTCGACCTGGGCCGCGTGGTGTGCGAGATCGGCATCGCACCGGTCAAGCCCGCCGAGTTCGTGGTCTTCCGGCTGGCCCAGTTCTCGGGCGGTGGCGGGGAGTTGGAGGAGTAGTAGCAGTAGCGGCAGCGGCAGATCTGCTCGCAGCCCCCTTTCTTTCTCCATTTCCTTTTCCTTCTCCTTCTCCTCTCCCTTCCCCACCCGTACAGAGTTACTTCAACAGGAGTGAACCGCCTTGTCCCTTCAGCCCGGTGATGCCCTCACCTCACACAATTTCGGCCTGCAGATCGACGGCGTGATGGTCGAATATCTGCAGGAGGTCAGCGGCCTGACCATGGAGCAGGACGTCATCGAATACCAGCAGGTCTCGGCGGACGGAAAGCCCGTGGTCAAGAAGATGCCCGGCACGAAGAAGGCCGGCGAATGCACGGTGACGCGCGGTATGACGCAGAGCGGCGCATTCAGCGAGTGGATCAACAAGTCCATCGCGGGCGACATGGGTTCGGCCCGTAAGAACGCCACCATCATGATGATGGACTACCAGAACAACCCCGTGAAGCGTTACAACATGCGCAACGCCTGGTGCAGCAAGGTGGAGACCAGCGGGGTCAAGGCGGGCGACGCCGCCGCGCTGACCGAGCAGGTCACCATCGTCTTCGAAGAGCTGGTCATCGAGTAATGCGGCGCGACGGCCCGGCGGGGGCACCTCAGCAGCGTGAGACCTTGCGTACGGAATTCGAGTTCGAGTTGCCGCGCGGGTTCGTGGACGAGTCCGGGACCGTCCACCGCAACGGCGCGATGCGGCTCGCGACGGCACGGGACGAGCTGATCCCGCTGCGGGATGTGCGCGTGCGCGAGAACCCGGCGTATCTGTCGGTCGTGCTGCTGGGCCGGGTCATCACCCGGCTCGGCACGCTCGCCTCCGTGCACGACGGGACGGTGGAGAACATGTTCGCCTCCGACCTGGCCTTTCTGCAGGACTTCTACCGGCAGATCAATGCGGAGGGCCACACGCGCGCCGCGGTGTCCTGCCCGCACTGCGAGGAGCCCTTCGAAGTGGAACTGGCCGGGAGCCGCCTGGGGGAATCGTGACGTACGCGACCGGGCGTATCGAGGAGGAAGTCGCCTACCTCGCCTACCACTTCCACTGGGGCATCGACGACATCCTCGACCTCGAACACGCCGACCGGCGCGCGTACGTGTCACAGATCGCCGCCCTGGTGGAGCGGGCTGAAGGGAAGCAGTGACGGAGGATGGGGTTGTTCGGGTGGCGTCGGGGGGCGCGGGGCGCGCAGGGTACGCAGCGGCGTGCGCAGCGTGCACGGGGGCCTGAGGTCGGGGCGGCTGCGGAGGCTTCCGCCGGGGGCGCGGACGGTGGCAGCGGTGGCGGAGGCGACGGTGGCTGGTCCGCCGTGCCCCCCATCCAGCGGGTCCTGGGGGCGCCCGGCACGGTTGCGGAGGCCGGCTTCGCCGCGTCGCTGAGCGCGCACCGCAACCCCTCCTTCGGCGGGGAGCTGGGGCATGACGTACGCGCCTCGGCTCCCGGTGGTGTGCTGCGCGATGCGTTGGTGCCCGTCGCGGGCCGTCCCGTCGACCTCGGGCTGCCGATTCAGCGGCTTCCGGTCGCGGGCCGGGTGGACGAGGGCGAGGACGGAAGCGCGGGGGCGGCCTCCTGGTTCGCTGCCGCGTCGGGGGCGGGCGCGGGGCGAGCTGCCGGCGTGAGCCAGGGTGTGGGCTCGGGGCAAGGTGTCGGGGTGCGGTCCGGGGCTCATGCTGGGCAGTCCGGGGGTGCGGTGCGTCCCGGGGCCCGGGGGGCGGTACGTCCCGTGACCCGGGGTGCGGTACGTCCGGAAGGCAAGGGTGTGGCACGTACGGAAACCCGGGGTGCGGCACCTGCTGAGCCCCCGGGTGCGGCACCTTCGGAGACCGGGGGCGTGACACGTCCTGCGCGCCGGGGTGCCGGTGCCGTACAGCGGTCGGCCTCGCCGAGTGGCGTGCCGCGTACCCCGACGACTGCCTCGCGCACGCCTCGTCAGCCGTCTTCGGGAGGCGGGGCGTCGGCCGCGGCCCCGCGGAACGATGCACCGGGTGCAGGATCGGTCATCCCGCCGGGCACGTCTCCGGTCGCTTCGGCGGCCGGGCCGTCGGCCGTCACGACACCTGTCCGGTCCTCTGCCCTGCCACCTGCTGTGCCACCTGCTCTGCCACCTGCCCGGTCGTCAGCTCTGCCGTCCGTCACACCGTCCAGCAGGCCGTCCAGCACGCCGTCTGTCACGCCGTCTGGCCCCCTGCGGGAGGAAGCCGCTCGCTCCGCTTCGCGTGGGGCGAGGGCGGCTGCCCTTCCCTCAGCGATGCCCGTCGCCATGCCCGTACAAAGGGCTGCCGGGGTGCGGTCCCCGCTCACCTCGGCGGGCAGGGTCGCCATGCCGCCGCGGAGGCTGCGGACAGCCTCCTCGTCGCATAGGGGGAACAGCGGCACCGCCCCCTCCGCTTCCCCCGCCTCCTCGACAACCGACGCTCCTGTGTCACGCACCGAAGCAGCAGCGCCGACACCGGCAGCGGCACCGGCAGCGACGCCCACCACGAGGTCCGAAGCGGCGCCGCCCCCTGTTTCCTCCCCTTCCCCTCGTGCCTCTACCGCAGAGCCGACGGGCGAGGGGGCGGCACCGGCCACCGCATCCGTACGACCCAATGTGCCCCAACGAGCCATACAGCGGCGAGCTGTTGGCCCGGCCCGGCCTGGTGCCTCGAACCAGGGCAGCGCACCGGAGGACAACGCTCTGAGCAAGGGCTCGGCACCCGGCGCCGCCCCGGCGTCTGGCGGTGCCCCGGCGTCTGGCGGTGCCCCGGCGTCTGGCGGTGCCCCGGCCTCGCCGGCTCCGGGTACACCAACCAGCGCGAGCCCCGCCCTCACTCCACGACCACCGGTCTCGTCTACCTCCTCGTCCGGGAACACACGCCCGCATGCGGACTCCAACACCAGCGACCACCCGGCCCAGAGGCCGGGCCCGAGGTCGTCCGCGGGCCCCTCCACGAGCTCCGGCGACCGGACGCACCAGCCGGTCCAACGGGCAGTTGAACAACCCGCCCAGCGGCCCGCGCGGCGGTCTAACGGAAGGGGTGGCCAGCGCCTGGGACTTGGTGCTCCGCTGATCCTGACTGCGGACTCCGGTGGCCCGGTCACGGACGTGCCGGTTGCGGCCGACGCACAGCCGGTCCAGCCTCCGGCCGAAGACCGTCGTACGCCTGGCCCTGTTCAGCCCTCGACACCCATGGCCCCACGCAAGCCACTCATCGGCGCACCCGTCGAGTCCACCGCGATCCGACGCCAGGATGCTGCCCCGACGCCTTCGCCTTCGCCTTCGCCTACAGGGACAACGGCGCCGACGACGGCTCAAACACCGCCCCCTGCCCCTGCCCCTGCCCCTGCCCCGACAACGGCCCACACTCCGAACTCGACGCCGACCCCAGCACCGACGACTACAGCCTCGACCCCAGCCCCAGCCCCAACCACCGCCCGGGCCAAGGTGCAGCGTTCCGTGGCGCCCACCGAACTCTCCTCAGCCGTAAGCCCGTTGACGACGACACGTACATCGGAAAGGCGTACGCCGGAGACCGGCGCCCCGGAATCCCGTACGGCGGAGCCCCACCCCTGGGAATTCCGTACGCCGACGCATCGAGCGCTGACGGCCGGCGCCCCCGCTCCACTCGCCGCCCGGCGAGCGCCGCTCGCGTCGGCACGTGCACTGGACCCGTCTGCCTGGCAACGGTCCACAGGGCAGGCGGCGCCGCAGTCCGCCGGCCCCGCAGCGGTACAGCGGTCGAGCCCGCAGCCCACACCGGCCGTAGCCCTACGCCCCGTAGCGAGCACAGTCGACACGACGGTCACAACAAGCCCAGCGGGCACGGCAGGCACGACAGGCATGGCAGGCACGACGAGCGCAGTGCGCACGGTCACCACGGCGGGCACGGTCGCCACAGCAGACACAGACAGCACAGCAGACACGGCAGGCACAGTCGGCACAGCAAGCGCAAGGAGACCGGCGCACCGACGAGCGAGCGTCCCAGTAGTCCCCCTACAGAAGTCGGCCCAGACACCGATGGCGGCACGGACACCGGCGTCGGCACTGCCCCCGGGACCGGCACCAGCAGTGCCCCCGCCGGCCCCGGCACGGCCCCCTGGCCACCCGCTCACCCCACCGCGTACGGTCCGGACCGCCCCCACCGTCCCCGGCATGCCCATGGTGCAGCGTGCACCCACCGCTCCCGGGGCTCGGGCCTCGGCCGCGACCCCGAATCCTGCTCCACCCCACGCCCCTGCCCCGGCTCCGGCTCCGGCTCCGGCCGCGGCTCGGGCCCCGGCTCCTCGCTCCCTCGCACCGCCCGTCCTCCCCCGCCCCGCGCCGTCCGCACCACCCCCCGGCCCCACCCCTGCAGGAGCCCCCCGACCGATCCAGCGCGCCGCGGGCCCCTCCGCAGCCGCCCCCACACCGCCCACACCCGCCGGAGCCGCCCCAACCGCCCCGTCCACCCCTGCCGCCCCCACCAGCCCAGCCGACCCCACCGACCCCGCCGCCCTGGACGCCCTCGCCCGCCGGCTCGTAGCGCCTCTCTCACGGCTGCTCCGCGCCGAGTTGCGCGGCGACCGCGAGCGCATCGGCCGACTACGCGATCACGGCCGCTGACCCTCACCCGTCCGGCCCGCCCGTCCCACACCCCCCGCCCGCCCGCTCACACCCGCACGCACCCGCCCACGCGCCCCTCCAGCCCCGCCCCACCACACCACCCCACCTGAAAGACCACCCACCATGCCCCAGGCCCTGGACCCCGGTTCCACCGTCTTCTTCAAGCTGACCATCGACGGCCAGGACCTCGGCCTGTTCAACGGCTGCGACGGCCTGGCCTCCGAGGTCGAGGTGGAGCAGCGGCAGGAGGGCGGCAACAACGGTTTCGTCTGGCAGTTGCCCACCCGCGTGACGTTCTCCACCATCCGTCTCACCCGCCCCCTCACCGCCGACACCTCCCGGGTGGCCGCCTGGATCTCGTCGCTCGCCACCGGCATCAGCAGGCCCACCGCCCAGATCGCCGCGCTCCGCGCCGACGGCTCGGTCGTCGCGCAGTGGGGCCTGGTGGAGGTGCTGCCCGTGCGCTGGCAGGGGCCGAGTCTGGATCCGGCCAGCCCGGCCGTGGCGACCGAGACGCTGGAGATCGCCCACCACGGGTTCACCGACGCGGGAGGTGCCTGAGGTGGCCGCACCGACCGGCGGGAAGGCGGGCGCCAGCCTCGTACGGGCCGCGCTGGCGATCCATCAGCCCCCCACCGACCTCGGCGGTTCCATGGGCGGCCGCATCGGCGAGGTGGAGTTCCAGTTCAATCCGACCCAGTTGCAACTCGGACGGGAGGCAGAGTGGCGCACCCAGGCCGCGGTCGCCTATATGCGGGGTGCACCGCCCAAGTTCACCGGCACCCGGCCCGCCACGCTCCAGCTGGAGGTGTTCCTGGACGCCTCCGGCACCCCGAATTCCGGGAAGGTGCAGAAGCAGGTCGAACTGCTGCTGTCCTGCTGCGAGGTGACGGCACAGAGCGTCAATTCCAAGCGTCCTTCGCCGCCTTGGGTGCGGTTTTCCTGGGGGTCATTCAACACGGTCCAGTTCGTGGCGTACGTGACCAGCGTCAACGCCACGTACACCCTCTTCAACCCCACCGGCGAGCCGATCCGCGCCACCTGCGCCCTGTCCCTCACCGAGGTGGCCATGCCCACCAAGGGGCAGAACCCCACCTCCGGCGCGCTCTCCGCACGCCGGATCCACCGCACGGTCGCGGGTGACTCGCTCGCCTCGCTGGCCTGGCGGGAGTACGGGGACGCGACCCGCTGGCGGCTGATCGCGGAGGCGAACGAGATCGACGATCCGATGCGGCTCCGGCCGGGCACGGAGCTGCTGCTGCCCGCCGCCGACGAGGCCCCTCCCGAAGGCTCTCCCGAAGGCCGGTCCGAGGACCGGTCCGAAGCCCGGCCCACAGGCGGCTCACCGAGCCGTCCCGCGCACAGTCCCACCGGCCACCCCACCGGTCGCCCGACAACCCAGGAGGCCGCCCGATGACCAGCGAGAACATCCGATGAGCGAGAAGACGTACACCAGCGTCCTGCACGCCGAGATCGGCGGCGCGCCGCTGCCCGACAAGCTCGCCGCCCTCCTCACCGAAGGCTGGGTGGACGCGAGCGTCAATGTGCCGTCCGCCTTCCAGCTCACCTTCAGTGACACGGGTTCGGACATCCTCAAGACGTTTCCGCAGATCAAGGTGGGCGCCAAGGTGGTGCTGTCCCCGTTCACGGACGGGCAGCGCGGCACCCCCATGGTGACCGGCGAGGTCACCGCTCTCGAAGTCGACGCGGACGCCGGTGGCAAGTCGCTGGTCGTACGGGGCTATGACCCGGGGCACCGGCTGCTGCGCAATCACCGCGTCGCGGGCTACCCCAACATGACCGCGAGCGACATCGTGCGCCGTGTCGCCGGCCTCAACGGGCTCTCCCTCGGGAAGGTGGAGGCCACCCGCACCGTGTACGAGCTGGCCACCCAGCCCAACATCACCGACTGGGACTTCCTGACCCGCCTCGCCCAGGAGAACGACGTCCATCTGTCGTTCGACCCGAAGGGCAAGCTGCAGTTCGGCCAGCTCGCCCCGGCCGCGTCGGCGCCCGCCGACACCACACCGGCCGCGCAGAGCCCGTACGTCCTGGAGTTCGGCCACAACGCACTGCACAGCCGGATCGCCGTCACCGCCGCCGGACAGGTCAACAAGGCGGGCGCGCGGGGCTGGGACATGCGGGCCAAGCGCGCGCTGTCCGCACAGTCCCCGGCCACGACGAGCAAGGACATCATCGCCGATATCGCGCCCGGGGCGCTCAGCAAGCCCTTCGGGACGGCCGAACTGACCGCCACGGAGACACCGTTCACCACCCAGGCCCAGGTCACCCATGCGGCCCGCGCGCTCGCCGATGACGTGGCGGGCTCCTTCGCGGAGCTGGAGGTGGCCGTCACCGGGAATCCGCAGTTGAAGCCGGGCCTGCCCGTCGCGCTCAAGGGCGCCGGCTTCCCCTTCGAGGGCAAGTACACCGCGACCGGCGTCCGCCATGTCTTCGAGTCCGGGCGGCAGTTCACCACCTGGCTGACCGTCTCGGGGCGGCAGTTCCGGTCGCTGTACGGGCTCGCGTCCGGCGGTGCACCAGCGGCACCGCCCATGCCGGGCGTGGCGATGGCCCTGGTCAGCAATGCCAAGGACCCGCTGAGGCTGGGGCGGGTCAGGCTGCGCTTCCCCTGGCTGTCGGACACCTATGAGAGCGACTGGTGCCGGGTGGCGCAGCTGGGCGGCGTACGGGGCGGCGGGCTGGTCCTGCCGGAGGTCGGCGACGAGGTGTTGTGCGCCTTCGACCGGGGCTCGCTGGAGCATCCGTACGTCCTCGCCGGGCTCTACAACGGCCAGGACAAGCCGCCCCGGGAGCCGGACGGGCTCCCCGCGGTCGACCCGACCAGCGGGCGGGTCAACTGGCGCAGCTTCTCCTCGCGCAGCGGGCACACCGTCGAGCTGCTGGACGCCAAGACCCGGATGAAGAGCGGGATCCGGCTGCAGACCGGCAACGGCAAGCTCACCGTTCACATGGACGAGACGCGCACCCAGGTCACCATTCGCAGCGACGGCTCCGTCTCCATCACCGGGACCCGGAACGTGAGCATCAAGGCGGGCGGCAATCTGTCGCTCGCCGCGGCGGGTTCGCTGACGATGAGCGCCGGCGGGGCGGTCGACATCAAGGCGGGCGCGAAGTTCGGCGTCACGGCGGGCGCCGTGGCGGACATCAACGCGACCGGGGCCATCAGCCTCAAGTCGGCGGGTGCGGTGGCCGTCAACTCGGTCGGTGCGGTCTCCGTCAGCGCGGTGGGCGCGGTGGCCGTCAACGCGGGCGCCGCGGCCGCCATCAACTCGCCGGCCACGGTCACGCTGAACGCACCGGCCGTGCTGCGCAACGGCATTCCCTTCTAGGGGCTCGAGGAAGGTGAGGGACATGCATATCGAGGGGGTCACCGGACATGAGTGAACAGTTCGTCGGCGCGGGCTGGACCTTCCCGCTGCGCACGGACGCGGCCGGCGGGATCGCCCTGGCCCGCCGCGAGCGCGAGATCGAGGAGTCGATCCGGCTCGTCCTCGCCACCGCGCCCGGCGAGCGCCCGATGCGGCCGGAGTTCGGCTGTGCCGTCCACGACATGGTGTTCGCCCCCGTGAACGAGGCGACCGCCGGGCGCATCCGCTACGAGGTGCGGTCCTCGCTCGACCGCTGGGAGCCGCGGATCGAGGTGCAGGACGTCGAGGTCAATCCGGCGTCCGACGATCCGTCCGTGCTGTTCATCGACGTGCGCTACAGCGTGCGCGGCACCAACAACCCGCGCAGCCTCGTCTTCCCCTTCTATGTGATCCCGTCCTCGGAATCACCCTCCACCGCGTCCGCCGCGTCCACCGAAAGCGAAGCCTGATGGCACTGCCCGCACCCCATCTCGACGACCGTCGCTTTCAGCAGTTCGTCGACGACGCCAAGCGCTACATCCAGCAGCGCTGCCCCGAGTGGACCGATCACAATGTCTCGGACCCCGGAGTGACCCTCATCGAGGCCGTGGCGCACATGGCCGACCAGATCGTCTACCGGCTCAACCGGGTGCCGGAGAAGAACCACCTGGCCTTCCTCGACCTGCTAGGTGTCACCCTCTTCCCGCCCTCGGCCGCCCGCGCCGACGTCACCTTCTGGCTCTCCGCCCCGCAGGCCGAGCCGGTCGTGCTGCCCGCCGGGACGGAGGTGGCCACCGGCCGGACCGAGACCGAGGAGGCGGTGTCCTTCGCCACCGAGGACGATCTGACCGTCGTGCCGTGCGAGCTGGCGGCCGTGCTGCGGCAGGAGTCGGGGACCACCCCCGAGGACTGCGGCCAGGATGTCTTCGGCGGCCGCGATGTGGCCGTCTTCGCGGCCGCCCCGCAGCCGGGTGACACCCTCCTGTTCGGGCTGTCGGCGGCGGTGCCGCGGTGCGCTGCGGTCTTGCGGCTGGACAGCCGGGTGGACGGGGTCGGCGTCGACCCGCGCCAGCCGCCGCTGCGCTGGGAGGCATGGACCGCCGACGGGTGGACGGAGTGCGAGGTCGAGGAGGATTCCACCGGCGGCCTCAACCGGCCCGGTGAGGTCGTGCTGCACGTCCCGGCCGGTCACCTCGTCTCCCGCGTCGGCCGGGCGGATGCCGCCTGGCTGCGCTGCCGGGTCGTCGAGGCCGCGCCCGGCCAGCCGTTCTACAGCGCCTCACCGACCGTACGGGCCGCCTCGGCGTTCACCATCGGGGGCACGACGAGGGTCGCGCACGCCGAGGTGGTACGGGACGAGCCGCTCGGCGAGTCCACGGGCGTGCCCGGCCAGCGGCTGCGCCTGGCGCAGGCACCCGTCGTCGCCGACCGCCCGCCGCTGCGGCTGGAGATCTCGGACGGGGACGGCTGGCAGGAGTGGCAGGTCGTCGCCGACTTCGCGTCCTCCGGTCCGTACGACCGGCACATCACGCTGGAGGAGGCGACCGGCGAGATCGCGTTCGGCCCTTCGGTGCGGCAACCGGACGGTTCGGTGCGTCAGTTCGGGGCCGTACCGGTCAAGGGCTCGGTGATCCGGGCGCCGCACTACCGCACCGGCGGCGGGCGGTCGGGCAACGTGGCGCGCGGCGCGATCCAGGTGCTGCGCAGCTCGATCCCGTACGTGGCGCGGGTGGAGAACCGGGAGGCGGCGCGCGGCGGGGTCGACGGCGAGACGGTGCAGGAGGCGAAGGTGCGCGCACCGATCGCGCTGCGCGCACAGGAGCGGGCCGTGACCGCCCGCGACTACGAGGAGCTGGCGCGGCGCGCGGCCCCCGAGGCCGCCCGTATCGCCTGTCTCGCGGTCGATCCCGCCACGCGCGCGACGGGCGCCGAGGGCACGGCGAGCGGGTCGGGCGCCGATGCGGGCCCGACCGGCCAGAACGGCCCTCCCGGGCAGGCGGGGCAGGCGGGGCAGACCGGCGAGAACGCCGTCCGGGTCCTGGTCGTCCCCCAGGCCGTCCCCGACCGCGGCGGCCGGCTCCGCTTCGAACAGCTGGTGCCCGGTCAGGAACTGCTGGGCCGGGTCACGCAGTTCCTCGACGAGCGGCGCCCCCTGGGCACCCGGCTCGCGGTCGGCCCGCCCTTCTACCAGGGCGTCACGGTGGTCGCGACGCTGCACTCCTTCCGGGCGGCGCGGGCCGACCGCGTACGGGCCGAGGCCCTGGACGCGCTCTACGCCTACCTCGATCCGCTGACCGGCGGAGCCCATGGCGACGGCTGGCCCTTCGGCCGCCCGCTGCGCTCCGGTGAGATCTTCGCGGCCCTGCAGCGGGTACCCGGTGTGGAACTCGTCGACGAGGTCCTGCTGCACCCCGCCGACCCGCTCACCGGGCGCCGCGGCGACGCCACCGACCGCATTGAGCTGGCCCCGTCCGCCCTCCTGTTCCCCTTCGACCACCGCGTCCGCGTCATCGAGGCCCGATGAGGGGCACGCCCGCGGGGATGGCCTCCCCGCACCCCCTGGGCGGGCAGCTCCCCGCCGTCTACGCGGACGACGACTTCGCCCAGCGCTTCGTCGAAGGTCTCGATGTCGTCCTCGCCCCCCTCTTCAACGTCCTGGACTGCCTGGAGAGCTACTTCACGCCCGCCCTCGCGCCCGAGGACTTCGTCGACTGGCTGACCACCTGGGTCGGCACCGAGCTCGACGGGACGGAACCGCTGGCGACCCGCCGCCGCGCCGTGGCCGAGGCCGTCTCGCTGCACCGGGTACGCGGCACTCGGCGCGGTCTGTCCAACGCCGTCCAACTGGCTTTCGGGGTACGCCCGGAGATCACCGAGAGCGGCGGCGCGACCTGGTCCGCGCGCCCCCTCGGCCCCTTCCCCGGCTCACCGCACGCCGGTCTGCGGGTGACCCTGCGGGTCCACGATCCGTCCGCCGTCGACCCGCACCGTCTGCACGCCGTCGTCGCGGCGGCCCGCCCCGCCCACCTCCCCTTCACGGCCGAGGTGACCCACCTGCTCACTCCTCAAGGAACCTGACCCATGCCCACCGACCACATCACCTGCCCCGACTGCGGCGCCCCCGCCCCCCAGTCGGACCAGTCCTTCTGCGACTCCTGCGGCGCCTTCCTGCGCTGGGACCGGCCGGCGCAGCCTTCACCCACCGCGGACCGGGGGCCTACGGCCGCCGCGGCGCAGCCGGCTCCTCCCACCGGGACGGGCGTCCCGGAATCCGCCCCCGGCCGGCACGCCCCGGACCGCCCCGCACGGTCCGACGCCACCCCACCCGGAGCGGGCCCCTCCACCCCCACCGCTCCCCCGGCCACTCCGGCTCCCGGCACCGGCGAGGGCCCCCACCCGGCCGCCGCCCCGCAGCAGGGCACCGGCGCGGAGCCGACCGCCCCGCTCCCGCCGGCTTCGGCGCACGACGGGGGCGTGGGCCGGCCCCAGCACGGTCCGGGCGGTCCGGGCGGTCCGGACAGCCAGGGCAGCCGGGACGGCCAGGGCAGCCCGAGCGGCCCGGCCGGGCCGGCCGCCCCCCGTCCGGCCGGCGAGGGGGGCATCTCCGAAACCGGTATCCGCGCCCTCCTGGTCCCCGTGCCGGACGCCTCCCCCATCCCGCCCGTCGAGGCACCCGGGAGCGTACTGCCGGGCCGGCCCGAGGCGGCCCGGCCCCGGGTGCGTACCCCGCAGGCGGCCCCCGAGCCCGAGCACGGCGCACCGTGCCGCAGCTGTGGCACGCTCAACGCGCCGGGCCGGCACTTCTGCCGGAGCTGCGCCACCCTCCTCGACGAGACCGCACCGGAGACCGCCGAAGGCCCGTACGCCGGGCAGCGGCCGCGGCTGCACCACAACCGCACCCGGTGGATCACCCGGGCAGTGGTGGCGGCGGTGATCGCGGCCGCCGTGGCCGGCGGAATCATCGGGGGGCCGCCGGCCGCACGGGCCGTACAGGACCACTTCGCCGACCGTGTCCCCGTGGCCCCCGCCACCTGGCGGGCATCACACTCCGGCCCCCAGCACGGCGTGAAGCTCGCATTCGACGGCTACTCCAACACCTGGTGGGGCACGGGCTATTCGGGCAACTCCGACGGCCAGTACCTGGAGACCGGCTTCGGCCAGCCCACCAACCTCCTCAACATAGTGATCACCCCCGGAGCGTCCGGCCGCACCCCGCAGGCCGCCGACCCGGCCCGTCCGCGCGAGTTCGACCTGATCGTGACCGACTCCGCGGGCAAGCAGCACGTCTCGCAACACCGGCTCAACGACGGCGGGGCACAGAGCATCAGTGCGCCCGTACGGGATGCGATGACCGTACGGCTGGTTCTGCACACCGCATACGGCGCCACCGACGAAAAGCAAGTGGCGATCGCCGAGCTGGAGTTCTTCGGCCGGTCGGCGGGATAGCCGGCGGGCACGGGAAGCTCCCGCGTCCGCCGCTGCCCTGGGCAGACGAGCGCACCACGACAAGAGAACGTCCGCTCCCGGCATACCGGAAACGGACGTTCTCTTGTTCAGCGACCGGTTTCAGAAGTCACTTGTGCACCTCTGCACGAACGCAGGGGCTCAGTAGCGGTAATGATCCGGCTTGAAGGGGCCGTCCACGTCGACGCCGACGTATTCGGCCTGCACCTTGGTGAGCACCGTGAGCTTGGCGCCGAGAGCGGGAAGGTGGAACCGTGCGACCTTCTCGTCGAGATGCTTGGGCAGCGTGTAGACCTTGGTCTCGTACTCTTCGCCCTTGGTGTGCAGCGCGACCTGTGCAAGCGTCTGGTTGGCGAACGAGCAGGACATCACGAAGCTCGGGTGGCCGGTCGCATTGCCCAGGTTGAGCAGCCGGCCCTCGCTCAGCACGATGATCGACTTGCCAGTGGGGAATACCCACTCGTGCACCTGCGGCTTGATCTCGATCTTCTTGATGCCGGTCACCTTGGCGAGACCGGCCATATCGATCTCGTTGTCGAAGTGCCCGACGTTGCCGATGATCGCGTTGTGCTTCATCTTGGCCATGCTGTCGGCCATGATGATGTCGCGGTTGCCCGTCGTGGTGATGAAGATGTCACCCGAGGAGATCACGTCGTCCAGCGTGACGACCTGCAGCCCGTCCATCGCGGCCTGCAGCGCGCAGATCGGGTCGGCCTCCGTGACGACCACGCGCGCGCCCTGGCCGCGCAGCGAAGCGACGGCACCCTTGCCGACGTCGCCGTAGCCGCAGACCACCGCGAGCTTGCCGGCGATCATCACGTCCGTGGCCCGGTTGATGCCGTCGACCAGGGAGTGCCGGATGCCGTACTTGTTGTCGAACTTGCTCTTGGTCACCGAGTCGTTGACGTTGATCCCGGTGAACAGCAGCTTGTCTTCCCGCGCCAGCTGGTACAGCCGGTTGACGCCATTGGTGGTCTCCTCGGTGACACCGACGATGCTCTTGGCCATCTCCCGGTACTTCGTCGGGTTGTCGGCCAGCGAACGGCGCAGGGTGTCGAGCAGGAGCCGGTGGTCCTCCGGGTCGTTCTCGTCCGCGGAGGGCACCACGCCCGACGCCTCGTACTCGGCCCCGAGGTGCACCAGCAGGGTGGCGTCACCGCCGTCGTCGACGATGGAGTGCGGCCCCGAGCCGTCCGGCCAGGTCATCACCTGCTCCAGGCACCACCAGTACTCCTCCAGCGTCTCGCCCTTCCAGGCGAACACGGCGCTGCCCGACGGCTCCTTCTCGGTGCCGTCCGGGCCGACCACCACCGCGGCGGCGGCCTGGTCCTGGGTGGAGAAGATGTTGCAGCTCGCCCAGCGGACATCGGCTCCGAGCGCGGTCAGCGTCTCGATGAGCACCGCTGTCTGGACGGTCATGTGCAGCGAGCCGGCGATCTTCTTGCCGGCCAGCGGCTGCTCAGGGCCGAACTCCCGGCGCAGCGCCATCAGTCCGGGCATCTCGTGCTCGGCGAGTTCGATCTCCTTGCGGCCGAGCGCCGCAAGGGAGAGATCGGCGACCTTGAAGTCGTTGACCGATCCGGCGCTGTCGACGGTCAAGCTAGCCGTCACGTCGTTCTCCTTGTCTCGTAACACGGGTGGTGTCCCATCAATTCATCTGCCTGACAAGCACGTTGCACCTGCGAGCATCGCATAGGGCGCCGCCCGAGGACACTACGAGATCGGCAGTTAAAGATGGCCGAATTGCGCGAGAAGTTCAGCCAGCGTGGCACCGTCGTTGATCTGGTCCCGGATGCTGCTTTCCTTGGCGAGAAGCTGCTTTGTCGCCGCTATCACCTCGTCGGTGAGCTGCGGCGGAACCACGCCCACACCGTTCTCCTCGGCCACCACGATGTCGCCGGGTTCGATGGTCTCCCCGCCGATGCGCACCGGCACATTGACCTGCACGGGCCCGTCGGCGTCCGGCGGCGCCGCGGGAGGGCAGCGGCGCGGCATGGTGGCCCGGTACCAGATCGGGAAGTCGAGGTCCCGCAATTCGTCGACGTCGCGGATGGCGCCGTCGACGACGGCACCGGCGATGCCGGCCATCTGTGAAAGGGTCGCCATCAGCCCGCCCCACATCGCCATCCGGGTGTTGCCGTGGCAGGCGAGCACGATGATGTCGCCGGGCTTCGCCGTCGGCAGCACCGGCAGAATGTCGACCAGGCCGTCCTCCGGAAGGTCGATCGTCAGCGCGGGGCCGATGGCGCGGTGTTCCCGCTTGACGGACTGCAGTCCGCCGATCGCGCCGATCCGCGGGCCGGCGTCGGCGACCAGGCAGCTCGGGCTGTACTCGGGCAGCAGCAGCGCTCGCAGCGCATCGACCTTGTCCTGGGGCGGCCGAACGAGCTCATGATGAACGGTCTGCACCTTATGCGTCCTCTTCGTTCGGTATCGGATGTCCCGCTGCCGTGGGCACTACGCCTTGTCCGCCCGGGTGAGCACGCTCGCCAGTTTGCGCACTCCCTCGGTGATCTTCTCGTCGGGAACCCGGCTGTAGGCCAGCCTCAGCTGGTTGTGGCCACGGCCGTCCGGGTAGAACGCCGCGCCGGGGACATAGGTGACCTTCTCGTCGAGAGCCTGTTTCTGGAGCGCCACGGTGTCCAGGTGAGCGGGGGCCGTGATCCAGCTGAAGAAGCCGCCCAGCGGGCGGGTGAAGGTCATGCCCTCGGGGAGATGCGTGCGCAACGCGTCCACCATGATGTCGCGCCGTTCACGGTAGAACTTCCGCGAGAAGGCGATGCCCTGGTCGAACCTGCCCGAGCGCCCGTAGTCCTCCAGCAGCAACTGCCCCAGTGCTCCGGTGCACTGGTCCGTGTTCTGTTTGGCGCGCAGCAGCTGGCCGACGAGCTCGGCCGGCGCGGCCACCCAGCCCATCCGGATGCCGGGGGCGAACGTCTTCGCGAAGGTGCCCACCTGGGCCACCACATCCGACCCCAGGGCCCACAGGCTGGGCCGCCGCTCCCCGTCGAATCCCAGTTCCCGGTAGGCGACGTCCTCGACGATCAGGATGCCGTGCCGCCGCGCCAGCGCGACCAGGGCATGCCTGCGCTCGACCGACATGCTCAGACCGCTCGGGTTCTGGAAGTCCGGAATGACATACACGATCTTCGGCACCGGACCGTTCGACGTGGCCAGCAACCGCTCCAGCGCCAAGACGTCGAGGCCGTCGTCGTCGACCGGCACCGCCTCCACCTGCGTCAGGCTCCGCTGGAACCCGACGAGCGCACCGAAGAACGTCGGCCCTTCCACGACGACACGGTCACCCGGGTCGAGCACACACCGGCTGATGAGCCCGATGCCCTCCATGCCGCCGCTGGTGATGCAGAGTTCGTTCTCCGCCGGGCGGACGCCCTCCTGCGCGCCGAGCCAGCCGGCGAACCAGTCCCGCAGGCCGGGAAGTCCCGCGGTGGGGCTGTACTGCAGCGCGACGGACTGTTCCAGCACCCGCGGGAAGCTCTCCGCGATGGCCTGGGTGGGAAACGTCTCCGGGTGCGGGAAGCCACCGGAGAGGGTGATCGCGTCCGTGGCGCCGGACTGATTGAGGATGGCGGTGATCTGGTCACCCGTGTCCCCCGCCACATGCCGGGCGAACAGCTGGTCCCACGGGCGGACACCAAGGTCAACGGACATGAACGGGCCTTTCTGTCTGCTCCTCGGCGAGAAGGTCCCCGGCGCCGTGCAGCGCCGGTATCTCGTCGCGATGAGGGATGTCGAGCGTGTGCAGTTGCTTTCGGAAATGGACCAGCGGCGGCCCCGAACCGCACCAGAGCCCTTCGACCTCTCCGATGAACAGGGTGTGGTCGCCCGCACGGTGGGACTGCCGGACCCTGCAGGACAGGTGCACCAGGGCGCCGGACAGCAGGGGAAGACCGTCACGCCACACGAAGCGGACCAGTTCGGGCCGCTGCGTACCGCCCGCGAAGTGCTGCGACAACGGCTCCTGCGCCTCGCTCAGAATGGAAATCCCGTAGCGGCCGGTGCCGGCGATCCGCCGGTGCGTGGCGGTCGCGGCGGCGACCGAGATGAGCACGAGCGGGGGTTCCAGGGAGACCGAGGTGAAGGCGTTCGCGGTCATACCGTGTGCGTGCAGATCGCCCGGCTCGCCCGTCGCGGTGGTGACCACGGTGACTCCGCTGGCGAATTGGCCGAGTGCCTGGCGCAATCGCGCCGGGCTCGCGTCGTCGCGGGGGTCGGTGTCGGCGGCACCGTTGCTGTCCATCACGGGATCTCCTTGCTTGCCGGGGCCGGCGCCGGCGGCGCGGTCGCGCGCCCGGGGCCGGCCGGGGGTCAGCGGCCGCGGACGAATGACAGCTCGTCCGGGTTGAACAGGTCCGGGCGCCGCCAGCCATCGACGTCGTACTCGTCCATGCACTGGTCCACGAAGCCCTTGAGCGCATCGGCGTCGCCGGACTCCTGGTAGGCCCACAGGGTCTGGAACCGGACGGCCTCGTGGTCACCCCCGTAGTTGCGCTCGTAGAGCTCGTGACGCCCGCCGAACTCGGTGCCGACGGCGTCCCAGAGCAGCTTCAGCAGCTTGACCCGGTCGATCGCCTCGATCCCCTTGGAGCCCCGGAGGTACTTGTCCAGGTAAGGGCGCACCTCGGGGTTCTTCCAGTCGCTCGCGTGCGAGTTGAGGTAGATGAGCCCGCTGCCGAGCGTCTGCTGCAGGATCTCCTTGATGCGTGGGTAGCCGATGCCCATGAAGGTCCGGTAGGCCATGCCGTAGCGCACGTTCGGCTGGACGGCACCGCCCACCCAGGAGACCGGCGACTTGGCCATCGCGTCGGACAGGCCCCAGAAAAGATCACGCCAGTTCAGGATCTCGCCGATCTGCGCCTGCACCCCGCGAAAGCCGGAGGTGCCGGTCATCTCCACCGCCTTCATCGCGCACCCGGCGATGAAGTCGAGCTTCACCGCGAGGCGGGTGCACCCGTGGAAGGTGAAGCGGTCGACGAAGCCCGAGCCGTTCGCGAAGGAGTTCGCCGCCTCCGCGTCGTACATGAACACGTTCTCCCAGGGAATGAGCACGCGGTCCATGACCATGATGGCGTCGTTCTCGTCCAGTCGGCTGGACAGCGGGTAGTCGAACGGGCTCCCCATGACCGTGGCCATCATTTCGTAGGAGGCACGGCAGAACAGCTTCAGCCCCGGTGCGTCCATCGGCACCGTGAACACCACGCCGAACCGCTTGTCGCGCACCGGAAGGCCGTAGTGGGCGACGAAGTTGTGGTTGGTCAGCGCGGAGCCGGTGGCGACCACCTTGGCACCGGAGACGATGAGGCCGGCGTCGGTCTCCTCCTCGACGTGGACGCAGACGTCCGCCGTCTCGTCGGCGGGCCGGTCCCGGTCGATCGGCGGGTGCACCAGCGCGTGGCTGAAGTACAGCACCCGTTCCTGGGCCTGCTTGTACCAGCGCAGCGCGTTGTCCTTGAACGGCCCGTAGAAGTCCGAGTGGGCTCCCAGGGTGCCGAGGAAGGAGGCCTTGTAGTCCGGCGTACGGCCCATCCACCCGTAGACCATCCGCTGCCAGGCGACGATCGCGTCACGGGAGGCGATCAAGTCGTCCGCGGAGCGCGCGGTCTTGAAGAAGGGGTGGGTGAACCCGCCGTTCCCGGTCTCGGTCGGTACCCGGAGCACCCCTTCGGCCTCCGGCGCGTGCAGCGCGTCGTAGAGCCTGGCGATGGAGCGTGTGCTGTTGCGGAAGCCGGGGTGGGTGGTGACGTCCTCGACGCGCTCGCCGTAGATATAGATCTCCCGGCCGTCGCGCAGCGAGTCCAGGTACTCGTGGCCCGTCATGGGGCGGACGTCGTTACGCGCGCCGGCCAGTTCCGGCAGCGGGACCGTTGAGGTCATGGGATTCCTCCAGGCGAGTGGTCAGGTGTTCTGCAGTACGTCGGCCCCGCACAGGGAGGACGTTCTTCCCCTGACGTCCGCATGGATGGCGTCGGCGATGTCGTAGGCGCGGTCGACGATCGAGGGAAGACCGAAGGTGAAGAAGAGGCTGCCCGAGGCGAGATCGCCGAGCGCGTACAGCCGGGGGTCGGCCGTGCCGTCCACCACGAGCCGGCTGGTGGGCCGGTCCACCGTCACCCCGCCGCGCGGATGCCGCTGGGCGAGGCCGGCCGCGGTCAGCGAAGCGATCAGGTTCTCGGCCTTGAGCGGCAGGCTGCCGGAGGACGGGCTCACCGCGTTGACCAGGCGGTCGGCGCGGTAGGCCGGCTGCTCCTCGTCCGTGTGCAAGGTGAAGGCTCCGCCGCCCGACGGCTCGATGTGCCGGATACCGGAGACGATCTCCAGCTGCCCGGCATCGATCAGGTCCAGGACCCTGGCCGCCGCGGTCGGCGGCATGGGGCAGCACAGGCTCATCACCGAGCGGTAGTGCGTGCGCAGCAGCTCGGTCTTCTCGTGCTCGGGCAGCAGCGGCCAGATGTCCGGCCCGGTGGCCGGCACGGCATGCTGGAGGATGCGCAACCCGCGGCGCGGGGAGTGCACTTCGGCCAGGTGCCGGCGCAGGCGCCGCACGGGGTCCTCTTCGGTGAGCGCAGCTATCTCCTCGGTCACCGAGTCGAAGTCCTCGCCGGCCGCGCTGAACTCCGTACGCATCACGCCGACCAGCTCATCGACCGTCAGCATCTCGCCGCGTGCCGCCGCGCCACGGAACCTCTCGGCCGTGAAGTGCTGCAGGGTGTACGGGAGCGGACTCTGGCGTACCAGGGGGAGCGCGCCGCTGCGCGAGAGCAGCAGGATCCGGCCGCGGTGGCCGCCGCCGGCGAGCGAGAGGACCACGTCGATGCCGGTCAGACCGCTGCCGATCACGCCGACGGTGTCGTCGGGGCCGATGTCCGTGAGGGTGCGCGACAGCGGGTAGGGGTCGGCGATGAAGCCTTCGGTGCCGGTCAGCGCGTACGGGTCGCCGGGCTGCCCGCGACCCACGCATAACACGGTGTAGTCGACGACGGCCTGCCGGCCGCTCCGCGTGCGCAGGGCCACTTGCCCGTCGTCAGGAGTCGCGGCCGACACCGCCTCCCGGACGATGTCGATGCGCCACCCGCGCTCACGCAGCTGCGCCAGCGCCGCCTGTGCCGCATCCTCCAGATATTGGCCGTACAGCGCGCGAGGTACGAAACGCATCCGGTTCAGCGGGTCCACGAAGTCCGGACCGGAGCCGGTGGCGGCGTCCCGGTCGGCGAGCCATCGCGGGAAGTGGCCGCTGTCGCCGAAGCGTACGGACATTCCGTCGGGTGCGATGTTCACCCGGACCGTCTCCACATCCGGCTGGTACGGCCGGCCGCGCCATAAATGTGGGGACGGCTCGAAGACCGTGATGCCGCCCGGTGGTGTGTGGGTCTGAGCGAGCGCGTCGAGCAGGCAGACCGCGGATGCCCCGCCCCCGACTACGCCTATCTCGACGCTACGGCTCATGGCACTCGAGCCCATGATTGACATGTCCCCCTAAAGCTTTAGAGCACAGTCCGACAGCCTGCGTGGACAGCGTGATCTGACCGGTAATAGGGAAGATAATTTCTGCGCCGAGGCGGACGGCAAGGCAATCCACGACCGCTCCGGCCGAACAGATTCAAGGGGTTACTGCATACGATGGAAGCATGCACGGGAAACTGGGTCGCTGCAATCGAGCAGCATCAACCCCCGTCGATACCAGTGCCCATGAAGTTACCTGTGGGCAAGGGGGCAGTCAACAAGATTTTTTCGGCGGTACCCGGTTTGAGCCAGCTCTATGGCCGATTACGGAAGCGGAACTCCCTCACTCAATTATTACCGGAGACCCGTGGAGCACTAAGGGTAGTCGACCGGTTACCGAAGAGGATCTTGACTCTCCCGGTTCTCGCCCTGGAGGATGTAGCGGCACTTGCAAGAAGGCGTTTTCCGAAAATCCTTCATGAGGTTGCGGGGTGGGGGGCCTATCTGTCGAAGCCGTGAGTGAATCCGGCTCGACGAGCAACCGTGACAAGCAACCATGACAAGCAACTAACTCATCACTTACGCCCACCGCCGCGCTGCTTCCTGTCAGCGCGGCGGTCGGAGCGTGATGTTTTTCGCTGCGCTGAGGAGGGCAATCTCCAGTGTCATTAGGTGCCGGGGCGGGAGCGGTGACAGAGATTCGGGACATCTGCCACCTGATCGGCGGTCAGTCCGTCGCATCCGCAGACGGAAAGACGTTTGAGACCAGAGATCCGCACGACAATTCGGTGATAGGCACTGTGGCCAGAGGGGCCGCGGTGGATGGTGAGCGTGCGGTTGCGGCGGCACGGAAGGCATTCGACGAGGGCCCGTGGCCCAGAATGACCCCCACGGAACGCCGCAAGATCCTTCACGATGTGGCCGACGCCGTGGACGCGCATCGTGAAGAGCTGGCGATGCTGGAGACCGTGGACAGCGGAAAGATCATCCGGCAGGCGCTGCACGGGGAGATGCCCCGGGTCGCCCAGAATTTGCGGTTCTTCGCTGATTACGCGGCGATGGCGACCGACGAGGCCTATCCCAACGGCCCGGTACTCGGCTACTCCCTGCGGCCGCCGGCGGGCGTCGTCTCGGCGATCAGTCCATGGAACGCGCCGCTCATGCTCGCCACGTGGAAGGCCGCGCCCGCCCTCGCCTTCGGCAACACCGTGGTGCTCAAGCCCGCCCCGCAGACCCCGCTGACGGCGGCCCGGTTCGGTCAACTCGCCACTGCCGCGGGGCTGCCGGAGGGCGTGCTCAATATCGTGCACGGCTTCGGCGCCGATGAGGTGGCCGGCCCGCTGACCAGCGATCCGCGCGTGGACCGCATCACCTTCACGGGCTCCAGCGCCACCGGAGCCCGGATCATGGCCGCCGCGGCACCTCACCTGACCCCCGTCTCCGCCGAACTGGGCGGCAAGTCGGCGAACATCGTCTTCGACGACGCCGACCTGGACGTGGCGGTACCCGAGTCGATCAAGGCGATCTTCGGCGGCAACGGCCAGGTCTGTTTCTCCGGGTCACGGCTGTTCGTACAGCGCGGGATTCTGCCGGCCTTCCTGGAGCGCTTCACCGAAGAGGCGGCCAAAATCGTCGTCGGTGACCCCAAGCGTCACGAGACATTCATGGGCCCGCTGATCGAGCAACGGCATCTGGACAAGGTGCAGGGCTATGTCGACCTGGCACAAAAAGAAGGCGGCACGGTCCTCACCGGCGGATCACCCGTGACGACCGGTGAACTGTCCAGTGGCTTCTACTACGCGCCGACAGTCATCACCGGGCTGACCAACGACACCCGGACGGCGCAGGAAGAGATTTTCGGCCCGGTGGAGACGGTCATCCCGTTCGACACCGAACAAGAAGCACTGCGACTGGCCAACTCCAGCCCGTACGGACTGGCCGGGATTCTGTTCACCACCAACCTCGACCGCGCTCACCGGATGGCGGCCCACTGGAAAGCCGGGACGGTATGGGTGAACTGTTATTTCGAGCGTGATCTCCGTATGCCGTTCGGCGGCGAAGGCATCAGCGGGGTCGGCAGAGAAGGCGGGCCGCATTCGCGTGAATTCTTCACCGAACCGCGTGCCGTGGTCCTGCGCATTCGCTGACACCCGGGAATGACGATCGCCTCCTTGGAAAGAGTCCCCATGACATCAGATGCCTTGCAGGACATCGCCGCGGATCTGTACGGCGCCCACCGGAGCGGGAAGGCAGTTCCCTCGGCGGTGCGCAACGGTTCCCTTTCCTCCCGGTCCGATGCTTACGAAATCCAGTGGGCGCAGCTGCGGCAGCGGGTTTTGGACCGTGACCCGCTGCGCGGATTCAAAGCCGGCCTGACGTCCGTGCCCGCACAACGGGACATGGACACCTCGGAACCGGTTCTGGGCCATCTCACCGACAGCATGTTCCCTCCCGGCCACGAGCCCCTGGGCGGCGGGGAATTCCTCCGCCCCCGCATCGAGCCGGCGCTGGCCTTCGTGCTGGGTGGGCCGCTGGGCGGTCCCCGGGTCACCGCGACCGACGCCCTCCGCGCGGTGGACTGTGTGCTGCCCGCCCTGGAGATCACCGACTCCAGGTACGAGGACGGGCCGGCATCCGTCCTCGACCTGGTCGCCGACAACGCCGGCTGCCGGAGCGTCGTGCTGGGCGGCACCCCGGCAGCCCTCTCGGACGTCGACCTGCGGTTGTCCGGCTGTGTGCTGCACCGCAAGGGAGAGGTGGCCGCCACCGGCGCGGGCGGCATGGCGCTCGGCTCGCCCGTCAACGCCCTGGTGTGGGTGGCGAATGCCGTGCGCCAGGAAGAGTTCGCCCTCGACGCCGGTCATGTGGTGCTCGTCCCCTGCCTCACCCCGGCCGTCGCCTTCGAGCCCGGCGACACCGTGAGCGCGAGCATCGCCGGCGTCGGCACCGTGACCGCCGTGCGCGCACGCTGAGCCGGCCGCCCCACCCGCTGTCCGCCCTACCGTCCGTACCGAAGGAGGCGGCCTCTTTCATGGCCGAGCCACTGGAAATCCGCTCCGGCGACGCCCGGCGCGCGGCCGAGGTCCTGCTCGACGCCGAGCGCTCGGTCACCGCTCGCGGACCGATCACCGCGCACTGG
Source organism: Streptomyces sp. 2114.4 (assembly GCF_900187385.1). Lineage (NCBI taxonomy): Bacteria > Bacillati > Actinomycetota > Actinomycetes > Kitasatosporales > Streptomycetaceae > Streptomyces > Streptomyces sp. 2114.4. The sequence continues at coordinate 1,212,990 of NZ_FYEY01000001.1, forward strand.
CCGGATCTTGACCTGCCGGGCGCGTACACGGTGCAGCGCGAGGCGCTGCACCAGCGGCTGCAGCGAGGCGAGACGCTGATCGGCGTCAAGCTCGGCCTCACCTCGCGCGCCAAGCAGATCAGGATGGGGATCGACGCACCGTCGCTGGCATGGCTGACCGACGCCATGGTGCTGCCGGCCGGCGTCCCCCTGCCCCGGCAGCGGCTGATCCACCCGCGGGCCGAGCCGGAGATCGTCTTCGTGATGCGGGAGCGGCTGGCGGGCCCCGGCATCACCGCGGCGGTCGCCCTTGGTGCCGTGGACCGCGTCTACGGCGGCATCGAGATCATCGACAGCCGTTACCAGGACTTCAAGTTCACCCTGGCGGACGCGGTGGCGGACAACAGCTCCTCCGGGCTGTTCGTGCTCGGTCCCCTCGGACGCTCCCCCGAGGGCATGGACCTCGCACACGAAGCGTGCCTGCTGGAGGTCGACGGCCAGGTGGTCGACTCCGCCACCGGCGCGGCGGTGCAGGGACACCCGGCGGAGGCACTTGCCCTCGCCGCCAACGCCCTCGGCGAGCGGGGACTGGCCATCGACGCCGGCGCGATCGTCCTCACCGGCGGCATGACCGACGCGGTCCACGTCCAGCCGGGCGCGAGCGTCGCCGCGCACTTCTCCACTCTCGGCACCATCACCGTCGCAGGAGGCTGAGTATGCCGTTCATCGACGTGACCCTGGGATCCGGACGGTCACCGGAGCAGGTCCGCGCACTGATCCATGAACTGACACAAGCCGCGCACCGCGCTGTGGGTGCCCCGCTGGCGAACATCCGGGTGGTCATCCGGGAGGTCGATCCGGCGCACTGGGCAGCCGGTGACGTCACGACCGAGGAACGCAACGCCCGGAAGAAGGACGCCGGCTGAGTCTGCCGGCCCCGGCGGCCCCGTCAGCTGAAAAGTTCCGCTCCCGCTGTCCGAGAAAGGCACCGAAGCATGAGCGAAGAGATGTACCGCCACGAGATCGCCCACTTGGCGCGGGTGGAATTACACACACCGGACCCGGACGGCACGCTCTGGTTCTTCAAGGACCTGCTGGGCATGTACGAGACGAGGCGCGAGGGGCAGTCCGTCTACCTGCGGGGCTATGAGGACCCGTACCAGTGGAGCCTGAAGATCACCGAGGGGCCGGAGCCCCGGATGGACCACGCCGCGCTGCGGACCTCGTCGCCGGAGGCCCTGGAGCGCCGCGTCAAGTCGATGCGGGACGCGAACCAGGACGGCAAATGGACCGAGGACGAGTTCGGTTACGGCAAGACCTACGAGTTCCACACGCCCGACGGCCATAACATGTCCCTGCTGTGGGAGGCCGAGAAGTACAAGTCCCCGCCGGAGCTGCGGAGCAAGATCCTCAGCCGGCCGTCGAAGAAGCCGCTGCAGGGCCTGCCGGTCAAGCGGATCGACCACCTCAACCTGCTGGCCAGCGACGTCACACCGGTCAAGCAGTCCTTCGAGCGCCACCTCGGTCTGCGGACCAATGAGCGGGTGGTCGACGGCAGTGTCGAGACCGGTGTGTGGATGAGCAGCAGCCTCCTCAGCCATGACGTCGCCGTCATGCGGGACGCGCGGGGAGCCCGCGGCCGGCTGCACCACGTCGCCTTCTACTACGGAGTGCAGCAGCACACCATCGACGCGGCCGAGATGTTCCGGGACTACGACATCACCATCGAGGCGGGCCCGGACCGGCACGGCATCACCCAGAGCTCCTTCCTGTACGTCTTCGAGCCCGGCGGCAACCGGATCGAGCTGTTCGGCGACCCGGGAATCCTGATCCTCGAACCGGACTTCGAGACCCGTACCTGGACGATGGATCAGATCGACACGGGGACGGCGATCGGCGGCACGAACCTGCCGCAGGAGACCTACTTCACCTACGGCACCCCGCCCGTCGGCCCGGATCCGGATGCGGACGCGGACGCAGCCTCGGACTCTCCCCGGCGGTAACGCCCCGCCACGCGGCGCCGCCCCGGTGCCAGGCGCACGGCAGGCCTGGTCCGGGGCGGCGCCGCCGTGCCTTCAGGGGATGCCACGGGGGCGGTCTCGCAGTGCCCGCAGGAGCTTGAGTCATACGGACCGAGCACACACCGTGAGGGGACAGCCCAGATGACCACAGCCGAGATGACCACGGCCTCGGTGGAGCAGCGCGCCCACAGCGAGGTGAAGCGAACCCGACGTGCCTTCTACGGGCCCGCGTTCGTCGCCGCGGTGGCGTACGTCGACCCCGGTAACTTCGCGACGAACTTCCAGGCGGGCGCCAAATTCGGCTATCTGCTGGTGTGGGTCCTGGTGGTCGCGAATGCCGTCGCCATGTTCATCCAGTACCTCTCCTCGAAGATCGGCCTGGCGACCGGGACGGACCTGTCGACCCTGTGCCGCCGCAGCCTGCCGCGCCCGGTGTCACGGATCCTGTGGGTGCAGGCCGAACTGGTCGTCATCGCCACGGACCTGGCGGAATTCGTCGGCGCCGCCATCGGCCTCAACCTGCTCTTCGGGGTGCGGCTCTTCCCCGCGGGCGTCGCCACCGCGGTGATCAGCTTTGCGGTGCTCGCCCTCCAGCGCCGCGGCTACCGTCCCTTCGAGGTCGCCATCACCTTCCTGCTCTCGCTGATCGGTTTCGGCTTCCTCTACCAGCTGTTCGCGCTGGGCGGCCAGTCGCCGGCGGGCATCGCGGCGGGCATGGTGCCCCGTCTCGCGGGCACCGCATCCCTCACCCTGGCGGTCGGCATCATCGGCGCCACGGTCATGCCGCACGTCATCTATCTGCACTCCGCCATCACCGCACAGCGGCTCTCGCCGCGCACCCCCCACGCCAAGCGGGTCGCCCTGCGCAGCCTGCGGATCGACTGTGTCTCGGGCCTCGGTCTGGCGGGACTGATCAACCTGGCGATGTTCTGTGTCGCCGTCGCCCTGTTCCACCGGCGCGGCGGTGACTACAGCGGAAGCCTGCAGGCAGCTCACCACTCCCTCGGCCAGACCGTCAGCGGTATGGCCGCGCTGGCCTTCGCGGTGGCCCTGCTCGCCTCCGGGCTCTCCTCCTCCGGCGTGGGCACCTACGCCGGGCAGGTCGTCATGCAGGGATTCCTCCGCCGCCGGATTCCGTTGCTGCTGCGCCGCGGTATCACCATGGCGCCGGCCCTGATCGCCCTGGCGGCCGGGTTCTCACCGGACTCCGTGCTCGTCATCTCCCAGGTGGTGCTCTCCTTCGGCATCCCGTTCGCCCTCGTTCCCCTGGTGATGTTCACACGGAGCCGCGAGCTGATGGGGGACTACGTCAACAGGCCGCTCACCACCGGGATCGGAGCGGTCCTGGCTTTCGTCCTGTCCGGCCTCAACCTCTACCTGCTCGGCCAGATCCTCCTCGGCTGACTCCCGATGACTCCCGGCGGGCGGGAGGGCCCGCGGACCCGGCACCCGGGAGTTGCGGCAACGGGTCCGTCAGCCCTGTGCCGTCGGGAGGAAGTGCAGGAGCAGCACATACGCCGCGGTGCCCGCGAAGATGCTCAGCAGCACATTGCGCCGCCACAGGTACAGTCCGGCCGTCACGGCGATGCCCGTTGCTTCGGTCAGTCCGTAGGGGCTGGTGGTGACGTCGACACCGCGCAGCAGGTAGATGACCAGGATCACCATGATTCCGGCCGGCATGTGCTGGGACAGGAAGGCGGTCACGTGTGACGAGCGCAGCCGCCCGAGGAAGGCGAAGGGGACGGCCCGCAGGGCGAAGGTGATGGCCGCGACGATCACCAGCGCCGAGACGATGTATCCGGTGCTAGGCATTGGTGTGCTCCTGGGGCCGGGTGAAGCGGTAGCGCACGAGCAGCGCGAGTACGTAGAGAGTCATCGCCACCACGAGCATCTGGCCGGGCGCCACCAGCTGGGCGAAGAGGCCGCATCCCGCGGCCAGAAGCGGAGCGGGCAGGTCCCGTCCCGAGCGGCACGCCTCGATCGCCAGCACGGTGAACAACGAGGTCAACGTGAAGTCCAGCCCGTCGATCGTGGGCAGAGCCCGACCGGTCAGCGCCCCGACCAGCCCGCCCCCGACCCAGTAGGACTGCAGCGACACCTGAGTCGCGATGATCCGCAGGCTGCTGAAGGAGTCGGCCGGCCGCGTCGCGGTGAGCGCATAGGCCTCGTCGATCAGGGCGAACACCGCGTAGGTCTTGGCGACTTTGCCCCGGACACGGTGCAGCGGGAACGACAGGCTGTAGAAGACATGCCGGAAATTGACCAGCAGCGTGGTCAAGGCGATCGAGACCAGCGGACTCGCGGCCATCAGCATGCCGACCAGCAGGAACTCCAGCGAGCCGGCGTAAATCAACCCGCTGAACAGGGGCGTCCACCACCAGGCGAGCCCCGACTGCACGACCAGCAGCCCAAAGGTGATCCCTAAGGAGAACATCCCCACGCCGACCGGCAGGGTCTCCGCCAGCGCCTGACGGATGTCGGACGCTCTCTTCCTGTCCTGCGGCGGAGCAGGCTCGCCGCGTGCCGTACGCATGTGTGATGACATGGACGCAACTTTAGTAGGTCCATGTCCCCTTACTGCGCAGGTCGTTGAGCTGATCCAGGACGAGGAAAGGCGGGCCGGCGTCGCCGGTGTCGGCCGCATGACGCGCCGGTGTCCCCTACGGGGCCGGCACGAGACCGGAGTCTGACCCGTACCTGCGACCGAGCGAAGCGTCCCGAAAGGGCTGGCTGACCACCGGCCGCTCCGGCGAGAATGACCGGATGATCGCCACCCCGCCCACCGGCCCTGTCACGCCTCCACGCGTCGTGACCGAGCTCGCGGCGGGGCGGCCGGCACGGGCCGTGTGGAAGAACGAACTCGGCGGGCTGACCTTTCAAGTCGGCCTGGGCGACACACGGCAGTTCGTGAAGTGGACACCGGCCGGCAGCGGCATCGACCTTGCGGCCGAGGTGGCACGCCTGCGGTGGGCAGCGAGGTTCATCGTGGTGCCGCGGGTACTCGGTGAGGGCTCTGACCGAACCGGGTCCTGGATCGTCACCCATGGCTTGCCCGGACGCATGGCGGTGGACGACCGGTGGAAGCGCGACCCCGGCACCGCGGTGCGCGCGATCGGCTCCGGGCTGCGCGCCCTTCATGACGCGCTGCCCGTCGCGAACTGCCCGTTCGACTGGTCCGCGGAAGCGCGCCTGGAGGCCGTTCGGTCACGAGCGGCGGCGGGCCGGATCGATCCGGCGGACTGGCCTGAAGACCTTCAGCACTTCGGAACGGTCGAGCGCGCGCTCGGCGTGCTCACCGACATCCCGCCGGTCGACCGGCTCGTCGTCTGCCATGGCGACGCCTGCGCTCCCAACACGCTGGTCGGCGACGACGGCACCTGTACCGGACACGTCGACCTCGGCACGCTCGGTGTCGCGGACCGCTGGGCCGACCTCGCCATCGCCACGTGGAGCACGCAGTGGAACTACGGTCCGGGATGGGAAGAGCCGCTGCTCAAAGCCTACGGCGTCGAGCCGGACCCGGAACGGACCAGGTATTACCGGCTGTTGTGGGAACTGTCGGACTGAGCAGGGCAACAACGCCGCGGTGACGTGGTGCGGGCCGCTCTCCCGTTTCCCGTGCGCACGTCACAGTTGCGTAATACAGCGATCCGGGCATCAACGCATGGGCACTGACGGCATCTCACGTCGCAGCAACGACATGAGGAGTGCACGATGATCCGTAAGCGCTTACACCTGATCGCCGCGCCGGTCGCGGCCGTCGCCCTGTCCTTGACTGTTGCCGGTTACCAGGCCAATGCGGCCACCGCGCCGGAGCGGTCCGGCACCTACGACGTCGAGCCGACGGGCAGCCGAAGCTCAGTGAACGAAGAGCGCAGCGAAGACCAGGGCGACAGGGATGCCCAGGATTCCGGCAGCCATGAGCCAGCCGACGACCTGTGACGAATTACGGGCCACCTTGCGGCAGAGCCACACAGCGGGTCCGAGGTAAACGACGAGGAAAAAGACGACGAGGAAATCGACTCCTGTGCCCATGCCAATCCCTACTCTCTCCTGCGCCGCCTACGCACGCCGTCATTGCACCCTGATGCGAAGGGCTGCACGCCTCGGGGCCGCTCCGACGCATGCGGGCAGCCCCGAGACGTGGATCTCACACCTAGTGCCGCATCAGGCAACGTTCACCCTGGGCGGTCCGCGACGATGACTCCATGGACGAAGAAGTCATTCCCATTCTTCGCGTCGAGCACGCTGCGGCGGCGGTCGCTTGGTACGAGCGGCTGGGCTTCGCCAAGCAGTGGGAACACCGCTTCGAGCCGGGACTTCCCGCGTTCGTCGAGGTCGCCCGGGGCGGGGTGCGGCTGTTCTTGTCGGAGCACGAGGGCGACGCCCGTCCCGACACGTTGGTCTACCTCCGCATTCGTGATGTCGAGGCCATCGCCTCCGAGTTCGGTGTGCAGGTGAAGGATGCTCCGTGGGCGCGTGAGATTGAGCTGCGTGACCCTGACGGCAACCGGCTGCGGATCGGCACGCCGGCGGAATGACCACCGCCGGCAGCGCGCGGCAGGGAAGCTGTGCTGGTGGCTGAGCGAGTACGCGTCCGCGAGACCGATGACGACGCGGGGCAGCGTCTGCTGCGGATCATCCGCCGGGGCAGCGGGTCGGTGGTGACCTGGCGGCGGGCGCAGATGGTGCTGCTGTCCGCGCAGGGCATGCCCGTGCCGAAGATCGCCGAAGTGACGTTCACCAGCGCGGACGGGTCCGAGATGTGATCCACAACTTCAACGCCGACGGCTTCGACTCCCTCTGCCCGAAGTGCAAAGGCGGCCGGCCAAGGACCTTCACCTGCCCGAGCGGCGCGAGATCAAGAAGATCGCCAAGTCCAGGCCGGCCGGGCACGGTCTGCCGTTTTCGACCTGGAGCCTGGCCAAGCCGGCAGACTTCCTGGCGGCCGAGGGGTGGTCGACGACATCAGCCACGAGGGCCTTCGGGTCCTGCTCCGGGAGGAGGCGTTTCGTTTCCACGCATGAAGACCTGGAAGACGTCCCGCGCCCCTGCCTATGCCGCCAAGAAGGCCCGGGTCGAGCACCTCTACGCGATCGCCGACGGCGAGGTCATACCCGAGGAAGGCGAGCCCGAAGTCGTCTTGTGCCTGGACGACTTCGGCCCGCTCAGCCTCCAGCCCCACCCGGCCGGCAGTGGGCCGAGCGCGGCGGACGGCACAAGGATCCCGACGGCGAGCCCCGGCCCCGACGGCGGGCGACTTACACCCGCCCGCACGGGGTCAGGCCCCGCTCGTCGGCCTCGCTCTCCTGGCCGCCGACTTCCGCGCGGTGTGCGCGGCAGCCGCGGCCATCTTCGCCGTGCTCACCCTGTTGCAGTGGCGCGCTCTGCCCGCCGGACGCGGCGACTCCGCAGAGAAGGGGGGTCCTCGGGCGGCCGGAGTGCCGGCCCAATGGCGCACGGTCGTGTCCCACCACCCCTTCCTCCTTTTCGCGGCACTGGCCCGGAGCGGACGCCTGGCCGCGAGGCAGCCGTCAGTCGTCATCACCGTCTGAGCACGCGTCCCCAGGTGTTCCTGTCCATCAGCGGCAGGGAAGTCATCGAGGCCACCGTCGGGGTGTTCGCGCTCAGGGGTTTCTCGCTCAGGGGTTTCTCGCTCAGTGGATTCTCGCTCAGTGGATTCCCCACTCGGCGAGTACCCGGTGCTGCGTCGGCGCGTCTCAGGATTCGTCTGCCGCGGCATTGCGAGGGGCCGCAGCCGCTTTTCTGCCCCGGTACACCACCACGCCGCATACCCCGAGGAGAAAGGCGGCGACCGCGGCCACGCCGATCGCCGTCTGCCCGGCAGAAAGCCTTGCCAGCAGTTCCAGCGCGCCGATCCCGGCCGTCGCGTAGACCAGCGCCCAGCCCGCTCCGCCCACGAACAGGGCCGGGAGGTAGCGCGACAGGGGCATACGCATACTCCCCGCGAGGAAGTTGGCAGCGGTCTGGAACCCGACGGTCAGGAAGGAGACGGCCACCACCGGTGCGCCCCACCGCTGGATCGCCCGTTCGGCGCGCCGGAACCTGGCCGTGGAGATCCGCTCCGCGAGCCTGCCGCGCCTGGCACCGGCCCCGGCGAGCCGGCCAACGGCGAAGGTCCCTCCGGCGCGCAGCAGGACGATGGCGTAGAGACCGGCGGCTGTGAGCGCGACCCTATCCACGACATCTCGCCCGCCAAGCCGGGCCCTCGCCGTGGGTTGCTTCTCCCGTCACCCGATGTCGCGATTCCCACCCCGGCGGGCTTGCAAAGGGCACGAGGCCGGTCTCATACCTCACCTGCATCTGCTGGTCCGTCCCTGCATGCATGTCGAAGCGGCACTGGTTCCCCGGCACGACGCAGAGCGTCCCTGCGTCCAGGGGCCTTCCGGGCACGGCCGCTTGTCAGGGGCCACCCGACACACCCAGGTTAGGCGAACTTGTGTGCACCGGGTACCTCGCCGTCCTCCGGCCGATGTGACGGGCACTCCCGCTTTGCCAAGAACAGTCGTCGCCCGAGCCGCACCACCACTATGGTCCGGCGCATGCGGGGTCGGTCTCGCAGAGGGACTACCTGGCGCCCGATCTTTCGGCGGTCCTGACCGGCCCGTGCGAGGGTGAACTGCCCACGGTGCTCGGCAGGCGCAGCTGACATCCTCGTGCCGTGATTCCGCCCGCAACGCCCCGTCGCGCACGGACGAGGCCACAGCCGCGACGCCGTGGCCTCGTCAGGAGCGGTTCCGGCGGCCACTACGGCAAGACGGAGCGCACCGACTCCGGTGACCGGCCCACCACCGCAGTGCCGTCGTCGGCCGTGATGATCGGGCGCTGAATCAGCGTGGGGTGGGCGGTCAGTGTCGCGATCCACCGGGTACGGTCCGCCGGTTCGCGCGGCCACGCTGCGAGGTCCAGTTCGACGGCGACCGGTTCGCCAAGGCGCGTGATGTCCCACGGCTCCAGCGCCAGGCGCTGCAGGACCGTGTCGAGTTCCTGCACGGTCGGCGGGTCTTCCAGGTAGCGCCGCACCGTGTACTGCGCCTGTTCCGCGTCGAGCACGGACAGCGCGGACTGGCACTTGGAGCAGGCGGGATTGATCCAGATTTCCATGACGTCGGTCTTTCGGTTCCGTTCGGGCGAAGGAGTGCCCCACAGGGGCGTGTCAGGTGAGGCCGGCCAGGGCCAGGAACTCGCTGCGGGAGCGGGCGTCGCTGCGGAGGGAGCCCAGGAGGGTGGAGGTGAGGGTGCTGGAGCCGGTGGCCTGCACGCCGCGCAGGGTCATGCAGGTGTGTTCGGCTTCGATGACGACGCCTACGCCCTTGGGCTCCAGCTGGTTCTGCAGCCAGTCGGCGACCTGTTTGGTGAGGCGTTCTTGGACCTGCGGGCGGCAGGCGAAGTGCTCGACGACTCGGGCCAGTTTCGACAGGCCGAGGATCCGCCGGCCCGGCAGGTAGCCGACGTGGGCGGTGCCGACGAACGGCAGCAGGTGGTGCTCGCACACCGAGCGCACGGGAATGCTGCGGGCCAGGACGAGTTCGTCGTAGCCCTCGTCGTTCGGGAAGGTGGTCAAGTCGAACGGGCGGGGGCTGAACAGCTCGGCGTAGGCGCGCGCCATGCGCCCGGGCGTCCCGCGCAGACTCTCGGTGTCGGTACTGATGCCGAGAGCCTGCAGGAACTGTCCGGCGGCGCGTTCGGCGGCGGCCAGGTCGGTGCCGTCGGTTTCGTGGACGACACGCAGCGCGGCCGGCGCGGGCATCGGTATCTCCGGGTCGTCGGCTGCCCGGTGCACGGCGGTGTGGGGATGCCGGGTCATCTCAGCTGCCACCGATACCGAGGGCGGTGAGCAGCACCAGGACGACGGTGACGACGGCGAAGAGCCCGTGTCCGGCCACCACCGGCACGGGGAAGTACCGCTCGGCGGACCCGGTCCGTTGCCCCTCTGCGGCCGGGGCGGCGGAACCGGCCCGGTACGCGGGAAGCCAGCGAGCCAGCATCGTGAAGCCGAGCAGGGCTACGGGCACCAGCAGACCGAAGGCGGTCCAGGCCAGTACGTCCTTGTCGGCGATCACATAGACGATCCAGACGACCAGGCCGACCGCGGCGAGTGCGAAGTGCCCGAAGACGACGGGGACGGGCAGCCTGCTGTTACCGGCCTTGGCGCCTCCGCGGGAGAGCCAGGTACCAAGCATGTAGAAGCCGCCGATCGCGGTGATCACCCAGGTGATCAGTGCGGCGATGCCCATGAGGACTCCTCGTGATGAAGTGGGTACCCACTGTGGCCGCAGGTGTACGTGGCCACGTTGGTGGAGGTGATCAGTCGGTAGGGCCTGGCGGGGCGTGGGTGGGGACGAAGCCCTCGGCCTGGGTGGTCTCAGCGGCGACCCGCACGCCGTAGCGGTAGGCAAGCTTTCCGCCGAGATATCCCGAGAACCCCAGGGCCACGAGGCTCACGGCGTTCAGCGCGAGCATCCCGCCTCCCACGCCGGCGTCGGAGCTGTGGTCGGCGTGCCGCCACAGGAAATTGGCGGCGTAGGCGGTGGTCACCAGCAGGTTCAGCATCGTGTGGACAAGGCCGACGCGGAACGCCCGGGTCCCCGGCGGGATGGCGAACAGGTCCAGGAACCCGACCAGGGCCGCGGCCAGCGCGCCGATCACCCCGAGCGCGATCAGCCACATCGCCCCGCGGACCAGGAAGTCCGGGTCCCGGACGAGATGCGAGGCGATGTCGAAGACCAGGCTGCCCACCCATGCCCCGATCGGGACGGTGACCAGGATCGGATGGAACGGGTGCCCGTACGGTCCGGCCAGCGCAGCACTCACCGGCCGCTTGGCGTACTCATGCGACGCATCCACCATGCCGACCACCTCCTAGTTTCACCAACAAATCTTGGTCTTATTCGCCGGAGGCGTCAAGGTACCCAGCTTCGGCACCGTGCCGAACGGGGATTCGCCGGTTGCACCTATCGGTGTACGCGTTACCGTGAGCACGTGACCTCTGACGAAATGCCGCAGACTCCCGCAGGTGACGCGGCGATCGAGTCCGTCAGCGTCCTCGGCGAGGACTCCCGGCGGCAGATGTTCGCGTTCATCAGGCGTCAGCGCCGCCCCGTGACCCGCGACGAGGCCGCCGCCAGCGTGGGCATCTCGCGCAAGCTCGCCGCCTTCCACCTCGACAAGCTTGTGGACGCAGGCCTGCTGCGCGCCCGGTACGAATCACCCGGCGGAATCCGGAAGGTCGGCCGCCAGCCCAAGGTCTACGAACCCACCGACAGCCATATCCACGTCAGCATCCCCGACCGCCGCCACGAGCTGCTGGCCGATCTCCTGCTGGAGGCCGTCCTGACCGAGGACGACGGCGAATCCGCGACCCACGCCGCGGTGCGCACGGCCGGCCGGCGCGGCCGGGAACTGGGCGAGACCGAGCGGGAGCACCTCCGCCCCGGCCGACTCGGCGCGGAACGCGGCCTCAGCGTCTGCGAGCGGATGCTCGACCAGCACGGCTTCGAACCGGTCCGCGAAACCCCCACCCAACTCCGGCTGCACAACTGCCCGTTCCACCCCCTGGCCGCCAAGGCCCCCGAGCTGGTGTGCGGCATGAACCACGCCTTCATCGCCGGCTACCTGCAGGGCCTGGAGGTCAGCGGTGTAGAGGCTGTGCTGGCACCCCGCCCCGGGGAATGCTGCGTCCAGCTCGGCCCCACCCGGGGGTGAAGTCCGAACGCAACGACGGATTCCCCACCCTTGGCGCGAGGCGACGCCCTCGCGACCCGCACGTCACTCGCCCGCAGGAGGCACGGCTGTCCACACAGGAGACGTCCCAGGTACTGGTGGCCCTCGACGCGTGCATCGCCGCCGCGCGCGAGGGGCAGAGCGGCGCGCTGTGGCGGCTGACACAAAGCAACCGGCAACTCGACGCCAACCTGGTGAGGCTTCCGGCGGGCACGTCCGTGGCCGGTCACGTCGAAGCCGAACTGGACGTGTTGCTGATCGTGATCGAGGGCGACGGACAACTCGACAACGGCACGAGGGCGCAGACGCTGGAATCCGGAGTCGTGGCGTGGCTGCCGAAGTCAGCGCACCGCGCGCTGGTCGCGGGACCGCGCGGGCTGGTCTACCTGACCGTCCACCGGCGACGTCCCGGTCTGAGCATCGGCGGCCGGGCGGCCGATGAGGGCGGTGAGGCGCCCTGCGCTCAGGAACGGGCCTGTCGGGCGTGCGGGCACCCGAGAGCTGAAGCAGGAGCGCGCTTCTGCAGTTGGTGCGGCGAAGAAGTGCCGACCACTCCTGCTCTCTGAGCGTCGAGCCCCGGGGCCCGGCCCGCCATCGGGCCGGGCCCCACCTCGGAGCGGGCGGAGGGGCGACTCCCGTCGTCCTGCCAAGTCCACTCAGATGCCGGAGGCGCCCGTCACCATGTCCTGGGCCCCTGCGGAGGGGGTGGGGCCGATCACCGGGTCGTCCGGGGCACGTCGAGGGGATCCTCAGCCTGCGCCATCTGCTGAAGGCCGCCACGAGGAACAGCACGCCGAGCGCATCCTCATCCCCTTCCGCCGGGAGCCCCGGCAGCCGGCGTTGGCTCTTTCCGCTACCGCCGACGCAGTCGGCGACGGCCTCGACCGCTGATCCCGCGCGCCGCGCCGACCGCCGGCTGGCGGTACGGCAGTGACCGCTGCCGTCAGGCAGCGGTCAGCTCGCCCCCCGAGAAGCCCGCCACATGGTGTGCTCGCGGCTGATCGCCTCCTCCGCGTCCGCCACCTCTTGGGCCCAGGACTCGTCTCCTGCCAGCGCCAGTCGCTGGTGAACGACGCTCAGTTCAGTGGCAGCGAAGGTGTAGGCGCGCCCCAGCGTCTCGTACTGCCGGACCGCGAACCATGCCGAGCCGGCACCCAGTACGGCCGCGAGGACTCCTGCCAAGTCGAAGGTCAGCAGGCCGGTGAGTCGCAGAATCGCCGCTGCCAGTCCCAGTCCCTCAATGGCGATGAGCAACAGCCGCCATTGCCGCGCGCGGGTGATGTTCCCGGTCGCCTTCGTCGTGTACCACCGTTGCTGGTCCTCGATGCGAGAGCGCAGATAGGCCCGCTTGCGGTCGGCGAAACTACGGGACCGCAGAGCGGTCATGGCATCTGTGGCGGCGATCGACCCCACGGGGGCAAGGCTCGTGGCAGGGGCTTCCCTCAGCAGTGTCTCCAGGCGCTCGTGGAAGCGGCGATGGGCTTCGGCCGGCGGCAGATCGGCGGGGAACGGTGCGCCCCCCACCGCGTAGCGCCAGGCCAGGGTCTTCGTGGACTCGGCCAGAGCCCTGCCGTCGTACCAGGCCTGTTCCGGTCGCTCCGCGAGCAGCCAGACCTCCACGCAGACCGTCGCCACGAAAACCGTCACCAGACCGATCAAAGCCGCGCGGTGGTCCAGGGCGCCGCACAGGGCGGCGGACACCGCCAGCAGCAGCCGCCACATCGTGCCGCGGACATAGCGTCGCTGCCCGATGAGGGACGCGGCGTCCGAGGACCGGAAAACCACTGGGAGATCGTCGTCCCGTAACCCCTCGGTCGTTCTCTCCACTCTCCACCCCTTCAACCCGTGCCCCGGAAGGGCGGGCCCGCGTCTTGTTTCAGATGCCCACGTGCTCAAAAACCCTGATTCCCCGGCTGGTTGGCGCTCCCTTGGACAAGAATGCCAGCGGCGCCCAGCAGTGTGTACGGAAGACAGGGGGAACTCCACGATGCGCTATGCGGCATTCATCTCATACAGCCATCAAGCGGATATTCGTCGGGCGCAGCACCTGCGGCAGGCCCTGCACAGCTTCGCCAAGCCGTGGAACAGCACGCGAGCCCTTCGGGTCTTTCTCGACAATGCCGCCCTGTCTGCCGATCCGGGGCTCTGGAGCACAGTGGAGCGGGCGCTCGGCGACTCCGAGTTCCTCGTGCTGATGGCGTCGCCCCAGTCCGCACGCTCCCCCTGGGTGGCGAAGGAGATCTCCTGGTGGCGGCAGGGGCCCCGGGCGCGAAATCTGCTGCTGGTCGTCACGGGAGGTGAGCTCCACTGGGATGATACTGCGCGGGATTTCGACTGGGCGCGGACCACGTGTCTGCCACCCGAACTCAGTGGCCTCTTCGAGGAGGAACCGCGGTGGGTGGACCTGAGCTGGATGGGTGAAGACCACACAGGCGACCTGCGCGACCCGCGCTTCCGTGAATGCGTGGCCGATCTGGCGGCTCCTCTGCACAAGCGCCCCAAGGACGAACTGATCGGCGAGGACGTGTCCCAGCGCCGGAGGTTCCAGCGCTTCCGGCGGGGGATGCTGGCGGCCATGACAGCGCTGGCCGTCTTATCCACTACGGCGGCGGTCTACGCCTTCGTACAGCGCCAGACCGCGCAGGAGCAGGCTCGCATCGCGACGGCCCGCCAACTGGCCGCCACCGCACTCAACCTGAGCGGCGACGACCTGGAAGTCGCATCGCTCCTGGCCCTCCAGGCGTATCAGGTGCAGAAGACTCCGGAGACCCTGTCGGCGCTGTATCGGCTGACGACCCAGAGCCCGCATCTGGTCCGCTTCGTACGCGGCGACGGAAGAGTAACGGCACTGGCCCACACCGCCTTACCCCGCTATATGGCCGCCGGCACCGACAAGGGCTCGGTCACCATCTGGACGTCCGACGGGGCCCGTACGGCGGGCCGCGTCTCCGTCTCGGGCGAGGTCACCTCGCTGGTGTTCAGCAACGATGGCCGGCTCCTGGCCATCGGCACCAGTTCGGGCGCGACCGTCGTCCACGACCTGCGCACCCATCACAGCCGCCGTCTTTCCGCCGGCACCAGCGAGGTGTACAGACTGGCGTTTCGGCCCTCCAGCCATGACCTGGCGGCTATCGACGGCGCCGGGAGCCTCAGGCTGTACGGAGCGGAGGGCAGCGAGCCGTCCTTGCGCATCGATACCCGTCTGCGTGCCGGGGCGGTGAACCTCGCCTTCTGGGACAAGGGAAGCAAACTCGCAGTGGTCACTCCGACGGGCTGGCGCCTCTATGACGAC